>NZ_JAANIH010000008.1:0-184886 GCF_014529705.1 Bradyrhizobium campsiandrae
TACAAGGACGTCGTGGTGCGACCGTTTTTTCGCGATCATTTTGCCCGGCTCGATCGCCAGATCGTGCTGGCGGATGCGCTCGCCGCATTCAATTCGGGGCCCGAGGCGCTGCACGATCTCGAAGCGGCACTATCAGGAATTCTCGATTGCTTCAACATCGGCCGCAGCACGTTTCTCTCCAGCATGTTCAGGCCGCGCATCGATCGCATCCTGTTCGCGGCGACCAAGGCGGATCATCTGCATCATTCCAGCCACGACCGCCTCGAGGCCGTGCTGCGCCGCGCGGTCACCCGCGCCGCCGCGCGCGCGGAAGACACCGGCGCTGAGATCGACGTGGTGGCGCTTGCCGCCGTCCGCGCCACGCGCGAGGCACAGGTTGCGCATGGCCGCGACAAACTTCCCTCGATCCTGGGCACGCCGGCCGCAGGCGAAAGCGCCAACGGGGAATTCTTTGACGGCAACACGGAGGTTGCGACCTTCCCGGGCGATCTGCCTTTGGATCCGGAGCCCTTGTTCAATGGCAGCACCGCATTCCGCGGCCTCTCGACGCAAGCTGCCGAGACAAGCGATTTCCGCTTCCTGCGCTTCCGCCCGCCCAAGCTCGAACGCGAGGGCAATGACGAGCCGGCGCTGCCTCACATCCGTCTCGACCGCGCCTTGCAGTTCCTGATCGGAGACAAGCTCGCATGAACGACCGATCGAAGCCACGGCGGCCGGCGACGTTCCGGCTCGACGATCCCGACGTTGTCGTCAGCGAGGCCGACGAGACCAGCCGGCTTGGCCGCGCCACGATCCAGATCACGCCGGAGCACGATCCTCAGGCGCTGCCGGTGCCGATCGAAACGGCACTCCCGGCACGTCGCGGCTTTCCTTGGGGCGCGCTATTCTGGTCCGGCGTCGCCGGCCTGACGCTGCTCGGCACCGGGCTTGGCGTTGTCAGGCTGATCGAGGATCTGTTTGCACGCAGCGAAAGCCTCGGCTTCGTCGGGCTCGCGCTCGCCTTCGTCACCACGCTGGCGCTCGCCGTGGTGATCGCGCGCGAGACGTTCGGCCTCGCACGGCTTGCGACGATCGAAAAACTGCACCGGCGTGCCGCCGAGGTCCTCGCCAGCGACGATCGCAAGGAGAGCCGCGCCATCGTGCAGGACCTGATCGCCATTGCGCACCAGAACCCGCAACTCGCGCGCGCCCGTGCCGCGTTGGAAAGCCACACCGGCGAGATCATCGACGGCGCCGACATGATCCGGCTCGCCGAGCGCGAATTGATGTCGCCGCTGGATGCCGAGGCGCGGCGGCTGGTGTCGTCGGCGGCGCAGCGGGTCTCGATCGTCACGGCGGTGTCGCCGCGCGCGCTGTTCGACGTGCTATTCGTGTTCGTGGCCTCGCTGCGCCTGATCCGCCAGCTCGCCCGGCTCTATGGCGGCAGACCCGGCGCGCTCGGCATGGTCCGCCTGCTCCGCCACGTCATCGCCCACCTCGCCATCACCGGGGGCCTCGCCGCCAGCGACAGCCTGGTGCAGCAGATGCTCGGGCACGGGATCGCAGCAAAGCTGTCGCAGCGGCTGGGCGAAGGCATGCTCAACGGGCTGTTGACGGCGCGGCTGGGCCTGGCCGCGATCGACGTCACCAGGCCGCTGCCATTCGCCGCGCTGCCGCCGCCGAAACTGTCGGACCTCGCAGCGGATCTGCTGCGGCGGAAAGAGGAGGAGGCGTGACTCGCAGGGCCAGCACCCGCCACTGGAATAGCGGCGAGTCCTTTGGCGGCGAGAGCTCCGGAGTCCAGCCGGTGAGCTTGTCGAGCGTGTAGGTATCGATGAGGACGCCCCGCCAGCGACGTTCGACCTGGCCAAGCTGCTCGCGCATCGCGGGGATTAGCTCCCACAGCGGCGAATGATCGTCGGGCTGACGACCGACATAGAGGCCGGCATGTCCCCTGATCCTGTCGATGCCGGGATCGCGAAAATCCTGGAAGCGGCCGCGCTCGTTGATCTCGACCACAGGCACCTTGCCGCGAAACAGCCAGCGCATCATCGCATAGGTGCGGTAATCCGTGGTCGCGATCCAGGTGGCGCCGGTCTCGTCCAGCGCGGCCTGCGCACGGGCGGCGACCTGGTCGTAACCAGCCTCGGCGCCGATCGGATCCATCTTGCCGAGCAAGTTCCAGGGGGCGGCGACGTAATAGAGGAACACGATCACGACGAAGGCGATCCCCGACACCAGCGCCGCGTTCACCCAGAAGATGCTTGAGCGCGCCGACCAGCCTTCCTTCGGCAGCACGGCAAGGTTCACCGCCGCGGCCGCGAAGCCGACCGGCCACATGAACATCGGCCAGGTATCGCCCACCCTGAGCGTCAGCGACTTGAAGAAGAAGTAGACGAACGGCACCAGCACCGCCGTCGACAGCAGGATCGCCACCGGCTCGCGCGCGCGATAGCCGCGCCAAGCCGTCATGACGAGAGCCGACAGCACCACCGGCAGCATCACGAACCCGACGAGGCCGAATTGCAGGCCGATATAGTCGCCGATGGTTCGCAGCGAAATGCCGTAATTTGCGGTGGCGCGCACGCCCTGGAAACGGAACGAGGCCCAGTCGTGCTGCGCGTTCCAGATCAGGACCGGCGAGAACACAGCCACGGCGATCAGCACCGCGAGGTAGGGATGCGGACTGCGCAGCCAGCGCGTCCGCCAATCGGGCACCAGCAGGAACGCAGCGACCGCCGGCGCGAACATGATCGCGGTGAATTTCGACAGCAGCGACAGGCCGGCGAACAGCCCGGCCGCGAGCCACCAGCGGCCGTCGCCACCCTGCGCCAGCCGCACCAGCGACCACATCATCGCCATCGCAAACGGGATCATGGCGACGTCGGGTGCGACCTTGGCCATCAGCAGGCCATAATAGAGCGCGGCTTCCGGCATCAGCACGGCCACCATGATCGCGCGCACATCATGGGTGAGGCGGCGGACGATGTCGGCGAGCAACAGCTGCGTCACCAGCATGGCGACAATACCGCCGAAGCGCACGCCAAGCACGGTGTCGCCGAAGATCGCGGTGCCGAAGCGGATCAGCCAGGCGATGCCGGGCGGATGATCGAGGAAGCTCAGCGCGCCCTCTTTCGACCAGGTCCAGTAATAGGCCTCGTCGGTGCGCAGCTCGATTGCGGAGGCATAGATGATACGCAGCACCGTCATGGCGGCAATCACCAGCACGGCGATGACCAGCGGCCGGCGCAATGCGCCATCGGGCTTCACGGTGATGTCGGGAGCGATCGTCACGGCCGCGCTTTTCCCCGACTTGGGAGGGGGAGTCAATGTGGCCGGCTGGTGCGCACCATGTCAGCCGTCACGGACGGTCGCGTAGGGTGGGCAAAGCGAAACGTGCCCACCACCTGAAGATGCGTGGGCACGGCGCAAGAGCGCCTTTGCCCACCCTACGAGACCTGTCCACTCCGCAATACTTACCCTAACGTAACCTTGTCGCGCATGTGATCAGACCGGCCATCTTCTTGCGGAATTTAACTCTCCGCTGGCTGTTCTCCTCAGGGAGCTGATACAACCGAATCATGGCCACGACTGTTCTTTCCCGATTGCCCGAACTCGTCCGCTCGACCAGCGCGCGGCAAGTGCGGCTGGTCTGCGGCGTCATCCTGTTCTCCTATGTGGTCAGCCATTTCCTCAACCATGCGCTCGGCAACATCTCGGTCGATGCCATGCAGGTCGGGGTCTACTACCACACCGCGTTCTGGCAGTTCCTGCCTGTCGCGATCGTATTCTACGGCGCGGCTTTCACCCATATGGGGCTCGGCATCTATGCGTTGTACCAGCGCCGCGAGTTCCGCTGGCGGACGATCGAGCCGCTGCAGCTGCTGCTGGGCCTGAGCATCCCCGCGTTGGTGATGGCGCATGTAATCGGCATTCGGCTGGGCCAGACGCTTTACGGCCACGAGAAGCTCTATCCGCAGGAGCTCTATCTGTTCTTCGTCGTGGCGCCCGGCCGGCTCTGGAGCATGATGATTCTGTTGATCATCGCCTGGGTCCACGGTTGTATCGGCATCTATTTCTGGCTCCGGCTGAAACCGTTCTTCATGCGCGCGGCACCCTATCTGCTCGCGGCCGCCGTGCTGATCCCGACGCTGGCGCTGCTCGGCATCTACCAGGGTGGCCGCAGTGTGGCTGCCGACAGCGAGGATGCGGACTGGCGCAAGCAGAACTACACGCAGCGCGAGGTCGGCACGTTCGCGCAGGCCGATACGCTCGACCGCATCACCGGCAGACTGACGATGGGTTACTTCGGCCTGCTCGGGCTGGTGCTGCTGGCGCGCGGCGTGCGCGGCTGGCGCGAGCGGCGCGGCGGCATGATCGCGCTGTCCTACGGCAACGGCAAGACCGTGCGCGTGCCGAAGGGTCTCTCGGTGCTGGAGGCGAGCCTGCGCCACAACGTGCCGCATGCCAGCGTCTGCGGCGGTCGCGCGCGCTGCTCGACCTGCCGCATCCGCATCATCGGCGACCACGGCGCCCTGCCCGAGCCCTCGCAGCGCGAGGCATTCGTGCTGGCCCGCGTCGGCACCGCCGATCCCTCGATCCGCCTGGCCTGCCAGCTGCGCCCGGATTCCGATCTCTCCTTCTTCCAGCTGTTCATGCCGCACATGCTGTCGGCCGACGCCCACGGATCCTCGCCGGCAGGGATCGGCCAGGAGCGCTATCTCGTCAGCCTGTTCGTCGACATGCGCGGCTCGACGCAACTCGCCGAGAAGCGGCTACCGTTCGACACCGTCTTCATCGTCAATCGCTTCCTAGGTGCGGTATCGCAGGCCGTGATCGAGAATGGCGGCCAGCCGAACCAGTTCGTCGGCGACGGCATGCTGGCGCTGTTCGGGCTCACGACCGATCCGCACACCGCCTGCCGGCAGGCGCTGAAGGCCGTTGCCGGCATTGCGGCCCATGTCGACGAACTGAACGAGCTCCTGAGCCACGATCTGCGCCAGCCAATCCGCTTCGGCATCGGCGTCCATGGCGGCGAGGTCATCATCGGCGATATCGGCTATCGCGATCACATCGTCTTCACCGCGCTGGGCGACGCCGTCAATGTCGCCGCGCGGCTCCAGGACATGACCAAGACGCTGGCTTGCGAGGCCATCGTCTCCGAGGAGGTCCGCCGTACCGCCCGCCTCGCCGACGACGTGCTGCCGAAGCAGGAGGTCGCGATTCGCGGCCGCGACGAGCCGATGGTGGTGCGCGTCGTTGCGGACACCAGGACATTGTCCGCGATCATTGCCGGCGGCGAGCGCGTCGCGGCGTAACGCGAGCCACGCGGAAGGTGCGCTCCCTCTCCCGCTTGCGGGAGAGTGTTGGGGAGAGGGTGTCTCCGCATTGGGACAATCCCCTAGAGGGGAAAGCCCTCTCCCGGCCTCTCCCGCAAGCGGGAGAGGTGAAGAAAGAATCATCTCGCATAACACCGGCCTGTTGCGGCGCAGCGGCATGGGATTGCTGCGAAAGCACGAATTGACTTCAGCCAAACGGTTGAGACAGATGAGCGCGGATCTCGCGGTGATGACCGCGGGCCAACGAAAAGCTCCGGGAGGAGACCTGAATGTTCGACCGACGCGACCTGCTCAAAGGAGCGGGCCTTGCCGCCATGGCGGCCACATTGAATTCCACCAAGGCGCTGGCGCTCGACACGGTTACGCTGCCTTTTGCCAATGGCGAGCGGCCGCTGGTGAAATATCCGCAGAAGCGGCCGATGATCGGGCTCACCAGCCGTCCGCCGCAGCTCGAGACGCCGTTTGCCATCTTCGACGACGGCCCGATCACGCCGAACAACGCGTTCTTCGTGCGCTATCACCTCGCCGACCTCCCCTACAATCTCGATCCCGACAAGTTCACGCTCGAGGTCAAGGGCAAGGTCGACAAGCCGCTGAAGCTGTCGCTGAAGGACATCAGGAAAATGAAGGCGACCGAGATCGTCGCCGTAGCGCAATGTTCCGGCAACAGCCGCGGCTTCTTCGAGCCGCGCGTTGCCGGCGGCCAGCTCGCCAATGGCGCGATGGGCAATGCGCGCTGGCGCGGCGTGCCGCTGAAAGCCGTGCTCGAGATGGCCGGCGTGCAGACCGGCGCCAAGCAGGTCGTATTCGCTGGCATGGACGGGCCGGTCAGCGACAAGACGCCTGATTTCGCCAAGGCGCTCGATCTCGATCACGCCACCGACGGCGAGGTGATGCTGGCCTATGGCATGAACGGCGAGGACCTGCCGTTCCTCAACGGCTTCCCGCTGCGCCTGATCGTTCCAGGCTATTACGGCACCTACTGGGTCAAGCACCTCAACGAGATCACCGTCATCGATAGCGTCTATGACGGTTTCTGGATGAAGTCGGCCTACCGGATTCCCGATACGCCCGACAATTCGGTCGAGCCCGGCACGACGCCGAAGGCGACGATCCCGATCAACCGCTTCACCATCCGCTCCTTCATCACCAACGTGACCGACGGCGCCAAGCTGAAGACGGGACGCACGACGCTGCGCGGCATCGCCTTCGACGGCGGCAAGGGCATCAAGGACGTTTCGGTCTCCACCGATGGCGGCAAGACCTGGGCTTCCGCCAAGCTCGGCAAGGATCTCGGCAACTACTCGTTCCGCGAATGGAAGCTGCCGGTGAAGCTCGCCGCAGGCCAGGTCGAGCTCAAGGTACGCGCCACCAGCAATTCCGGCGAGACGCAGCCGGATACCCCGCGCTGGAACCCGGCGGGCTATTTGCGCAACGTCGTCGAAACCGTCCGCGTCAGCGTGGCCTGAGGAAGAATGATCATGCAGCGCACCGTTCTCCCCGCCATCGCCTTTGCCCTCGCCGTCACGCTAGGTTCGTCCCTTGCCGCGCCGGTCGACTACAAGACCCCTGACGAGACGGCAGCCTTCAGGCCGGGCCCCAATCTCGAAATGGTGCAGGGCAATTGCGCCGCGTGCCACTCGTCGGACTACATCGCCACGCAGCCGCCGATGAAGGACAAGAAGGCGTTCTGGCAGGCCGAGGTGACCAAGATGATCAAGGTCTATGGCGCGCCGATTGCGGACGCCGACGTCGGCAAGATCGTGGACTATCTTGCCGCGACCTACTGACGGCACCGGGGCCAATTGACCGCGAAACGGGCAAAACCGGCAAAAACGCCGCGAAGTTGAGCGAATTTCGGCGAAATGCGGATGTGGTTTGATCTACCAAGCCCGCCACATTCCGCGTATCCTGTAGGACCGAACCAGCCGGTTGGCGGGGACTGGCGGTTCGCGATCTCGGAGGAAGACCCGCGGAGAAGACGTGATGGCTAAAGGTACGGTCAAGTGGTTCAATCCGACCAAGGGTTATGGATTTATCCAGCCTGCGTCGGGCGGCAAGGATGTTTTCGTCCATATTTCGGCAGTGCAGAAAGCCGGCCTGTCCTCGCTCAACGAGGGCCAGACGGTTGAGTATGAAGAGATCGCAAACCGGGGCAAGACCTCCGCAGAGAACCTCAAAGTATAAGCCCGTCAGCCTTCGCGGCCTCCCGGATTGATCCGGGAGTGGGGCCAAGAAGATTTTAGAAGACGATCAGTGCATTCGACGACAGGCGTTGCGACTGCACGCGGAACGCTATTTGCCGTCGAGATCGCCAATCAACGCCGCAGCAACGACAATCGCGACCGCATGTGGTCAGCCCACCGGCAACGGTGCGTCGCGCTTGATCTCCTCCATCACCGCATAGGTGCGCGTTTCGCGCACACCCGGCATCGACAGCAGCGTCTCGCCGAGGAAACGCCGATAGGCGGTCATGTCGGCCAGCCGCGCCTTCACAAGATAGTCGAAGCCGCCTGCAACCATGTGACACTCCAGCACTTCGGGCGCGAGTTTCACCGCGCGCGCAAACCGCTCGAAATTATCAGGCGTGGTCTTGTCGAGCAGCACCTCGACGAACACCAGCAGGCCAAGGCCAAGCCGGTGCGGATTAAGCCGCGCGCCATAGCCTTCGATAAATCCCTCGCGTTGCAGGCGCTTCAGCCGCTCGCCGACCGAGGTGGGCGACAGCCCGATGCGCTCGGCGAGCTCGACATTGGCGATTCGCCCATCTTCCTGCAAAATCGAGAGGATTCTCCGGTCGATCCGATCGAGATCCATATTTCCTACGGCGAAAGCGTCAATTAGCTTCATTTTCTAAGGCAAAATTGATATCTTGTCTATCGAACTACGGTCACGCGGGCTTTATCCTGGATTTGAGCCACAGGACACGCCATGCCGAACATCCCACCGCCCTTCTCCGCCCCCTACGCGCCTGACGATGCCGACATCGCCGCACGGCTCTTCCCCTCGGCGCATCTTAGCCCGCCGCAGGAAGCGCGGATCGACCGCATGGCGACGCGACTGATCGAGGCGATCCGCAAGCGCGACGACCGCCTCGCAGGCAATCTGGGTGGAGTCGAGGACATGCTGCGCGAGTTCGCGCTCTCGACCAAGGAAGGGCTCGCTTTGATGGTGCTGGCCGAGGCGCTACTGCGGGTGCCTGATGCGCGCACCGCCGACCAGTTCATCGAGGACAAGCTCGGCGAGGGCGACTTCATCCATCACGAGACCAAGTCCACCGCGTTCCTGGTCAACGCCTCGGCCTGGGCGCTCGGCCTGTCGGCGCGGGTGATCCAGCCAGGCGAGACGCCCGACGGCACCATCGGCCGTCTGGTGAAGCGGCTCGGTGCGCCCGCGGTGCGGACCGCCACGCGCCAGGCGATGCGGCTGATGGGCAATCACTTCGTACTCGGCGAGACCATCGAGCAGGCGCTGGAACGGGGGAAACCACGCTCCGGCCAGAAGCCGCGTTATTCCTTCGACATGCTCGGCGAAGGTGCGCGTACGGCTGAAGACGCCAGACGCTATTTCGACGCCTATGCCCGCGCGATCGACACCATCGGCAAGGCCGCGGGCAACCATCCCCTGCCCGACCGGCCGGGCATCTCGGTAAAACTCTCGGCGCTGCATCCGCGCTTCGAGGCGATCAGCCGCGACCGCGTGATGGCCGAGCTGGTGCCGCTGCTGCTGGATCTTGCCCGCCGCGCCAAAGCGCACGACCTGAACTTCACCGTCGATGCCGAGGAAGCCGACCGGCTCGAGCTGTCGCTCGACGTGATCGCAGCAACGCTCGCCGATCCCTCGCTCGAGGGCTGGGACGGTTTTGGGCTCGCGATCCAGGCCTATCAGAAGCGCGCCAGCGCCGTGATCGATTACATCCACGAGTTGGCGCGGGCGCACGACCGCAAGCTGATGGTGCGGCTGGTCAAGGGCGCCTATTGGGACACCGAGATCAAGCGCGCGCAGGAGCGCGGACTCGACGGCTATCCGGTCTTCACGCGCAAGGCGATGACGGATCTGAACTACGTCGCCTGCGCGTCGAAGCTCCTTGCGCTGCGACCTCGCATCTTCCCGCAATTCGCGACCCACAATGCCCTCACCGTCGCGACCGTGCTGGAACTCGCCGGCGAGGACGGCGGCTTCGAATTCCAGCGCCTGCACGGCATGGGCGAGGCGCTCTACGAGCAGCTTGCCAAGGATCACCCAGAGATCGCCTACCGTACCTATGCGCCGGTCGGCAGCCACCGCGACCTGCTGGCCTATCTGGTGCGACGTCTGCTCGAGAACGGCGCCAACTCCTCCTTCGTGGCGCAGGCCGCCGACTATCGCGTCCCGGTGCCAGCGCTGCTGAAGCGTCCGGTCGATCTCATCGTCCGCCCCGATCACGCGCATCACGCCAGGATTCCGTTGCCCGGCGACCTGTTCGCGCCGGAGCGGCACAATTCGGGCGGCATCGAGTTCGGCGAGCGCACCGCGCTCGATCGGCTGCTGGCCGACGTCAAGGCGGCGACGCCCGAGCTCAAGCCTGTTACCGACGCCACGCCCGAACAGGCAGGCGCTGCGATCGCTGCGGCCCGCGCCGGCTTTGCTGGATGGAGCCGGACGCAGACCCCGACACGTGCGGCCGCGCTGGAGCAGGCTGCGCATCTCTTGGAAAGCCGCAGGTCCCATTTCATCGCACTGCTGCAAGCCGAGGGCGGCAAGACGCTCGACGACGCACTGTCCGAACTGCGCGAGGCCGCCGATTTCTGCCGTTATTATGCCGCGCAGGGCCGCAAGCTGTTTGGTCAGGAGACGTCGATGCCGGGCCCGACCGGCGAGAGCAATGCGCTCGCCATGCGTGGCCGCGGCGTCTTCGTGGCGATTTCTCCATGGAATTTTCCGCTGGCGATCTTCCTCGGCCAGGTCGCGGCGGCGCTGATGGCCGGCAACAGCGTGGTGGCCAAGCCCGCGGAGCAGACGCCGCGCATTGCGCGCGAGGCCGTCGCCCTGCTGCACGAGGCCGGCATTCCCAACAGCGCGCTGCACCTCGTCACCGGCGACGGCCGCATCGGCGCGGCGCTGACCGCGCATCCTGACGTCGCCGGCGTCGTCTTCACCGGCTCGACCGAAGTCGCGCGCGCGATCAACCGGACGCTCGCCGCCAAGGACGGCCCGATCGTGCCACTGATCGCGGAGACCGGCGGCATCAATGCCATGATCGCGGATGCCACCGCGCTGCCAGAGCAGGTTGCCGACGACGTCGTCACCTCCGCGTTCCGCTCCGCCGGTCAGCGCTGCTCGGCGCTGCGGCTGTTGTTCGTGCAGGAGGACGTCGCCGACCGCATGATCGAGATGATCGCGGGCGCGGCGCGCGAACTGAAGATCGGCGATCCCTCAGATGTCGCGACCCATGTCGGCCCTGTCATCGATCTCGAAGCCAAGCAGCGGCTCGATGCGCATATCGCGCGAATGAAGAGCGAGGCGCGGCTGCACTTTGCAGGCACGGCACCACAGGGCTGCTTCGTCGCGCCGCATATTTTCGAGCTGACGGATGCCGGCCAACTGACCGAGGAGGTATTCGGCCCGATCCTGCATGTGGTGCGTTACCGGGCCGAAAACCTCGCCCGAGTCCTGCAGGCGATCGAGCGTACCAGCTATGGGCTTACGCTCGGCATCCACTCCCGTATCGACGACACGATCGAGGCGATCATCGACCGCGTCCAGGTCGGCAACATCTACGTCAACCGCAACATGATCGGCGCCGTGGTCGGCGTGCAGCCGTTCGGCGGCAACGGCCTGTCCGGAACCGGCCCCAAGGCCGGCGGTCCGCACTATCTCGCACGATTTGCCACCGAGCAGACCGTGACCATCAACACCGCCGCGGCCGGCGGCAACGCCGCACTGCTGGCGGGCGAGGAGTAGCTTACAGGCAAGTGTCGTCCTTGTCGCCGCGCCCGGAGGTGCCGCAGGGCGTGCGCTTGGAAAGCTGCTGGATCTTCAACCTGGATTGGGTCTGGGCCGCGATGTCGAACACGTTCGCCGGCGCCATCTGAGTGGCGCTGCGATAATCGTCCGTCGCCTTGTCCAGATCGCCCCTGCCCTCATAGGCCGTGGCACGCGCAAAATAGCGTTCGATGGTGGGCTTCTGCGTGATCGCCTTGCCGAGGTCGTCCAGCGCCTTGTCGTATTGCTTCATCGAGGTGAAGGCGATGCCGCGCAGGCCGAGCGCATCGGCATCGTTCGGCCGTGTCCTCAGCACCAGATCGAGATCGGTCATGGCGCCAGCGGCATCCTTCTTGCCGAGATAGGCGCGTGCGCGGAGTGTCCGCACGAAGGTGTCGAAGGCAGGCTGCTTGCCGACGAGTTGGTCGAGCGCGACGATCGCGCGGTCGTACTGCCCCGAGAGCAGCATCGCCAGTCCCTGGCCGAGCTCGGCGACCTGGTTGTTGGGATTGCGATCGAGCGCGTTCTTGACGTCGACGAGGCCCTCGGCGCTGTTTCCCTTCAGCAGCAGCACGAGGCCGCGGGCGGCGCGGGCGTTGTCGTTGACGGGGTTGAGCACCAGCGAACGATCGAAATCGACGACGGCCTTGTCGTTCTGATTGAGCCCCATATAGGCCTGACCGCGCTCGGCGAAGGCCATGTAGTCCTTGTCGTTGAGCGAGATCGAGCGGTCGAGATCAGCGATCGCGTCCTGGAACTTTCCGGTCAGGCGGCTCGCCATGCCGCGGCAGATATAAGCGGCCGCATCATTCGGATTGATGCTGAGGGCCTGGTTGGCATCGGCGGTGGCCTGGTCGAACTGCCTCATCCCGATCGAGGCAACCGCATGGGACACCAGCAAGGGTCCGTCATTCGGCTTCATCCTGAGCAGCGTATCGATGTCGGTCCGCGCCTCCGCGAAATGGGACAGCGACAGGTTCGCCGAGACCCGGTATCTCAGCGCCTGCACATTGCGGGGATCGGCCGCAATCACCGTGTTGAGACGCGGCAGGGCATCGGCGTATTTCTTTTGCGCCATCAATTGCGCCGCCTCGCTCAAGCCGGGTGGCGGTGCCGGGAATGTTCCTTTCGGGATCGTTGCCAGCGGAACCGTCGCTTGCGGCGTTGCCGGCGGCGGATCGGCGGCTACCGACCTGGACGCCGTGGATGCCGAGGGCGCGGGCGCGGCGGTCCCACCTTGCACCTTGGCGAGCTCCGCCTGCATCGCGACCGCAGCCTGCCGCTGCTGCTGAGCCATCTGGTCACCAGGAGCGATCGACAGCACCTTGTCGAAATCCGCGATCGCACGGGCATAATCGCCCTTGGAACTGAAGCTCTGCCCGCGCGCGAAATAGGCGCCGCGATCGGGTTGCGGCGACTGCGCGATCACGCGCGAAAAATCCTCGATGGCGTGGTCGAGATCGCCCTTGCGGCGATAGATCTGGCCGCGCCAGAAAAAGGCGCCGGGCAGGCTCGCATTCAGCGAGATCGCCGTGTTGACGTCGCTCATCGCCGAATCGAGCTGCGAGGTCTCGACGGAGGCGCGCGCGCGTCCGACATAGGCCATGGCATAGTCCTGCTTCAGGGCGATCGTCTTGGTGAAATCCGCGGCCGCATCGGTCCATTGCTTCCGATCGAGCTTCAGCCCGCCCCTGGCTGCATAGGCGTTCGGACTGTTGGGATCGAGCTCGATCGCCTGGTTCATATCGGCCAGCCCGCCGTCGAAATCTCCCTTGCGCTGCCGTGCATAGCCGCGCGCCAGCAGCGCCGGCACGGATTTCGGGTCGATCTGCACGGCCGCGTCGGCATCCGCGAGACCTCCGTCGACGTTGGACCGGCTCGTGAACAGGTGCGATCTGCCCACATAGGCACGCAGCCGTTCAGCGGCGGGACGCGACTGGTCGTTGATGATGGCCGTGCAGCCGGGCTCTATCTTCGCAGGGAGCGGCCCATTGCAGTCCTCGAGGTCGCCTGCCTCCGCCAAACCGGCCACCCCGCACAGGAACATGACCGCGGCAGGCACCATCAGACGAGCGAACGGGATCGACATAGCAGGCAGATCCTTGCAGCAAGACAAGCCGGCCCGGCGAGCAGCGGGCAGGCTCAGAAGCTGTACAACCGGGGCGAGCGGATTGCCATAACCCTCTGGCATGACGACCCCGAGACGGCGATTGTCCGACGAGCGTTGCATCCCGCCGAAACATCGGTCAAATGATTGTGCCGTCTGGAGATTACAGAATTCCAGCCGGCGGGAAACAACAAGAGCGAGGAGCAACGCCGCGATGGAAAAAGGCATTTTTGCAGGGCTCAAGGTTCTGGACTGCGCGAGCTTCATCGCGGCGCCCGCGGCTGCGACCGTGCTGTCCGATTTCGGCGCCGACGTCATCAAGATCGAGCCGCCCGGCGCCGGCGACCCCTACCGCAATCTGCCCAACCTGCCCGGCTATCCCACCAGCGAGCACAATTTCGCCTGGCTGCTCGAGGCCCGCAACAAGAAGAGCCTCGCGCTCGACCTCTCCAAGCCCGAGGCCCAGGCCGTGCTCTACAGACTGGTCGAAGAGGCCGACGTGTTCATCACCAACATGCCGCCGCCGGTGCGCGCCAAGCTCGGCATCACCTATGACCATCTCGCTCATCTCAACGACCGGCTGATCTACGCCTCCTTCACCGGCTACGGCGAGAAGGGCGAGGAAGCCAACAAGCCCGGCTTCGACAGCAACGCCTATTGGGCGCGCTCCGGCCTGATGGATCTGGTCCGGGCCGACACCGACACCACGCCGGCCCGCTCCGTCGCAGGCATGGGCGATCATCCCTGCGCCATGGCGCTGTACAGCGCGATCGTCACCGCACTGTATCAGCGCGAGAAGACCGGCAAGGGCTCGCATGTCGCCTCGAACCTGATGGCCAACGGGGTGTGGGCCGCGAGCGTGCTGGCGCAGGCGAAACTCTGCGGCGCCAAGTTCGGCGAGCGGCGACCGCGCGAGCGCGCGCTCAATGCGGTTGCCAACCACTACCAGTGCAAGGACGGCCGCTGGCTGATCCTGTCGCTGCTCAGCGAGGAGAAGCAGTTTCCGACATTGGCCAAGTGCCTCGGACGCGAGGATTTGATCACCGATCCGCGCTTTGCCACCAAGGCGGATCGCCACGCCCGCTCGGTCGAGCTCATCAAGGTCTTTGACGAAACATTCGCCACCAAGGACCTCGCAGAATGGCGAAAAATCCTCGATGGCAACGGGCTCGTCTTCGGCATCGTCGGCATTCTCGACGACATTCCTGATGACAAGCAGATGCTCGACAACGAGGTGCTGGTGCCGTTCGAGAACGACACCATGCTCACCATCAGCTCGCCGATCTGGATCGACGGCACCAGGAAGATGCAGCCGCGCAAGCCGCCCGGCGTCGGCGAGCACAGTGACGAGATTTTACGTGGCGCGGGATATGACGAAGCCGCGATCAAGCAGCTGCGGGGATCCGGGGCGGTGGGGTAAGGGGGCCGCCGCTCCATGACGACGTCGAACCAGCGCGGCATAACAGCCGAACACCGCTGCCGTGAGGTCCCATGCCCGTCTATCGCCTGCATGACTTCCCGGAATCCGGCAATAGCCAGATTACGCGAAGTGAAGGCTACCGCAGCGCCAGCCAGCCGAGCGTGAACAGGATTCCGCCGACGATGACGACGACAGCGACGGCCCAGGAGCTGACGCGAACGCTGCCGGTGACCTGCTTGGCTTCCTCATTGCGCGCGATTTCGCGATTGCGCTCCTTGTTGGCTTCGCCGGTGTCCGTCATGGGTCATCCAAATCGCTTGTTGGCTGGCGCATGCCCCGGGATCATGCGCTAACGCGTCTTGATGAAGCACATGCCAATGCGGTTTGAAGCCGCCGCAGCCTGACAGGTGAGACCTTTAGCACAGGTCCATGACGTGAAACTCCTATCGGCCGTTCCCGATCCCGCGTTTTGCAGGGAACAATGCGCGCCCCAGCCGTCCTGATATTCGGTGCCGGCGAGTTCCCGACTACCGCGCGTCTGCGGCCGGCTGGCAAATCCGCGTGAAAAATCAGGACGTTTGCCTTCGGCGAACGCGGTCAGGATGTCGCGGCGGCGGGGCTGATCGCCGACGAAATGCGGCGAGGCCGGCACGATGGTGGAATTCGAGGCTCCCTCCGTCAGCCAGTCCACGCCCGGGAAATGGAAGCCGCCGATGCCGCGGGTCTGGTGGCAGCCGGAGCAGGTGACATCGTTGAGGCGACGCTGGAAGCCGGCCACCGAGCGGATGTTTTCCATGGTGATGCCGCGCGCGGCCGCCTGCTTCAGCGCGCCGACGACGTCGTTATCGGTGAAGACAGGATCGCTCTTATCTTCGCCTTTTCCTTCCCCTTGCATCATCCCGAACTCCGGCTGCAACGCCGAGCCGTCGAGGCCCGCGGGCGTCGGCGCCACGGCGGCCTTGGCGAGATACTTGTCCGGGATCAGCACCGTGCCGTGATCGAACTCGCGGAGATTCGCGGGCTCGAGCAGCCAAGTCTTGAAGTCGCGGCGGAGCGCATCATCGGCCAGGATGCGGTCGCGGTCGATCTGGTTCTCCAGCGTCGATTCCTCGAAAGTCTTGGTGGCAGCGTCGTATTTGAAGACCTTGAGGAGATAGTCGGAGCGGAAATCGTGCAGGGCCGATTTCGGCGCGATCGAGATCTGGATGTTGGTCTCGATGCGGTCGATCATCGCATCGTAGGGCGCAGAGTGGCTGCCGATCAGTCCCTGCCAGTCGCCATTGTCGAGCCAGCGCCGTGCGACCTCGGCGCAGGTGATGGGTTTGCCGCTACCATCCGTCTGGCGCGCATCGCGCGCCTTCATCACGAGGTTGAACGTCATCGGCAGGCGCGTCGCGGCGCTGCTGCCGTCAGGCCTGGTCTCGAACCGTGCGAGACGATAGATCAGACGGATCTCCCCGCAGGACTCCTCCGACACATAGGCACGGTCCATGCGATTGACGATGCCAGCCAGCACGAAGCGCGTGTTGGCGGATCTCATCACGGCCCGATCGAACAGCTGAACGACGAAATCTTCGCCGACACCGATGGTCTCGCTCGGGAATTTTGCCTTGTGCTGCGCGATGTAGCGGTCGAACTCCGCATCGATTGCCGGCGGGATGTCCTTGAGCTGCGGCAGTGAGGCGAACAGCTGGTCGCTGGTCAGGGGAACATTCGCGTTTCGCTCCGGCCCTAACAGGCGCGAGATTGACAGCGCATCGCTCTGGTCGAGCTTCTTCAGGAGATCGGGATCGGTGATCGCGGTGCCACGCACGAGCGGCGCATTCTCTGCCGAGAGCGACATGGCGCTGCCCAACGACAGGATGGCAGCCAGGAGAATTCGCGGCGCGCGGCTCATGCCTCCACTAACACCGCGCCTGCCAGCCTATTCAAGCCAGAAGGCGCCTCACGCGGTGGTGAAGCGCCTCTTTTGAGTTTCAGCTATCGGCCGTTCAGCGCGCGACGATCAACCCCTTGGAAGTGACGACCACCCAGCGGCCGTCCTGGCGGCGGATCGCATCGACACGGCCGATGCCGGGAATGGGATCGCCGGCATAGACCTCGTAGAGGCCGCCCCGGCCCTCGATCAGCGCGCCGCCATTGGCGACGTCGCGCAGCCTCCAGCCCTCGATCGTCGGCAAGCGGCCGACCTCCGTCTTGGGCGCGGCGGGCGCGGGCGGCACGGCAGCCGGCGCGGCGGCGGCCGTCGCGACCTGGGTCGGAGCCGGCGCGATCGAGCCGGTGGTTTCCTTGGCGGGCACTGCTGCGGCGGCCTGCGCGGGGGCTGCCGGCGGCGTGGCGCGGAGCTTGTCGACGGTCTCGGACAGTTTGGCCAGCTTCGCCAACGGTTCGGCCTGCGCCTTCTCGAGCTTGTCGAGGCGGTCGTTGGCCCGGTTGAACTGGGCAAGACCATTCTTCGAGGTGTGCTCGACATTGGCCTTGAGGGCCACGATGTCGGCGTCGATCCGCGCGACCGAGGCATCCAGTGCGCTGGTATCGGCGACCTGAGCCGGCGGCGGGCTGGCAAAATGCATCATGCCGGCGGTCGCAAGCGCGCCGCTGATGGCGCCGACGCAGGCCGCGATCGCCACCACCGCGGCCATCGCCGACACGCGGCGCTTGCTGCTGGTGTCACGAACCTCGTCGGCCTTCACATGCGGGGCAAACTCTTCGCGGTCCCAGGACCGTTCCGAGGGCGCCATCACGATCAGCTTGCCGGGCTTGGGCTCCGCTTTGGCCTCGGGCTTGGATTCGGCCTTGGTTTCGAACTTCGGGATCACGATCCGGGGCGGATCGACCTGCGGCGCGTCCGCCTTGGGCGGGGTCTCATGGTCGGGGGCGATCGAGGGAGCCTCGATGCCGGCGGCAGCCTCGACGACCTGCGGCGCGGTTGCAGCGGCGTCGGCGGCGGCAGCGTCCTGGCCAGCCAGGTCGGACATTGGTTCGCTCACGGCTCAAATACTCCAGTCTGGGTTGACTTTTTGGTAACTTTCATTGCTTGCGAATTCCTTACCTCGGGACCCGCTTACCGAAATTTTAGGAACTCGTCCGAGGCCGAATTGGGTCAGCAAGGTGGAACCGGCGTGGCGGCGCGCAACAAATTGTCAGCCGGTGCTCCCCGGCGAGAAGCCGCTCTCTTAGCCGAAGGGGTTGTTTGCCCGTCACGGTTCCCCGGTTAACATGGCGCATCCCGTCAGCCAGAAGGCGTTTGGGGGTGCCATGACGATCGAGAAATGCATCAACGCGTTTGCTGTCGACGACGTCATCTTCGAGGAAGGCTCGACCGGGCGCGAGCTCTTTGTCGTGCTCGAGGGCGAGGTCGAGATCGCCAAGATGAACGGCGCCAGCAAGACCAGCATCACCAAGCTCGGCAAGGGCGAGTTCTTCGGCGAAATGGCCGTGATCGACGGCTCGGTCCGCTCGGCGACCGCGATCGCCTCCGCGCCGAACACGCGCGTGATGCGGATCAACCACGCCCGCTTCGTCTATCTCGTCAGCCAGCAACCGGCCTTCGCGCTGATGGTGATGGACGCCCTTTCAAAGCGCCTGCGCGCCTCCAACGCCGTCACCTACCGGGCGGCGCAATCATGAGCGAACGCAAGCCGACCGCATTCCCTATCCTGATGAAGAACGACGTCTGCTCGCTGATCCAGGCCGCCGATGACGTCTATCAGATCCGCTTCTCCAACCGCGCGGCCAACGCCTATCTCGTGCGCGGCTCGGCCCGCACCATCCTGATCGATGTCGGCCTGTCCTCGAACTATCCGGCCATGGTGGAATGTCTGAACTTCGTCGGCTGCCCGCCGGAGACAATCGACATGGTGGTGCTGAGCCACGAGCATCTCGATCATATCGGCGCGGCCTGGCACTTCAACGAGCGCCGCACCTACGTTGCGGCCCATCGGCTTGCCGCCAACAAGATCATGTTGCGCGACGATTTCTCGATGCTGCGCAAGATGTTCAACGAGCCGAACGTGCCCATCAACATCGACATCTGGCTCGAGGAAGGCAATCTGATCGACCTCGGCAATTTCCGCCTGAATGTGATGTACACGCCTGGTCACACCTCGGCCTGCATCACGCTGTTCGACCAGGACAAGGGCCTCTTGTTTGCTGCCGACACCTTGATGCCAGGTGGCGTGATGGGCGGCGTGTTCGGCTCGGGGAGCATCGCCGACTATATCCAGTCGCTGGAGCGCATCAAGGGACTGAACGCGAGGATTTTGCTGTCCGGGCACGGACGGCTGTCCGACACGCCGCAGGAGGACGTGCGCATTGCGATTGCGCGGTCGCACGGCCTCTTGGAAGACACCGCGCAATTGTTCGACGCACTGGACGCGCGCTCGAATTTCGAGCCGATCATGCAGTCGGTGCGGGATCTGAACAAGCTGGATGATTGAGGCGTGCCAGTGCGTTCAGGGCTGGCCGTTGATCATGGCCTGCTCGATTGCGCTGCCGTTCAGGTCCCATTTGCGCAGCAAGGCCTGATAGCTGCCGTCGGCCATGAGCGCGGCAAGCGCTTGCTTGAGCTTCTGCCCGAATTGCGAATCGTCCCTGGCGAATCCTAGTCCCATATCCTGGACGAGGAACGGCTTGCCGAGAATAACGTAGCGGTTGCCCTCGATCGAATTCTGATAGGGAATGGTTTCAGCCCCCTGGACCGCCGCATCCGCGCGCCCCTGATTCAGCTGCAGTCTCGTATCCGGCGATCCGTCCGTGCCGATCACGATGATCGCAGGCTTACCGGCGGCGGTGCAATGCTCATCGCTCCATTTCTCGATCGCGGCAGGCCAGAGGGTCCGGCGCGCGGTGGCAACCCGCTTGCCGCAGAGCGCGTCCATGTCCGGAAAGCGCTCCGCGCTCGCTCGCAGCGTGAAGAACACGCTGTTGGCATGCAGGTAATTGAGAAAGTTCACGGTCGCGCGGCGCTCCGGCGTGTCGGCCATGCCGGCCACGATCACGTCGGCACGTCTGGTCTCGACCGAGCTGATCAGCTGGTCGAAGCTCGAATCGATCCAATTGACCTTGATGCCAATCCGGGCGGCGATCGCCTCGACGATCTCGACATCGAATCCAATCAGCTTACCCGAGGCCGGATCCTTGAATTCGAACGGAGGATATTTCGGCACCGTCGCCGCATTGATAACGGCCTTCGTGCCTTGCGCGCCGGCGATGCCCATGGGCTGGCTGAACGCGACCACGACTGCGCCGACTGCAAGACAAGAGCGGGATCGTGACAACATGCTGCTTCTCAATCCTCGATGGTGTCGACCGGCTAGCTCAGCACGGCCGAGATGAAATCGCGCGTCCGGGCCTGGGTTGGCCTGCCGAGCACCTGCTCCGGCGATCCGGCTTCGACCACCAGGCCGTGGTCCATGAACAAGACCCGGTTTGCGACTTCGCGCGCGAAGCCGAGCTCGTGCGTCACGACGATCATGGTCATTCCGGTTCGCGCGAGGTCGCGCATGACGGAGAGCACGTCTCCGACCAGCTCGGGATCGAGCGCGGAGGTCGGCTCATCGAACAGCATCAGTGCGGGCTTCATCGCGAGCGCGCGGGCGATCGCGACGCGCTGCTGCTGACCGCCCGACAGCTCGATCGGATAGGCACCACGTTTGTGCGCAAGGCCGACGCGCGCGAGCAGCTCGGTGGCGATCGCCTCGGCCTGCCTGCGCTCCGTCCTCAGGACCTGCACCGGTCCTTCGATGACGTTCTCCAACGCGGTCTTGTGCGGGAACAGGTTGAAGCGCTGGAACACCATACCGGTCGCGAGCCGCTGCCGAGCGATCTCTCGTTCGGAGAGCTCGAACAGCTTGCGGCCGCTGCGCCGGTAGCCAACCAGCTCGCCATTGACCCACAAGGCGCCGGCATCAATCGCCTCGAGCTGATTGATGCAGCGTAGGAAGGTGCTCTTGCCCGAGCCCGATGGGCCGACAATACACAGCACCTCGCCGCAATCGATTTCAAGATCAATGCCCCGCAGGGCTTCGAAGGCGCCAAAGGATTTGCGCACGCCGACCGATTTGACGATCTGCATCATCTCGACGCTCCGGCTCGCGACATAGCGCCGGATGCGCCGGCGCCGCGCGCGAAATATCGCTCGATCCGCCCCTGAAGGATCGAGAGCACCGTGACGACCACGACATACCAGATGCCTGCGACGATCAGCAGCTCGATGACCCGGTTGTTGGCGTAGTAGATATTCTCGGCGCTGTAGACCATTTCCGGAAACTGGATCACGCTCGCAAGCGACGTCAGCTTGACCATGCCAATGACCTCGTTGCCGATCGGCGGGACGATCACGCGCATGGCCTGAGGCAGGATGATCCGGCGCAACGCCAGCAGGCGGGGCATGCCGATCGCCTTGGCGGCCTCGTATTGCCCCTGATCGACGGACAGCAGACCTGCACGCACGACCTCCGACGTATAGGCTCCCTGATTGATGCCGAGTCCAAGCAGGGCCGCGAGGAACGGCGTCATCACCTCGACGGTCGGCACCTCGACAAGTCCGGGAATGCCGAGATGAGGAAACACCAGTGCCAGATTGAACCACAGCAGCAACTGCAGCAGTACCGGCGTGCCGCGGAAGAACCAGACATAGCCAGCCGCCGCCAAATTGACCACGGGATTGGACGAGAGCCGCATGATGGCGACCGTCACGCCGATCGCGATGCCGATCAGCATTGCGAGCGCAGTCATCAGCACGGTGTTGCCCAGTCCCATGATGATGGTACGTACGGCAACATACTGGCCAACGAACGCCCATTCGATACGGCCGTGCGCGAAGGCCATGGTGACCCAGGACGCGAGCGCGACGATCAATGCGGCGCTGACGTAACGGCCGATGTGCTTGCGTCGGACATGCTCGAACTCCGAAAGGTCATCGGCGAGATCATCCCGGCCGCCGCCCATGAGGGCATCTTCACTCAATATGCTTGTCATGCAGGTGTTTTCGTCCAGATGTCTTCGTCCAAGCGCCTTCGTCGTCCTACGATGCCCGCGACCGCGCGATCGTCGGCTCGTCACGGCCGGCTTGGAATGAACCGGCTTGCCTTCGATTTTTTCCTTTAGTAAATCGTTTTACTAGTTGCGACACTACAAAGCCCGGGAAGAATGTCAATGCACCATGTGACGAAAGACGACCTGATGGCCGAGATCGAGCGCGATCGCGCCTCGCACATCGCTTTTCTGCAAGCCTTCATCCGCGAGCCGTCGCCCAATCCCCCGGGCAATACGCGGCGGGCCGCGGCGGTGGTGACGCGTTATCTCGCGAGCCGCGGCATCGAGGCGTCGATCGTCGCGCCGCGCGAGGACCTGCCTAACGTAGTTTCCGAATTTGAGGGCGGGCGCAGCGGACGAAGGCTGGTGATGAACGGCCATATCGACGTGTTTCCGGTAGGTGACGGCAGCGGCTGGTCGCGCGATCCCTGGTCCGGCGCGCTGGAGGATGGCTACGTGCATGGCCGCGGAGCCTGCGACATGAAGGCTGGCACCGCCGCCTCGGTGATTGCGTTCAGCTATCTTCACGCCCATCGCGGCAAGCTGGCGGGAAGCCTCGGCCTGACTGCCGTGTCGGACGAGGAGACCGGCGGCCGCTGGGGCAGCCGCTGGCTGCTCGAGAACGAGACGCGGTGGCATGGCGACTGCATGATCAATGCGGAACCCAGCGGTCTGCAGACCGTTCGCTTCGCCGAAAAAGGCACGTTGCGGCTGACGTTCACGGTGCGAACCGCCGGCGCGCATGGCGCACATCTGCACAAATCGAAAAGCGCGACACGCATCGCCGCCACCCTGATCGACCGGCTTGCACAGATCGAGGCGATCGTCCCTGAGCTTCCCGAATCGCTGCGCGCCTATCTCGGACGGCCCGAGGTGCGCGCGGCAGCCGACCACGCCATGGGCTTTGGCGCTGCCGACATCCTGACTCGCCCGACGCTGAATATCGGCACCATCAAGGGCGGTCTGAAGGTCAACATGATTCCCGCCTCCTGCGTCTTCGAGGCGGACATCAGGTTGCCGATCGGGCTCGACGCCGGTCGGGTCATGCAGACCATCCAGACCATTCTCACCGACTATCCGCAAGTGGATGTGGCGATTCAGGAAGCGGCCAGCAATGCTTCGAATTCGTGCGCACACGACCATCCGATGGTCGGCCTCCTGGCGCGCAACGCCGAAGCCGTTTCAGGCCTGCGCCCGATCGCAGTTCCCTCGCTCGGCGCCACCGATTGCAAGTTCTGGCGCTACCACAAGGTGCCCGCTTACATCTACGGTCCGGCGCCGACGCGCATGGCGGCCGCCGACGAATGCGTGCTGGTCGAGGAGTTCATGACGGTCATCAAGACCCACACGCTATCGGCTTGGGACTACCTGACTGGCGATGGATAGCCCGGCGGCGGCCGCTTTCCGGTGCTATAGAATTCGAGAGCCGGACCGACACCTGTCGCCCGGCACGAGATCATCCAGGGGCGAGCTTGGTGGCTGACAAAAGAGTGACGATAGCCGACGTCGCGAAAGCGACGGGTGTTTCGCCCGGCGCGGTTTCGCGCATCCTCAACAACGATCCCACTCTCAACGTCCGGGACGAGACCAAGGAGACGGTGCGTCGCGCGATCGTCGAGCTCGGCTACGTCCCCAATCCGCAGGCACGAGGCCTGCGCCTCGCGCGCTCGGGCAGCCTTGCCATGATCGTGCCCGAGATCAACAGCCCGGCATTCGTCGCCATCATCCAGGGCGCCCAGCGGGCGGCATTCGAGCTCGGATATTCGATGCTGATTGGCGGCATCGGCGAGGAAGGCGAAGATCCGAATCTGGCCGCACGCATTCTCTCCAGCAACAGGGTCGACGGATTTCTGATCTCCACAGGCAAGCAAGAGGCGCGGCAATTGGCCGCCGTGCAACGGCTCGGGGCACCGGCCGTGCTCGTCAACCGCTACCTGAATGAGCAGTTTCCGCATGTCATCCTTGATGACGAGGCGGGCGTGATGCTTGCGATACGCCATCTGGCGGAGCTAGGCCACGAGCGGATCGGATTTCTCGGCAGCACGCGGCGGTTCCTCGGAACACGGCGTCTCGCCGGCTTCAAGCGGGGGCTCACCCAATGCGGCCTGCGCCTCGACAAGCGCTTTATCGTCAATTGCGGTTATGACCGCGAGGGCGGCGAAGCGGGCGCGCACGCCGTGCTCGCCCTGGCCGACCGGCCGACCGCGATTTTCGCCACCAACCATTTGGTTGCCGCGGGTGCATTGCGCGTGGCGCGGCAACTCGGATTGAGCGTTCCGGGCGCCTTGTCCGTCATCAGCTTCTACGACGGGCCCGTCGCCGATCTGCTCACACCGGCCGTAACGTCGATCGCCTATCCCCTCGATCAGCTTGGCTATGACGCGGTGCGCATGCTGGTTCGCCTGATCACGGGCGAAACACCAACGGCCGCCGGCATCACCATTCGACCGACCGGGCTCGTGATCCGGCAATCGACCGGCCCCATATCCGAATAAACGCCGCGCGGAGTCCAGGTCAGGCCCGGCTACATCACCACGGGCGCATCCGGCAGTTCGTTCGGGTGTGCCACGCCCGGCGGAAAATGCTTCGCCAGCTCCCGCGACACCGCCGCGATGCCGTCGATCACGCCGCGTTCGAACTGGCCTGCCCTGAACTCCGCCTCCATCGCGCGACAGATTTTCTCCCAACCCGCAGCCCCGACCTTTGCATCGATGCCGCGGTCGGCGATGATCTCGACGTCGCGGTCGGCGAGCAACAGATAGATCAGCACGCCGTTGTTGTGCGCGGTGTCCCAGATCCGCAGGTGCGAGAACACGTCGAGCGCACGCGCGCGGGCGTGCTGATTGCGAAACAGCGGCCGGCCGTCGAGCGCGCCTTCGACGACGAAGCGGACCTGGCCGGAATGCGTCGCTTCGCCTTGCCTGATCGCCTGCTCGATGCGATCGAGCACCTGCTGCGGAAACACTTGCCTCGCGCGCCAATGATGCTGGATGAGATGCCTGGTGATACGCCCGATGCCCATGACTACCAGCTCCCCGAGGCGCCGCCGCCACCAAAGCTGCCGCCACCGCCGCTGAAGCTGCCGCTATCGCTGGACGATGACCCGCTGCTCCAGCCACCGGACGATGAGCCGCCGGACCAGGAGCCCCCGCGCGAGGAGCCCGTCGATGCCGGAAACAGATCGGCGATGAAGGACAGCACAAAGGCGATGATCCCCGCGAGCAAGGCCAGTGCGCCGGATCCGAGAATGAGCAGCGCCAGCAGGCCGATCACGCTTCCGGTCGCGACCGAGCCGAGCAATCGTCCCAGCAGCGTGCGCAAAAATCCGCCGACGACGAGCGAAGCAAACAGGACGAACGGCACCGCCGGCCCGATGTCGTCCAGATTGGCGAAGTTCACGCTGCGTGAAGGAACCGGCAACGGCTCGCCATCGACGACGCGCATCATCCGGTCGACGCCGGCCGAAATGCCGCCGGCGAAATCGCCCTCACGGAATTTCGGCGTGATGACCTCGTCGATGATCCGCCGCGACGTCACGTCGGTGAGCGCGCCTTCGAGGCCGTAGCCGACCTCGATGCGCAAGTGGCGATCATTCTTGGCGACCACCAGGATCGCGCCGTCGTCGACCTTCTTGCGGCCGATCTTCCAGGCCTCGGCGACGCGGATCGAGAACTGCTCGATCGTCTCCGGTTCCGTCGTCGGCACGATCAGCACCGCGATCTGGCTGCCCTTGCGCGTCTCGAAGTCGCTGAGCTTCTGCGACAGCGCGGCCACGTCGCTGCTCGACAGCGTGCCGGTCCGGTCGACCACGCGGCCGGTGAGCTGGGGGACGGCCACGTCGGCGAAGGCGGAGAACGCCCAGCCAAACAGCAATGCAAGCAGGATGGCCTTGATGGCGCGCATCGGAGCCAAGCGCGCTTACTTCGACGGCGCCGGCGCCGGATTGAAATCGACCTTCGGTGCGGTCGAGATTTCCTTCTCGTTCTCGACCGAGAAGTTCGGCTTCTCCTTGTAACCGAACATCATCGCGGTGAGGTTGCTCGGGAACGAACGAATGGTGACGTTATAGTCCTGCACTGACTTGATATAGCGGTTGCGCGCGACCGTGATGCGGTTCTCGGTTCCTTCCAGTTGCGACATCAAATCCTTGAACAGGGCGTCCGACTTCAGTTGCGGATAGTTTTCCGTGACGACGAGCAGCCGCGACAACGCGCTGGAGAGCTCGCCCTGCGCGGCCTGGAACTTCTGGAAGGCGGCGGGGTCGTTCAGCACCTCCGGCGTCGCCTGGATACTGCCGACCTTGGCGCGGGCGTTGGTGACGCCGAGCAGCACGTCCTTCTCCTGCTGCGCAAAGCCCTTCACCGAGTTGACCAGGTTGGGGACGAGGTCGGCGCGGCGCTGATACTGGTTCACCACCTCGGACCAGTTGGCCTTGATCTGCTCGTCCTCGCTCTGGATCGCGTTGTAGCCGCAATTGGTGAGGCTGAGCGCGGCCAGCGCCGCCAGCACGGTCAGGATCTTGCGCATCAAATTTCTCCCGGTGGAATCGGCCTGCAAGCTACCAGATTGCGCGCATACGACGCCAGATGTCGCCGCGCCGGCGGCGCGAAAAGCAGCCGGCTGACGCAAGCCCCTTGCCTATCACCACGCGACATAGTCAACTCTCGTCAAATATGACGTCTGGCAAACAAGACGAAAATAACACGGGAGCGCGCCATGTCCTCGTTCGAGACCATCCTCGTGGAGCGGCCGGAGCCGGCGATCGTCCGGGTCGTGATGAACCGACCCGACGCGCGCAATGCGCAGAACCTGCAGATGACCTACGAGCTCAACGCTGCCTTCGATGCGGCGGCGCAGGACGACGCGGTCAAGGTGATCGTCCTCGCCGGCAACGGGCCGCACTTTTCCACCGGCCACGATCTGCGCCCCGGGGCGAAGAATGCGGCCGGAGTCGATTTTCCACCGATAGGAAATTGGGGCGGCTTCGCCGAGCCGAACGCCCATGGCCGCTTCGCGCGCGAGCAGGAAATATATCTCCAGATCACCCGGCGCTGGCGCAACCTCGCCAAACCGACGATCGCAGAGGTGCACGGCAAGTGCATCGCAGGCGGCTTGATGCTGGCCTGGGCCTGCGACCTCATCGTCGCTAGCGACGATGCGCAGTTTTGTGACCCGGTCGTGACGATGGGCGTCTGCGGCGTCGAGTGGTTCGTGCATCCCTGGGAGCTCGGCCCACGCAAAGCCAAGGAATTTCTGTTCACGGCAGACAGCTGGAGCGCCGAGGTGGCGCACCAACTCGGCATGGTGAACCAAGTCGTGCCACGCGCGGAGCTGTCGTCGCGCGTGCTGGAGCTGGCGCGCCGGATCGCATCGAAGCCGTCCTTCGCGCTGAAGCTGACC
Source organism: Bradyrhizobium campsiandrae (assembly GCF_014529705.1). Taxonomy (GTDB): domain Bacteria; phylum Pseudomonadota; class Alphaproteobacteria; order Rhizobiales; family Xanthobacteraceae; genus Bradyrhizobium; species Bradyrhizobium campsiandrae. Next base: position 27,248 of record NZ_JAANIH010000008.1, read on the forward strand.
AAGGAGGCGGTGAATCGCTCCGTCGATGTGATGGGCCAGCCCGCCGCGATCGATCAGGCCTTCGCGCTGCATCAGCTCTGTCACGCCCACAATCTTCAGGAGTTCGGCATGGTGGTCGATCCGTCCGGACTGCATCCCTCCGTGCGCAAGCCGGCGCCCGCGGAGTAATCGCCATGGATCTCAATCTCAGTGACGAGCAACGGCTGCTGCGCGAGAGCGCGGAGCGTTTCGTGGCCGAAAGCTACGATGCCGACCACCGCCGCAGGATGGCCAACGATCCGCTTGGCTTCAGCCCAGTGGTGTGGAAGCAGTTCGCCGAACTCGGCTGGCTGGCGCTCCCGATCCCGGAGCAGTTTGACGGGCTCGGTGGTGGCCCGGTCGAAATTGGCATTCTGATGGAAGCGTTCGGCCGAGGGCTGGTGTCGGAGCCCTATCTCGCGACAGTCGTGTTGGGCGCCGCGCTGATCGACAAATGCGGCAGCACGGCGCAGAGGCAGGCGAGCCTGCCCAAGATTGCGGATGGATCATTGAAGCTTGCCTTCGCGCATTCCGAGCGCGCGGCGCGGTTCGACCTCGGCAGGGTCGCGACATCAGCGACCAAGACGGCGCAAGGCTGGCGCCTCGCCGGCAGCAAGATGGCCGTGCTCGACGGCCATGCCGCCGACGAGATCATCGTCTCCGCACATCTTCATGATCATCGGGGGCCCTCGGGGCGGATTGGCCTGTTCCCTGTGCCAGCGACCGCGCCGGGCCTTTCGATCACCGACTATCAACGCCTCGGCGGCGGCCGCGGCTGCAACATCCAGCTATCCGACGTTCATCTGCCGGACGATGCCCTGCTCGGCGACGGCCAGGACGCGCTGCCGGCGATCGAATGGGCCGTCGATCGCGCCATGGCCGCGTTGGGGGCGGAAGCTGTCGGCATCATGCAGACGCTGCTCGACACGACGCTAGAGTATACCAAGATCAGAAAACAGTTTGGCCGATCGTTGTCCGCCAACCAAGTGATCCGCCATCGCCTGGCCGACATGGCGATCCAGGTCGACGAGGCGCGCTCGATGGCGCTCCGCGCGGCGCTGAAGGCCGATAGCGCGCCGGTCGAGCGCGCACGGGCCGCATCCGCTGCCAAGGCGAAGATCGGCAAATGCGCGCGCTTCGTCGGCGAGCAGTCGATCCAGCTTCACGGCGGCATGGGCGTGACCGAGGAGCTCGAGGTCGGCGCTTACTTCAAGCGCATCGTCGCTTTCGACACGCTGTTCGGCGGCAGCGCGCATCACTATGCCCGCCACGCCCAACTTGGCCGCGCCACTGCTTCAGCCTGAGAGGAGCGCTTCATGGACCTGTCGTTCAATGCCGAAGAGCGGGCCTTCCAGAGCGAGGTGCGCAGCTTCATTGCCGACAATCTCACTGAGGAGATGAAGCGCGCCACCGCGCTGACGCCGTCGGTGTTCTCCGACCCCCCGATCGGCATGGCCTGGCAGCGCGCGCTGCACAGCCGCGGCTGGGGCGCGCCGGGCTGGCCGGTCGAACATGGCGGTCCCGACTGGACACCGGCGCAGCGCTGGATTTTTGAGAGCGAATGTGCGCGCGCCGGCGTACCCAATGTCAACGTGATGGGCGTGAAGATGGTCGGGCCCGTCATCATCGGTTTCGGCTCGCCAGAGCAGAAGAACTTTTACCTGCCCCGCATTCTCTCCGGCGAGGACTATTGGTGCCAGGGCTATTCCGAGCCGGGGTCGGGCTCCGACCTGTCCTCGTTGAAGACGCGCGCCGTACGCGACGGTGACGATTACATCATCAACGGCACCAAGATCTGGACCACGCATGCGCACCATGCCAATCGCATGTTCGCGCTGGTGCGCACCGGCGATGGCCCGCGGCAGCAGGACGGCATCAGCTTTATCCTGATCGACATGAAGACGCCGGGCATCACGACGCGCCCGATCCTCACCATCGGCGGCGACCACGAGGTCAACCAGGTGTTCTTCGACGACGTGCGCGTGCCCGTCGCCAACCGCGTCGGCGAGGAAGGCAAGGGCTGGACTTACGGCAAATATCTGCTCGAGTTCGAGCGTGGTTCCGGCATTGCATCCGCCAAGCTGCGCGAGGGGCTGCGCGCGATCACCGAGCTTGCGGAGTCCGATCTCACGGGTCGCGCGATCGACAGCTCCGACATCGCGACGCGCATCTCGGAGGTCGAGATCGACATCGACGCGCTTGAAATGACCGAGCTGCGCGTGCTCTCGGCGCTGCAGACCGGGCAGAATCCCGGCGCGGTGTCCTCGATCCTGAAGCTGCGTAACAGCGAGATCCGGCAGGCCGTGACGCGCCTCGGCGTCGACGTGATCGGCCACGATGCGCTTGCCGTCGAGCCGATGCGCCCCCTCTACAAGCTCAACCACGAGCCGGCGCTGCCCGAGGACATGCTGACGGTGGTACCGGAATATCTCAACGGCCGCGCCTACACCATCTTCGGCGGCACCTCGGAGATCCAGCGCGATATCATTGCGAAGATGATGCTGGGGATTTGAAGCCTACGAGGCTCTCCTTCGTCATTGCGAGGAGCCCTTGCGACGAAGCAATCCAGAGTCCGGCCGCGGAGGAATTCCTGGATTGCTTCGCTGCGCTCGCAATGACGCCGTGGTGACGGACGCGCCTCTCAGCCCGCCGCCCTCGCGTCCCTGATCGCCTTCCAGATCTTCTGCGGCGTCAGCGGCGTGGTGAGCTGGGTGATGCCGAGCTCGGCGAGCGCGTCCATCACGCCGTTGGTGACGCAGGGCGGGCCACCGATGGCGCCGGATTCGCCGCAGCCCTTGGCGCCGAGCGGATTGGTGCGGCAGGGCGCGGAATCGTCCAGCGTCACCAGGATCGGCGGCACGTCGTCGGCGCGCGGGATGCAGTAATCCTGGTAGCTCGCGGTGAGGAGCTGGCCGTCGGCGTCGTAGGCAACGCCTTCATAAAGCGCCTGGCCGATGCCTTGCGCGACGCCACCATGGATCTGGCCGGTGACCAGCATCGGATTCACGGCGACGCCGACATCGTCGACAGTGGTGTAGCGCACGACCTTGGAGACGCCGGTCTCCGGGTCGATCTCGACTTCGCAGATATGGGTGCCGTTCGGCCAGCTCGGCCCGTCGACTTCACCCTCGGAATCGACGCTGAGCTTGGCGCCGCTCTCCTTCTCGGCGAGATCGAACAGGCTGATGCGGCGGTCGGTGCCGACCACCGTCAGCATGCCGCCCTGATACTCGATGTCCTCGACCGACGTCTCCAGCACATTGGCCGCCTTCTCGCGCGCCTTCTGGATTAGGTCGTTGGAGGAGACCGCCACCGCCGTGCCGCCGACGAACAGCGAGCGCGAGCCGACGCTGCCAAAGCCCATGGCAAGATCCGTGTCGCCCTGCACGACGTCGATCTTGTCCATGGGAATCCCGAGCGTGTCGGAGATCATCTGGGTGTAGGTGGTCTGCAACCCCTGCCCCATCGCCATGGTGCCGGAATGCAGCACGACGCGCCCTTGAGAGGTCGCGTGCAGGCTGACTTTCTCGGTGTGGGCGCGGCCGCCGGTCCATTCGATGTAGGAGGTGAGGCCGCGGCCGTAGAGCAGTCCCTTCTTCTTCGCGGCCTTCTTGCGCGCGGCAAAACCGTCCCAGTCGGCAAGCTTCACGGCGCGATCGAGCATGTGCGCGAAGGCGCCGGAATCGTAGACTTGCCCGACGGCATTGGTGTAGGGCAGTTGACCCGGCTTGATGTAGTTTGCCTTCCGGATTGCGCGCGGATCCATGCCGATCTTGCGCGCAGCGGCGTCGAACAGGCGCTCGACGATGAAGACCGCCTCGGGGCGGCCCGCGCCGCGATAGGCACCGACCGGCGCGGTGTGGGTCATCACCGACTGCACCTCGAAATGCACCAGCGGCAGATCGTAGACGCCGGTCTGCACGAACGGTCCGAGCACCAGCGGGATGATGTTTGCAGCGCCCGAAGAATACGCGCCGGTGCAACCGATCGACTTGACGCGATAGGCCAGCACCTTGCCTTTCTCGTCGAGCGCGAAGGACGCGGTCGACGTCAGATCACGGCCATGGGTGCCGCCGACGAACTCCTCGGTGCGATCGCCGCGCCAGCGGATCTTCTTGTTCAGCTTGGTCGCGACATAGGCGACGATGCCGTCTTCCGGATAGAGGTTGGTCTTCTGACCAAATCCGCCGCCGATGTCGCCGACCAGCACACGCACGCTGTCCTTCGGACGCTTCAGGACGGCTTCCGCCAGCACGTCGCGGGTCGAGGCCGGGGTCTGCGACTGCACATGCAGCAGGAGACGGCCGGTCGCCTTGTCGATCTCGGCAATGGTCGAGCGCGGCTCCATCGCGGAGGGCACCAGACGCTGGCTGACCAGATCGAGCTCGACGGTGTGTGCGGCCTTGGCGAAGGCCTCATCGACCTTGGCGGCATCGCCGTAGCTCATCGCACCGACGATGTTGTCAGGCGCGTCCGGCCAAACCACGGGCGCGCCGGGCTTCACGGCCTCGACCGGGTCGACCACCGCCGGCTGCACATCATACTCGACCAGGATCGCTTCAGCTGCGCTCTGCGCCTCCGCGCGCGAGGACGCGACCACCGCCGCAACAGCCTCGCCGGTGTAGCGCACGACCTCATGCGCGAGCAGCCGGCGCGGCGGCACCGTCATCGGCTTGCCGTCCGGGCGCTTGAAGATGCTGAGTGTCGGAATGGTGCCGACGTCGTCCTTGATCAGATCGGCGCCGGTATAGATCGCCGTGACGCCAGGCATCGTTGCGGCAGCGCTGGTATCGATCGAGACGATCTTTGCATGTGCATGCGGCGAACGCAGCACGTACAACCACAGCGCGCCATCCGCCGGTTTGTCGTCGATGAATTGCCCCTTCCCGGTGAGCAGCCGCTGGTCTTCCAAACGCTTGACGGGCTGGCCCGCTCCGAAACGCAAATTGCCGGGAAGAATGTTCATTCCGCTGGGTCCTCTAAGTCTCAAAGTGCGGCCGCCTTTTAGCGGATCGAGGCATGCGAGACCAGCCGCGGTTTTGGGCGGAAACGCCGCGAATTCGGCATACCGGGAGGGGCTCAGGCCAGCGCGTTCAACGCCGCTTCCACTGCCTTGCGTGCATCCGGCGTGAGCGGCGCCTGCGGCGGGACGGGATCGCCGACGTCATAGCCCTGGATCGAAAGGCCGGCCTTGATGCAGGCGGCGAGGTTGAAGCGGGCAAAAGCCTCGTTGATACGCCACAGCCGGCGCTGCAGCGCCATGGCGTCATCCCAGCGGCCGGCCTGGCAGAGGTCGTAAAGCGCAACGCTCTGGCGCGGAATGATGCAGGCGGGGCCCGCCATCCAGCCGAGGCCGCCGATCAGCATCACTGCGGCCGGAATGTGGGCGGAGGCCGAGAACACGCGCAGGGCATCGCCGCAGCGGTTCATGATCGAGAGCAGCCGCCCGGTGTTGGTCGAGGCGTCCTTGATGTAGCCGATACGCGGATGCTCGGCGAGGCGCGCGATGACATCGAGGGTCAGGTCGGAGCGCTGGAATTGCGGATTGGTGTAGATGACGACCGGAATGTCGACAGCGTCCGCAATGCTGCGGAAATAAGACTCGACCTGGGCGTCAGTGAGCGGGAAGTAGGCTTCGAGGATCGCCAGGATGCCGTCGGCACCGGCCTTTTGATAAGCCCGCGCCTGCGCCACCGCGTCGGCCGTCGAGGTCGAGGCAACGCCCGCCACCACGGGCACGCGGCCTTTCGCAGCCTCGATCGTGGTCTGCACGACCGCCATGCGCTGGGCGGCATTGAGATAGGCGAACTCGCCGGTCGAGCCGAGCGGCGTCAACCCATGCACACCGGCGCCGATCAGATCGTCGCAGAGCCTTGCAAGGACCTCGGTCCGCACTGCTCCGTCAGCACCAAGGGGCGAGACCAGATAGGGGAAGACGCCGCGAAAATCGGTCATGGCGGGAATAAATTCCGGGGAAGCTGAGTCCGGTCGAGCAGTCGGGCGGTCCACCGCGTGCTACCATGGGGTCGTATTGCCAGCAAGCGACCGGTCTTCGAAGAGCGTATCTGTGGTTTTGGGTATTGTCCTGCAGTGGCGGGTGTCGTTGCGTTGCGTCGGCCTCCTCGCCGTCGCAATGTGTCCCGGCATGGCCGCTGCCGGTGAATGCCCCTCGCCGCAATCGGAGATCGCGACCGACCGCCCTGACGTCACCAATTCCAGCCTGGTGGTGCCCGCGGGCAGCATCCAGATCGAAAATGGGCTCAACACATCGGGCGAGAGCACGGCCAAGAGCTTTGACGGCAGCAACAGCCGTCTCCGTTTCGGTATCGCTCCCTGCTTCGAAGTGCTGGTGGACGTGCCAAGCTATGTCGGGCGTCTGGCCGGCACGATCGACACCGGTTTCACCAATGTCACCCCCGGCGTGAAGTGGCAGGTCAGCGGGCTGCCCGAGCCGGCCAACCTCTCGGTGGTGGCAGGCGTCGGCCTGCCGACCGGCACGCCCGCGATCTCAGGCGCAGGCTTGCAGCCCTATCTGCAAGTCCCCTGGTCCTACGAGCTCGGCGGCGGCTGGGGCATCAGCGGCATGTTCACGAGCTTCTTCCGGCCATCGGACCTCGCCAATCACCAGACCAGCGAGGCGACCTTCGTGATCGAACGGAAGGTCAGCGACAAGCTGGCGCTGTTCGCCGAATATGTCAGCGACACGCCGTCGCGCGGTGCTGGCACGGCGCTGCTCAATGTCGGCGGCGGCTATCTGTTGAACCGGACCGAGCAGATCGACTTCCATCTCGCCTTCGGTCTGAACAGGAATTCGCCGGACTACATCGTCGGTATCGGCTATTCCTACCGGTGGGACAATGTCATCGGCACGGCGGCGCGACCGCTGCTTCGGCATTGACCAGTTCTTAAGGACGTTGCGCGCCGGCCATCGTGCCGCCCCCTGCACCTACCCCTTGTTAGGAAGTGGCGGCGATGGTGCCGGCCATGCCGCACACTCTGTTGTCCAGGTTTCTGCATCCCGACCCGCGCATCCGGCGCGAGCTCGTCGACCTGCTGTACACCTCGCTGCCGCAGGTGTCCGCGATCGGCGGCACGTCAGTGACGGGCGCTGTGACGCTGGCCATCATGAACGGCGATATCGGCTACGCCGTGATCTCGGCCTTCATCTTCATCACGGCCGCGGCCCGCATCTATTCCCTGTTCCTCTACAAGTCGCGTGCCGCCCACTTCTCCGATGCCGACGTGATCCGTTGGGAACGGCTCTATGGCGCCGGCGCATCGGCCTTCGGCCTTGCGCTCGGCATGCTGTCGTACCGGGCGCTCCATATCGACGATGCTCCCGGCGCCTGGATCGCATTCGGACTCGCGATGTCGTTCTGCGTCGGCATGGTCTCGCGCGCGGCGATCCGTCCCTGGATCATCCTGACGACTGCCGCGATCCTGCTCGCGCCAACCATCGCGGCCGGGCTGCTCCGGCCCGAACTGGCCTACAAGCTTGGCGCGGTGATGCTGGTGTTCTTCTGGCTGACCCTGCGCGAGGCTTCCAAGCACCTCAGCGCCGCCTTTGTCGAACGCCTCGAAGCCAAGTATCGGCTGGCGCGGCAAGCCACCCACGATTTCCTCACCGGACTGCCGAACCGGGCCGGATTTCTCCAGGCGCTGGCGGAGACGCGCGGCGACTTCGCCGTCATCGCCATCGATCTCGACGGCTTCAAGGCGGTCAACGACCGTCACGGCCATCACGCCGGCGACGATCTGCTGCGCCAGGTGGCGGCGCGGCTGTCATTCTGCATTGGCGATGTCGGGATCGCGGCACGCTTCGGCGGCGACGAGTTCATGATGCTCAAGCCGGTCGCCGCCGGCAAAGACGGCCGCGAGGAAGCGCTCGCGCTGGCGCGCCGAGCCATTCTCGACCTATCGATCCCATTCTTGCTGACCGATATTCCGGTCTGCATCGGCGCGAGCGCTGGAATTCTCATCAGTGCTGGCGCTGCGACCGCCGGCGCGACGGCGCAGCTTCTCGAGCGGGTCGACCGCGCCCTCTACGCCGCGAAACGTGCCGGAGGCAGCCGCTGCGCGTGGGCGGATGAGGACATCGGCCCCGAACGCGCGGCGGGCTGAAAGCTGCCGCGTTCGCTTACACCTTGAGCAACCGCACCCGCGTGCCCCAGGGATCGACCGCCTCGACACCGTCCGCCAGGGCCGTGACGTTCGCGCCGCCTTTGCGCAGGCGTTCTTCCTGCGCGGCGAGGATGTCCTGCTTTTCCGTCACCAGCGAAAACCAGGCGAGGCCCGTCGTGGTATCGTCGCGCTGGCCGGCGCCCTGGCTTTGCCAGACGTTCATGCCGAGATGGTGGTGGTAGCGCCCCGACGACAGGAACGCCGCGCCGTTGCGGCTGCGGGTCGGGTCGAGGCCGACAGCGCCGTGATAAAAATTCTGCGCCTGGGCGAGATCGCCGACGCGCAAATGCATGTGGCCGACGCGCAGTCCGTCCGGCGCCCTGGCATAATCGGGAACGCGCGTATTGGTCAGCGACAGCAGATCCGGAATGTTGAGCTCGTCGGTCGCCATCTTCACGCTGCCCTCGCTCCACTGCCATTGCGAGGGATCACGATCGGCATAGACCTCGATGCCGTTGCCTTCGGGATCGTCGAGATAGACGGACTCGCTGACGAGGTGATCGGCAAAGCCCGACAGCGGCACGCGGTGCGAGGCGGCGTGGACCAGCCAGCGCGCGAGGTCTTTTCGCGACGGCATGAGGAACGCTGTGTGATAGAGGCCGGCGGCGTTGCGCGGCTCGATCGCGGCCTCGGGACGGGCTTCCAGCACCAGCAGGGTGATACCGGCCGTGCCAAGCCTGGCGGCGGTCGCCGAACGCTCCATCACGGTGAGGCCGATGACATCGCGGTAATAATCCGCCACCTTGTCGAGGTTCTTCACCCGCAGCGTCACCATGCCGACCCGCATCGGCGTGCGGCTGGCATAGGTCGGCCCACCGCCTTGCGGATTGCCTTCGGCGCGCGCCGCACCGGCCGCGGCCATCGCGAGCGAGCTGGCACCGGCGAGTTGAAGCAGGGTACGGCGGGTCAGGTCGATGGTCATCGGGTCAGGGCTCGCTGCAAATCGTTTGAGGCCGTCAGGCGCAATTGGGAGATTGCTACACGTTCCCGTGAGGGGCTCCCAATCACATGTTCGTCGGCTGCGGCCTGGGGCTGACTGGCCACCCGGCCAGTTTCGCGAGCGTCCGCCAGGTACCAGATTGAGGCCAGCTTAAGGAGCCTTCCATGACCGACCCCACTCCTCTGACCTCCCTCTCCTCGGCCCTCGCGGATGTGGTGGCGCGCGCCGCGCCCTCCGTCGTTTCCGTGCATTCGCATCGCGCCCGCTCAACCGGCTTCGTCTGGAAGTCCGGCCTGATCATCACCGCCGACGAAGCACTCGCGGACGAGGGCGAGGTCCGGATCGGCCTTCCTGACGGCAGCACCGTTGCCGCTACGGTCGCCGGCCGCGATCATACGACGGATATTGCCCTGCTGCGCGCTGATACCAGCATCGCCCCGGTCAGGCTGACTAGGACGGTGCCGGCCCTCGGTGCGCTCTCGGTCGTGGTCGCCACCACCCGGGATGCGCCGAGTGCGGCACTCGGGATGGTGTCGGTCTCGGGCCAAGGCTGGCGCTCCTTGCGCGGCGGCGAGATCGATGCGCGGATCGAGCTCGACGTTCGGCTGCGTTCGAGCCAAGAGGGCGGCCTTGCCCTTGAAGCATCGGGAGAAGCCTTCGGCATGGCCGTGCTCGGTCCGCGGCGCGTGCTGGTGATCCCGACGGCGACGATCGAGCGCGTCGCGGCGCAGCTGGAGACACGCGGCCGCATCGCACGCGGCTATCTCGGGCTGGGCCTGCAGCCGCTGCGGCTCGATGACGGCATCGGCGCGATGGTGATGAATGTCGACAAGGCCGGCCCGGCAGCCGCGGCCGGCATCCGCCAGGGCGACGTGATCGTGGCCGTCAACGACCAGAAGCTTTCCGGCGTGCGGGCGCTGTTGCGAACACTGGGACCTGCCAGCGTCGGCCGGGTGGTCGATGTCGCGGTCCGCCGCGGCGGCGAACCGACGAGCTTCAGGGTCACGATCGGCGAGAGGCCCGAGGCGTGAGCGAGGACACCACGCCTGATATCGTGCTGTCGCTCGAGATCGACGACCCCGCACTGGCCGACCGCCTCGCGACATTGCTCGGCAGCGTCGCGGGGCTTCGCCTTGCCGGGCCTGGCGAGACCGCCAATGCGACGGTCGTCGCCCGCGATCCCCGCGTCATGCCCGAGGACATCGCGCTGACGCAGCGCGAACTCGACGTGCTGGCGCTGATGGCGGAAGGCGCCTCCAACAAGATGATCGCGCGCCAGCTCAACATCTCCGTGCACACCGTGAAATTCCATGTCGGCTCGCTGCTCGACAAGCTGGATGCGACCGGCCGCACCGATGCGGTCGCGCATGCCGCGCGCCGCGGCGTGATCGAGCTATAGCGCCTCCGGAAAGCTGAGCCGGACCGTCAGGCCCGGCGCATTATCCTGCAGCGCGATCTCGGCGCCGTGGAGACGCGACACCGCTGCGACCAGGCTCAGGCCCAGCCCGTTGCCGGGCGTGTAGCGGCTCTGCTCGAGCCGGTAGAAGCGCTTGAAGACGTGATCGTGCTGATCGGCGGCAATCCCCGGGCCGTCGTCGGCGATGGCAATCGTCGCACCGCCACCTTCGTGACGACAGGTCACGGTGACCTTGCCGCCCGGACGGCCGTGCTTGATTGCGTTGTCGACCAGATTGGCAATGGCATCGAACAGCAGATCGCGATCGCCCGTGACGGCGACGTCGCGCTCGCCGCCGAGGCTCAGCCGCGTTGCAACCTGTTCGGCGGCAGCGTCGTAGAGCTCGACCACCTCGCCGGCGATTTCGGCGAGGTTGAGCGCGCGAAACGCGCTTCGCCTGGCGCGGGTCTCGATCTCCGAGATCCGCGTGATCGATGCGAACATGCCGAGCACGGCATCGAGATCGGCGATGGTATCGCCGATCAGCGCCGCATCGGCCTCGCTGTTGCGGTCGTGGTGATAGGCCTTTTCCAGCCGCCCTCGCATGCGCGTCAGCGGCGTGCGCAGGTCATGGGCAACATTGTCGCTGACCTGCTTGACCTCGCCCATCAGCGTCTCGATGCGGTCGAGCATCTGGTTGAGGTTTTCGGCAACGCGATCCCATTCATCGTGGCTGCCGCGCAGGGGAATGCGCCGGTCGAGCCCGGACAGCATGATGGCGCGGCTGGTGGCGTTGATCTCCTCGATCCGCCCAACCGTGCGCCGTGTCACCAGCACGGCCGCGACGCCCGATAGCACCACGAGCAGCACGGCGACCGCAATCATCGCAAGCTCGAGCATCGCAGTGAAACCGCTGAGGTCGCCCGCATCGCCGACCCGACTCCGCACATAGGCGAGCGTGCCGAAATAGACATAGGCCATGACCGCCGCGACGATCAGGCCGAAGATCGCGATCGCAATCAGCGCCAGGCGGAAGGTCGAGGAGCGAAGCGTGTTAGCCAGGAGCACGAAGGCAATATCCGATGCCGCGGATGGTGTGGATCAGGGGATAGGCCTGGGCATCGTCGACCTTGCGGCGAACGCGTCCGACATAGACGTCGATGATGTTGGTGGAAGGATCGAAATGCAGGTCCCAGACATGCTGGAGCAGCATTGCCCGGGAGACGACGCGGCCCTCGTTGCGGACGAGATATTCGAGCAGCTGGAATTCGCGCGGCAGCAGCGGAATCTTGCGACCGCGGCGGCTGGCGTTGCGCGCGATCAGGTCGACGGCGAGATCGCCGACGCGCAAAATGGTTTCCTTGGCGATGGTCTCGCTGCGGCGGCCGAGCGCCTCGAGGCGGGCGAGCAGCTCGACGAAGGAGAACGGCTTGACCAGGTAGTCGTCGCCACCGGCGCGCAAGCCGCGCACGCGATCATCGACCTCGCCGAGCGCGGAGATGATGAGGAATGGCGAGGCGATGCCGTCGTCGCGCAATTGCCGCATCACGGTGATGCCGTCGATGTCGGGCAGCATGCGGTCGATCGTGATCACGGCATAGTCGCGGGCTGCGCCGTGGCTGAGCGCCTCACGACCGTTGGCGGCGAGATCGACCTCGTAGCCCGAGGTCGTCAATTCCTCGACGAGCTGGCCCGCGGTTTCCGGATCGTCCTCGACGATGAGGATGCGGCGATGGCCTCCGGTCATGTCAAACTCCAGGCGACGATCGCCACCAGATTATCCCGTTCCGGGGCTGAGCGGAACCACCCGGTGGCGATCGCGACAATGGTGCGGTCCGGCGGTCCTAGTACCAATCGTCCCCGCACGCATTGACCCATTGCCACCCATAGGCCGTCCAGCTCCTGCGCCAGCAGCCGTCGTAATAATTGTCATAATAATACGGTGCGCCGAACACGGCGAAACGGCGGAAGTGATGGTGGTGAAAGAAGAAGGCGTGGCGGCCGATGAAGGGCCTGCCATGCCAGCCGTTGCCGGCAAAGCGCGGCCCGACCGCCGCATGCGCGAAGCGCGCACCGCCGAAGGCAGATCCACCGAAGCCCGCTCCGCCGAAATGGGCGAAGTGCGCGCCGCCCATGCCACCGACATGCATGCCGCCACCAAAGCCGCCCGCGTGCATGCCGCCCATGCCGCCACCGAAATGGCCACCACCGCCGAAGCCGCCGTGTCCGCCGCCACCGAAGCCGCCACCGCCGTGACCGCCGCCTCCACCTCCACCGCCGCGTGCGAGCACCGGTGAAGCGAGTGCCATCGCTGCTGCGATCGTCACCGCAACGATGCCCTTGAGAAGCCTGTTGTCCATCGAAGCATCCTCCGTGCTGCGCAGCGATATCGCTGCCGCGTCAGAGGGATCAGAGAGGAAGGGGCAGGCAGCTTCAACTTACAAGTGCGCCAGATTCTGACGCGGAAGTTAGGAAGTGTTGCGCGGCTCTCTCACTCCCTCGCCCCGTTCTTACGGGGAGAGGGTGGGGTGAGGGGCTGCTTCCGCGAGTTCGATTTGAGTTGGAGGGCGCGACGGGAAGGAGTCGGTGGGACCATTGATCCGTCCAACCTCGTGCCCTGCCCCTCACCCGGATCGCTAAACGCGATCCGACCTCTCCCCGCAAAGAGCGGGGAGAGGTGAAGGCATCACACCCGCTTGCCGTTGTTCTTCTCCGCGGCGCGGCGCATCGCCTCGGCAAGCGCGCCGCCACCGCCGGAGGATTCCTGCTTGCGCGGGGCAGACGACATCATGCGATTGGTATTGCGCGTGGTGTCGCGCTGCATGCCGGGGGCGTCCTTCTTGGGCCCGACCTCGTCGTCGAGACGCAGCGTCAGCGAGATGCGCTTGCGCGCGACCTCGAAGTCCAGCACCTTCACCTTGACGATATCGCCGGGCTTCACCACCTCGCGCGGATCCTTGATGAAGGTCTTCGACATCGCCGAGATGTGGACGAGACCGTCCTGGTGCACGCCGATGTCGACGAAGGCACCGAAGGCGGCGACGTTGGTCACGGTGCCCTCGAGGATCATGCCCTTCTGGAGATCCTTGATCTCCTCGACGCCATCCTTGAACACGGCGGCCTTGAAGGCCGGACGCGGATCGCGGCCGGGCTTTTCCAATTCCTTCAAAATGTCGGTGACGGTCGGCAGACCAAACGTCTCGTCGACGAAATCCTTCGGCTTCAAGGTGCGCACGATCTCGCTCGAGCCGATCAGCGCCTTGATGTCGCTCTTGGTCGCCGCGAGGATGCGGCGCACCACCGGATAGGCTTCCGGATGCACGCCGGAGGCATCGAGCGGATCCTCGCCGCCGAGGATGCGCAGGAAGCCGGCGCACTGCTCGAAGGCCTTGGGGCCGAGCCGCGGCACGTCCTTGAGCGCCTTGCGCGACTTGAACGGCCCGTTGGCGTCGCGGTGCGCCACGATGCTCTGCGCCAGACCAGATCCGACGCCCGACACGCGGGCGAGCAGCGGCGCGGACGCGGTATTCACGTCGACGCCGACGGCGTTCACGCAGTCTTCGACCACCGCATCGAGCGATTTGGCGAGCTTGGCCTGGCCGAGATCGTGCTGATACTGGCCGACGCCGATCGCCTTGGGCTCGATCTTGACGAGTTCGGCGAGCGGATCCTGAAGACGTCGCGCGATCGAGACCGCGCCGCGCAGGGTCACGTCGAGGCCCGGCAATTCCTCCGAGGCGAAGGCGGAGGCGGAATAGACCGACGCGCCGGCTTCAGACACCACGATCTTGCTCATCTTCAATTCGGGAAGGCCCTTGACCAGCTCGGTCGCCAGCTTGTCGGTCTCGCGCGAGGCGGTGCCGTTGCCGATCGCGATCAGCTCGACGCGATGCTTGATCGCGAGCCGGCCGAGCGTCGCCAGCGACTCGTTCCACTGCCGCTGCGGCTCGTGCGGATAGATCGCCGTGGTGTCGACCACCTTGCCGGTGGCATCGATCACGGCGACCTTGACCCCGGTGCGGTAGCCGGGATCGAGACCCATGGTGACGCGGGTGCCGGCCGGCGCGGCCAGCAGCAGGTCGCGCAGGTTCGAGGCGAACACGCGCACGGCTTCGGTTTCGGCCGCGTTCCACAGCCGCATGCGCAAATCGATGTTGAGATGCACCTGGATCTTGGTGCGCCAGGCCCAGCGCACGGTGTCGATCAGCCAGCGGTCGCCGGGGCGCTTGAGGTCGGCGATGCCGAAGCGCTTCATGATCTTCAATTCGTAGGCACCGGGCACGCCGGCAGGCGGCGCTTCCTCGGCCTGGATCTGCAGATCGAGGATCTCCTCCTTCTCGCCCCGGAACATGGCGAGGATGCGGTGCGAGGGGAGTTTCGTCAGCGGCTCGGAGAAATCAAAATAGTCGGCGAACTTTTCGCCCTCGGTCTTCTTGCCGTCGCGCACCTTCGAGGCCATGCGCGCATTGGTCCACACGTCCTCGCGCAGGGCACCGATCAAATCGGCATCCTCGTCGAAGCGTTCGACCAGGATGGCGCGGGCGCCATCGAGTGCCGCGGCAGCATCGGCAACGCCCTTCTCGGCATTGACGAAGCCTTCGGCGACGACCTTCGGATCGTTGCCGGGTTCCGCCATCAGCTTGACGGCGAGCGGCTCGAGGCCGGCTTCCTTGGCAATCTCCGCCTTCGTGCGACGCTTCGGCTTGAACGGCAGATAGATGTCTTCCAGGCGCGCCTTGCTGTCGGCCGCCAGGATCGAGGCTTCCAGCGCGGCATCGAGTTTGCCCTGCTCACGGACCGATTCGAGGATCGCCTTGCGGCGGTCTTCCAGTTCGCGCAGGTACACCAGGCGCTCCTCCAGGGTGCGCAATTGCGCGTCGTCGAGCGCACCGGTCGCTTCCTTGCGGTAGCGGGCGATGAAGGGAACCGTTGCGCCGCCGTCGAGCAGCGTCACCGCCGCCTCGACCTGCTCCGCCCGGACCCCAAGCTCCTGCGCAATCTTCTGGTTGATATTTGCCACGCGAGATTTCCTCTCCATTCCCAAGCACGCGACGCAGACCGAAATCCGACCGCGGGACGCCGCTTATGGACCAACCGGGGTTGATTCATCAAGGTACTGCGACAGACCGTCGACAGAGGATTTTTTTTGTTGCCTTGATGCGATCCCGCCACAATCGTGGGGATGACGCGGGCCCTTTTTCTTGCGCTCCGTCGTGATCGAGGTATGGGACCCGTCATCCTGAGGTGCGAGTGGTGCGATGCAAAGCATCGCGCCGGGAGCCTCGAAGGATGCACGGCCCGGATGCAGCCGGGCTGTCGCCCTTCGAGGCTTGCTCTGCGCCGCTATCGCGCCGCAGTGCGCGCACCTCACGGTGACGGGTTAGAGCGGAGCTTGCTCTCTCCGCGTCGTCATTGCGAGCGCAGCGAAGCAATCCAGACTGCCGCCGCGGAGGGATTCTGGATTGCTTCGTCGCAAGGGCTCCTCGCAATGACGGAGTATGAGGCGGCAGCCTCGCTCTTTCGGTTCGCATCTTGACTTGGAGGCACGCCTTCTCACTCTCGCGGCGCATTTCGCCCGAGCTTTGCGCTCCTTGTCACGCCCTTAATACAAAGGGCGCAGGGAAGGCCGGTTGCCGGCAGGCACCCGCGGTCTGTTGCTCGAAAGTGTAGCGCAAAGAGACCGCACAGCAGCATACAGGTGATGCCGTACACGACGTAGTCCGTCGCCCTTCGAGGCTCGCCGAAGAGGCGAGCACCTCAGGGTGACGGTGAGGCCAATCGCTGGCGGCTTGACATCCACCCCGCTTCCACGGCTGGGTGCCCTGCCGGACCATCGAACTGCCCACGAGGACACTCCATGCGCACCACATCGGTCGGCGTCCACAAGATCGCCACCAAGGGACCCGGTGACGTTTCCGGCCTGATGAACCTGATCGGTTCAGGTGCGATCGATCCCGCCTCGATCCTGGCGATCCTCGGCAAGACCGAGGGCAATGGCGGCGTCAATGATTTCACCCGGGAATATGCCGTGGCCGCATTGTGCTCGGCACTGGCGCCAAAGCTCGACCTGTCCGCGGAGGCGGTCGAGCAACGCATCGCCTTCGTGATGTCCGGCGGCACCGAAGGCGTGCTCAGCCCGCACATCACGGTGTTCACGCGCCAGCAGGTTCAACAGCAGCCCGCAGGCATCTCCGGCAAGCGCCTCAGCATCGGCATGGCGCACACCCGCGATTTCCTGCCCGAAGAGCTCGGCCGCTCGGCGCAGATCACCGAGACGGCCAAGGCCGTCACGGCCGCGATGGCGGATGCCGGCATTGCCGATCCCGCCGACGTCCATTTCGTCCAGATCAAATGCCCGCTGCTGACCAGCGAGCGCGTCGAGGCGGCCGCCGCACGCGGCAACAAGACGGCGACGACCAGCGCCTACAGCTCGATGGCCTATTCCCGCGGCGCCTCCGCGCTCGGCGTTGCGGTCGCGCTCGGCGAAATCGCCGCCGATATCGGCGACCAGGATGTGCTGCGGCGCTATGATCTGTTCTCGAAGGTCGCCTCGACCTCGTCCGGAATCGAGCTGATGCACAATGTCGTCATCGTGCTCGGCAATTCGGAAAGCTCGGCCAGCGCGTTCGAGATCTCGCATGCGGTCATGAGCGACGCGATCGATGCCGCCGCCGTGCTCGCGGCGCTCGGCAGCGTCGGGCTTGGCGCACGGGCACAAGCGGACCGCGAACTCGTCAACATCTTCGCCAAGGCCGAGGCCTCGCCTGACGGCACCGTGCGCGGCTTCCGCCACACCATGCTCGAAGACACCGACATCTCATCGACGCGCCACGCCCGCGCAGCCGTCGGCGGCCTGATCGCCGGCCTTGCCGGCACGGGAGCGGTCTACGTCTCCGGCGGAGCCGAGCACCAGGGCCCTGCCGGCGGCGGCCCGGTTGCGGTGATCGCGCGGCTCTCCGATTGAGAGGCCACCTCTCCGCGCCGGGCGCAACCCTGCCCCCCGCGCCGGCTCAGTTGATTCAGGCGGGCCCTTGCGAAAAAGGTGACGCCGCCACCGAAGGGGATTTTGACTTCATGACTTTGCCGATGAGCTGGAACGAATGGACGCAGCACGATGGCGTCGGCATGGCGGCGCGCGTCCGCAAGGGCGAGCTGACGGCAAAGGAATTGGCGCGCCAAGCCGCGGCGGCGGTTGCCAAGGTCGATCCGGCGCTGTCGGGCGTGGTCGAACTGTTCGACGACGTGATCGCAGATCCCGCCAAGGACGGCGCCAATCTCGCCGGGCCCTTCGCCGGCCTGCCTTTCCTGATGAAGGATCTGGGGCCGACGATGAAGGGCCGGCTGCAGGAAATGGGCTCGCTGTTGATGCGCGGCAATCGCGCCACAGCCGATACGTTCCTGACCGGCAAATTCCGCCAGGCCGGCCTCAATTTGATCGGACGCACCACGACACCGGAATTCGGCGTGTGCTCTTCGGCCGACAACCCGGCGGTCTATGTCACCCGCAACCCCTGGAATACCGACTATACCACCTGCGGCTCGTCGGCGGGCAGTGCCGCGATGGTTGCGGCCGGTGTGGTGCCGATCGCGCATGCGACCGACGGCGGCGGCTCGATCCGCATTCCCGCCGGCGTCAACGGCAATATCGGCCTGAAGGTCTCGCGCGGCGTGTTCTCGCTGGCGCCGCACATGTCCGACCTCACCGGTCTCGTCTCGATCCAGGGCTGTCAGTCGCGCACGGTGCGCGACACGGCGGCCTTCGTCGACCATGCCCGGGGCCCTGCGCCCGGCGAATTCATGCCGTTCTGGACCACGGCGCAGCCATACAGCGAGATGATCAAGCGCGACCCGTCCAAGCTGCGCATCGCGCTGTCCCACACCTGGGGCGACTACACCGCAACGCCCGAGATCGCCGCCGAGCTGGAGAAGACCGGCCGCTTCCTCGAAGGTCTCGGCCATCACGTCGATTACGCGCTGCCCGAGCTCGATTTCCGCGCTGCGTTTGCGGCGCAGACCACGTGCTACATCTCGAACTTCTCGGTGGTGATCTCCAACATGCTCGCC
This sequence comes from Bradyrhizobium campsiandrae, assembly GCF_014529705.1. Lineage (GTDB taxonomy): Bacteria > Pseudomonadota > Alphaproteobacteria > Rhizobiales > Xanthobacteraceae > Bradyrhizobium > Bradyrhizobium campsiandrae. Next base: position 45,847 of record NZ_JAANIH010000008.1, read on the forward strand.
GCCCGCGGGCTGGAGCGCCCGCCGGAAGACCTGATCGAGCCGATGAACATCCGGATCTGGGAAGCCGGACTCCACACCAGCTTTGCCGATCGGGCGAAGATGCAGGGCGTGTTCAACACCACCTCGCGCGGCTTCGGCAGCTTCTTCGAACAGTGGGACGTGATCCTGACGCCGATCACCGCGCTGCCGACGCCGAAGGTCGGCACGAAAGAATATCTCACTATCGCCGACAACCCTGATGTGCTCGACTGGTTCGGCAATCTCTGGCGCTTCTTCGCCTTCACGCCGCTCGCCAATCTCTGCGGCATGCCGGCGATCTCGCTGCCGATGGCAGCCCAGGATCACGGCCTGCCGCTCGGCATCCAGGCGATTGCCAAGCAGGCCAATGACGGCCTCCTGCTGCAACTCGCCGCCCAGATCGAGCGCGCGCTGGACGGCAAGTGGAACGGCGGGAAGAAGCCGAAGGTGCATGTCGGCCAGGCTTGACCGCGCGCCTTAGCCAGCACCTCGCGCAATCGCCTTGTCAACGCGTCCCCGCGAAACGCCATGCTCTGCGAGCAGGCGCGCCGCGGGGCTTCGCGTTTCGGCAAACAAGGCCATTAGCGCATTGACGCCGGTGACCTCAGGATATCCGACCTCCTGGGCAAGGAACGCGGCGAGCTGATCGACGCGCTTGAACGCCGCCGTCGGCTCGGCACTTCCGCTCTCGATCACGATGCGCTTGAGCTCATTGTCGAGATATTGCACGAGGCCTTGCGTCAGCTTGCCGACATCGGCGTCGCAGGCGCGCATGACGGCGGACGCGTTCACATCCTCGGTCAGAGCGAGTAGCAAATGCTCGAGGGTTGCGTATTGATGGCGGCGCCGGTCAGCATGATCAAGCGCCCTCCGCTTGGTGGCCGCGTAGGCAATCGAGATCGGCCGCTGCGACAGATCGAGCAGCGCCTCGATCCGCTCGAGCCGCTTTATGGGATCGAGCGTTGCCAATAGCTCGTACTTGTCTTTGATGGGCAACTTCATCCGTGTCGCGACAGTATCGGCAATCTGCCCGGAATCACGGGTCTGATCGAAGAACATCCAGATGTCCGGCACTAGAACTCCGTGAGCTGCAGTGTAGTCCTGGAAGCGCTGATAGATCCTGCGAATCAGATCCGTGGCATCGCGGGCCACTCCCTCGCTGACGCCAGCCACCTCCGCCTGATAAGCCACCGCTTCAGCCTCAAAGCTGCGTAGCGCCACACGCCGAAGGCCGCGCGTCAGCACCCTGAACGTGCCATTCTCGAGCGGCACGAGTTCGAGCAATTGGGCCAGGATGCCGATCTCGTAGACATCGGAAAACCGGGGATCATCGACGCCCGCCTCGCGCTGAATCGCCAGCACGACCTCGCGCCCGCCATCGAAGGCTTGGTTCAGAGCCTGAACAGTACTCTCGCGGCCCACAAACAGCGGGTAGGTTGCGTTCGGAAATGGAACGAGATCGCGGAGCGGAATAGCGGGATAAAGCGTCGTTGTCGTCCTCAACTGTGCAGCCGGCGCCGCCGCATCGCGCCGCTCGGCGTGAAGCAGTGCCGCCAGCGTGTTCCAGTCGGCAACGCCGAGCATCCTCGACACCAGTTCGAGGCTCTCGCCGTGAGTGATGGTGACGGCTTTGGTGGTCAGGGATTCGCGCAGGGTCTGCGCCATAGCCTTGGCATCGCGAAAATCGCGCATCGGTTCGTCCTCTGCATGAGCGATCCAGGTGTGTCAGGTGGTTGCGTTGCTGACCCGGTCGCTCGGGCAAAGGGGGCCGATGATGGCTCGATACATTCACCGTACCACGGAGGGCGCAACCGGCAGGTCGTATCAACCTGCGCGAAAAGTGGCGCAAAGCCGGATGACTGTCAATCTCAGTTCTTTGCTCCGTTCTTTGCTCAGTTCTTCACCGCCGGAATCTCCTCAGGCAGTTGCTGCTGCCCCTGCTTGAGCATCGCCAGCGCCTTGTCGAGCGCCTCGCGCAGGGCGAGCGCCGCGGCCGGACTGCAGCGTAAGTGCGCGGTCTGGACCACGTCGACCCTGACGGCGGCGCCGATCGGCATCAGGAGATTTGCGGCCAATTCGATCTGGATCGCGCCGTTGTGATGACCGAAGCAGGACGCGCCGTCGAAATAGATGATCGGCGCCCGCTCCGAGCTCGAGGTGGAAATGGTGACGGGCCCCGGATTGGCGGGGGTTTCGGGGTCAGCCATGGGGTACTCCTCGCGGGCAATGGAACGCCCACCATCGTTGCTTCGGCCTGATCTGTCGAGGCCAAACCGGCGCTATAGGGGTTGCACGCAGGGTTTTGCGCGGCGCCCGACACTGGTCTAGAACGTCGGCATGTCCATTTCATCGACCACGCTGTCCTTCGAGGAACTCGCCGAGGCCATCAAGGGCCGCCGCTCCGATTACGGCCATATCAGCGGGCTCCAGCTCGACCGGTTCGCACCGGCTGAGGCCTGGTCGAGCCTGCCCTACCGTCCCGTCTTCGTCGGCGACACTGAGACCGGGGTGCTGCATGGCGGCGTCGTCACAGCGATGCTGGACGAGAGCTGCGGCATGGCGGTGCAGCTCGCGCTCGACGGCTCGAGCGCGATCGCGACGCTCGATCTGCGCATCGACTACCAGAAGCCGGCGACGCCCGGTCTTGCCATCAAGGCGCACTCGGTCTGCTACCGCACCACGCGCTCGATCGCCTTCGTGCGCTCCACCGCCTACCAGGATTCCGAGGACGATCCGGTGGCGACCGCCACCGCCTGCTTCATGATCGGCGCCAACCGCACCAACATGCTGGCCGACCGTCGGATGGACGCACGCAGCATCCCGACCCTGGACGCGCCCGACGATCCGGATGGCCCGTTCGCCACCAGCCCGTTCGCGCGCGCCCTCGGCATTCGCGTCAACGACGACGGCACGCTGACGATGCCGTTCTCGCCTGTCATCATCGGCAACCCGATCCTGCCCGCGATCCATGGCGGCATGACCGGCGCCTTCCTCGAGACCACCGCGATCCTCGGCGTGAAGCGCGAGCTCGGCATCGCCACGCTGCCGAAGCCGATCGGGCTGACCGTCAACTATCTGCGCTCCGGACGGGCGCAGGACACCATTGCCAATGTCTCGATCGTGAAACAGGGACGGCGCATAGTCGCCTTCGAGGCGCGGGCCTGGCAGGACGATCCGGCCAAGCCGATCGCGTCCGCCTTCGGCCATTTCATGCTGCGTCAAACGCCTGGAAGCGAGGAAGAATAGGCGTATTTTACTTGACGGAACGGGCTCGACATCGAAGGCTTGAGTCCACCCATAGCGCAATCCTGCGAAAGGTATTCGGTTGCGGCATCCGATCGACATCATCGCCATGTTTGCCGCCATCTGGCTGCTGGCCTCGATGGTGCTCGATGCGTTGACGCCGAAGGAACTGACGGCGGTCATGATCGCCATCGCGATCGGGCCCGCCGTGATCATCACGGCCGTGTTCTATTACTTGCGCTGCCCGCGTACCGATTTCGCGGTGATCTTCGCGGCGCTCTGGCTGATCTCCGACATTGCGATTGCCTTCATCTCGCCGAAGGAGCTGCCCTACTGGCTTCTCTTGCTCGGCTTCGTGCCGGCCGCGATCATCGGCATCGTGCTGCATTGGCAGCGCTTCCAGCGCCGCCACGAGCGATTGCCATTGCCGTCGGCGAAGCGCGGTTAGCGCGATAGCAGATTGGTCTTCGCAAGATCAATCACCTCGTCGCCACGGCCGCTCATCACCGCGCGCAGCACCCAGAGACTGAAACCCTTGACCTGTTCGGCCGTGATGGTCGGGGGCATCGACAACTCCTGCTTGGCGGTGACGACGTCGAGCAGCGCGGGGCCGTTGTGGGCCAGCATCTCCTTCATCGCGCCCGGCAGCTCACCGGGATCCTCGACGCGTCTTGCAAAGATGCCCATCGCACGCGCCATTGCCGCGAAGTCGGGGTTTTCCAGATCGACATTGGTGTCGACGAAGCCCGCCGCCTTCATCTCCAGCGCAACGAAGCCGAGCACGCCGTTGTTGAAGACGACGACCTTCACCGGCAGCTTCATCTGCGTCAGCGTGATCAGGTCGCCCATCAGCATGGTGAAGCCGCCGTCGCCGGAGAGCGAGATTACCTGACGGCCGGGCTGCGCAGCCTGCGCGCCGATCGCCTGCGGCATGGCGTTGGCCATCGAGCCGTGCACGAAGGAGCCGATCAGCCGGCGGCGGCCGTTCATGGTGAGATAGCGCGCGGCCCACACCGTGGGCGTGCCGACATCGGCAGTGAAGACGGCATCGTCGGAGGCGTGGTCGCTGATGACCTTCGCCAGATATTGCGGATGGATCGGCTTGGCTCCGGGCGTGCCCTTGGCAAGCGAGTCCAGGCCTTCGCGCGCCTTCTTGTAATGCGTAGTGGCATCATCGAGATGCCTGCGCTGCGTCTTGGTCTTGAGCAGCGGCAGCAGCGCCTCGATAGTGAGCTTGACATCGCCAACGAGACCGAGATCGATCTTGGCCCGCCGGCCGAGATTTTCCGGGCGGATGTCGATCTGCACGATCTTCGCGTCGACAGGGAAGAATTGCTTGTAGGGAAAATCGGTGCCGAGCATCACCAGCGCGTCGCAGGCGTGCATGGCGGCGTAACCCGAGGAGAAGCCGATGAAGCCGGTCATGCCGACATCGTAGGGGTTGTCGTACTCGACATGCTCCTTGCCGCCGAGCGCGTGCACGATCGGACTCTTCAGCGCTTCCGCCAACTGCATCAGCGGCGCGTGGGCGCCGGCGCAGCCGCGGCCGCAGAACAGCGTGACGCGCTCGGCGCCGTTGAGGAGATCGGCGAGCGCCTTCAGCTCGTCGGCCTGAGGGACAACTTTCGGCGCAGCAAGCGAGAGCCCACGATTCGTCGACAGCGCGCGCTTCGGCGGCGAGCGGAACGCGACATCGCCGGGCATGGCGACGACTGCGACGCCGCGCAAGCCCACCGCCGCGCGGATTGCGTTCTCCAGCACGAACGGTAACTGGCTCGCATCCGAGATCAGCTCGCAATAATGGCTGCATTCGCGGAACAGGTTCTGCGGATGGGTTTCCTGGAAATAGCCACCGCCGATCTCGGCCGACGGAATCTGCGCGGCGATCGCCAGGACCGGAACACGGCTGCGATGCGCATCGAACAGGCCGTTGATCAGGTGCAGATTGCCCGGGCCGCAGGAACCGGCGCAGACCGCGAGGCTGCCCGTCATCTCGGCTTCGCCGGCGGCCGCGAAGGCCGCGACCTCCTCGTGGCGGACGTGAATCCATTCGATGGTGCCGCGGCGGCGCAGCGCCTCGGTGAAACCATTGAGGCTATCGCCGACGATGCCGTAAATGCGCTTGACGCCGGCCTGTTCCAGCGTTGCCACGAACAGATCGGCTATGTTGTTGATCGCCATGTCGGTCTCCTGATGTCCTCGGTCGCATCTCGCGGGTGCGCGAAGGTCAACCTCGCGACACAATGCGGCACAATAAGCTATGACAGGATCACGGCTTGTTTATTGCGGCTCAGTCTTTCGCAATCGCCCGATCATAGGCCTCGATCGTCACCTTCGCGCGCGCGCCGACGTCCGCCGCCGACATGCCTGGCTTGTAGAGGCTCAAACCGAGCCCGAAGGCCGTCACGCCGCCCTTGATATACTCGGCAAAGTTCTGGTCGGAGACACCGCCGACGGCGGCGATCATCACGCCGGCGGGAAGCACCGCACGGATCGCGGCGATGCCGGAGGCACCCAACACGCTCGCCGGAAAGAACTTCAGGCCCGATGCGCCCGAGCGCGCCGCGAGCAATGCTTCGGTCGGCGAGAATACGCCGGGCAGCGTAATCATGGCGTACTGGTGCGCACGCGCGAGCACCTGCGTATCCACATTCGGCGAGACCATCAGCCTGCCGCCGACGTCGTTGAGGCGATCGACATCTGAAGTGGTCAGCACCGTGCCGGCGCCGATCAGCACGCTCGGCGGCGCAAGCTTCGCAGCGGCTGCGATGGAGCGGAACGGATCCGGCGAATTCAGGGGAATCTCGATCGCGGTCATGCCGGTCTCGATCAGCACGCTGACGATGGCCTCCGTCTCCTCGGGCTTGACGCCGCGCAGGATCGCGACCAGCGGACGCTTCATCGGCGGAAAGGCAACGCTCATTTCAAAAGTCCTCTCACTTCGTCCAGATCGCCGCTGATGCCATCGACAGGCCGCGGCGCACCGCTTCATCGGCATCGATCGGGTTCACGGTCACGGACAGGGCGTCGAAAGCGTGCCGGTACAGAGCCGCGAGCCGCCCTGACGCGATCAGCGTGATGCCGGCTTTCGGCAAACCGATGGACAGGCCCGCCGCGAGCTCCGCACCGATCAACGTCCCCGACAAGGTCTCGCGCGCCGCTGCCGGGGTGGCGCCGAACAGCAGCTGCCGCGACCGCGCGGTGAACAGCAGATTGGCGGCGAAGGCCGGCGCCTCGAACGCTTCTGTCACCGCCGCCTTGAAGGTCGCGACATCCTCGGCCTCATCGGCGCCGGCGACCGCGAGCGACAAAATCGTTTCGCGCGACACCACGCTGAACAGCTCGCCGGTCATGAAGGTCGAGAAGCGTTCGACCGCACCGTTTTTCACCCGTACCCATTTCGAATGCGTGCCGGGCATGCAGACCAGCGCCTCGCCCGCGGCCTCGAGGCCAAGCGCGCCGAGCAATTGCGTCTCCTCGCCGCGCATCACATCGGGTGCCTTGGGGTCGCGCTGTGCGATGCCTGGCAGGATGCGAATGTCGCGCGCCTCGCCCGGAACGCGCGCAGCCTGCTTCAGGACGGCCGCGAGCGGCGCCGGCGTGTCGACATAGCCGGCCTCGATCCAGCCGGTCTTGGCGCCGGCCATGCCGCAGACCAGCACCGGCAGACGATCCGGTGCGGCAACCGCGGAAAGGTGCGCTTGCAGCACGCCGGAGAAGCCGGCCTTGGCCGCAGCCAACATGCCCTCATCGCTGCGCCGCTCGGCCAGCACCTGACCTGTGCGATCGACCAGCCACAGGCGAAAACTGCTGGTGCCCCAATCGACCGCGACAAAAGCGGGTTCGGTCATTTCGAATCGTATCCTTGCGTCTCGCGGCTGAGACGCCGTCTTGCGACAATGAGACGGCGCCTCGCAATTCCGCCCCGGGATATCGGCTATCGCGGCCCCAAACCAGCACTTTCTCGCAATGCTGAAGCGCAAGGCCCGCTGGCACACCCCTTGCTGAAGCAGTTCCCGTTCACGTCAGCGAACGCGCGGCAAGACGCGTCAACATCAGATGAGGAAACCCATGGAGATCGGCTATTTCACGATGCCTTCGCATCCGCCGGAGTGCGGCCTGAAGGAAGGACACGATTGGGACCTGCAGGTCCTGCGCTGGCTCGACGAGCTCGGCTATCAGGAAGCCTGGATCGGCGAGCACCACACTGCGCCCTGGGAACCCAATCCCACACCGGATCTCCTGATCGCGCAGGCCCTGATGCAGACCAAGCGCCTGCGGATCGGGCCGGGCGGCTTCCTGCTGCCCTATCACCATCCGGCCGAGCTCGCCAACCGCGTCGCCATGCTCGACCATCTCTCCGAGGGCCGGCTCAATTTCGGCGTCGCAGCGAGCGGCCTGCCGAGCGACTGGGCGATGTTCAACGTCGACGGCATGAGCGGCCAGAACCGCGACATGACCCGCGAGGCGCTGGAGATCATCCTGAAGCTGTGGACCGAGCCTGCGCCGTTCACCCACAAGGGCAAGTTCTGGACGGTGAGCAAGCCGGACACGATGTTCGACTTCCTGAAACCCCACATCAAGCCGCTGCAGGCGCCGCATCCGCCGATCGGCGTTGCCGGGCTGTCGAAGAACTCGGACACGCTGAAGCTCGCCGGCGAACGCGGCTTCATCCCGATGAGCCTCAACCTCAATCCGGCCTACGTCTCCAGCCATTGGGACTCGGTGGAGATCGGCGCCGCGAAAACCGGCCGCAAGCCGAACCGGCAGGACTGGCGGCTGGTGCGCGAGGTGTTCGTCGCCGATACCGACGAAGAGGCCTGGAAGCTGTCGACCGGAGACATGATGGGCCGGATGATGAGCGAGTACTTCCTGCCCCTGCTCGGCCATTTCGGCTTCAAGGACTATCTCAAGCACGCCCCTGACGTGCCCGACGGCGACGTCACGGTCGAATATTGCGCCAAGCGGAACTGGATCGTCGGCTCGCCGTCGACCGTCGCCGAGAAGATCGAGAAGATCTACGACGAGGTCGGCGGCTTCGGCGTGCTCTGTGTGTTCGGCTTCGACTACAAGCACAAGCCGGAAGCCTGGCACCACTCGCTCGCGCTGCTCAAGAACGAGGTGATGCCGCGCCTGAAGCATCTCGGCTCCGCAAAGAAGGCAGCTTGACGCATCGCGGGTGCGGCGCGAACCTGCCGCACCCGCTCCTGTTTCGGAGATTTCCGCGTGACGGTCGACGCCAAACCTCTCGACGCAAGGGATTTCAAGCAGGCGATGCGCCAATGCGCCGGCGCGGTTGCGCTCGTCACGGTTGGTGCCGAGCACGGCAAGCGCACCGGCCTAACCGTAACATCGGCCACCTCACTATCGGACAATCCACCGTCGCTGCTCGTCTGCGTCAACCGCAACGCCAGCGCGCACGCGCGTATCCGCGAGGAAGGTGCCTTTGCGATCAACTTCCTGCACGAGGATCACGCGCTGCTGGCGCTGACCTTCAGCGGCCAGAAGGGCGTCAACGGCGACGACCGTTTTGCGTTCGGGCAGTGGACGCGGGGTGAGACCGGCGCCCCCGTGCTGACGGATGCTGTCGCGGCGTTCGACTGCGTGCTGACGCAGGAGTTCGAAACCAGGACGCATTCGATCTTCGTCGGCGAGGTGCGCGGCGCGACACATTCGGCCACGGCGAGGCCGCTGGTTTACTTGCGCAGCAGTTTCCACGCGCCGCAGGAGATACGCGAGACCGTTTCGGTCGGCGACCTCGACTCGCGGCATTTGAGCTGGACGGATTTTTCGTGAGGCGCGGCGCCTCTCGCCGCGATATGCGGTCTCGTAGGGTGGGCAAAGCGAAGCGTGCCCACGTCCTGCAACATTCGGTCAGAGATGGTGGGCACGGAGCAAGTGCGCCTTTGCCCACCCTATGATTCCGAGCTAGCGCATAAGGATCACTACGCCGTCTCGATCTTCAGCTGCTTGATCTTCCGGTACAGCGTCGCGCGGCTGAGCTTTAGCGTTCGCGCCGCTTCCGTGACGCGGCCGCCGTGCTTGCGCAATACCTCGATGATCGTGGCGCGCTCGGCGGCCTCGAGATCGGTTTCGGTCGCTCCGCCGCCGAACGGCGGCAGGTCGAGATCGGCATCCATGATCACGCCATCCTCGGCCGTGCAGCCGGCGAGCCGCAGCACGTGGCGAAGCTGGCGCATGTTGCCGGGATAGGGGTAGGCCGACAGCAGCGCCCAGGCTTCGTCCGAGAGGCGGCAGTTCGGCGCTTCCTCCCGCGCGATCTGGCGGATGATGTCGGCGCGGTCGGCCCGATCGCGCAAAGCCGGCAGCCGCACCTCCATGCCGCGCAGGCGGAAATAGAGGTCGGCGCGGAAGGCGCCCTCCTCCGCCATCCGGGCAAGGTCGCGATGGGTCGCGCTGATCAGGCGGATGTCGACCGCTACAGGCTTGAGCGCGCCGAGTGGCCAGACCTCGCGGTTCTCCAGCACGCGCAAGAGGCGCGTCTGCAAGCCAATCGGCATGTCGCCGATCTCGTCCAGGAACAGCGTGCCGCCGTCGGCCTGCACGATGAGGCCCTTCGAGCCGTCGCGCCGTGCGCCGGTAAAGGCGCCGGCCTCGTAGCCAAACAGCTCGGCGTCGATCAGGCTCTCCGGCATCGCCGCGCAGTTGAGCGCGACATAGTTGTTGCGCGCGCGATTGCTCGCGGCATGGATCGCGCGCGCGAACACGTCCTTGCCGACGCCGGTCTCGCCATGCAGCAGCACCGGCAGATTGCGATCGCCGATGCTCCGGAGCCGCTTCACGCTCTTGACGAGGCCGGGATCGCGGCCGGCGAGCCGATGCAGCGCGTCGAAGCGATTGACGGGCGCATCTTGCCGTAGCGGAGAGGACTTTGCGCGCAGCGGCGGGGAGACATGGCTTCGGCCCAGCGGCCGGCCATCAGCGCGACGGAGCTCGACCATCTCGTCCGTCTGGCGCGCATGATCGAGCTTGACGTAGCGCGACAGATCGATGCCGGAGGCGATCAGGCCGTCGGTGAGGCCGAGCAGGGCGCGCGCCGAGCGGCAGGCGCCGACGATACGCCGGTCGTCGTCATAGGCGAGCAGGCCGCTGCCGCCGTCACCAGGCACGGTCGCGATCCAGGCATTGCGGAAATGATCGCGAAAGATCGCGCCCTCCATGCGCCGCGTCGCTTCCATCGTCACCGCGAGCGCGAGCTGATGCGCGGCGCGTTCGAGGTCCTCGCGGCAGGAGGTGATGTTGACCGCACCGGCGAGCCGCCCGGCCTGGTCGAACAGCGGCGCCACCGCGCAGGAGAACATGTGCCACTGCGCGCGAAAATGCTCGTCGCGATGCACCAGGATCGGCTTCTGCTCGGCGAGTGCCGTGCCGAGCCCGTTGGTGCCCTCGAACGTTTCGGCAAAGTTCGAGCCCGTGTAGATCTTCCAGTCCATGAACATGCGCGCGTCTGCCTCGCCAGGCAGACGGCTGAACAGCATGGTCGCGGTCGCGTCAGCGAGATTGACGCAATAGCCGGCATCGCGCAGCACGCGGGCAAGAGCGTCGAGCTCGGGCGTCAGCAGCCGGATGGTCTCCTCCATCGGCTCGGCGACGTGACGCATCTCGGCTTCCGTCAGCGTCTGCGGCGGGCCCTGACGGGCGGGATCGAGCTTGTGGCTCATCAGGCAGCGCCGCCAGGAGTTTTCAATGCGTGACGAGGCGTCAACGTCGGCCAAATGATTGGCCACGGACAAGACACGGGCGACATGGTTCGAGGCCGAAAGGCTGGCCATCGCGGACGTCTCCACCCTGTATTATTGTGCAAAGTCTGGCACCACAGACGGGGATGTCAATCGGGAAACGGGACGCAGGGATGGACGCACTCGACCTCGGCGGTCGTCATGGCCGGGCTTGTCCCGGCCATCCACGCCTTTGCGGCGTTTTGGAAAGAACGTGGATGCCCGGGACAAGCCCGGGCATGACGGCGTGGATGCAGATTGCCTCGAGCAGCTTTGATTTGCTGCACCGCCCTCACCACGTGTCGATGCACGGCCGCTTCTTCTGCGTCCGCGCCGGCGGCTTCGGCACCGTACGCAGGCCCGCCATGATCCAGCGCCGCGTCTCGGCGGGGTCGATGACGTTGTCGATCTCGAACACTGAGGCGATCGAGACCGCCTTGCCGTTGGCGTAGAGCTCGGCGACCTTGTTGCGGTAATAGGTCTCGCGCTCCTCGGGGTTGGCGATCGCCTCCATCTCCTTGCGGAAGCCGAGGCGGACATAGCCTTCCAGGCCCATGCCGCCGAACTCGCCGGTCGGCCAGGCCGCGGTGAAGAACGAGGCGTGGAAGCCGCCGCCGATCATCGACTGTGCCCCTAAGCCATAGCCCTTGCGCAGCACGATGCCGAACAACGGAACGGTGAGGCTGGCGCCAGTCACGAACATGCGCGAGACGTGACGAACGATCGCAGTCTTTTCGGCCTCGGGACCGACCATGAAGCCGGGCGTGTCGCAGAGCGAGACAACAGGCAGGTCGAAGGCGTCGCAGAGCTGGAGGAAGCGGGCCGCCTTGTCGCCGGCGTCGGCATCGATCGCACCGCCGAGATGACGCGGATTGTTGGCGATCAGGCCGAACGGCTTGCCTTCGATGCGGATCAACGCGGTGATCATGCCGACGCCGTAGTCGCGACGCAGCTCCAGCACGCTGTCTTTGTCCGCGACGAGATCGATCACGCTGCGGATGTCGTAGACGCGCAGGCGGTTCTCGGGGATGGCGCGGCGGAGCAGCCGCTGATCGGCGGCCTCCCAATCCGTCACCGCGCCCTGGAAGTAGGACAGATACTTTTGCGCGACCGACGTCGCCTCTTCCTCGTCCTCGACCAGGATGTCGATGACACCGTTCGGCGATTGGAACGAGACAGGGCCGACCTCTGCCGGATGATAAACGCCGAGGCCGCCGCCCTCGATCATGGCGGGGCCACCCATGCCGATCGAGGCATTCTTGCTGGCGATGATGACGTCACAGCAGCCGAGCATGGCGGCGTTGCCGGCGAAGCAATAGCCGGAGACGACGCCAATGACAGGCACGAGGCCGGACAGCCTTGCGAACTGCACGAAGGACGGGCCGTCGAGGCCGGTCATGCCGAGCCGGTCGGTATCGCCGGGCCGGCCGCCGCCGCCTTCGGCGTAAAACACCAGCGGCACGCGCCAATCTTCCGCCAAGGTCAGCATGCGGTCGATCTTCTTGTGGTTCATGTGGCCCTGCGTGCCCGCGAGCACGGTGTAGTCATAGGCCACGACGATGCATCGTGCGGCGTCTGCCCCGAACTTTTCGGCGTTGACGGTGGCAACGCCCATTACGAGGCCGTCCGCCGGCGTGTTCTTGATGAGATCGTCGAGTTTGCGCCGGCGGCGCTGCGCCGCGATCGCAAGGCTGCCATACTCCATGAACGAGCCGTCGTCGACGAGCTGCCCGACATTCTCGCGCGCGGTGCGCTGATTGGTGTTGCGGCGGCGCTCCACCGAGGCCGGGCGATTTTCGTCGAGCGTGTTGGCCTGGCGCGCCATCAGCTCGGCAAGATCGGGGCGGATGTGGTCGAGATCGATGTCGGCCTCCGCCGCCGTCTGATCAGCCGCAACGTCAAGCGGCTCGAGATAGAGGATCGGCTCGCCATGCAGCAGCGTGACGCCGTCACCGGCGGTGAGCTTCATGACGCGGCCACCCTGCTCGGCCATGACCAGATGCTCCATCTTCATGGACTCGATCACGGCGAGCTGCTGGCCGGGGCGCACGATCTCGCCTTCCTTGACCTGGATGGTGACGATGGTGCCCTGCAGCGGCGCGGCAACCATCACCGCGCCCTCGGGCACCACTTGCGCAACGTGAGCCTCGGCGGCATGCGCGCCGCCACGCTCGGCCGCCGCAAAGTAGAGCGGCCTTGCCGCGCCATCGGCCGCCTCGACCAGCTTGGCAATGTTGCGATCGATGAAGTCGGTCGCGATGCGATTGATCCTGAAATCGGGATGCGCCAGCACGGCCTGGAGGAAGGCGATGTTGGTGACAACGCCATCGATCCGGAATTCGCGCAAGGCACGCGAAGCCTTTGCCACGACGTCGTGCCAGGCTTCGCCCGGCGTGTGCACGATGACTTTCGCCAGTAGTGAGTCGAAGGCCGCGCTGGTCTTGTAGCCGGCGTAACCAAAACTATCGACGCGAACGCCCGGCCCGGACGGCGGCTCGAACACGGCGAGCACACCGCCGGTCGGATGCGTCGCCCCTGCCTCGTCAAGCGTCTCCATGTTGACGCGGAGCTGCATGGCATAGCCGCGCGGTTTCGGGATCAAAGCTTGCGAAAGTCCGAGCAACGCGAGTGACGTTCCTGCAGCGATTGCGAGCTGGGCACGAACGAGGTCGAGGCCGAGCACCTCCTCCGTCACGGTGTGCTCGACCTGGAGCCGCGGATTGGCCTCGATGAAGGCAAAACTGTCCTCGGCGGTGCCGTCGACCAGGAATTCGAAGGTGCCGAGATTGTCATACGACGCCGCAGTCGCGAGCTGCTTCGCCGCTTCGATGATGCGGCCGCGCAAGGTCTCGCCGAGCGACGGGCTCGGCGCCACCTCGATCAGCTTCTGGTGCCGGCGCTGGATGGTGCATTCGCGCTCCCAGAGATGCGAGATGGCACCGTGCCGATCGCCGATGATCTGCACCTCGATATGGCGTGCCTGGCGGATCAGGCGCTCCGCATAGACGCCGTCGAAGCCGAAGGCTGCCTTGGCTTCGGACTGGCAGCGCGCATAGGCCTCCGCCAGATCCGCCGCCTTCTCGACCACGCGCATGCCGCGGCCGCCACCGCCCGCCATCGCCTTGATCACGATCGCCGCATTGCTGCCGAGCGAGGTGAAGAACGCGGTGATCTCCTCGAGCGACGACGGCCCGCTGGTGCCGGCTATGACGGGCACGCCGCAGCGCTTTGCCAATTGCCGTGCAGCCACCTTGTCGCCGAACAGCTCCAACGCGGCCGGCTTCGGCCCGACGAAAGCAACGCCCGCGTCGGCGCAGGCTCTTGCAAAGGCCGCGTTCTCGGCGAGAAAGCCGTAGCCGGGATGCACGGCATCGCAGCCGGCGTCCTTCGCTGCCTTGACGATCGCCTCGATGTCGAGATAGGCCCGCGCGCCGCGGCCGGGAATTTCGACCGCCTCGTCGGCGACGCGCACGTGCAGCGACAGCGCATCGTCGGCGGGATGGATCGCGGCCGTGGCGATGCCGGCCTCGGCCGCGGCACGCGCGATGCGGATGGCGATCTCGCCGCGATTGGCAATCAGGAGCTTTTTGAACGACATCGTCTCTCTCACTCAGAGCGCAGCAGGCTGGTTCGGATTGAGGTCCTGCTTCGGCAAACGCGGCAGGCCCTGGGGCCAGGCCTTCTCCGACAAGCCCTGCAAGGTGGCGAGGTAGTCCCTTTCGTCGAGGCCTGCGCTCATGACGTCTTTCCCACACGCTTTTCTTTTCGGGCACACATGTGCCTTCGACCGATGTCATTACAGGTCGAGCACGGCAGAGGTCATGTCAAGAAAAACAGTTTCTCGCATCACGGCCGATGCCGCGACGCGGAAAAATCACGCCGTCACGAGGCCAATGATCCGTGCCACGGCAGCGGGGATCGGCGCGACGACAGGCACGGAGAACATCGATTGCAGCTCGCGCGCGGCCTCGCCGAGCGGGCCACCGCCGATGATGACCGCTTCGGCCCCATCCTGCATGATGCTGGCCTCGACGGCGCCGCCGAGCGCGGCGCGCAGCCGCGCCGGATCGCGCACCAGGTCTTGTGGATCGCCTTCGGCAAAGCGGATGCCGGTGTAGCGCGACCGCAATCCCAGCGCATCCGCCAGCGCGTCGATCTTGGCTTTCAGTAGCGGCGTCGTCGTCGCGACGCCGAAGCGACGGCCATGCCCAGCGGCTTCCAGCATCGCGGACTCGCCGATTCCGACCGCAGGCCGCTTCATCGCTGCCCTGATTCCGGCAAGGCCAGGATCGCCGAACGCCGCGACGATGACGCCGTCGCAGGACTCTTGATGCGCTCGCGCGATCTCCCCGACCTCGGCCGCGGCGGCCTCCAGCGCGTCCGCCGAGACAATCATCGACGGCGCCCGCATCGCCGTGGCGCCGATGATGTCGAAACCGTCGCCCGCCGCCGACTTCGCGATGGCGACCATCATCGCGGTCGTCGCCGCATTGCTGTTCGGATTGATGAGAAGGACACGGCTGCCGGCCATGTTACCCAGCGGCCCGCGCACGCGCGCCGATCTCCCGGAAGATCGCGGTGAGCTCGTCGACCTCGTCCTTGTCCTGCTGCGGCCGGATCCGCTGTTCCATCTCCTCGAGATGATGGCGCATGGCGTCGATCGCGCCGGCCTTGTCCCGCGCGAGGATCAGCGCGCCGATATCGGGATGCGCGTCGGGTGAGCAATCCGGCTCGCCCGGCTGCTCGAAGGTCGCAATCGCCAGCGATGTCCGCAGCATCAGTTCGCGCGACATGTCGAGCAGCACACGGTTGCCGCCAAGCTTGGCCACCAGGATATGGAATTCCGCCGTGAGCGACAACGAGGCCCAGCGGTCGTTGCGGTCGTGCTGTGCCTCGAGCTCCATATGGGCTTTCAGCTCGGCCTTGCCTGATCTGTCCAGCCGGTCGATCGCCGCGGCGACAGTGGCCGTCTCGATGATGCGGCGCGCGGCAAAGATGTCCTGCGCCTCCTCCCAGCTCGGCCGGTACACGAACGCGCCGCGATTGGGGATCTGCATCACCACCTTGCGCGAGGCGAGATGGGCGAGCGCCTGGCGGATGTGAATCCGCGTGGTGCCGAATGCCGCCGCAAGCTTGTCCTCGCCGAGCTTGGCGCCGGGCTTGAGCCGCTTCTGGCTGATCGCGGTCAGGATGCCCTGCACCACCGGGTCGTCATCGATGCTACGGAGGTCGACGCCCTCGGTGTCCTGGCGTTTCGGCTCGGAACGCTTGGTCTTGCGCTTCAGAGGTCGGCTTCGCTTCATGTCTTGCTTTCTACAGGATTCTGCAGTCGTGCCGGAGCCTATTTTTTACACAAAGTCCTCGCCGATACGTTTACAATATAGGCATAAACTTGGCGCCAATTTTTGGCGCCTAAGAATTATTGCAACAGTCGCAGCGCCTTAGCGAGCTGACGACGCTGGCACGACGATTGCTAACCCCTCGCCCGCAGGACAACGCGACCGATGGAGTAGGCGTTGAGTGACGCGCGCGGACATTCGCTGGATCTGAGCGGCATCGGCCATGCCTTTGGCGCGACAGTGGCGCTCGACGAGATCAATCTGGCGGTCGCAGCCGGAGAGCTGATCGCGCTGCTGGGGCCATCGGGCTGCGGCAAGACGACGATGCTCCAGATCATCGCAGGCTTCCTGCGCCCATCCAAGGGTGAGGTGCGCTTCGACGGCGCGCGGGTCGAGCACATTCCGGCGAACCGCCGCCGCATCGGGATGGTGTTCCAGAACTATGCGCTGTTTCCCCATCTCACCGTGTTCGAGAATGTCGCCTACGGATTGCGGGCACGCAAGACGCCGAAGGCGGAGGTCACGGCCAAGGTCGAGCAGATGCTCGGCCTCGCACAGATGGCTGCGTTCGCGCGCCGGCTGCCCGGCGAACTCTCTGGCGGACAACAGCAGCGTGTGGCGCTGGCACGTGCGCTGGCGATCGATCCTGGCCTCGTCCTGCTCGACGAACCTTTCTCGGCACTCGACAAGAACCTCCGTCTCGACATGCAGATCGAGATCAAGAGCCTTCTGAAGACCTTCGGCGTCACCTCCGTCATCGTCACGCACGACCAGGAGGAGGCGCTGTCCATGGCCGACCGCATTGTCGTGCTCAACAAGGGGCGGATCGAGCAGATCGACAGCCCGGACGCGCTCTACGACCGCCCCACAAGCCTGTTCATCTCCAGCTTCATCGGCCACACCAATCTGCTGCGTGGCGTCGTGACCGAAACAGATCGCGTCAAGCTGGATTCGGGACCCGAGATCGATCTCGGGCGTTCCGTGCAACGATGGCGCGGCACACCGGTGACGCTCTCGGTACGGCCGGAGAATATCGAACTCGGCGCAAGCGAACGACCGGGCGCCATTCCCGTCACGATCCGTGCCACCGTGCCACTCGGCGCCGTCAGCGTCACCGAAGGCGTCACCGCGAATGGCGAGGCCGTGAAGATCAGCCAGGCCCGCGCCGCGACATCGGCAAGAGCCGCGACCGGATCGACCGCATGGCTCTCGATCACGGACACCTCGCGCGTCAGCGTTTTCAGCACGCCGGTCGCGGATTCCTCAAACAATCAGCACAGGAGTATCTAACATGGGCTTATCCCGGAGATCGTTGCTCGCCTCGGGTTCTGCGGCCATCGCCGCCGCAAGCGTGGGCTGGCCGGTATCGTCGCGCGCGGCGTCCTCGATCGTCGCCACGACCTATCCCGGCAGTTTCGATGAAGCCTTCCGTTCGGTGGTCGGACCGGCCTTCAAGAAGAGCAGCGATGGCAGCGTCACCTTCACGCCGCTGCTCGGCGTCGACCAGATCGGCAAGATCCAGGCCTCGCGCAACGCCCCGCCCTTCGACGTCGTGCTGTTCGACGAGGGCCCGCTGATCCCGGCGATCGCGAGCGGCGTGCTGGAGAAATTTCCGGCCGAGCAGTCGAAATCCTATGCCGATATCCCGACCGCGTTCCGCCATCCCGACGGCTACGCGCCGGTCATCACCTGTCAGTTGATCGGCATTGCCTACAATCCGAAGAAGATCACGACGCCACCGACCTCCTGGGAGGACCTTTGGAAGCCCGAATACAAGGGCCGCGTCGGTATCACCGGGCTCGGCTCCAGCCTCGGCACCGCTTTCATGGTCGAGATCGCAAAACTCAACGGCGGCTCCGAGACCAACATCGAGCCGGCTTTCGAGGCCATGAAGAGGCTGCTGCCGAATGTCGGCGCGATCGCCGCTTCGCCCGGCGCACTGGCGGCACTGTTTCAGCAGGGCGAGATCGATATCGCCTTCAATTTCTGGAACAACGTGGCGCTGCTCGCCGCCAAGGGCGTCGACATCGCCTTCTCCAAGCCGAAATCCGGCGCCGTCGTGATCCGCACCAGCGCGCAGATCGTCAAGAACAACCAGGATCCGAAGGCCGTGCTCGACTATCTCGACACCGTGATGTCGGTCGACACCCAAAAGGGCATCGAGGCTTCGCCCTGGGTGATGATGCCGACCAACAGCAAGGTGGCGCTGACCGGGGCGAACCTCACGGTCGCCAAGAGCGTCGACGATCTGGTCGCCAACAACGTGCTGCTCGACTGGACCAAATTCCAGGCGATGCGTGGCGAGTGGATCACCCGCTTCAGCAAGGAAGTGAAGATCTGAGATGCCGCCGGCCAGCACGAGTGCATCGAGGCAGCTTCTGCCGGTGATTCCGCTGGCGGCGTTGTTCTTCGCAGCCTTCGTGCTGCCGCTGGCGGCGCTGGTCGCGATCAGCCTGTTCCGTACGCCGCAATTCGCGGAACTGTCGCTGGTGCAATATCTGCGCTTCTTCGCCGATCCCTTCAGCGTCAAGGTGTTGACGGACACGCTGTGGCTCGGCGCGGAGGTGGCGCTCGCCACGCTGATCCTGGCCTACCCGCTCGCGCTGGTCTACGTCGCGAGCGGTGCGTTCATGCGCACATCGATCACCTTCCTGATCATGCTGCCGCTGCTCACCAGCACGGTGGTGCGCACCTTCGCCTGGATCGTCATTCTCGGCCGCGACGGCATCGTCAACTCGGCGATGCTCTCGCTCGGGCTGTGGCAGGCCCCCGCTCGGCTGCTCTATACCTGGGAAGGCATGGTGCTGGCGCTGACGCAGATCCAGCTGCCGTTGATGGCGCTGCCGGTCATCAACAGCGTGCTCAGGCTCGACGGCAATCTGATGCGCGCCGCGGAAGGACTGGGTGCGAGCCGCACGCGCATCTTCTTCACCGTCATCCTGCCGCTGACATTGCCGGGCGCGATCGCCGGCTGGCTGCTCGTCTTCGCCGCCGCCGCGACCGCCTTCATCACCCAGACGCTGGTCGGCGGCGGACGCATCATCCTGATGCCGTCCTATATCTACCAGCAGGCCGTCGGGGTGCAGGACTGGCCGTTCTCGGCTGCACTGTCGCTGATCTTCACACTCGCGGTCACCGGCATCGTCTTTGCCATCGGTGCGCTCTCCCGCCGCTACGTGCGAGGCGTCGATGCAGCGTAGTTTTGCCGACCGCTTCTATTCCGGCGTGGTCGGAACGATCACCGGCTTCGGCATGCTGCTGCTGCTCGCACCGACGCTGGTCGTGCTCGTCATTTCCTTCACCGGCGGCATCACGCTCAAATTCCCGCCGCCGAGCTGGTCGCTGCGCTGGTATGTCGAGCTGGTTCAGTCGCAAGAGATCATCGCGCCCGCGCTGACCAGCCTCAAGATCGCCGCCGCCGCGACGATCCTCTCCGCGGTGCTGGGTGGCGCGGCGGCGCTCGGCCTGGCGCGGAGCAAGCTCAGAATTGCCCGCACGCTGGACGCGCTGTTCATGTCGCCGATGGTGCTGCCGGCGATGGCGTTCGGCCTGTCGCTGCTGCTGGTCTTCAACCTGCTCGGCATCCGCTTGTCGGCGGCGACGCTGGTGCTCGGCCACACCATCATCTGCGTGCCCTTCGTGATCCGGATGGTCGGCGCCTCGGTCCAGCAGCTCAATCCGGTGCTGATCACCTGCTCGCTGAGCCTCGGCGCCAGCCGCTGGTACACCTTCCGCCGCATCACCCTGCCGCTGATCCGCCGCGGCATCGTCGCGAGCTGCTTCGTCGCGTTCCTCACCTCGTTCGACAACGTCCCGGTGTCGCTGTTCCTGGCCGACGCGCGCACCGAGGTCCTGCCGATCAAGCTCTGGGCAATCCTCGAAGGCAGCCTCGACGTCCGCGTCGCCGCCGTCTCCGGTGTGATCGTGCTGGTGACACTCGCAGGCCTCGTCTGCGCGGAAATTTTCGGTGGCGTCAGCCGCCAGATCGGGAGCCGCTGACCATGCCGATCGAACGCGATCTTCGCGGCTATGGCCGTGAACGTCCCGACATCATCTGGCCCAACGGCGCCCGCGTCGCGGTGTCGTTGGTGGTGAATTTCGAGGAGGGCGCCGAGCTCGCCGTCGAACAGGGCGACGCCGAGACGGAGCGATATGGCGAGGTCGCATCGACCTCGCCGCCGGGCGTCCGCGATCTCGTGCAGGAGCAGGTGTTCGATTACGGCATGCGCGTCGGCCTGTGGCGCTTCCTCGACGCCTTCGCGGATGCCAAGGTCCGCACGACCTTCATGATGTGCGGCCGGGCGGTCGAGCGTGTGCCTGATCTGGCGCGCGCCGTCGTCGAAGCCGGCCACGAGCCGGCGGTGCACGGCTGGCGCTGGCTGCCACATGCGCTCTACAGCGATCGCGGGGCCGAACGGCGCGATATCGAAAGGACGCGCGACGTCATTGCCCGTGCGACGGGTGTCAAACCGGTCGGCTTCATGACGCGCGGCAGCCAGAGCCCCTGGACACGCGATCTCCTGACCGAGCTCGGCTTCGTCTACGACTCCAACGCACTCGATGACGATCTTCCCTATTGGAGTCGGTCGCCTCAGGGATCGCTGCTGATCCTCCCCTACGGCTTCGATACCAACGACATGAAGTTCTTCCACCCCAACGGCTTTGTTCGGCCGGAGGATTTTTCGAGCTATGTCGGCGCCGCGATCGCGACCCTGATCGAGGAAGCCGAGCGCGGCCGTTCATCGATGTTGTCGATCGGTTTTCACTTACGCATTTGCGGCCGGCCCGCGCGTTTCGGCGCCGTAAGGGCCATTATTGCCGAACTCGCACGGCTGGAAGGCCGCATCTGGGTTGCGACGCGCGCCGATATCGCGGCGCACGTCCGGGAGGTCGTAAGCTAGGCAGCCCGCATTGGAATGACTCCAAACAGGAGCCCTCAGCGCTTGCGCGTTTCTAGAAGACCTCGATATCGGCCCTCTCGGCGTTGACTTGCGCATGCCGCTGGCGGAACGATGGCCGCAGATCCGTTGCGCCGGCTGGGCGGAACGCGACCCATAGCCAGAGACTCTATGCATCCGTCGACAGAGAGCAACGCGCTCGATCTTCCTGCATCGCCGGCCTCATCCTGCCGAAGCGTCGAAGGCTGCGATGATTTCTGCCGCGTCGCGCTATCGGTGTTCCGGTTCATCGGTGCGGCCTACGCGACCGGCGCGTCCGATTGCTGGGAGGCCGCCTATCGCTTCGCCGACGAGGCGCCCGGCATTTCCGACAGCCCGCTGCTGGTCGCCCGCGCCGCGGCGCTGGTCAGAATCCTGCGCAACGGGCGTCACTGCGATCTCCGCTTCATGCCGCCATCCTGCCGGCGCCTGTCGAAGGATGAAGCGGAATTGGTGCGATTGCTGACCGTCGCGCGGCGCAGGGAGGCCGGCGAACTCAAAGCCGTCGTCGGCCAGCTGGTCGGACGCGAGCAGGAAAGCGTGACCGTGCAGGCAGTCAACGCGCTCGCCTTCTGTTGACGCTCAGCGGCCGCTCTTGCCGAGCACGAGATCGATGGTGTGGGCGGCGATCTTGCGCAACTGCGGCTCATCGTCGAACGCACGTTCGAGCACGGCGAGGCCACGCGTCATCGTGACGATGTGCAGGGCCGCCGCGGCGGGATCGCCGCCGAATTCGCCGCGCGCGGCGCCTGCCGACAAGGTGTCCCGAACCAGCGCGGTGATGCGCGCCATGAGGCCGGCAAAAGCCTTCCGTGCGTCCTCATCGAGGCCCTCGCCTTCGGCCGCACCCAGCTCCATCAACCCCCGCGTGGTCGGACAGCCGCGCGGCGGCGTGCCGGAGCGGAAGTTCATGATGGTCAGGTCGAAAAACGCGGTGAGACGTTTTCGCAGTGAGCCCGCGCCCAGCGCCTTCTGCAGGGCGAGCAGATAGTCGGCGGCATAACGCTCATAAGCCTCGAGAAACAGCGCCTCCTTGCTGCCGAAGGCATTGTAGAGGCTGCCGCGCTGGAGGCCGGCATCGCGCGCGATGTCGGACAACGAGGTGCCGCGCACGCCGTTGCGCCAGAACTGATCGAACGCGATGCGCAGCACGTCGTCGTGGTCGAATTCACGCGGCCTCACATGGTGCTCCTCTGGCCCCGCCCGAATATTTGACACGGTGTCAATAATTTGCTTTCTAGACATCGTGTCAAATACAAACTGGGATTGAAAGTTCGTTTCGTCAATGGGCCGAACGGCGGCGCTTTGCCTGGCCGGCCGGCCCCGCATGCAAAGGGACCAGCTCATGCCTCTGCTTCATATCTCCATGCGCGCTGGAAAATCGGACGCCTACCGGCAGGCCATTCTCGATGGTCTCTACCGCGCGATGCGCGAGGCGCTCGACGTACCCGAGGGCGACGAGTTCATGACCATCAACGAACTCTCGCCGGCAAATTTCCGCTGCGGCAACGCCTATGGCGTCACCCGCAGCGACGATGCCGTGCTGATCCAGATCACCGTGTTCGCCTCGCGCACCCCGGAACAGAAGAAGGCGCTGTATCGAGGCATCGTGGAGCGGCTCGGCGACAATCCGGGCATCCGCCCCGAGGACGTGTTCGTCAACGTGCTCGATGCCCCCGCTGAGAACTGGTCCGTCGGACACGGCGTCGCGCAATTCGCGTGAGTTTGCCTGCCGACCCCCTCTTGAGAATTGGCGGCCGGAACGGTCTGATAGGCTGCGGAGCAGAGCTTGGGGAGTAACATGACCGCATTCCGGGGGAGCTGCCTGTGCGGCGAGGTCGCTTTCGAGGTCGAGGGCCCGTTCGACCGTTTTCTCAACTGCCACTGCTCGCGCTGCCGCAAGGCGACGGGGACGGCGCACGCCTGTGAGGTGATCGTGAAGGCGGAGGCGTTGCGCTGGCTGCGCGGCGAAGCATCGGTCGTCCGTTATGACCTGCCCAGCGCCCGCAGTTTTGCGACCGCGTTCTGCAAGACTTGCGGCAGCCCGATGCCGCACCTCACACGCAGCCGACGCGAAGCGATCATCCATGCCGGCGCATTCGACCAGCCGCTGGGCGCCTCACCCGACCGGCATGTGCAATGGGCTTCGCGCGCGGAATGGTACGTGCACGGGAATCGATTGCCGGTGGAGGATTGACTTATCGCGCGGTTCTAACGGGGCGCCTGCGATCGCCGACATCAGTGCTAACCGGCCGCGATGCAGGCTTCCATCATTGCGTCGAGCTCGGCCTTCGAGAGCACACCGAGCTCGGCGATGAAGACGATCCGCGTCCGAGGCAAGCCCGGTGCCGGCGCTTCGCCCGGCGCGAGCGTGGCGCGGCCGCCGGCGAACTGGAACACCATCGGGCGTCCGGGCTGCTCGATCGTCTCGAACACGCCCTTTGCGCGCGCGAGCTTTGGTGCCAGACGACCGATCGCCTGCTGGAAGCGCGGCAGCGCGATCGGCTGGTCCGAGGTCCAGCTCAGCGTCTCAAAACGTTCCTCCACCGGACGTTTCGGCCCCGGATCGCGCGGCGCCTGCGCGCGATCACTGGCGGGAAACAGCAGCGCGGACGGAATCTCGCCGTGCCTCGCATCGACCACCACAGCCGGCACACGCTGTGAGCGGATGGCCTCGCGCATCCGCAAGCCTGCGCCCTCGTCCGCCAGATCCAGCTTGGTCAGGGCCACGATATCGGCGACGCGCAGCTGCGAACGTTGCAGTGCATCGTCCAGGGAAGCCGGCGGCGTTGTCGCATCCAACACACAAAGCACGGTTTCGAGCGGCGCTTCGCGCAGAATCACGGGATCCATCAGATTGCGGACGATGTCGGCGGGATCGGCAACGCCACTGGTCTCGATGACGATGTAGTCCGGTTTCGGGTCACGCCGCAGCAGCGTCGAGAGCGTGCGGAGCAGATCGCCTTCAAGCGAGCAGCAGATGCAGCCGTTGGCGAGACTGACCACGCCGTCGCTCGCGCCCGCGATCAGCTCCGCGTCGATGTTGATCGCGCCGAAGTCGTTGACCACGGCGGCGATGCGCCGCCCTTTCGCATTCGCCAGCAGGTGGTTGACGACCGTGGTCTTGCCCGCCCCCAAATAGCCTGTCACCAGGAGAATGGGGACCGGCATGGATCAGCTCCCAACGACCGGCCGGCGCACCGGCTTTCCGGGCCGCGCGGCAACATCGAGCACGCCATCGCTGATCAGCACCTGGCCGCTCACCACGAGATGCCGCACACCGTCCGACGGGCGGTTCATCGCCGTGAAGGTCGCGCGATCCGAAAGCTTCTCATAGTCGAACACGACGATGTCGGCATCGGCGTCCTTGGCAAGCCGGCCCTTGGCGCGCATCGCCGGCGTGCTCTGCGACAGGATTTCCGCCGGAATCAGCGCGCATTTGCGCACACCTTCGAGCAGCGACACGGTCTTGCGCTCGCGCACCCATTCGCGGATGAACTTCGTGAAGCAACCGGCCGAGCGCGGATGCGAGGTGGCATCGTCAGGCAGCGGCCAGGCATCGCCGGTGTAAGTCTTGCCGTCCGATGTCGTCCAGGGCATCGCGTCGGACGCGATCGCGCCACCGGGATACAGCACCGACATGTCGAGGAGATCGCGGTGGTGCGCATTGTGCTCGGTGTCGAGGATGTGCCACAGCACCAGCGATGACGGCTCCTCGGCCTGTGCCTTGAGCAGCTCCTCGCGGTCATGAAAGCGATAGCCGTCGGTCACGCGCTGCACGGAATCATAGCCGGTGCCGTTGCGCTCGACGAATTGGGGATCGCTGAAGAAGGCGGCCGCCAGCACCGTCGAGCCGGTGCCGTAAGGGTAAGCCTCGACCGTGATGGGGAGGCCCTGCGCCTGCGCCTTCTCGATCAGCACGCGGCAGCGCTCGATGTCGGTCTTGCTCGACGAATTGAAATGGCAGATGTGCATGTGCGCGCCGGTGGCACCCGCATAACCGATCAGACGGATATAGGCTTCCACCGCGCTTTCAGGGTCGATGCGCGACATGAAGGCGACGTGGGTGAAGGTCGGCACGTCCTGTTTCGCGGCCAACTGGCACACCGCGGTCAGCTCCTGCACGCCGGCGCCCGGCGCATAGGCGTTCAGGATGCCGATGCCGATGCCGCCCTCGTTCAGGCCACGCGCGAGGCGCTCGATGATGCCGGCGACCTCCGCATCGGTCGCGACATTGTCCATCCAGCGGCGGTCGCGCATGGCATTGCCGAATGCTTCCAGCGAGCTCTCCGCATTCGAGCCCGTCATCGCGCCGATGCGCGCGAAGGCCCAGTTGGTGGCGGCGCCGTAGTTCAGCACGCGGCCCTTTCTGGCCTGGCGCTCATACCAGGACCCGACCGGCAGCACGCCGGCTTCCAGATCGAGCGTCGTCGTGACGCCATCGAACGCCTGCATGCGATCGGCGGGAATCGACTGGCCATGGGCATGCAGGTCGATGAAGCCGGGCGCGACCACGAGCCCGGTCGCATCGATCACCCGCTCGGCGCCGCCGAGCGAGGAGCCGACCGCGGCGATCTTGCCATCCACCACGGCCACGTCGCCGACGGCATCCATTTCGCTCGCGGGGTCCACCACCCGGCCGCCAGAGATCACCAACCCGCTCATATCGCCACTCCGAAAAAGCCATTTCCAAAGCCCCCAAAGGCCCGGCAGCAGCTTCGGAGGCGAGTTCGGATCCCATAGAGGCAGATTCCGGCAGCTAGGACCACCTCCGCCGATGCTGACGTATCATGCGAATTTCTAGACTTCGTCGCCGCGCGGCAAGTCGATGGGCGAAGCCCGGCCCAGCACGCCCCATCACAATTTTTAGTTGCTTTTTTGGGTCAAACCTCCACACTGCTGAAGACATTTCAGCTTAGTCATTTGGTATCGAATATTGGTCAGGCCGCCGCACCTAGGGTGCGCGCCAAGCTTACGAGAGATATCGGCAAGTCGGGACCACGCTCAATTCCAATGGAGTGAAGCATGAATTTCGATCCCCAGGATATTGGCCTTAAAATCATCGAATTCGATCCCGCTCATCCGCAACCGGGCTTCTTCTCCACTGCGACAGAAATGGCGGCCGCGCTTGCAGCCGGCCTGATGGCCAAGCCCGTTCAGTATCCTGCCCATCTGGCGCCGACGTTGGATACGCCCGCCGTTTCGCCCGATCCGTCCGACCCGCTTCCCAAGGCCGACGTCGTCATCGTCACTTGGACTGCCGCCGAAGCGGAAACCCTCGCTACCCTGCTGACGCCGGGTGCGTCGTTCGACACATGGTACCAGTACAAGTCGAATCTCGGTCACTACATACCGCTCGTGACGGGCGCGAAGGCCCCGTTCAACAATCGAAAATCTTCGAGGTTCTTCCAGTCGCTTGGCCTCTACTATCCAATCAAGCTCGTCGGAAAGAGGGTGATTTGCCTCAAGTCGGGCCTCCATCTCGATCACGACACCTATAATCCGGGTACGCCTGCGCCCGCCACGCTCCCGATGCTCGATCTGTGGAAGCAGATCATTGCGGAGACGAGAGCTGAGCTGATCGTCACGACCGGCACGGGGGGCGCGATAGGCGCAAACGTCCTGCTCGGCGACGCCGTCGTGGCAAAGGCGACCGTGTTCAATTGCACGCGTCAATTCGCCGGCAAGCCGTTCCGAAACGCCTCCTATCCCACGACCGCCCTGCCAGCCTCCTTCGCCCTGCCGCCGGCCGCAATGCTGAACGTAAATGCGGCTCTGGTCGCCGAAAGCGGCGATCAGCAGCATCCCGGCGGCGTGCCGGTCATTTTCCACGACGGATCGGTCGTCGCGGACCCGAAGATCGTGACCACGGACACGTTTGCGTTCGACAACACGACGAACTCGGCCGGCTTGCAGGGGCTCGGCCAGGCCTGCGACATGGGCGACGCCTCGCTCGGGCTGATCATCAGTGAGCTCGGCCAAGGCGCGCCCGAATGGGCCGCCATTCGAAACGCATCCGACCCACAGATTGACGGAACGCTGACGCCGAAGGAGCAAGGAGACATCGCGTACCATACCTACACCAAGTACGGCGGAGTCACGTCTGCCGCCAGCGTGCTGGCGGCCTGGAGCCTGATATGCGCGCGCTATCCTGCACAAGCGCCGGCCGCAGTGACCCTGGCGGCGGCAGCGCCGGTGCATCCGTCCGTCGCGATGGAGAGCTTGCGTCGCCGCGCGGTGCGGTCGACGCCTTCGCATCTCTTGCTCCAGATTGCCGCCGGAAGCGATTTCTCCACGAAACAACTCGACGCGAAGGATATCCCTGCCGAGGTCGCAAAGGCGCTTGAGCAGGTAACGGGCGGAACTTCGGTCGATCTTCGCAGCAGCGCTATCAACTGGCGCCGTATCAGCTTCGTCGACGACGCGTCCACGAGAATCCAACTCTATCTGGGGCATGTTTCTTGCGACGTGCCGGCGGCCTTCCGCGGCAGTTATCTGTTCTCGGGCGCGTCGCTTGTTGCGAAAGAAGAATTCGTTTCCAGTTGAGATCCACCCCGTGCGGCCAAAAGAGAGAGATCATCATGGCCACGACCTTGCAGCTCCTCGAGCTTAGCTCGAACAAGGGCAGCTGGACGCTGACGCCCGTGTACTCCGGAACACCCGCTGAATTCGCGAACACGCCTTACGACGCATTCGTGTTCATCCGGAATGGAAACGATCACATCCTGTGTGCATATCGGGCAGCCGACGGAACGGCGGACTTGTTCCAGACCAAGCTATCGGATCCGCCGACCGTGAAGATCGCGACGATCAATCTCGGGGCGGGCTGGTCCATCCTCGATGCCTTCAAGTACTACAACGAAAATTTCCTCATGACTTACCGCCCCGATACGGGGCAATTCGGATTCTTCTCGTTGGGATCCGATCTCGCCGTCAGAGGAAAGTACATGTACGTCCGCCTCCACGCCCCGGCGATGTCGCGCGACTTCACAATGGTCAAATCGTTCGTCGCAGGCGACCGAGTCATCATCATGGGATATGGCTTCGACAGCGGAAGCGTATGTCTCTACCGCATCGAAGGGCGGGTTTCGTCGGAGACCGGCGCGCCACCGATTGCTGCCCATACCGTATGGGATCACGTCTGGGCACCGGGCTGGACCAGATTTGCGTTCTTCAGGCTGGGAGGAGAGGTGTTCTTCCTCAAGACGAACACCAAGTTTCCGAACGTCAACATCGATCACGTACTCGACGACCCGACCACCGGTACGAGCGAGGTGGGCAGCAACCTGCAACTCGTCGACGCCCAGATGCTGAGCTTGGTGGCACCGTTCGAGCAGGATGACAGCCATCCACACTTCGTCACGTATCGCCCGGACGGAGCGGTCATCGCGTACCGAATCCACAGTACCTGCACGGGATGGTCGCGACTGGCCGAGGCCAAGGCGGTGGCCAACGCTCATGCGCTGCTACCCGTCGTGATCGACGAAAAGCAGCTATTTATGCTCGTCGCAGAGAGCTAGATGACGGACCCGGTCGTCGACAGGCTGACGATTGCCCTGGCCAAGGTCAGCGCAAGCTCCCTGACATCCCCGTTCGATGCCGTGGTGGTCGGCGGTGGAAGCGCGGGCATCACCGCCGCCCGCACGCTCGCGGAGGCGGGCAAGCACGTCGCTCTGCTCGAGGCAGGGCCGCTGTCGCTGTTGACCCATGTTCAGAGCACCGATTTGCGGTTTGATCCCGGCCTCGTGCGGAGCGTTCAGCAGGCGCTGTCCTACAGCCCGCAGCTTTCGGGCGGCGGAACATTTGGCTCGCTGATCGGCTGTCTCGGCGGACGCGGCCTGTTCTGGAATGGTGCAGCACCCCGGTTCAGCGCGGACGATTTCGAGGGCTGGCCCATTTCGATCGGTGAGCTCAACAATCACTATGAATGGGCGGAAGCCGAGTTTCGGGTGACGACGGAGTACAGCGCGGGGCGACTGAGCGAACTGCTGATTGCGCGGCTGAAAAGTGCGGGGCTCGACGCGCGCCTCGGGCCATATGCCGTCGATTGCCACCAAACCGCATCGGGCTGGCTAGGCGGAACGGTCGGCAACGGCCTCGCACCGCTGCTACGCACGACCGCGGTAACCACATCCGGGCTCATATCGATATCGACCCGTGCTTTCGCCAGAAAAATTCTCCTCTCTGGCGATACCGCCTCGGGCGTCGAAGCCATCGACCTTGCGACTGGAGCGATTCTGCAAATCAACGCGCGATCGGTCGTGCTGGCTGCCGGCGCATTCGAATCGACAAGGCTTGCCCTAGCATCGGGGCTGCCGACCCCGCACAATCTTGCCGGCCGCTTCATCTCGGACCACAATTTCGTGCGGGCCTACTATCCGATGAATCCGGCCGATTATCTGGCCAATACACCGGAAGTTTCAATCATTTGGATTCCCGCCGACAAGATGCGGGGCTACCAGATCGAGATTCATCTCCCCTCGGACAATCTCTTTCTCGCCAAGGAAAACGGTCCCTGGGCTCCCGATCGCGGTCCCTATTATGCGGCGATGGTCCGAAGCTTCGCGCCGATCCAGCCTCGCGCTGACAATTTCATCGAGGCTTTGCCAACAGACGCCCCCGGGTCGTATCGCGTGACGATCTCGCTCGACGCGGACGACCAGGCGCTCGCAGCCCGGCAGGTCGCTGCGCTGGAGGAGACGCGGCGTGCGCTCGGCGCCGATCCCGCACAGGTCCAGAACCTGCCGCTCGGTGCCAGCCATCACGAATCCGGCGGGCTGATCATGGGGCATGAACCCGCATCGTCGGTGACAGACTTATACGGACGCTTCTGGTCAACCAAGCGGCTGATCGTCTGCGATTCCGCGTCCTGGCCGAGCACATCTCCAGCCAATCCACACCTCACCATCGTCGCGATTGCGCGACGGCAGGCTATCCAACTTGCATCCGAACTCTAGGGAGAACGGCATGTCGAACCAGCCCGTCAACTACGCGACTCCAACGACCGCTATTCGCGTCTTCTGCGGCTTCAACCGCCCCGACCTGAACGAGCCCCAGTTCTTTGCACAGCTGGGCCAGACCTTCATGCCTGGTACGCCCTACATGTTGCAGCCGCTCGGACTCGCCGCGTATCTGCCTGGCGTCGTATCAAATCCGCCTGCCGGACTACCGCACGAGTTTGCTCTGATTTGCTACCCCAGTCCAGCTGCGTGGCGGCATGCCAACAGCGAGACCTTGCGAGGACGAGTTTACAACCAAACCCATGGCGGCGTTTACGCTTCGCCACCGTCCGGAGCCTCTTTTCCGATTCTCCTCGACGAGCTTCCACCGACTGCAGTGGATCCCTTTTTTCTATTTTCCACTGACATCGACTGGCAATCCGGCTTCACCCACGTCCTGATTGGATTGAAGAAGGATGAGACCCAGACCGGCAACCAGTTCCGGACGGCCCTCCGCGCCGCGCTGGCCGGAACAGCGACACAGTTGAAGCAGGCCGGATCGGATCAGGTTGTGGCGATGGCGCGCGACGATTTCGCGATCATCTGGTTTCACAGCAACCGTGCCGAATTTCCCGACCCGATCGATCCGGTCCGCGTGTTGCTCGATAATCCGCAGAGCCTGCTTCATGAGCGAGTCATTTGCCAGGATGAACCACCGACGGTCGCCATCAACCGAACCCAGGCATTCAACTTCATTTTCGTGAGAGAACCTCGCTTCTTCCTGCAATAGCTCACACGACGGCGACCCCACCACACGCGCCGACGAGAACCATGGTGGAATTCTCGTGGCGGATAACGATGGAGAATCTCTGCATCACGAGGCGCCCCTGATCACCATTGGGATACATGTCATCGGCAACGTGCTGATGGGGCTCGCTGGTATCCCGCACTGTGCGACGCTTTGCGGCCCCGTTTCACTTCAGATAATTCGCAAGATTCAGGCTCAAGATCTTCCCTAGAGCAGAATAGGACGCCGTGAGTTGCGTCTGGTAAGTCGACAGCTGCGCCGTGACGGCGGCGACGTCGACGCTGGTCAGGTCGTTCGACAAGGTCTCCGCGTAACTCTTGTAGTCGGTCTGGCGAGCGCTCGCGGTCTCGATCGCGGACGCCGAACTCGACAGCTTGGCCTGCACAGCGGCGGTGTCATCGAGCGCCGTGCTGGCGAGGTCGAGCGCGCTGGTGATGTCCGACGAGGACAGCGTGGTGCTGTTGGCGACGAACTTCAGGACCCGCATCACTTCCTCGAACGCCGAATTGTCGGCGGTGACGCCGTACGATACGGTCTCATCGGCCGCAACCCGCACCGAGGCAATCTCGCTATCGCCATTGTAGTAGCTAGTGTCCGTCGCGGTCGTCGATCCGGTGCCGGAGGAGAACTTCGTGAGATCGACCGGCGCCGTGTCGGTCTTGCCGCCGGCGAAGACGTACTGGCCGTCATATTGCGTATTCATCAGCGAGCCCATCTGCTCCAGCATCTGCTGGGCCGAGCTGATCACCGAACTCACTTCGGTCGAGCTTCCCGTCGACGCCGCGCTGAGCTGGGAGCGTAGTTGCGTGAGGATGTCCGTGACCGAGCCGACCGCCGAATACATCACCTGGACCTTGCTATCGGCAAGCGTCGCCGCGTCGACATAGGATTGCGCCCGCGTCACCGAGACCTGAAGGTTGACGACGTGTTGGGCGTCCGCGCCGTAGCCGCCGAAATCGGTCGAGACGACGCCCGACGATTCCTGGATCTGCTTGTTGGCCATGACCGTCTCCACGCGCATCGCGTCGGCGATCATCCTGTTCGATTGGGCGAAGGTGGCCACCCGCATCTCGACCATAGGCAGGCCTCCTTACGTCGACTGCACAGCGGTGAGCAGTGCCGAGTACATGGAGTTGATGGCCTGGATCAGCGCCGACGCAGCCGAATATTTGTTCTGGAGCGTGCTTAGATTAGCCGATTCTTCGTCGAGGTTGACCCCCGACTGCGACGACAGCGAGCTCGCATAGGTCGACTGGGCGGTCTCCTTAGCGGTGTAGTTGGTCGACGCCTGTGAGGACTTGCTCGCGACATCGGCCACGATAGCCGAAGCATAGTCGGCAAAGGAGCCGGTGGTGGTGGCGAGCCCCCCGATAGAGGAAAACGTCCGCGACGCCGTCAATGCGCTGGAGAACGCATTGACCACGGTCGCCGATCCCGACGTCAGCACACTGCTGCCAACCGTGAGGCTCGACGAAGAATCCAGAGTGGCGAGCTGCAGCCCGCTGGCTCCGGACAGGATGCTGCTGTTGACCGCGATATCCGACGCGCTTGTTCCGGTCACGAGGTCGTTGAGACCGAAATAGTCGGAAAATCCCCGGCTCGCACTTCCGACCGAGCTCGTCATCTCGTTGATGGCGACGCCGTTGCCCGAACCGGTGGCCGTGATCGAGAGATGTCCGTTCGCATCGACGGACGCCGATATGCCGGAAATGCCATTGATGGCTGTGACGAGATCGCCGACTGTGGAATAAGATGACAGGTCGAGATCGCCGTAGGAGACCAGATTTCCGTTCTGGTCGGTCGCGGCAAGGCGCACCGTACCGGTGGCGGACAGCGCCGTGCTGCTGGTGACGCTGGTCGTTCCGGTCAGGCTCGTCGGCGCCGGCACCGACGAGGCGGTGTTTGAGACGGTGTTGACCGCGGAAGCAAGCTGCGTTGCGAGCTGGTCGAGCTGCGACTGGGCCGCCGGCAGGGTCTTGTCCCGGAGTGTGATGAGCGCACCGATGTCCCCGCCTGATATCTGCGAGGTGATGTCGACGCCGTTCACGGCGATGGCGCTGAACCCGCTCGACGGCGAACCGGCATACGTCGTCGACGACGATACATTGGCCGCGGCGGTATAGCTGATCTTGTGCGCGGAGCTGTCGACCAGCGCTTGTCCCGTCGTGGTGTAGACTTGGAGATCGCCGTTCGACGCCGTGTAGTAGCTTACGTTCATCTTGGAGGCGACGTCCTGGAGCGCAGTATTGCGCTGGTCCTCCAGGTCCGCGGTCGACTGGCCGGCCGCCGCCGTCTGCTTGATCTCCGCGTTCAGATCCGCGATGTTCTGCAAATCCGTGTTGACGTCGTCGATCGAGGACGAAATGTCCTGGTCGGCATTGGATCGCAGCTTCTGGATGCCGCTCGACGTCTCCCGCAGCTGGCTCGTGACATCGTCGAGGGCGCTGACGACGTTCGACTGCAGCGAGGCGCTGCTCGGCGTACTCGCTAGCGATGACAACGCCGATTCCAGCGAGGCGATGCTGTTGGCGAGCGAGGTTCCAGTCGACGAGCTGTCGGTGCTGCTGGTCGAGCCGTAGAGCTTTTCCAGCGACGTCAGGTAAGTATTGGTCGTGTCAGCCGAGCCGAGATCGGAATCCGCACTGACCAGCGACTTCAGCAACAGCTTGTCGACCGTCGAGGTGATACCCGTCACCGTGACGCCGGTGCCGACGCCGTTGGTGACGCTGCTCGACTGGTTCGCGGTCTTCCTGGTATAGCCCGTCGTGTCGGCGTTCGAAATGTTCGACGACGTCACGCTGATCTGCACCGACGTGGACGACAGGCCGCTGAAGGCGATCGATCGTGCGATATCGAGCGACACGGCGGGCTCCCAGGTTCGTCAGGCGCTGCGGCTGGTGCCGCTGGAGACGGCGCGCGCCGCGACGCGGCCGGAGGCGCCGTAGGGCGACACCGCGGCGATCTGCTCGCGGATCGCCTGCATGACGGCCTCGATCCGACGGTTGCTGGCCTCGATAGCCGCGCGCAGGCGCACCAGATTCTCGTCCATCGCCGCGCGCAGCTTCAGGATCCGCTCCATCAGTTGCTCGCGCAGGATCTGGTCACGCACGTGCAGGCTGGTCGTTCCGGCAGCGCATTCGGCCACGGTGCGCTCGAACAACTCCGCCAACCGGTTCTTCTCGTCGACCTGCTTCAGGCGCGAGGCCGGCAGGCCCTTGGAAAGCTCGGCATTTTCTTCCGCGACCAGTGCGGTCAGGACGTCGATCAGCGCGATGAGCGATTTGATCCGCGCGTCGCCGTTTGCGGCGTTGGCTTTCGGGGCTTGAGCTACACTCATGGTCGTCGCCTTCTACTAATTGTGCCGTTTGCCGCGGTGGACCTGCGAGTTACGCAAATACGCGCCGATCGCGGTCGTCCTGACGGTCGCCAGTCTCATCTCGTCCTCGACCTCGGCGCATGCCTTCACGAGGCCGCTACGGGTCGTCTCGATATCGTCGAGCAGCGCAAGCAGCTGCTTGTGATCACTGTCCTTGAGCGTTGCGGCCCGCGCGACCAGCCGCCGCAGCCGACGCAGCAGCGCTTCTCCGGCCGCGCTCGCCTTTTCACTGCGCATCGCTCACCTCATCGCCGAGATCAGGGTGTCGTACATCTTGTTGACGGTGGAGATGACCTGAGATGCGGCGGAATAGGCCTGCTGCGCCGAGATCATGCTGGAGAACTGGCTGGAGGTGTCGGTGGTCGAGGATTCCAGCTCGCTGCCGTAGATCGTGCCCGCTCCGTTCTCGCCGGAGGCCTGCAATGCGGCGTTCCCCGACGTTACGGTCGCCGAATAAAGGCCGCCACTGGCAGCCGCGAGTCCTGTCGGATCGGCAAAGGTCGCCACCGCGATCTTGTAAATCGCGATGGTCTGGCCGTTCGAATAGGTGGCGTCGACCACGCCGTTCTTGCCGATCGAGACGCTGGACAGCTTGCCATAGGACAGGCCGTCCGAGTTGATGCTGGTGACGTTGACGGTCGGCGTCGTCTCGCCGGAGGCATATTGCGTTAGACCGTCCGTGCCGTTGGCTGTGCCGAGATTCATCGTGATCGTGCTGTCCTTTGCACCATCGGTCCAGCCCGTAACCGCGACCGTTGCCGGGCTCGGACTGGTGCTGGCCAGCGAGCCGTCGCTGTTGAAGGTAATTGCAATCGAGCCGGCGGCCTTGCCGGTCGCTGTCGTAGTATCCGATGTCGAGGTCGGATTGGCGAAGCTCGCGCTCCAGGCATTGGTCCCCGTCTTGGTCCAGGTAACCTGCATCGAATTCGCGGCACCGAGCGAATCATAGACGGTCATCGAGCTGGTGTAGGTATCGCCGGTCGCCGCATCCGACGGCAGGTTGGCGGCGATCGTGGTCTTGGTGGTGGCGCTGCCGCTGGTCGAGGCGACCTGGGTGTTGATGGCCTGGAGATTGCTCGCCGATTCATTGCCGACGACGTTGCCGTCGGCATCGGTCCGCCAACCCTCCAGGTAGCTGCCATTGTTCTCGAGATAACCGGCATTGTCGGTCGAGAAGGCACCGTTGCGGGTGTACGAGGTGGTGCCGCCCGACGTGGCGCTGGTCACCACGAAAAAGCCCGAGCCCTGGATCGCGACGTCGGTGGCATTGGAGGTCGAGGCGAGCAGGCCTTGCTGCGTGATGTTGGCGCGGCCCGAAACGGTGACGCCGCCCGAGGCATAGGACGTCGCGTTGCTCGATGCGGTGACGAGGTCGTCGAACATCGCCGACGTCGTCTTGTAGCCCGTCGTGCTGGAATTGGCGATGTTGTCGCTGATCATCGACAGGGACTGGCTCTGCGCGCTGAGCGCCGAGATCGCCGAGGACAATGCACCGGTGAGACTCATGATGAAGCTCCAGAGAAATCGCGACGAAAGATCAGGACGTGACGCCGATGATGTTGGCGGCGCTGACGGAGACGCCATTCACGGTCAGCGACGGCGTTGAGGTCGACGTGTCGATACCCGTGACCGTGCCGGTGACGGTCGTGTAGTTGAGCACCGAGTTGCCGGCCGAATCCGTCGCCGTCACCGAAATGGTGTACTGGCCGCCGTCGGAGAGTTGGGTGCCGCTGGAATTCTTGCCGTCCCAGGTAAAGCTGTTGGAGCCGGCATTACCGGTCCCTGTGCCGGTGTAGACGGTGTTACCCGAGGAGTCCTTGACGGTGATCGAAACGTCGGAGGCGGCCGATGACAACGAATAGCCGAACGTCGCCGAGCCATTGCTCAGCGTCGACGTGTCGGTCTTCGCCTCGACGGTGTGGCCGATATAGTTGACCGAGTTGAGCGTCACGAGGCTCGAGAACGAGCTCGAAAGCGAGCTCAGACTGGAGTTGATCGACTGCTGGGAGGTGAAATTGGCGTAGGAGGTGAGCTGATTGACGAGGTCGGTGGTCGAGGTCGCATTCAGCGGATCCTGGTTCTGAAGCTCGCTGACGAGCAGGTTCAGGAAGTCGCTGGACGTCAGTGTCGACGAGGACGACGTGTTCGACGACGACGTCGTCGTGGTCGCAGTCGTCGCGGAACTCGTGGCGGAAACTGTCATCAGAAACTCCGGCTTCCCGCGCAGCCGGCGACGAGATGCCGGTCGGCTGCACTTGAAATCTGTGTGCTGATGAAACGCGTGGACACGCGGATTCAGGCGAGGATTCGCGCGCGCGAAAATGGCTTTCGACACGGCAAAATCTGCCGTGTGTGAGAGCTGGAACAGCGATGAGTTTTCAGCCCGGTTGTTATGGCAAAGAGGAAGAGCCGTTCAGCTTTCGGCCGTCTCGCCTTCGGTGCGCGGCTCGGCGGGGTCGCTCTTCAGCTTTGCAGCGGCGGCGGCGATGCGGTCGGCGAGGCCTTGGGGGGCGCGGACCGGAGGCGCGTTGAGCGCCTGCCGCAAGGCGCGCGCTTCATCCAGCAAGGCCTGCGCGGCGGCAGACTGCGCCAGCAGTTCTTCGGCGGGCAAACGCCGATCGTCGGGCCAGAGGGAGAGATCCTCGCCCAGCCGATCGATCAGTTCTTCAAACTCGGTGATGTCCATCGCCCGCCGATCCCGCCTCGGTCAGGCCCGTCATAAAGCATTGCAGGTGCGGCGGAAACCGGTTTCCGCCGGCTTCGCGCGCCAAAACCGCCCCGGGCCATTACGGAAACAGGCCCAAACAGCGGGACACGCGATCGCCGGGAGGTTTCGCGGGGCCCGACGCCCCTCGCAGGTCAGCCCGTGCGGGCCGAACCGGCCGACGCGGTTTTGCCGGCCCGCACTGTTGCATCGACGTACTCCCAGGCCTCCCGCAACTCGGTCACGGCGGCGATGATCCGTCGAAAGCTTTCGCTGGCGTGCGGCCGGCCGAACGCCCGGTGGCTCGCCACGATTAGGCCGTTATAGGCCTGGAACAGCCGCTCGGCCACCGCCCCGCCCTTGGTAAAGTCGAGATTGTGGCTGAGGCCACGCAGGATCGCGGTCGCCTTCAGCAGATATTCGTGCCCCTCCTCGAAGCGCCGCGCTTCCTGAGCGGCCAGCGATTTCTGGAGGAAGGTGACCGCGCCGCCAAGCAGCATCGAGACCGCCTTCAGCGGCGGCACGCTGGTGGCCGCGCCCCGATAGGCCTGATTGGCCATGTAGGCCCTCGGATTATGCATCATCAACCACTCGAGCTGGAGTTAAGCAGGGCCTTGAGATAGGTGAGCGTGTTGTTCGCGCTCGAGATCGCGGCCTGGTAATTCGCGTATTGGGTCTGGAGCTGCGACTGGTAGGCCGACGCGGCGCTATCGATGTCGTCGACCTTCTGCTGAAGCTGCGTGTCACGATCGGTCAGGTTCGTGATCAGCGTCTGCAGCGAGCCGGAGCTCGACGAATAGGACTTGGACAGCTGATAGAGCTGCGTGGCGATGCCTGATGTCGAAGTCACGGTGATCGATTGCGAAGTCGATCCCGAATAGGTGAACGCCATGCCGGCATAGGCCGTTCCGGCCGCACCGATGATCGTGGTGCCGCTCACCGTGAACAGTGAGGAATCGCCGCCGACCGAGGCTGAGGTGAGATTCCCGGACGAATCCACCGTGAGGTCGAGCGTGAAGGACTGTGGCGAGGTACCCGTGTTGACGACGCTGAGCTGGCTCGACGAGGTCTTGGTCTGCGCGGAGAGCAGCGTGGTGACGCCGCTCAGATTGGTGCTCAGCACATTGGACAGCGTCGAGGTGTCGAGCTCGAGCTCGTTCTTCTCGTTGAAGGACAGGCCGAGGTCGGCCATGGTCAAGCCGCCCACCGTGCTGTTAAGCGCGTTCTGAAGCGAATCCATGATGTCGCGCATGGTGCCGTCGCCGAACAGCACCGCGCTCGACTCCGCCGTGCCGTCCGAGGCCGTCGCCTGCTGCGCGATCACCGCATCGCGGAACGTGTTGTAGTTGGTGACGAGATTCTGGACCGCAGTCGAGATCTGGCTGGTGTCGGGCTCGATGCTGATACTGAGTGACGTCCCGCTGGGCGTCGCCTGCAGCAGGTTGAAGGTCACGCCGGTCAGCACGTCGGTGATATCGTTGGTATCCCGCGTCATCGAGATGCCATCGAGTGAGAATTTTGCCGCCTGCGACGTCTGCAGCACGTCGGCAAAGGCACCGGTGCTGTCGGTCACGCCCAGCTTGTTCAGGATGTCGTCGCCGGACGTGCTGGAATAGCTGATGTCGGCGGCATCCTCGGTGCCCGAGAGCACCATCTCGTACGACCCGCTCGACACCTGGACGATCGAGGCCTGCACGTTCGTGGTCGAGGTCTGGGCGTTGACGGCGTCGACGACGTCCTGGAGCGACATCGTGCCGGTGACCGTGATATCCGCGGTGCTACCGCTGCCGAGACCAAGCGAGAACGTGCCGGAATAGCCGAGCGCGCTGGTCTGGCTGGACTGCGAGGTCCCGACCACCTTCTGCGCCGTCGCGACCTGGCTAATCGTCAGCGTGTGGTCGCCGGTCGCCGCGCCATTGCTCACGGACATCGAAAGCGCGGAGGATGCGCTGACGTCGCCGGTCGAGCTGATGGTCGCCGAACGCGTAGCGAAGGAGTTGGTCGCGAGTGAATTGACGACCGACGTCGCGAGCGAGGATAGTCCGCTCGACAGCGTCGAGAGGTCCGTCTGGAGCGTCTGGTAGGCCGAGATCTTGGCCTCGTTGTTGGTAATGGTGGTCGAGATCGTCGTCGCCTGGGTGAGCTTGGCATTCACCGCTGCGGTAATCAGCGCGCTCCAGTCGACGCTGGTCGACGTCGTGGTGCCGGTGGTGGTCACGCTGGAGGCGCTCGACGTGGACGACGTGCTGCTGGTGCTCGAACTGACTGACGTCACGGTGCTGCCCGATCCATTGCGATGAAGGCCGGACCGGCATCACGCCGGCCCGGAGATCGTCACGCCAAGCGCCTAGCCGAGCAGCTTGAGCAGATATTGCGGCATCTGGTTCGCCGCGGATTCGGCCGAGACCGCGGCCTGGGTCTTCACCTCTGCCGAAGACAATGTGGCCTGCTCCGACGCGATATCGACGTCCTTGATCGCCGAGTTTGCCGATTGCAGGTTCTGGGTCTGGGTCGAGATCGAGTCGGACGAGAAGTTGAACCGCGATTCCTGCGCGCCGATGCTGGCGCGGGCGGCCGAGACGGTGTCGATCGCGGTATCAAGCGTACTGAGCGCCGAGGTCGCGCCGGACTGGGTGCTGACGTCGAGCGAGGACACGCCGAGCGCAGACGACGTCAGGCTAGCGATCTTGACCGTGATCGTGTCGGAGCCGGATGAGCCGACCAACACGGAGACACCCGAGGAAAACACGCTCGAGCCATCCAGCAGGCTCTGGCTGGAATAGCGCGTTCCAGTCGAGATCGAATCGATTTCGCTCGTGAGCTGCGAGAATTCCGAGTTGATGTAGGCTCGGCTGGAGTCGGTCGTGGTGCCCGACGCAGACTCCGAAGCCAGCGACTTCATGCGCGCCAGGATGTCCGAGATGTTGGAGGCGCCACCGTCGGCAGTCTGCAGGATCGCGGTCGCCTGCGAGGAATTGGTCGCGGCCTGCTGCAGCGTGGTGACGTCCGACGAGATGCGGGTGGAGATCGCGAGGCCCGCCGCGTCGTCCGAAGCCGAGGTGATGCGCGAGCCGCTCGACAGCTTGGCGAGCGCGCTGCTCTCCTGCGCGGAATTGATGTTGAGGTAGCGGACCGCGGAGTTCGCCGCGGTATTGGTGGAAATTGCAGGCATTGGAAACTCCTGTGGTGATGGGCATGGCGTGCCGCATCGTTGAAGACGATTGACGACGCAGACCGCAGCCCCGTCCGTTCGCTCAAACGGCGGAGTACGAGGAGATCAGGCGCGGAAATTTTCGCGAGGCGATTTTTATCGTTAGCAATCGGTAAACACGGTGCGGATGTCGCGTTCGTGCTTGCGCAGCAGTTGGCGAAGCTGCTGGCGGCCGCGCTTGAGCAGCGACTCGACGGCGGCCACCGTGGTGTCCATCACCTGGGCGATCTCGCCGTTGCTCATGTTCTCGTGGTACGAGAAGATCACCGCGATGCGCTGCTGCTCCGGCAGGCGCTGCATCGCGAGTTCCAGCATGCCGTGCAATTCGTTGCGCTCGATGATCTCGACGGCGTCGGGCTGACCGTCGGCGACTTCCGGCACCGTCTCGACGTTCTCGTTGCGCGGCTTGCGACGCAGATCGATGCAGCGATTGGAGATGACGCGGTAGAGCCACGTCGAGAATTTGGCACGACCGTGCTGCCAGCGTCCGCGATGGCTCCAGATCTTGAGCATGGTGTCCTGCACCACGTCCTCGGCATCCGCCGCATTGCCGACGATGCGCAGCGCGATCGCGTAGGCGCGATCGATGTGACGCTCGACCAGCATGCGGAAGGCCGCCTCGTCGCCGGTCGCGAGCCTGTCCAGCAGTTCGCTGTCTTCATCGAAGACGACGTCAGCGGCAACCGGCGCACTGTCCGGCGCGAGCGGCGCCGACGGCATCATCGGGACGGTTGCGTCAGTCGGCACCGTCGTCGCGATCTCGGCCTCGGCGGGAGCCATGACATCAGCAGCGTAACTCATCCCGCAATCTCCAACCCGCAATGCCGGCGGCGCCAATGCCACACGGCTTCCACGCATTGAACGCGGGGCGAAAGCAATCCAGGCGACGAATTTCTGTTATTTTTCAAGATGTTATCTGGTCGTTTTTGCCGAGTGTCGGGCAATAATTGCCGGTTACGCGATCATCTCGCGTCCCACCGGAAATCATCACCTCGTCTCGCACCATGGCGGATCAATCAGCCCTGAACAGATGTCGTTGAGAGAAAACGCTGACATTACGCGGCACTAGGTGATCAAACGCGACACGCGACGAGCGCGCCAAGAAGCGATTGTTTCCGAGTGTGAATGAACGCGAGACGATCTCCGCACTCGGCAATTTTTTCCGAATCACCTTTTTCGAACCTAGCGTTTTTTTTGAATCTGTCAGTCACGACGAACGCGTTTTTGAATCGCGCGTGAGTTTTTTTCGCGCGTGTGGCGCCTGACTTGGTGAAGATGCGCGTTAATTAATCTGATTGGCGGGGAATCTGCACATGACGATCGCAACGGCCGACGCGCAGCGGCGCGCGCAAACTGTTTCTGCCTGGTCGTTCGATGTTTTCGATACATTTCTGTTGCGCGCCTGCACGACGCCGGATGGCGTATTTGAAAGGACTTACGAGCTTTCCGGCATTTCACGGACTTGTCCAAACATTTCCGCGAATTTCGTTCAGCATCGCATCCAGGCCGAGGCACGCGCGCGAAGAACCGCGAAGGAGAAGCGCGGCGGCAGCGAAGTCCATATTGGCGAGATCTATTCCTTCTTTCCGTTCAGGCTGTTCGGTCTCGCGCGCAGCGATCTGAACGATCTCGTCGAGACGGAGTTTGCCGCCGAACTCGAACTTTGCCGCGCCAATCCGGACATGCTTCGTCAATATCTAGACATGAAGCGCGACGGACACTGCGTCGGATTCATCTCCGACACCTATTGGGATTCGGGTCGGCTGGCGCGGCTGCTGCAGGCTTGCCGTCCCGGGCTCACATGGGACTTTCTCTATGCGTCCTGCGATCACGGCAGCAGCAAGAGCGAAGCGCTGTTCGCCAAATATCTCTCCGAGCAGGGTATCGACGCCGGCGCGTCCTTTCACGTCGGCGACAACGAGACGGCCGACATCAAGGGCGCGAAGCGCCACGGCATCCGACCGCGCTATTATCCGCAGGCGACGGCGCAGCTCGCCTCCAAATTCCAGCGCGAGACGACGTTGTTCGAGCTGCTCTGCACGGGCGCACCATCGCGGCTCGATCACGGTGCGCGGACGCTGCGCCGCATGGTCGCCGCTCGCGGCGCCGAGAAATCTCTGCCCTTCCACCTCGGTCTGACCGTGCTCGGCCCGGTGATGACAGCCTACGATGCGTTCGTGGCACGGCGCTGCGAGGACGTTTCCGGCCCCGGCCGGCAGGTCGCCCTCGGCTTTCTCGGCCGCGACGGGTTTCTGTCGCATCGGGTCTGGCAAGATCTGCACGGCATGACCTCGGCCTAT
This sequence comes from Bradyrhizobium campsiandrae, assembly GCF_014529705.1. GTDB lineage: Bacteria > Pseudomonadota > Alphaproteobacteria > Rhizobiales > Xanthobacteraceae > Bradyrhizobium > Bradyrhizobium campsiandrae. The sequence continues at coordinate 88,461 of NZ_JAANIH010000008.1, forward strand.
CTCGAGATCAACCGCCGCGTCAGCCTGATCGCATCCGCCGACACGATGCAGCCGATCGTCGACCTTCTCGGCAAGATCTTCAAGATCGACGGGCCGACCTTCGGTGACATCATGAAGATCATGCCGCCGAAGGTCGCGGCCTTCTTTGCCGACTGTCCCGGCGGTATCGCTTCCGGCGAGGAGCTCGCCGAAGCGCTTCCCGGACTGATGGACCCGCCGGAGATCGTCGCGCTCGCCGCCGGCTTGCGCGCCCGGCTGCTCGCCTATCTCCGGAGCGCCATTCCCGGCTTCGACGAATGTACTGACCTCGTGCTCGCCGATCTCGGCTATTCCGGTAGCGTTCAGAAGGCGCTCCGTCGTGTGTTCGACATCGAGGGCATCAATATCCGGCTCCACGGCGCCTACCTGATATCGCTCGACGACGCCTTCGATGACATCGCCGATCAGGACAGCGCCGAAGGATTCATCTCGGACCTCGTGGTCACGCCCCACGTCAAGCGCATGCTGATCCGCAACGTCGCGCTGCTGGAACAGATCTGCTGCTCGGCTGACGGGTCGGTGTGCGACTATCATGGCGCCGAAGTCCTGCGCGAAATCAATCCACGGCCAGCGGACCAGATCGCGCTCGCCGCCGAGATCCAGGCCGGCGTCCTCGCCTTTGCCGAGAGTGCCGAAGACGTCGCGCTGGACGTCTGCCTTGATCCCTATGCCGATCCGGCGGTCGCCGCGCGCTGGTGCGCGGCCACACTGACCCGCCTTTTGCTCCTGCCGGATCACGATGAGCTAACATTGCTCGGCGGATTGAAGCACGACGTCAATCTCGGCACGCATGCGCTGGCACCGATGATCGACGGCGATTTCATCCGCAGCCAGATCACCGCGCGCGGCCTCTCCGCCGCCTGCACGGCGCTAGCGCCACCGATGTGGTTGGCGGGCAGCTTTGCGCAGCTATCGCCATCCCACGCCTATTTCTATGCGCTGTTCGGCGCCAACCGCCTGCCCGCCGACGTCTTCGAGGAGAGGCCCTGCGGTCAGGTCCAGGTCGGACTGTTTCGCGGGAATGGGGATGCGACGCTGGAGACGGTGACGGTTCACCACAACGGCCTCGGCGAGCTGCGCCTGCGCATTCCGCTGTCGCGGAGCATGGCGGTGACGATGATCGCACTGCCGCTGGCGAGATTCGCGCCCGATGGCCTTCTTCACGGCGTGACGGTGCAGCAGGACGACGACGTTCGCGACGCAGCCGAGAGCCAGGACGTCACCGACCTTGCGGAGGACAGCCTGATCTTCGCCGGTCTGCAGCGGACCGGCAGCCATTATCGCACCGAGACCGAGGACGGCTGCCTCCTGATCCCGGTCGCCCCCATGACGCAGGACATTGCGGTCTATTCCGTGGCGATTACGCCGCTCCGATCCGGCCGCAAATAGTGCGCCTGACCGCGCCGTCCGGACCGTTGAAGTCCAAGGGGCGGCACGAGGGGCACGGAATTGACGGACGAGACGCACACGAATCTTGATCGGCTACTGCGATCCGGCGGCATCCGGCTCGGCGGGGTCCAGCGCCGCCGTCTGGCCTGGCTGGTCAGCCAGTACGGCGCACCGACGCTCGATGGCGTCAGCGAGGGGCGGCGCAACGGCGTCGTCATTCTCAGGGAGCCGCCAAGCGGCGCGGCGGCCGAGCTGTTCTACCGCTCGCTGACGCCCGGCTGCGCCGTCGTCATTCCCATAAGCGAGAACCCTGGCTTCGACTTCCTGAAGTCCAAGCTGACCGAGTTCGGCACTGTCGGCCCCTGCGGCGTGGACGGCCCGCACGAAATGTGGTGGGGCGGCATCGGCTGGTCGAAACTCCTCGCCGCCGCCGATTCATCCACCGTCCGCCCGCGGATCGTCTCCTGCTACCCGCGCGGGGGCGACGCGACCGCTGCCTTTGCGCTCCGGCATTCGCTCGAGCGATTTGACCTCGCCTGCCACATCGAGCCGATCGACACCCAGCTCAGCGACCGGATCCTCTGCTTCGAGAAGGCTGAGTTCATGATGCGGATGTGGGCCAAATATCGCGAGCCGCTGCTGTTCGTGGAAGCCGGCGTCGCGGTGCGCGAGGCGCCGCTGCTGCCGTCCTTCCTCGGCTGCGACGTGGCCTTGCACAAGTGGAATCGCTGGGAGATGTCGGCACGCACGCTCTATCTCGGCCGCACCAAGGCGGCGGAGATGATGCTGCGCGCCTGGCAGCAGCTCGCCGCGTCCTATCCCGCGATCTGGGAGGGCTATCTGCTCGACCAGGCCTGGAGCCTGACGTCCTCGCAAACGCCTCTCGACACCGCCTGGCTGCCACGCTCCTACCACGCGCTGAAGGGGGACCTCGGTGCGATGCGTGCCACGATCCTGCACGACCAGCAAACGACGACGCTGGAGCTCGGTCCAGATCCCAGCTTCGCCGGCATCGCGCGCGCAGCCCGCCGCGCCGGACGTACCGGGGCTCACGACGCCCTCATGGTCATGACCTCGAAAGCCGGGACCGGCACCGCCATCGCCGTGATCCTGCGCGACGTCTCGGCCTGCGACGCCAGCGCGGTGGCTGCGACCGTGGAAGCCGTGGCCGGCGCCTATGCCGCCAATTGCGGCGGCTACGGCCGGCTCGAACTGTCCCTCTGCGCCTGGCAGGACGACGTCGGCGCCGCCCGCGAAGCCGCCGCCCAGGCGCGCTACCGCATCCTGGAGATCGCGCCGGGACAGTGCATTGCCAACGACTTCTTTGCGACCCACGGAGCCGACGAAGCGCTCATGACCACTCGCCACCTCTTGCCTTGACGGACACCTCACGATGCTCAAGACCATCATCCTGCTCACCGACACCGTGCAACAGCAGCAGCCGCTGGCCAATCTGCTCCGCGAACACAATCGCGGACTCACCTTCTGCTCGGCGCTGCGCGCGGCCGACCTCGGCGCGATCGAAGCCGACGTTCTGGGCGACGCTCGGCTGGTGTCGTTCGCCGCCGACGTCGCCGTCCCGGAAAAATTCCTGCTCCGGCTCGGCTATGGTGCCTACAAATTCTACGCCGCGCCGACGCAATATCCCGGCTTGCCGCCGGCGCCCGACGAGTGCGACGAGGATCCGCGCTGCTATTCCGTGATCGCGCAGTCGATGATGATCTGGCCGGACTTCAAGAAGGTGGTCGGCCTGGAGACCGTGACGATTCCTGACGGCACCGTTGCTGCCGAGCGCGAGCGGATGGTGTTCTCTCGCCTTGCGTATCTGTTCTGGCAAATGTCGGGCATGATCGCCAGCGAGGCCGCCGATCTCCCCGGCATCATCGAGTCCAGCGACGGCCGGCGCCCGGCGCTCGCAATGATGAACTAAGGGTCGCCAGCGCGGCGCGAGGCTACGCGGAGCGGCAGGCGGTGCTTCGGCGCCGCGAGTGCGGTCGCCCGGCTCCCGCGCGGCAAGGCCGCAGTCGCGCAGCTCCGCGTGCCCGATTCTCCGACCCTGGCATCGACATCGATGCTGGCGCGCCGCCTGCTCATGTCAGCGTGGCGTTCGACGGGGCGATCGGCATGCAGCGGCGGGCGTCCAACTAGAACGAGGTGCCGCCCCCGAACCTGAACTCCTGCACGATGTCGTACTTGCCCTTCGTGATCGGCACGGCGTAGTCGAAGCGCAGTGGCCCGAACGGCGAGGCCCAGATCAAGCCCACGCCGACCGACGAGCGCACCACGTTGCCGTCGTCATATTGCAGGCCGCAGGTCGGACACGCCTTGGTGTTGACTTCGCCGGTCGCCGTCCAGGACGTCGGCCCCTGGTAGCCCCAGAGCGAACCGGCGTCGGCATAGACCGCGCCCTTCAGGCCCACTTCCTTCGGCAGGAACCAGAAAGGCATCTGCAATTCGAGCGAAGCGCCCCAATATTTGGTGCCGCCGAGCGCATCGCCGGCCGCGCCCAGATTGTAATACGTGATGTCGCGCGGACCGATGCCGTTGGAGGCGAAGCCGCGTACAAGGTTCGGACCCATCTGGAAGTGATCCAGCATGCGCAGATCCTGGTTGCCGAGCTTGCTGAGGAGGCCACTCTGCAGGTGGATCACGCCGACGATATCGGACACCAGCGACGAATAGTATTTGGTGTCCACCGCGGTCTTCAGGTAGCTGACGTCGCCACCGACGCCGGCGAAATCCTGCCGGAAGTCAACCAGCAAGCCATCGGTCGGATTCTTGGTGTTGTCCAGCGTGTTGTAGTTAAGCGTGTAGCCCAGCGCCGAGGTCCAGGTCGCACCGTTCGCGAGTTCCTTTCGGACCGGGAGGCTCGATTCGCCGTCGCCGTAGCAGCCGTAACCGTAAACGCCCGAACTGGTGGAATTCGTGGGATCCACCCCGCCCAGGACATTCTGGATGTAGGCCGGCGTCGGGTTGAAGGCCAGCGACGTGTTGGCGGCGTTGTTGTTGCAATTGTTGTAGGCGCTGGCGAGCGTAATGCTCTGCTGATAGAGCGAGTAGCGCAGCTGGAGCGACAAGTCCTCCCGCAAGGCGAAGCCGAGCCGCGGCGAAAAACCCAGCGTCGTCACGCCGTAGCTCGTATAGCTGTTCGATTTCTGTTCCTTCCAATAGGTGTCGAACCCGAGGGCGAGCCGGTAGTCGAGCAGGTAGGGCTCGACGAAGGAGAGCGATACACCGCGCGAGTACTGGCCGTAGCTGACGGACGCCTTGGCATAGAGCCCCTTGCCGAGCAGGTTACGCTCGGAGACCGAGACTTCCGCAAGCGCACCGTCGCTGGTGGAATAGCCGCCCGAGATCGAGAAGTCTCCGGTCGACTTCTCTTCCATGTCGACGACCAGGATGACGCGGTCGCTGGATGAACCCGGCTCGGTGACGATCTTGACGCTCTTAAAATAGTCGAGGTTCTTCAGCCGCCGCTCGGCGCGGTCGACCAGCGCGCGGTTGTAGGCATCTCCTTCCGAGATGTCGAACTCGCGGCGGATGACGTAGTCCCGCGTGCGGGTGTTGCCGCGCAGATTGATGCGCTCGATATAGGTGCGTGGGCCCTCGTCGATATTGAACACGACAGACACGGTATGCGCCTCGAAGTTACGGTCGCCGCTCGGCCGCACCACGGCGAAGGCGTAGCCGCGACGCGAGGCCTCGATCTGCATCTCCTCGGTCGACTTCTCGACCGATTCGACGTTGTAGAGCGAGCCGACACCGACGCGCGAATAGGAGCGCATCGAGCTCGCGTCGAAATTGGCGATGCTGGAGCGGAAATCGACCGAACCGACGCGATATTGCTGGCCCTCCTCGATCTTGAAGGTGACGTTGAAGCCCTTCTTCTCCGGATCGTATTCGGTGAGCGCGGCCACGACCTGGGCGTCGGCGAAGCCGTTCTTGAGATAGAAGCGCCGGATCAGGTCGCGGTCGGCCTCGATGCGGTCGGGATCGTAGATGTCGTTGTTGCCAAGGAAACTGAGCAGATTGCTTTCGTGCGTCTTGATCACGTCACGCAGACGCGCCGCCGAATAGGCGGCGTTGCCGATGAACTCGACCGATTTGACACCGGTCTTGGCGCCCTCCTCGATCGCGAAAATGAGGTCGAGGCGGTTGCTGGGCTGCTCGATGATCTCGGGCGTGACGTGGACGTCGTAGCGGCCCGAGCGCCGGTAGATCTCGGCGATGCGCAGCGTGTCGGATTGTACCAGCGCGCGAGAGAACGTCCCGCGCGGCTTGGACTGGATCTCGGCCGAGAGTTGCTCGTCCTTGATCTTCTTGTTGCCCTCGAAGGCAATGCGGCCGATCACGGCATTTTCCACCACCGACACCACGAGGCGGCCGCCGGACTGACTGATCTTCGCGTCCTGGAACAGGCCTGTCTCGATCAACGCCTTGAGCCCGTCATCTATAGCGGATTGATCGAGGCGCGTGCCGGGACCGGCCCTGAAATAGGAGCGGACCGTCTCGGCCTCTACCCGGCGGTTGCCTTCGACCACGATCGTCTCCGCCGCCTGCGCGGCCGCCGGCTGCGGCAGCAGTGCGGGCGGAAGTGAACTTGCAATCGATACAGCACTCATCACCACGGCGATCAGCCGGGCCCGCAAAAACGACATTCCACACCTCAGCAGCACTTCACGTGCTCTGAAGACGGGAGCGCTGTGGCCGCGGTGTGGCTTTGGGATTACCGCATGTTTCTGCGCGTTGAATTTCGTGCGGTCAATCGATCATGCACGCGCACACGGGCATGGGGTGCGGCGGTCTGCTGGCTCCGTACGGCAGCGAATGGCCGCCATTGCAGCGTTTACGCAGCTGGCGCGCTCGGATATTCGACAACATTCGGTAACGCGGGAATTCTTTACAAGGTCCGCGACCGATGCGAGAGGCGGCGCCATCAACTCGCACGGGGTACTTGCCGATGAGCTCGCTTGTCATGACCAGAACGATGCTGGCCGCCTTTCTCCTCCCGGCCCTGACCGCGCATGCCGCGACCACCGGCAAGCGCGATCGGCAACCGGCGACGCAAAACGCCGTCTATGAATACGGCCCGCGCGGTCCCAACCGGTCCTATCAGTCCGGCCCGCATACGCGCGTCTATGTGAGCAAGCGGTCGTGGCTGGACGGCGGCACCGAGGTGCTTCCCGGCGATCGCAAGTTCGCCGACTACGCCTTGCCGCCGGGCACGTCGTTCGCACGTGAGAACAACAACCGGCCGCTCGACCGTCAGCCCCTGAATCCGGATTCCGACCTGGGCGGACTCACGCAGCGCATCCCGATCTCCTGGTGACTGGATGCCTTTCTGTCCCCGACGCGCCATCGGAGAGCAATCCGCCCAACCCTCGACCTCTCGTGCACGACGCTGTTGAGCCCGGCTCGCGAAAATGACGATCTCCTGGATGAGCCGGGAGAGGGCGACACATGCGCCGCCTCCGAATTTCGGCTAAGCGTAATTTCTTCGCAAGGAATGCTCGGCGCGGCCGCAAACCGGGGGCGATGTCTCGCCTGGCAGGCACCGTGCGGCGGCGCGAGATGCCCCGCAACATCTGTTTACATCCAGCAACATTCCGGCTGCCGAAAGGCCACGATCGCGCGGCTACTGGGGGCCTGTTCCATCCTCCTCTTCCGAAGGCCGAAGGGCCACCGCACGTCCCGCGGCAAGGCTCATGGATCTCAGCCGATTTGATGCCGCCACACTTGTTCGTTGCAGTTCCCGCGCCATCCGCAGAGGAGAACCATCACCCGACGCGGTCCTCGTTGGGCGCCGCTCTGTCGCGCGCCGGCTCGGCTTGCGTCGCGCTGATGTTGGCCACCGCACTGGCTGGTTGCGCCGTCGGGCCGGATTATGCCGGGCCGCCCGGGCTGGCCATGCCGTCGCACTGGAGCGCACAACCAACTTCCCGGCGTCGATCCGGCACGCTGGATCGCTGGTGGATGCGCCTGCGCGATCCCCTGCTCAACCAGCTGATCGAACAGGCCGTCGAAGCCAACCCCAGTGTTGCCAAAGCCAAAGCGGTCGTGCGCGAGGCGCGCGCAACGGTTCAGCAGACCGGCGCAGGCCTCTTTCCCTCCGTCAGCGGCTCGGCCTCGGTGACCGACAACAAGACCAGCGCGGGCTCCGCCTCGACCATCGTCGACACAGCGCCCTACACGCTGCACCAAGCGAGCTTCGATTCGAGCTGGGAGCTCGACCTGTTCGGCGGCACGCAACGGAGCATCGAGGCGTCGGTGCGCGGGCGACAATCGGCCGAGGAGGATCTGCGCGACAGCCTCGTCACGCTGATCGGCGACGTCGCCGCCTATTACGTGGAGGCGCGTGGCTACCAGGCGCGGATCGCGCTGGCGCGGCGAACATCGGTCTCGCAGCGCGACACCGAAAAGCTCACCCGCAGCAAATACGAGGCCGGCAGCGGCAATGCCGTCGATCTCGCCAAGGCGACCGCGCAAGCCGCGAGCACGGAGGCGAACGTTGCGACCTATCAGGCCGCGCTTGCCGCCGACATTCATCGGCTCGGCATCCTGCTCGGACGGCCGCCCGACGGCGTCGCTTCGCTGATGGCACAGTCCGCGCCCGTGCCGGCACCGCGCATGCCCTTGCCCACGGGACTACCGGCCGATCTCCTGATGAACCGTCCAGACGTCGCCAGCGCCGAACGCAAGCTGGCCCAGGCCACCGCCAAGATCGGCGCGGCCGAGGCCGACCGCTATCCTGCGGTATCTCTGACCGGCTCGGTCGGCACCTCTGCGCTCAGTGCAGGGGATCTCGCAAAGTATTCCAGCGTAAGCTGGTCGGTCGGCCCCTCTGTCACGGTGCCGGTCTTTGATGCGGGCAAGCGCCTCGCGACAGTCAGGATTGCCGCAGCACAACGCGACCAGGCGTTCGCGACGTTCCATTCGGCCCTGCTCACCGCGCTCGAAGATGTCGAGAATGCGCTGGTGTCGCTGTCGCAGGAGCGCATTCGCGCGACCAAGCTGGCCGAGGCAGCGAAGAACTATCGCGAGGCCGCCCGGCTCTCGCGGTCGCTATTCGAGACCGGTAGCGCGAGCTTCATCGACGTGCTGGATGCCGAACGCTCGCTCTATTCGGCTGAGGATTCGCTGATCCAGAGCAAGGTATCCGCGGCCAAGGACTACATTTCCCTCGCGAAGGCCCTCGGGGGCGGCTGGTCCGATCCGGTCGACATATCGACGCCGATCATCGTGGACACCAATACAGGACCACACTTCCGGGAGGCAGCGAAGTGACTGATATCATCACCGCCAAGCGCGTGAAGATCGCCGCCGCGGTGGTTGCCGTCGTGGCAACCGGGGTGGTCGCTGCCATGCGCTTTCCGGGGACGTCGAGCAAGGCGCAGTCCTACATCACCACGCCGGTTACCGTCAGCGATCTGCGCGAGGAGGTGCTTGCCAGCGGCACGCTCAAACCGGCGCGCCTGACCGCCGTCGGCGCGCAGGTGTCGGGCCGCATCACCGCCCTCAATGTCCGCGTCGGCGACACTGTCAGGGCCGGCGACGTTATCGCCCAGATCGATCCTGTCACCAGGCAGAACGATCTGCGCAATTCGGAGGCTTCGCTCAAGAACTACCGCGCGCAGAAACTCGAGAAGGAGGCCGCGCTGGTGCTGGCCGAGGCGAACCTCGCGCGTCAGCAGGCGACATTGGCGCAACGCGCGACCTCGCGCAGCGATTTCGACAGCGCGGATGCGACCGTGCGGCAAACCCGGGCCCAGATCGCCGCCCTCGAAGCCCTGATTGTGGGCGCGGAAGCCAGCGTCGAGACCGCGCGGGTCAACCTCGAATACACCCGCATCACCGCGCCGATCGACGGCACGGTCCTTGCCACGGTGGCGCAGGAAGGACAGACGGTCAACGCGGTGCAGTCCGCGCCGACCATCGTCGTGCTCGGCCAGCTCGAGACCATGACGGTGCGGGCGGAAATCTCCGAGACCGACATCGTCAAGGTCAAGCCGGGGCAATCGCTCTACTTCACCATCCTCGGCGACCAGGACCATCGCTACGAGGCCCGGCTGGAGCAGATCGAGCCGGCACCCGAGTCGATCAAGTCCGACGCCAGCTTCTCCTCGACCACCACGTCCTCGTCGAGCTCGACTTCGTCGAGTTCGACCAGCACGGCGATTTACTACATCGGCGTCTTCAACGTCCCCAACAGGGACTACGCGCTGCGGACCTACATGACCGCCGAGATTCACATCGTCACGGGCGAGGCGAAACGCGTGAAGGTGATCCCCGCACTGGCCTTGATGCGCAAATCTGACGGCCGCAGCACCGTCCGCACCCTGAGCGCCTCCGGCGACGTCAGCGAGCGCGAGGTCAAGACCGGCCTCAACGATCGCAGCATTGTCGAGATCAGGTCCGGTCTCGACGAGGGCGAGCGGGTCGTCACCGGAGAGGCGAGCGAGCAGACCGCATCGCGCGGCATGCCGGGTGGCCCGCCCGGAGGTCCCTGACATGGCCGATCCGATCATCGGGCTGGAGAAAGTCCGGCGGGAGTTCGCGACCGGCGAGGCCAGCGTGGTTGCGCTCGACGAGGTCTCGCTGAGCATCCAGCGCGGCGAGATGGTGGCGATCATCGGCTCGTCCGGATCGGGCAAGTCGACGTTGCTCAACATCCTCGGATGTCTGGACCGCCCGACATCCGGCACCTATCGTGTCGCCGGCCAAGACGTCTCCGAGCTCGACGCCGACGCGCTGGCGGCACTGCGCCGCGAGCATTTCGGCTTCATCTTCCAGCGTTATCATCTGCTCGGCGACATCTCGGCCGGAGAGAATGTCGAGATCCCCGCCATCTATGCCGGGATGAAGGCCTGCGAGCGCCGCGCGCGCGCCGAGCAACTTCTCGCAAGGCTCGGCGTCAACGACCGGCGCGGCCATCGTCCGAACCAGCTATCGGGCGGCCAGCAGCAGCGTGTCTCGATCGCCCGTGCGCTGATCAACGGCGCCGAGGTCATCCTGGCGGACGAGCCCACCGGCGCGCTCGACCGGCGCAGCGGCGAGGAAGTGCTGAAGATCCTGAACGAGCTGCAACGCGAAGGACGGACGATCATCATCGTCACCCACGATGCCGACGTCGCCGCGCGGGCCGAGCGCATCATCGAGCTGCGCGACGGCAAGGTCGTCTCCGATCGCCGCGCCGGGGCGGCGAGCGCCGCGGAACCGGCAATTCCGCTCTCGCGTACGTCGTGGACCAACGGCACTGGCTGGTCCGGCGCCGTGCTGCGCCTGCGCGAGGCCTCGCGGATGGCTCTGGTGGCCATGGCTGCGCACCGGATGCGCGCCTTCCTCACCATGCTCGGCATCATCATCGGCATCGCCGCCGTGTCGTCCGTGGTCGCGCTCGGCAACGCGTCCCAGCGCAAGGTGCTGTCGGACATTTCAAGTCTCGGCACCAACACGATCGAGGTGTTTCCGGGCAAGGATTTTGGCGACGCGCGGGCTGGCAAGATCAAGACATTGGTGCTGGACGACGCCCGTGCACTCGACCGGCAAGACTTCATTGCAGGGGTGACCCCGACGGTTTCGACCAGCACGACGGTGCGATATCGCGGCAGCGAGTCCAACGTGCTGGTGAACGGCGTCGGCGGGAGCTATTTCCAGGTCAAGGGTGCCAAGCTCGCAAGAGGCCGCTTGTTCGACGCCGACGCAATCCGCAACATCGAGCGGCAGGCCGTTATCGACGACAACACCCGCAAGACCTTCTTCGCCGACGACCAGACCTCGGGAATCGGCCGCGTGATCTGGCTCGGCAAGGTGCCGTGCCGCATAGTCGGCGTGATTGCCCAGCAGCAGGGCGGGTTCGGCTCGAACCAGAACCTGTCGGTCTATCTGCCCTACACCACCGTGCAGGCCCAGTTCACGGGCGATCCTTCACTCCGCAGCATCCTGCTGCGGATCAGCGATGATGTCTCCACCAATCTAGCGCAGGACGCGGTAACAACGCTGCTGACGCAGCGGCACAACACCAGGGATTTCGTCATCCTCAACACCGACGATATCCGCCGCACCATCACCAGCACGACGCAGACGCTGGCGTTCCTGGTAACGGCGATCGCGGTGATCTCACTGGTCGTCGGCGGTATTGGCGTCATGAACATCATGCTGGTCTCGGTGTCGGAACGGATCAGCGAGATCGGCGTGCGCATGGCGGTCGGCGCCAGGCGCAGCGACATCCTCCAGCAGTTCCTGGCGGAGGCGACATTGATTTCGTCGATCGGCGGCATCGCCGGCATTCTCGTCGCGATGCTGCTCGGCCTCGTCATCAACCTTGCCGTGCCCGGCTTCCAGGTGAGCTATTCGACGTTCTCGATCGGCGCAGCGTTCCTGACCTCGACCGGGATCGGGGTCGCCTTCGGCTTCTTCCCCGCCCGCCGCGCCGCGTTCCTCGACCCCGTGGTGGCGCTGAGCCGCGACTGACCCTAGGATTGCCCATGACCGCAGTGCCTCGAACGGGACATTCGTCCGCAGATCGGCCAACGACCGGTGGCCCCCATGCGATTTCAACCATGATCAAAGGCAGCCCGAACATCCTAATCGTCGAGGACGACAAGCAGACCCGCGATCTGATCTCGCGTTATCTGCGCGATCACCAGTTCTCGGTCGATGCAGTCGCGAATGGCAGGGAGATGGACCGCTATCCCTCGAAGGACCGGGTCGACCTGATCGTGCTCGACCTGATGCTGCCGGGCGAAGACGGCCTCAGTCTCTGCCGCCGTCTGCGGATCGACTCCACGACGCCGATCATCATCCTCACCGCCAAGGGCGAGGATCTCGACCGGATTCTCGGCCTCGAAATGGGCGCCGACGACTATCTCGCAAAACCGTTCAACCCGCGCGAACTTCTCGCGAGGATCAATGCCGTGCTGCGACGGCGATCAAGCGGCCTCACCGCCGGCTCCGCTCCCGCGCGTCTCAAGTTCAACGACTGGACCATCGATCTCCGCTTGCGCGAGTTGCGCGACCCGCAAGGCGCGCAGGTGCCGCTGACCAGTGCCGAGTTCGATCTGCTGCAGGCCTTCTGCGAGCGGGCAGGACGCGTTCTCACCCGCGACAATTTGTTGAGCATGACGCGCGGTCGTCCCGGCGGAAATTTCGGCCGCAGCATCGACGTGCTGGTCAGCCGACTGCGGCGCAAGCTCGATCGGACGGAAGGCGCGTCCATGATCAAGACCGTCCGCATCGGCGGTTACGTCTTCACGCCGGTGGTGGAGGAAGTATGAACCGTACCACCGACATCCTCGCGCTCTTCAGCTTCAGGCGGATCAGCGGCCAGATCGCCGCCTTAATCCTGGGATCGCTGATCCTGATCCACCTCCTGATCGCCGGCTATTTTCTCCTCAACCAGCCCAAGCTGCTGGCGGACACGCCGCTGGAGCAGATCGAGCTGATCGTGCGGATCATCGCCAACACGCCAAAAGCCGAGCGTGCGCTCGTCCTTGACAGCGTCAGCCGAACCTTTCGACCGCTCAAGCTCCAATTGCGGGACGGCGCCCAGGCCTCCGCGGCGCCACAGTCGATGCGAACGTCCCTGACCATCCCGTCTGGGCTTGGGCTCAGAGCCGAGCTCATTCGCGGCAGCGCGGACGACGAGCGCGTCTGGTTCCACCTCCCGGGCGAGGACGTGCTCGAAGCCAGGATCGGATCGCCCAAAATGCCGGGCTTTGTCAGCGGCCTCTGGACCTCGACGCTGCTGTTTCTCGTGGCGAGCCTGACGCTGCTGGGCATCTGGGCCGGCCGCGCGCTCTCCTCGCCGCTATCGGCCTTCGCGCGCGTGGCGGAGGAGTTCAGCCTGAGCCGGTCCTCCCCGCCGCTGCCCGAAAACGGGCCGGAGGAGATCAAATCCGCGGCAAGAGCACTCAACCGGATGCGCGATCGCATCAGCACGCTGATGAACGACAGGACGCGCATGCTGGCGGCCATCAGCCATGACCTGCGCACGCCGATCACGCGCCTGCGGCTGCGTTCTGAATATATCGAGGATCCGGCGCAACGCGCGCAGACCGTGCGCGACCTGGACCAGATGCAGTCGATGCTGGAATCGGTACTGTCGCTCCTGCGCAGCGAAAGTCCGGTCAAACCGACGCTGGTGGACGTTGCGGCGCTGCTTCAAATGGTTTGCGAGCAGTTTTCGGATACCGGATTTGCCGTGACCTATTCCGGTCCGGACCGGGCCGCCTTCATGCTAAGGCCCGGCGAAATCATCCGCGCAGTCACCAACCTCGTCGAGAATGCAACGCGCTTCGGCACCCACATCGACGTCGCGCTGCTGCCGGACGGGGACCGGCTCGTCATCGACGTTTCCGACGACGGGCCCGGCATTCCCGACGAAAGGAAGGCAACGATGCTGGAGCCCTTTGTGCGCGGAGAGGAAGCCCGCACCATGGACGAGACAGCGGGTTTTGGCCTCGGTCTCTCGATCGCACAGGCGATTGTGACCGCGCATGGCGGAACGTTGCTGCTGCTCGACAATGAACCGAGGGGCCTTCGCGTCCGCCTGTTGCTTTCGAATGCGGACGGTAGCCACGACTGAAGCTACCGATCCGGGCATCGCCGATTCTCCAACATGTGTTCGAGATTGCAGACAAGCCTCCCTGTTCTCGCGGCACCTTTCGCCCGTGACCGGTTGATGGGGCGAACGTAGACGAATTGCGGTCCGGCGCTCAGTCAAGCTCGACGAACCGTTGTCGCAGGGTCCACGCGACTATCACACGAATGGAATGCGCCGACGGCGCCAGAAGTCCGAACCGGACCAGCGCTTCTCCATCCAATGGTAGCGCGATCGGAGCCGTAAATTCTGAGAATAACGTTCCAGGATCGCTCGCGAATAATCCTCGAGCCGAACTCCACTGCCAAGCAGAACCTCTGCCGCCATCCGCCCGGACTTCAATGCATCGATGATGCCGGTCGACGCCAATGGATCCATTGAAGCAGCAGCATCTCCTACCGCAAGCCACCCCGGCCCCGCCGCTGCGTCGAGCGACGAGCTATCGGCCAGCACCACCGTCGGTGGAATCCGGCCGAACTCGTAGGTCGCCATCAGTTCCGAGATATGCCGCGTTTGACGACCGAGCGCGACGAACCGCTCGATTGATCGCGCGCCACTATTGGTGAGCAAATCGCCGTCGGTGAATAGCATGAAGACCCGTCGATCCCTCGGGAGTTGAGCGCTATACCACCATCCCTCACTCACGCTTTCTGTTGTCGTCGCAAGATCATCATCGTGGCCTGACCGCTCAGCCACTGCGACGACGGCAACCTGCTTGTCGGCCGCTCGCCTCACCGCCCCGACGGCTCGCGCGAATATCGATCGCCGTCCGGAGCAATCGAAGACCCACTGACATTTTACGGTTATCTGGCCCCCATCGGATCCGACGCAGGCGATCCATCCCCGATCATCGCGGTCAACTTTGCTAAGCCTTCCTTTCAAGGCGCTCGCCCCCGATCTGAGGGAAGCTACCCGCAGATGCGTGTCAAAGGCGGGTCTGTCGATATGTAACCCCGCACCGTACGCGCTCATTATACCGGGCCGCATCGCCAGTTCGTCAGATCCCCAAGCCGACCGGCTGCCGGTGCAGGGAAGCGTCGGGGTTCGATCGAGCACGTCGGTCAGCCCTAGACCACCGAGGATCGGACGGGAAGCTCCCGGGAGCGTTTCCCCTCCACTGAACGCCTTCTGGCGCCCATCGTCGACGACGAGAACCCTGACACCTCGACGGCCAAGAACCATCGCGACAACAGCGCCGGCCGGACCGGCGCCAAGCACAAGCGCGTCGGGGCTGACGACGGTCAGGCTGCCTCTCCCACCGCCGGACGATCATAGGTGGTCAGCTCTATCTGATGGCCGTCGGGATCCAGCACAAAGATGGAGAAGGCGATGCCGGTATCCTCGGGCGGATCAAAAGATATGCCAAGCTCCTTCAACTCCGCTTGAGCCTGCCCAAAAGCTTCGCCGCTCACGCGAAATGCAACATGAGTGATGCTGAGCGCTTCGTCGATATTGCAAACTGGACCCGCTTTGGGTCTTTGGAACAGACCCAATCTGATCATGTCGTTTCCCACCATCCAGGTCGTTGTCCATTTGTGCACGATGTCGAAGCCGAACACGGCACGATAGAACCGATACGAGGTCGAGAGATCACGGACGTTCAATCCGATATGGTCAATGCGCTGCAAGTCCATGACTCAGCTCCTCAAGCCGCTCAGTGCACGGCGTCCTGGCCGAAAATCTGCCGCCTATGCAGGCCGGGCTTTGCTCGCACCGGGTACACTCTGCCTGGAGGAGCCGCCCCCATCCCAGCGACCGCGCGCAACGCGGCGGCCGCCGGCGCGGCCGGCCGGCCACCCGGAATCGGACAACCGGCATCGATCCATTGGGTCAGGATGGTAAATCCATCAGAACCATCGACTATCGTCCGCTTGATCGCATTGAGCATCCCGAACTCACTCGGCAACAGATCGGTGATGAAGCGGCTGCCACTGGCATTGCCTGGGCTGATCCAGCCATTTTCGGCATCGCTGATTGCCGCCATGAGAGCCTCGGGCCCCGCCCTGAACCAGTCGGCGACCGACTGTTTTACGCGCGCTCCATTCACGGTACCCGCAAGCTCACGCGTTTCGTGGGCGTGGACGTTCGCCGCGCTTGAGGACAGCGACTGAACGAGCTTCTTCATCGCCTCGCCCGGAGTAGCTGGAGCGGCACCCGCAGGCCCGTAAACGTTCCCGAGCCACCTTACCCAGTCAGCCCAAAGGGCGAGCTCGGAGGGCGAGAAGATCTTGTACATCGGACCTTCGTAGGTGGTCCTGTTGTTGAGAAAGTAGCTACCCGATGGATTGCCCGGCGTCACGTATCGTGAGTTCGCGAGTTCATCCAGGAAGGCTTGCGGATCTTCGAACCAATCGTTCATCCGGTTGGAAACGACCCCGAACTCCGAAACATTGAAGTGGTTTCGTTGTGCAAAGTATTTCTTCTGTTTGATGAGCTCGATCATCTGTTGTTCGACCGTCGGCGGATAGTCGCGCCACACCGCGAAATCCTGGCTGATGTCGCCCGTAGTCGCAAAAGCCACGTAGCCGGTCCAGATCCTCTCCCAAACCCTTGCCACCTCGGCCGGCCCGGCTTCGGCGCGCACGTAGTCGAGATACTGCTTGACGGCCTCCTTGGCTTTCGCGCCATGACCGTAAACCGCGTTGTCGATACCGATATGCATTCTGTAGAATTGGGCGCTGATATTGTTGGCTTCCAACCGTTTCACGCCCGGCCAAAGCCCGAGGACCTCCCATTCGAGCTGTAGCGTCATCCCGAGAATTTCCGGGAAGAACGCGTCGGAGTGCTGCGATATACAAAGCTCGAACAGCGGGTTCGTGTAGGCCGAATCGAATATCGCGGGATTGTCAGCGTAGTCCCTGCTCCTGATGTTCGGAAGATAGATCCCGAGCGTTTGCAGCAAGGCAGTATACAGGTTTGCGTGGTTGAGTGCAGGATCCCCGCCACCTGTCTCGTCGCTCCAGATTTCAAACAAGAGCGAATTGATTTCCGCGATCGGTCCGGCGTTTGTGGCGTACCGCAGCCACGATCCATCCAGCTGGTTGAACGGCGCGAGTTGAAGCTGGCGCTTGATCAACGCTTCTCGCGTCCAAGACTCGGCTGGTTGTCGCTCGCCTGCCGCCAGGAATTCATAGATCTGCGAGAGCCGCGACTCGAATGCCGAGGGCGTGTATTCGAAGAACTCCCAGAAATTCTGCGTCGGATCGCTCCGAAACTGCTTGGTCTTCTGCAAATCCCGCGCCGCCTGCAGAAAATGGATGGCGAGTTCCTTGGCCTTGGGACCGAAGTCAGGGTAACTCTCGTAGTTGAGCATGATGTAGAAATAATCGCGGTCGCGCAGACCGTCGTACTTTCCTCGTCCTGTTTCGACGAGAACTCGCTCGGACAGGTTCGGAGCCGGAACGACGAATCCGAGATGCTTCCACTTTCGAACCATTTCATTGTCGGCTTGATAGTCCTGACGAACCTCATATCCAATCTGAGTGCTTGCGCCCAAAAAGTTCATCCAGGCCGAATCCGCCGTTTTGAGGCGAGCGGCGTAAACGTCAAGGACCTCGGCTGCGTCGGGGGGCGGTACGACATTCTGGATGTAGCCATCAAACGCCGCGATCAGTTGCGCTCGATAAGCCTTCGGATCCACCTGGGGGGCGGCCTGCGGCAGTACGAACGGCCAATGCTTCGTACTGCCATAGTGGTCGAAGAATTCACGAAGCCGGAACTGGTATCGATTCAGAGCCTCGCCATCCTTCGGTTCGGGCAGACGCCAATTTCGACCACGAAACGTCCATTGTGCCCGCACGAACGTGACGAACGCCTGCTTCGCATCGACTGCAAACGTCGCAATGTCCTTCCCATCCGTCGACGGCCACTCAAAGAGGGGCTGAAACGTCCGTTCCGAGCCGACACCCCTATCCCATTGCTTCCTTGGATATAGCAGACTCGCCAAGTTGGCCGCTTCGCGCTCGATCGGGAAGTCTTTCCGGACCTCCTCGAAATCAAATTCGCTGACGATCGCATCGGGCCGCTGCGCCGGCCACCAATAAGTGTTACACTCGTAAAAGTCCGCCTGCCACGGCAGCGCCATCCACTTTGTCAGATCGCCGGGCTCCAAACGCGCCGACACCTCAAATGCGCGCTCATAGAAATGCTCTGACGTGCATATCGCAGTCAATTCGATGCCTGGGTAGAACGGGCCGCCTACACAAGCTGACAACGCTCCCTTGGTGAGCGCGAAGGGCTGATCTCTCAGCGCGATCTGATCGATCGGCGCCGGACGGACCATCGCCAGTTTCAGCTCCTTCAGCGTGTCGTAACCGTCGAACTTTCCCTCGGACCACAACCGGAGCGATTCGTACTGTCTCTTCGTGAGCTTCAGCCAGTGATCGGGATCGCCGATATATCCTTCGGAGTCACCTTCGTTCCCCGACAGCTGGGGCATAAACTTCAGGCTCGCCTGCTTTTTAGCATCGTCGCGGGTCAAGTTGGGATTGCGAACGAGGCTAAAGAACCGCTTGCGCAAGTCCTCACTGGCTTCGCTGTTGCGAGCGAGAGCTCCCAATATCTCGTCGCTCAGGAAGTTGGCTGCCTTCCCTGGCCCGTGGCCTCGCAGAGCGCGCTCATTGACCCACTGCGTGTCAACCGCGCGAAAAAGGATTGGATAGACGTCGTTCAAAAAAGAAACTCTGGTCCGCTCTCGATCGGGAGGCGTGGCGGCCAGGTGCCAGGGCAATCCCTTTTCCAGGGCTGTGTCCTCCATCGCGTCGAAAAGCGTGACGAGACTGTCGGTATGAGGCGAATAGTCGGGGGGACCAACGATCACCCAGGTGTTCCCTCGCACTGGCACAACGACGCCTTCTGCGATCTCGACCTCGACGCTTACCGATCCGTCGGCCGTGTCGTCATACCAACCGTCGTTATTTGCATAGTGATCGATCAGGTACTTGTCGTCCGTCGACCTAGCTGCAGAATGCCCATGACCGCCAAGAACGAGCAGCCGCCCCAGATTGTCGGTGCGCAACTCTCCAAGATAAACCGGATCCGGCACGTCGTAGATCGTTCCCTGGAGCGGCGCCGACGCATCGTTCTTTCCACTTACGGACGCCGTTGCCTTCATGACGAGCGCACGACGGTCTGTTGGCCAGTCGTCATTTCGCAGCGGAGGAAGCTGCGCTTGATCGCCTGCTCCCTCGAAAAGTGCGAGCGCCGCTTTGGCGCCCGCGAATTCGTGCCAGGCGGCCTTCTTGTTGGCGACCGATACTTGCCAGGTAATTCGATGAGCATTTTGCGCAGTTAGCTCCGCGACAACATTCCCATCCGCGTCGAAGCCATAGACGCGGAATCTCGCAGCCTGCCGCTTCACCCGGCCAGAGCCGTCTTTAAAGCCGCCCTCCGGAGCCGCTGGCACCCCCGGAGCTTCGGGCCCGACGAAATAGTCCTTGGAATCGCCCACCCGCGCGATCCCTATCTTGGGAAACACCGCGCAATAGGCAATTGGTTGATCGGCGGCCTCACGTCGTAAATCGGTGGATTCCCCAGCCATCACAATCTCCCCGTCGCGGTAGCAATTTGATTTGTTGTCACCCGATCACGCCGGACCGTCACTCAGTCGGCAAGATCTGGAGGACTCGAGGCCTCTGCAGGAAAACCATTGAAGCGCGCCACCTTATCGCTAAGTTGCCCTTGATACAAATCGCTACTTTTAATTGACGCTTGCATTTCAAGGGGGCGTTAGAATCTGTTGTTACGCAGCTCTCTCACCGGTTGGCGACATTGCGCCGCTGCGAGCGTGTCGCTGGCGCCAGAACGGCGATTTCGGCCAACGCCGCTCTAGTCCGTAAAGGTAGTTTCGATTCGCAACATAGTCGGTGTACCGGCCGTTGAGATATTTGGCGTAGGGCACGATGCTGTCGGAATGTCCATCGCGGACATCAATAATCGCCGCAGCAGCCCGAATTCCATCGCCCAAAGCATTCATGATGCCTTGTGAGGAAATCGGATCGCAGGCGGCCGCCGCATCGCCCACAGCCAACCAATTGGGCCCGGCGACGCGGTCCAGACAAAAGCTTGGCGCGACGCGCACAACGATGTGCTTCAGCTGATATCCTTCAATCGCCCGCGCGACATGGCTCGTGGAGCGGAGAAGAGCGAGCCACCCGCTCGCGCGCGAGAGGTTATGGTCCCGAATGATCGATGCATCCGAGGCAAAGGCAATGGCGAGCCTTCGATCGGGCAGCCGCGCTTTGTACCACCAGCCGAGCTCCTGCGCTTCGAGCAGAGTGAGCTGGGAAGGAGCGGCGGCCTGCGGCGTATCGAAGAACCCGTAGACAAAGCTTAGTCGATCCAGGAGGATCTGCCGGGCACCCATCTGGCGTGCGATGACAGAGCGCGATCCAGTCGCATCGACGATGTAACGTGCCTTGACTTGCCGCCTGGTCCCGTTTGGGATGATCGCGCCGAGAACGATGGCTCCGTCCGATGCTTGCTCCAGCGAGGCGCATTTGGCGATTGGGAACAGGGCCACGCCGCAGCTTTCGGCTTGGTCAAGCAGCAGCGTCTCGAATCGCGCGCGGTCCAGGTGCCAACCACAACCCTGCGGATTCAACACGAAATCATTATGGCCCAGCTCCGTCCCGCCCCATGCCGAGCAACTGCCGAGACTTACCTCATGCCGCTGCTCGAGAAACTTCTCCCAGCTCCCTAATACCTTGAGAAGCTTCGTTACATCGGGCGGGACGGTCTCACCGACCGCCAGCCGCGGTCTAGTGGTTACGGAAAAGAACAAGCTGACCTTGACGCCTTTTTGGGCGAGCGCAATAGCCGTGGCGTAGGCGGCAATGCCTCCGCCGACCACGACGACCTCGCTTGTGAGCACTGCATTCAATGGACGCTACCCATCCCAAACATGCGTCCGCTCTTGTGTCGCTTCCATTTCGGCGAAGGCGTGGTCAGCCGGAGCATTTGAATGACATTGTCGACTGCCGGGCAACCATTGGCGATCCAGCGCTCGACGACCGCGTGGCAAGTCATGCCGGGCGACTCGGTGGCCATCTGAGCAAATGCGCCTCCCATTGGCCCGTTGGGCGCAATCCAGGTCGTGAGGAAGGCAATCGCCCCGGGATTTCCCGGCGAGATCATATTGTTCCGCGGTGATGCGAGAGCCGCCATGAAGGCTGCCGGCGGCTGATCGAACCACCAGGCAATCGTATGCGCTACTCCCGATTCGTCTGCGAGCGAATGTGCGGCGTGCCCCGCGGCACCTACTTGCTGCGGTTTCAACTGCTTGATCACTGCCTCCATAGCGGCGGCAGGCGGCAACCCTTTTGGCGGAGGCGGCTTCGCAGCACCGGCTAAGGACCGCGTATAGTCTCTGAGGAGATCGATCTCATCATCTGTAAACACCCTGAACATCGCGCCTGATTGAAACTGAATCAGCTGGTTCAGCCTGCTGTTCTCCCAATCACCAGGCGTCAGCAGGTCGGACTTTATGATGTCCAGGAAGCGTTCGGGCACAGCGAACAGCTCATTGATTGGCGTTCCACGCAATGCGTGGGTCTGGTGATTTCGACTTCCGAAATCAGCCTTGCTCTTGATCAGATCGATCATTCTGCGCTCAAGGCTCGGCGGGTGCTCTATTAGCTCTCTGAGGTCGTGGCCTAGGTTTCCAATCTGTCCGAATGCCACATAACCGTTCCAGATGCGCCGCCATGCCTTATTGACCGCGTCGGTCCCGCCGCTCTCCTGTATCGTCTGGAGGTAGAGCAGAACCGCATCAAGCGCACGACGACCGTGACCATTCACGGCATTGTCGATGCCAATGTGCATGACGTAGAAGTGAGGATTCAGCCCCAAACCCGCGAGGAGATCACGCGTCGGCTTGAGGCCAAGCACCTCCCACTCCAATTGCAGCGTCATACCGAGTATCTCTGGATAGTATTCCTCGGTGAACTGTGAAATCGCGAGTTCGAAAGTCGGCACTGTGAACGCGCTGTCCAGAAACTCTTTGCTGAACGCAAATTCGCGACTGCTGAGGTCAGGCGGGTAGAACCCAACGCTGTGACAGAGATCGAGATAGATGTTGCAGTGGTTTTTCGAAACCTCCCCGTCGCCGAATTCGTCCATCCAAACGGAGAACAAGAGCGCGCGCACCTCGTCGGTCGGCCCGGTTTTCCCGATGTTGCGTAGCCAGGCGCCGTCCAGCAGGTTCAGCGGCGTGAACTGCTTGATGCGTGTAGTCATCTGCGCGACGTTCGTGATCAACGGGTCGGGGTCCACGGCATCGGCGTCGTCCGACAATTCCTGGTAAATCAGGTCCATCCTGTCTTCGAGCGCCTGAGGTGAATAAGGAAAGAACAGCCGATCGTATGGCGCGACCGCGGCATCGAGCGAGAAGACCTCGGCCCATTTCAGCCAAAACTCCACGTAGTTCCGCGCATTGCGCAGCGCTCCGGGATATTCACCGACGTTCAGAAGTTGATGGAAGAGCTCGCGGACAGCACCTGGATTCTGACGATCAGGGGTCGGTCCGAAGTCGTTATATGTCGGGCGTGGAACCAGGTTAGCCGGGATCTCCGTCGCGTAGTTCGGGAAAGGCACGACCGGCGTTTGGCCGGTATCGCGCAGCTGGCTCTCGACCTCAAGGTACCAATCGTCAGGCGCACTGGTGGTGAGGGTCGGCTCAGTCTGGGTGTGCTGGAGTGGAGGGTCAATAGCTGGGGATTGCAGCACCGTCCCGATCCGAGGCCAGTTGTAGAGCATGTCCTTTCGCTCTTGGTATCGTCCCCAATTCTCTGCATCGGCGGCGTCAGTGCCCCAGCCGCGCACCGACCACAATTGTGGACCAAGCTGGAATCCTTCGGTTGAATCGTCGAGGTCGCGGGGTCCCCAACCCAGCTGGGATGCGTCGTAGACCGCAACGGGCCGCTGGGCCGGCCATGACCAGAACAAGGTCCGGTTATTGCCTACTGGAGGATCGAGCGGGTGGGTTGCGCAGGAATTGTAGTCGGTGTGCCACGGCAGAGCCAGGAATTTGGAGAGGTCGCCGGGCTCAAGCCCGGATTGATCGTCATGGCGGGGAACGTAGCCGACCCCGAGGAACGCTTGGTCACGGCCGAGACCCGCATCGTAAGCGAGCCCCTTTGCCCGAATTCTGAATGGCCCCGCCCCCGACGTTTGCCAGGGAAGCTGGTAGAGCGCCGGCTCACGCAACACAAACGTCAGATCGATACCCGGGCTCAGTCGGCCGCCGATGCAATTCACGAGCGAGGTCTTGTCCAGCAACTCTCCCGGGCCGAGCGGGGTGGAACCTGGTCTAAAGTGATCGAGGCCCTTGTTCCATTGTCGCAGAAAGAAGTACTGGGTTTTCCGCAGGGCGAGCAGCGACTGGTCTGCATCACCGAGGTGCAGGGGCATCAGGGTGGTATTGGTCGACTGATCTTGCGACGGATCCCTGAAGACTGCGGAGAGGCCGGCGAGCGACGTCCCCGCGGGATTGGTCGTTTCCGTAATTCGTGCCAGGACGGCATGTGCAGAGATGCCGGTTTGGCTGAGATTGGCAACCCAGTGCTGCTGGCTCGCGCTCTTAAGGATGGGCGCAATCTGGTCGCCGAAAGTGGGCCGGTAGGCTTCGTTGTAGACCCCGGTTGCCCTGTCGAAGATATCGGGCGCAAGTTCGAGCTCCCGGACCCAGACATCGTAAACGTCGTCCCACATCGATACGACGTTGAGGATCTGCGGCGCGAATGAAGGGTCGGTCGCCGTCACCCACGCACCGTGCGCGGTCGCACGACTGCCGTCTTCAAAGACGATCGTCGCGCTGACTGGCCCGTCCGATGTGTCGTCGAACCATTGATTGTTGTTGACGTCATCTTCGAGGGGCGATTTTCCCGCGATCTTCCACGCAACCGCGCGTCCTCGGCCGCCGAGCACGAGAAGCCGGCCAAAGGAGTCGGTCTGGATCTCGCCCAAACTATCGATGGGGCCAGACGGGCAATCGAGTTGCCCAAGGTCATTTGTTGGAAACGATTTTGGGTAGTTTGGCATTTCGACGACCGCTCCGCGAGCATTGTCGAAATATCTGGCAGGTGTCAGGGCATCAAATGGGACAGAAGCTGCGGACGCACCGGACACAACGCGTGGGCCTGGATCGATCACGAGCTTGCGCAGTCGATCCGGCGAAGCGAGCACGGCAATTTTGTCGTTGTTGGCAGGTTGCGGAAATCCCGTCTGCGTCAGGGACGGATTTCGAATGCTAGGAAGGTTCCCGTTCTCATAACTTGCGATTCCCTGCGGATCCGTCTCGGCGAGGATGAACCAATTCGCCTTCTTGTTCGCAACATGCACCGTCCAAACAATGTCGGCGATCTTCCGTCCGTCGATCTCATCGCCAATTCGCACCTCGCGCCCGTCGCCACGAGGCCA
Source organism: Bradyrhizobium campsiandrae (assembly GCF_014529705.1). Taxonomy (GTDB): domain Bacteria; phylum Pseudomonadota; class Alphaproteobacteria; order Rhizobiales; family Xanthobacteraceae; genus Bradyrhizobium; species Bradyrhizobium campsiandrae. The sequence goes on from NZ_JAANIH010000008.1 coordinate 112,903, forward strand.
GCTTTCGGAATCGCTGTCAGCGTAGGAAAAAAGGCGAAACCGCGCGGCGTGACGCTTCAGAGCCCCGGACGCGTCGCGAAGATCGCTGCTGCGAATGGGCTCGCCTTCTGTTCCGCGACGGATCGGCAATCCTCCCGTCAGCCTGCTCCCGGCCGTAGCTGGACTCCCTGCCATGGTCTCCGGCGCGATCACGTAGTCATCGGAATTGCCGACGCGCGCGACGCCGATAGCAGGGTGAATTCGAAATATGGTCATGGAGCCGGGACCCGTAAAATGCTCGAGACCGTCATCTCGCTCGATGATGAGCCTCGATGAGGAAAGAATTTCTAGATGCTGCGAACTGCTAATATGGTGTCCGGCTCATACGCCTTCGAACACGCGTTCTGTGAATTGTTGTAGCTGGCTGTCCTGACAACGACTTGACGGCAAGCAGCGGTCGCGGCGCATAGAACTTTGCCAGGTCGGCTTTCATCGCCGACCGAGAGGCGTCGTCGAGATAGATCATATGACCCGAGGGATAATTTCGAATCTCTATCCGGTCGTTGGTATCCGGGCCCTTCAGCGGCATGCGCGCGAAATTCAGTTTCGTCTGGAAGAATGGCGTCACGGCGTCGTAATAGCCGTTGGCAGAAAACACTTTCAGACTGGGATTGAGTGACATGGCAGCAGCAAGGTCACCGGCCGTATAGAGAGAGTCGGGGCCTCCCTTGTCGGCACCCGTTGGATCCGTGTGGCGGAAATCCCAATTGGCAAACGCCTGGTCGTTCGAATCCAGGAATGGCGATACCGACGTATAGTTCAACTCTTCATTGAGATAGACATTCCACATGGTGGTGTAGACGCCACCGATCGCCGTGATCGTCGGATCGTTATTGCCGGAAGCCGGATCGATCGACCCGGCAATCCCCAGTTCGTCGGAGCGGACACGACCATCATAGGCGCCGATTGCAAAGCCGTCGTGCCGGAGCAGACTCGTCAGATAAGGCGTCGCATCATCGGCGGCGGGATTGAGTTTCCAATGGCGCAGCACATCCCCCGGAATTCCAAGGATTTCGCTGAGGGTTTCAAGGAGCTTCGGATCAACCTTGGGATATTCGGATAGTGCTCTCGCGTAGGGACCACTGGCGAATCCCTCGACGGTCTCCATAAAGGATGGAAGATCCTTCGGCGGCGGCTTGATCGTGACTTTTTTCCAATAGTGCGCATCGGCAGCGAGCGTCGGCAACGTCCCGATCGGATTGCTCGCCTTGGAATAGTCGAGAATGGAGGATTGCAAGACGACGCCGTTCAGATCAACGCCATCCTCATGCAACATCCAGGTGAGGACGCAGGTTCTCGGCGTGCCGTACGACTCGCCGAAAAGGAACTTTGGCGAATTCCAGCGCTGGAAGACGGTCAGGTAGCGCTTGATGAACTGCTTGATGCAGCCGGCGTCCTGGTCGACTCCCCAGAAATCCTTGTTCTTGTTCGGCGCGATGGCCGCCGAGTAGCCGGTACCGACGGGATTGATGAAAACCAGATCCGAACAGTCGAGGAGGCTGTCCGGATTGTCTTCCAAGGCGTACGGCGCAGGCGGTGTAAAGTTCGGCATGTTTGTCCTGATGCGCCGTGGACCGAACGAACCGAGCAACAGGTAGACCGACGACGAGCCTGGACCTCCGTTGTAGAAAAACGTGACAGGGCGCTCTTTCTGATTTGGTACATTCGCCGTGAATGCGACGTAGAACAGCTTCGCAGCCGGCTGCCCGCTATATAGGTCGACCGTAACCAGATGGCCTGCCCTAGCAGTGTACTTGAGCGTCGCCCCATCGATGCGGAGTTCATGTTGAGTGGTGACTGACGCCTCGGTGGTATCCGTTATCGAGTCATCCTTGCGTGCACCATAGATGATCGTGTCGAGAAACGGCTCGTCCGATGACCGTTCTTCAGAAGGCATCAGGCTCATGAATGACCTCGTTGAAATCGGATGTTGGTGCATTGGTCCGGTCGACAACCGGTCTCGTCGTCTCGGTATTCGGTGTTTCGCAGCAATAGAAGTTGCGTGTGGTGCCTTGGGAGGCTTCGACGTGGCGCTTCCGCAAATTTTAGCGGGAGGCTAGACTGCAAGGGACGGGCGAGGAACCCGCAATATTTTCTCAATGAATGATAAGAATCGCACAGATCAACTTGGCGGGGCGGCGATACCGAGGAGCTTGTGCCGCCTTAAGGAACAATGCGTCGCAGCAGCGGCGCCTCAAAATTCGCCTGGACCGCCTCGGGAGCGGTGCGCCCGATGGTGTGACGGAGCGCGGTCGGGATATCCTTTTCATCGAGCATGACATCGATCAAGATCGGCACATCGGTGAGTACCGCCGCCTGTCGCAGCGCCTGCTCGAATTCGGCCAGGGTTTTGGCGCTCGCATATTGCGCACCAAAAGCACCCGCCAAAGCGCCGTAATTCCAGCGACGGAGCACATTGTAATAGTCAGGCTGGCCGTGCGGGCTGTCGTAGTACCGGTGACAGCCCATGAACTGCTGAATCCCCATGATCCCATTGTTCATCACACAGACCACGGCGGGCAGTTTGTACTGAACCAGTGTGGAGAGGGCCTGTGGTCCCTCCCGAAAGGCGGCGTCACCCACGAGCACGACCGGTCGCTTGGCGCTGGCGCAGGCCGCACCGACCGATGCTCCCAGGCTGTACCCGATCGACATCCAGATCGACTGGGACAAATATCCTTGCCGATCAACGATAGGCAGTCCGGCGGACCCGAAAAGCGACAGGCCGTTATCCGCGATCACAAGTTTGCCCTGGACGAAATCTGGCATGCAGGAGAACAGGAGATCGAAAGTCATAGGTGCATCGGCGGGCGGGAGGTCGGCGTCCTGGTGCTGCAGCGCAGCCCTCTCCCACGGGGGTGGAATGGCCGCATGATCCCCCAGTCGTTGCGTCAAACCGACGACAAACTCCCTGAGGCCCACGTCGCGGTAGATGTGATGTCCGATGCGGACCCCACCTTGCGACGCAAGTATCATGCTGCTGTAGTCTTTTGCGACGATGTCTTCGACGAAATCAGTGATCGTCGTCCCTAGTGCAATCACACAATCGGCTCTCTCAACGAACTCCTGAAGATCGGGCGTGGCGGACCGGCGATCATACACGCCGAGGAATCCTCTCGTGGTTTCGGCCAGCACCGATTTTCCGGCCAAGGTAGTGACATAAGGGACACCACTCGCACGCAATAGGTCAGCACACTCTTGATGCAATCGCCAGCGGTCGAGTTCTTCACCGACCCACAACACCGGGCGCTGCGCGCGCACGAGCCGCGCCATTGCATCGTCAAGGCACTCCGACAAGGACTCTGGATTGACAGGCGTCAACGCCGCGCTGAGCTTTCCCACCGGCAGCGCACAGGATTGGCCCCATAGATCCTGGCTGATTTCGATGTAGACCGGGCGCCGCCATGTCATACAGGCGATCAGAACCTCATCAATCTTGTCTGGCACTTCTTCGGCTCGCTCGATCACGGCCGTCGCCACCGTCGCCTGCGAATAGATCGTCAAGTCGGCCTTGAACCGGCCAGTCGAGTGCTGGAACATGATGCCGTAGTCGATCTCAAGATCAAGCTGACGCGCGCAAGGACTTCCGTTAATAACGACAACCGGACAGCGTTCGACAAAAGCCCCAACGACGCCATTGAGCGCACTCAACGCACCGACGCCACAGGTGCCGCACATCGCACCAAACCCCTTGATGCGCGCATAGGCATCGGCTGCGTACGCCGCTTCCATCTCGTATGTCGTAAAGATGGCCTTCAGTCGGGAGTGCTTGGCGAGCTCCGCAAGAAGTCCAGTACAATAGCTGCCGGGCACATTGAATAGATGCTCGATGCCAAGTTCCTCAAGCCGGGCAATCAGATAAGAAGCCACGGTGCCATTTTGGGACTCGTCAAGCATGGCGCTAAGCTCCCATGCCGGCTCGTCGCCCTGTCCCGCTTGAATGTGCAATCGAAGTTGCGTGACGAACGAGCGCCGGCCTGACGGCAACGTCCGATCGTTGCGGAGCACCGAACTCCTCCGCGAACTGCTCGCCGATCGGAGTGGCCAGGCCCCCGCGAAGCGCAGCGCGATGGAGGCGGTTATAGCTAGCGCCTACCAGGTTCTTAGGCCATGAATGGACTGTGCAGAAGCCCGTGACTACCGACGATTGATAATATCCTGCTGCCGCCAAGCGCGGGCCCGGACGCAGCCAGGCTGCAAGACCAAATTGGGAGCAAATCCGCCCTTTATGCAGCTGGGAAGAGAGCGTGCGAACCGACGCCTCGTCGTCACTTTCCCGCCTACTTTTTTCTACCATTGCGGGAGTTTAGCTCTCGCCGCTTTCTTGGGAACTCGCTATAAATTCTCTATGCTTGATAAGAAATGCACAGGCGACCTCGACTGGGAAGACGTCCGCTATTTCGCGGCGCTCGCGCGATATCGTTCGCTGTCAGCCACTGCCCGCGCGCTTCGCGTCAATCACGCGACGGTGTCCCGCCGCGTTGCTCACCTAGAGGCGCTTCTCGGACGCGCCCTGTTCGAGCGCCGAGCCGAGGGCTACGTACTTACGGCCGATGGCAGAGCCGTGTTGGAAGAAGCGAACGTAATGGACAACGCCGCGCTCTCGGTTCTGCGACGCCTGGATGCGGGCGTAGAGCTCAGCGGCCTCGTGCGACTTACCGCCGGACGCAGCTTGGCCGAAGGATTTCTGATCGACCGGTTGGACGGGCTGCATCGACGTCATCCGGGGATAGATCTCGAGCTTATTGGAGAGGTCAGGCTCCTCAGCCTCGCTCGAAGGGAGGCCGACATCGCTTTGCGTTTCGGTCACCCTAAGGGCAGCGAGCTCGCTGGCCGACGTGTAGGCACGATTTACTTTGGATTATATGTCGCGGCGGGTCTGCACGCTGAACCGGACGCGCTTACGCGATCGCCACTTATTGGCTTCGACAGAGACGGTGATTCGATCGCTGAAGCCGAATGGCTCGGGCAACACTTCCCCGGGCGCCGATTTTCATTCCGCGCCAACAGCCAGATAGCGCAGGCTGCCGCAGCGCGAGCGGGCTTTGGAATTGCCCTGCTGCCACGCTATCTCGCCGACAATGATCGGCAGCTTGCCGAGATCGACTACCACGTGCCGTTGCTTGAGCGTGAGCTCTGGCTTCTTATTCGCCCCGACCTGACCAAGGTGCCTCGTGTCCGTGCGGTCGCCGATTATCTGGTCGAGGTTTTTCGCAGCGAAAGGCAGCGCTTTGTTGGCAATTGCCGTGCCGCCGAGAGCGAAGCGCTAGAGGTGCAGCTAGGAGAAAAGGCCCCGGAAGCGTGAGCTGTATGTGGGGTCTTACCGTCGTGCCGCTGAATGGTTCGCCTCCATCCACCGGCACGACGAAATGATCTTCAGTTCATGCCAGTCTTGCCACCAATTGTTTCAAATCCGGCGTGCCGATGCCAGTAACCAGATCAAAACCTGGCCCGCAGCTGTAGGCGCCGTTGCTTTGAGTCAAGACATCTCGGAAGCAGTTACTGCCTATCATTGGGTAAATCAGCGGATTGAGGTACGGAAGCGGTGCTTTGTGATTGTTCGCCCGCGCCTCGTTGATCAGCGCGCACAAGCCGGCCCAGATCGGCGCACTCCAGCTGGTTCCACCGTACTGCAAGCGCTGACCGTGCAGAATAATCAACCCGCCTTCGTTGGGATCCGCCGCAGCTCCGACATCAGGGACCATGCGTTGATTGCCGGCGGGCACGCCATTGCCCTGTTGCCATGCCGGTCGAGGGAAGAACTTGCTCTTCCCACCGCCGCTGCCGGCCCAGCCGGTTTCGGAAGCCACCTGTCCATTTGCTGCCAGTCGCAGCGACGTGCCGCCTACCGCTACGACGTGCGGGCTAGTCGCCATCCACTCGGCAGCGAGTGGGCCGTTAGCATGATGGCCGTCCGGTCCTGGGTTTGACCCCGCATCGCCGGTCGACACGAACACATTGACACCCAAAGCGGCGAACCGGACGAAACGAGCTTCCTCGGCGTTCACCTCGCCCGACGTCATGTATGCCTCACTGAGGCCAAGGCTGATCGACACGACACGCAATGTCGGCTGCGCAAGTGCATCGGCGTAGATGCGGTCGAGCGCGCGGTCGAGATCAATAAAGGAGAGCGTGCCGCTGGCGTAGATGCGCACGTTCGCCTCGGGGGCGATGGTGCTGGCCCATTGTGCGTCCAACGTCTCCTCACCCGACGGGGCGGGCAACGCTCCGCCCTTTACGTTGATCTTGGCAATGCGCGCCAGGCTGCCAGCAAGGCCGTTGGCCGTCCAGAATGCCGTCAGGTCGGTGTCCAGCGGAACCGTATCGATCAGGATGGCAATCTCCTGCCCTTTTCCGGTCAAGCCGAGCCCCGCGCCACCGTAGGCCCTCAGGATTTCCGGAGCCAGATAGGGCGGCGCGTTAGCGATAGCCGGCTCCACGGCCGCCTCCGATTTGGCCTGCATGTACGAGCGAAGATGCTTGCGGGCTTGCCGGTAGGGTTGCAGCCCGCCAATATTCACCACCGCACCAGCTACGTCCGTCGGCAGGCTCGGCACGTCCGACGCCGCCGTGTAGGTCTGGCCCTCCCGGGTGACCCGCACCATGTGCACGCCAAGGCTCGCCTCGATCTGCGAGGCCGGCGCACTTGCATAGATGGTGGTACGATCGGGCGTCACCTGCGTGATGGTGAAGCCCTCCTTCTTTAGCCAGCTTTCCAGCGCACTGGCTGCTGCGGAATCGACGGCGTACTTCGTCTTCAGATCCTGCGGCGAGATTGTTTCGCCCTTGTCGACACGCGCCTCCAACTCCTTCTGAACATCAGGCGGAACGGCAAGCGCAAAACTCACATCCATCTTCTCGTCCCGGTGCTGCGGATCTGCAGCGCTTGCGATCAGCCCGTGCGCAGTCACACCGGACGACGGAATCGGGATCACGCTGTTTGGAAACATCTTTCTGTCGGCCATTTTGCAATCCTCGCTTCGCGGGCTCATTGTTCAGATGAAATTTGCTCAGATGACAATCTAGATTCACTTCAACGGGTGTCTCTCACTGAAGGCCCCTGGGGTCGTCGGCGTCGTCATTTCGCAATGTCGTGTTCATGTCACACATCAAACATCGAAATGAGTTCGAGGCCAATTGAGTTCAGGAGGATCGGCTGGATCGATCCATCTACTCTCTTTTCAGGACCGGTAAGCAAGCTTAGCGCTCGCCGCTTTTATGAGAACTCGCAATAATTTCTCTGCGCTTGATAAGAAATGCACAGACGACCTCAACCGGGACGATCAACTGAGTAGAGCTGCGCAAGCAGCTCTTCGCCCTTTTGTCGAGATCAAGCGACGGCCGATGCGAAGGCCGAAAGACTTCGATATCACTGAGCTCGCCGGCCGCGATGTCGTCTTCGGCAGCGACGAAGGGCAGTGCCACGACGTAGGTGACGGCTGGACCGTCGGCGCCTATCTTGGCTGGAAGATCATCTCCACGATCCGCTACGACGTGGCGAACTTCAATTTCGAGCCCTCAGCCAAGGTCTACGCATTGTGAGAGCGAGAAAACGCCTACCCTAGATTTCGCGGATGCCATGCCGACAGAACATGCCCCATTTGTGGTATGCCGTGTATGTCTGGATGGGACTGAAATGGCTACTGGCGGGGCTGCCTTGGTGCGCGCGAAAATTATGCAGTTCGAATGGGCAACGGCCCGGTTCGCTAAAGTCGCATTGACCTCCGGTCAATGGCCTTCCCTGGTGGAGAACCTCCGCGCTGTCCGGAGGCGGTTGTCGTGAATGCGCTCCCGTCGGAAAGCCAGCTGCTGACGGCTATCGAAGCGATCTATGATGCAGCACCGAATCCCTCGCTGTGGCCGCAAGCACTGGGGGTGATTGCGGATTGCTTCGGGGATGTCGGTGCGTTGCTGGGTTGGCACCGGGACGACGGTTCAATTGGAACGATTGTCTCTACGAACTTGATCGAAGCACAAAGGGATTATGAAGAGAGTGGCTGGACCAAACGCGACATAGGGGCTATCCGAGCCTCGGAGCGAGGCTATTTCTTCAACGGCGAGCCATACACCAATCGTCATGTTGTGTCGAAGGACGAGATTCATAGGGATCCTTTCTTCGTTCAGTTCAGGGCGCAGCACGGCCTTGGACCGTTCGCGGGGGTAGCCGTATCGCCGGACCCGCACGTTGGCGTTGTCCTCTGCATGCAAGGCTATGCGGGTCGATCCGAATATTCCGACGCCGAGCTCGCGACGCTGAGCCGCATCGGACGATATGTCGAGAAATCGCTGCGCCTTTCGATCCGACTCCTGGATGCCGAACTCGCCAAGCTCGGCCTCGGCGACGCCTTGGCGCGCATCGGGATTGGCGTCTTCGCTCTGGACTCACTGGGGCGCGTGGTGTTCTCCAATCCGGCCGGGCAGCGGCTCATAGGAGATCAACTGCAGCTTGTCCAGGACCGGTTGCGGATCGGCTCCGGCGCGGTGCGCAATACGATCGACGAGGTCATCGCGCGGACACTGCGGGGAGATCCGCGCGGCCTGATGGACGACCCGAAGCCCGTCCTCGTTCAATCAACCGGCGCAGACCGCCGGCTGGTGGTTCATCTCCTGCCGGTCGCGGCGCGAACCAGCCCTGTCGAGCAGTTCCTCACCCATACGCGCGTCATCGTGCTCGCGATCGAGCAGAAGCTCGATAAGCCCGCTGATCCCGCCGTCGTCCGCGACGTACTCGGGCTGACGCTCGGCGAAGCGCGGATCGCCGCCCTCGTTGGAGCGGGTCTGCCTCCCAAAGAGGCTGCTGAGCGACTGGGAATTGCGGAAGATACCGCCCGCAATGTCCTCAAGCGCGTATTCTCAAAGGTCGGCGTATCGCGCCAAAGCGAATTGGCCACTTTGTTGACGAAGCTGGTGCTACGCTGATCGGTTGTTGGCTCGTGGCTGACGTCCCCGCCGCGGAGGGGCAGGCCCTATCCCCTCGTCCAATGGCCAGCCGCAAAGAGCTGGCCGCGCACTATTCCACTATGGCCAGCCATCGCCTGTTGCAAGGTTCTGCCGCAGCAGGCGCGGTCTCGAAAATGGCGCTCCCTAGGGGAATCGAACCCCTGTTTCAGCCTTGAGAGGGCCGCGTCCTAACCGCTAGACGAAGGGAGCGTGAGGGCTAGCCAATAGCCTCGAAATTTGTCCGCCGCAAGGACTGAACTGCCGTTTTACGGCTCATTGGCAAATTTCAGCTTTCCGGCCGGCTTGAGCGTGTGGGCGTCGAAGGTGCGGATCTCGGTGACCCCGGCGATATCCAGGGTCACCACGAGGCGGTCGCCGGCAACGCCGGTGGAGACGATCTTGGCACCTTTCGGCAGGGTGGCGGTGACGTCGCTCGACGGGTCAGGCGCCCTTCCCTCCGACTTGAAAAGACGATAGCCCACCGCAATCAGGACGGCGCAGACGGCCAGCGCCGTGGTCAACCCCGCGATCAGCATCATCCGCCGCACCCGCGCGAACAGCGCGGCCTGCTCGGGGGTCGGTTCGGGAACAGCGGTATCAGACGTCGTCATGGAAAGCTCGGGCTCAGCGCAAAGATTGGAAGTCGTGGTCGAAGGCGACGAGGGCTCGGCCCGGCTCGACCGCGTGCTGGCGGCGCGCCTTCCCGAGATGTCGCGATCAAGGTTGAAGGCCCTGATTCTGGCAGGCGCCGTGAGCCTGAAGGCCACCGCAGTCCGCGACCCCGCTTATCACGTCGCCTCGGGGGATACGATTACAATCGATGTGCCGGAGGCGGCCCCGCCGGAGCCCAGGGGCGAGGACATTGCCCTCGATATCGTGTTCGAGGACGACGACATCATCGTCATCAACAAGCCGAAGGGCCTGGTGGTCCATCCCGCGGCCGGGCACGAGACCGGAACCCTGGTTAACGCGCTGATCGCCCATTGCGGCACCTCGCTGTCGGGCATCGGCGGCGTCCGCCGGCCCGGCATCGTGCACCGGCTGGACAAGGACACGACCGGATTGATGGTGGTCGCCAAGAACGACCTCGCCCACGCCTCGCTTACCGCCCAATTCGCCGACCACGGCCGCACCGGACCGATGCGGCGCGGCTATATGGCGTTCGCTTGGGGGCTGCCGGGCCGGCATCGCGGCACCATCGACGCGCCGATCGACCGCCATCCGCACGCGCGGGAGAAGATGGCGGTGCGCCAGGGCGGCCGCGAAGCGGTGACGCATTGGGAGCTGCTGGAGAGTTTTAACGGGCGGGACGGCAAGCCGGTGGCAGCAATGCTGGCCTGCGAGCTCGAAACCGGCCGCACCCACCAGATCCGCGTCCACCTCGCCCATATCGGCCACCCTCTGATGGGCGACGCGGTCTATGGCCCCCACTTCAAGACCAAGGCGAACCAGCTCGGTCCCGAGTCGCAAGCCGCTTTGGCGGCGCTTGGGCGGCAGGCTCTCCATGCTTATCTATTGGTATTAGAGCACCCCAGAAGCGGAGAACTTCTTCACTGGGAGGCCGGCTTGCCGGAGGATCTGGTACTGCTAGAGCGCGCCCTGAAAGCGGCGCTATGACGCAGCCCCCTTAGGAAAGTCGTTACATTACAAAAAGTTATGGCTGCCACACGGGGACGTGACGTCAGCAATCCTTCCCTTTTTGCCCCCCGATGGGGTATATTGCGCCTGCGTTGGAAAGGACCAACGTGGAACATCGCAGCTACGGCCGGCTTTAACCAAGCGGTCGTCTGCCTGGCCCGCCGCTATCGGGGGCCTGAACCTTTGGAGGGCTTCACAATGGCCCGTACCGCTGCTTTGCCGGTCCTCAATGGAGAATCCGGCCTTTCTCGCTACCTCGCCGAGATCCGCAAGTTCCCGATGCTGGAACCCCAGCAGGAATACATGCTCGCCAAGCGTTGGCGCGAGCATGACGATCGCGACGCGGCACATCAACTCGTCACCAGCCATCTCCGGCTCGTCGCCAAGATTGCCATGGGCTATCGCGGCTACGGCTTGCCGATCTCCGAGGTCGTCTCGGAAGGCAATGTCGGCCTGATGCAGGCGGTGAAGCGTTTCGAGCCCGAGAAGGGCTTCCGTCTCGCCACATACGCGATGTGGTGGATCAAGGCGTCGATTCAAGAGTACATCCTGCGTTCCTGGTCGCTCGTGAAGATGGGCACCACCGCGAACCAAAAGAAGCTGTTCTTCAACCTGCGCAAGGCGAAGAGCAAGATCAACGCGCTGGACGAAGGCGATCTCCGCCCCGACCAGGTCGCGACCATTGCCAAGCGCCTCGGCGTGACGGACCAGGACGTGATCGACATGAACCGCCGACTCGGTGGCGATGCGTCGCTCAACGCTCCGATCCGCGACGACGGCGAAGCCGGCGAATGGCAGGACTGGCTGGTCGACAACACGCCCAACCAGGAAGCCATGATGGCGGAGCACGAGGAGTACGATCACCGCCGTGATGCGCTGAACGGCGCCATGGGCGTGCTCAACCCGCGTGAACGTCGCATCTTCGAGGCCCGCCGCCTCGCCGATGAGCCGATGACGCTGGAAGACCTTGCCGCCGAGTTCGGCGTGTCGCGCGAACGCGTCCGCCAGATCGAGGTTCGCGCCTTCGAGAAGGTGCAGTCCGCGGTCAAGGGCACGATCGCAAGGCAGGAACAGGCTGCGCTGGAAGCCGCGCACTAAGCGCGGCTTTTCGCGCCAGACATTGGCGGATCGAAACAAGACGAAAAGCCGGCGGCAACGCCGGCTTTTTTGTTGTGTGAGCTACCGCATGTTCGCGCGATGTGCCGGCGGGACATCTTGAACGGATCCCGCCCGAATTGCCCGAGCAGCCGGGATTGATCCGGCGCTGCCCGGCTGAATAGCGCAGCCGGTCCAGCGCTCCAATCAATCGCGCTTGTCGCGAGACGGTCGCTGGTGTATGTGCTGCCGCCCGGCGCGACGTGGCGCCCTTGGTTCAGCGCTTTCGAGGGAGGCGGCATGATTACAGATCGATGCGTTCTGACCGCCGCCGTTGCTGACTGGCCACCGGTCACGAGCTGAACGCCGCTTAGCGGCTGCTCTTCATTCATTCCATCTGACTATGAGGGGCGTGACGCAACACGGCGTCGCGCCGTGTCGTCATGTATTTGCGGTTCGTTACACCGCTCGTCCACCCGTACAGCCGCGTGGAGAGCGGCTTCTTTCGCGCGTCCTGGTACGTCCAGCGCAACGATTGTCCGGACTGGATCCGGCAGGAGCTCGCGGACCAGTTCGACTGGTTCGGGGAGCATCTGCCGCTTCCCGGCCGCATCGCGCGGCACTTCAAGCGGCGCGATACGATCTGGGGAATCTGCTGGTTCGATCCTGCGGCACGCGAGGCTGTCAGCCGCGCACGCTACTGCGCCTGGTTGCTCGAAGAGGGAGGTCTGCCGGTGCGCACCATCACCACCTCGCGCCAGCGCGAAGTGATCTGGCGCGACGCGCACCAGATCGTCACGAAGCCCTGCGCCGACCTTCCCAAGGCATTCCCGTGACCTTGGGAAGGCTCGCTGCGCAGGGGGACCCTATTCGCCCCATGCCCGCGCCAGCGTCGCGAGCCAACAGCCTTCGCAATAGCGCGCATCCTTGAAGTCGATCCAGTTGTGGGCATAGACGTGATCGAGCGGGATGCCGTAGCGCGCGCGCAGGACTTGGACCAGGATCTTCCAGGCCGCGACTTGCGCTTCGGTCGAACCGATCGTGACATCGGGATAGTTGCCGGCGAACTCGACGCCGATTGAATTGTCGCGCACAACCTGATGATAGGTCACGCTGTTGTCGACGTATTTGTTGTCATTGCGGTTGGCGCCGTCGGTATGGGTCGGCACGAGATTGTCCGCGACCGACCAATAGACCGTGCCGTCGGTCTCGACCCAGACCATCACGCCGCGCCGGGTTGGATTCCTGGACTGCTCCTGCGCACCGCCGCGCGCTGAGCCGGATGGACCCTCGGTCTGGTGCACGATGATGTTGCGCCAGGGGTGGGCATCGGCGACATCGCCCCACGGCGCCAGCCAGACGATCTTCAGCCCCGGAATGTCAGGCGTGCCGGAGCTGCGCGCGAGCCTGGCGAGCTCGGCGTCCAATGCAAAGGCGGGAGTGATCAGAACAGCGGCGAGAACCGCCGCGACAAGACGAGATATCATCATCGCAATCCGACTATGGATCCGAGCGTAGCAGATCTACGCGAATTTGCGCGCGGCTTCGACCGGCTCGGGCGACAGCGGCGGGGCCGGATCATAGACTGCAAAGTCGTTCTTGCCGTTCTTCTTGGCGGCATAGAGGGCGTGGTCGGCGTGGGCGATCAGCCGGTCCGGAAACTGGCCGATGCCGCGATTCCATTCCGCAACGCCGATCGAGATCGCGATCGGGATGTCCCTGCCGGAGCACTCGGCGGCGTCCTGGCGGCAGACCTCCAGGATACGGCGGGCGATCAGCCCGCCTTCGCGCAAGGACGAGGACGGCAGCACGACGCAGAACTCGTCGCCGCCTGTGCGGGCGAGCATATCGCCGGGGCGGAGGCGCGTCTGTGCCATCAGGGTGAAGTGCTGGAGGCAGGCATCGCCCGCAGCGTGGCCATAGGTATCGTTGACGGTCTTGAACCCGTCGAGGTCGATCACCAGCAGCGAGAACGGCTCCCCGCTGCGCTCCGAACGGGCGCATTCCTCGGACAGCCGCTGCAACAGGTGGCGGCGGTTGGCGACACCGGTGAGGTCGTCGAGCAGCGCCAGGTCGGCGACCTCGTTGCGGAGGCGATCCATCGCCATCAGCAGGAAGCCGAAATTGAGTGTCATCGACAGGAACAGCAGCACCAGCACCATGGCGGCATGGTTCTGACCGCGCGCGACGGTCGAGAAATCGCTGCCGAGCGTGTTGCCGATCGTACGGACCACGAAGACCACGATCATGCTGAGGATGACGATGCCGGCAAGCCGCGCGCCGGGACTGGCGCGGCCCTCCGGCGGCGACAGCAGCAGGCGCAACGACAGCACCAGAGGCAAGCCCTGGCCAATGGTGTAACAGAGCATTCGCAGCTGCATCTGGTCGAAGACGAACTTGAAGAACATGACACCGGCGAGGCTCGCGGCCGTGCTCGCGACCATGAGGCGCCAGGATGCCGGCCGATCGTAGAAACGCTGAATGCCCGCAGCCGCAAAACAGCTCGCGGCGATGATGCCGGCGCCCCCGAACAGCAGGGGCACCACGGAATTGATGTACAGGCCGGTTAACGCGGTGATCGCACCAGCTGCGCCGACGAAAGCCGACGCCATCCAGAACCGCGCGGCTTCGAATTTGGGATAGGAGCGCGTCACGTAGGCCCAGACCAGGCCGAGCGCCGAGAAGTTGACGACGAAAACCATCCAGAGCGTCGGTACGTTCAGCATGGCGCCCGCGATACGCGCAGCGTCCCGCCCCCTGTCTCCAGCAGAAGTTCGTCCATGACCCGTCCCCGTGTTCTTGCGGAAGATCATGCGCGGGTTGCGCTTAACGGAACCTCACTGCGATCTGCGAAAGCGCGCCCTTGGTTTTGAATTCATGAACACCGCGCCGCGGTTATCGGATCGTTAGGCACGTCGTCTGCGTCGATGCACGGTCGCCTCGCCGCCCATCGCGATGCGGATTCGCGGGCCAAAATCACCTGAAAATGCATCTGAGCTGTGGATAACGGGATGACGCGGATGTGACAACGCGGGGCAGAGAGGCGCGAATCTGCTGAGCTTGTGATCGAGGATGTTGCGAGGCTGGCCCTCCGCCGAGCGTTCCTCGTGTCGCGTTTCACCATTAACCCTTAAGAGGCTCCTATGGCTAAGAAAGCGAAGAAGGCGACGAAGAAGAAGGCGAAAAAGGCCAAGAAGGCGAAGAAGAAGTAACGCGGCTTCTTTTTCTTTGCCCGGGTGGAGCTCGCTCCGCCCGGGCGTCGGGATGGGTCTAAAATTGCAAGACCGAAAGCGGCGGGCAAAAGGCCCGCTTTTTTATTGGCTAGCGTTCGGCGAAGGCGAGCTTGGCCCCTAACAGGGCAAAGCCGGCGGCAAAAGAACGGCGCAGCCAGGCCATCACACCGGGCCGAGAGATGACGCGCTCGCGCACGGACGCCGCGCAGAGGCCGTAGAGGACGAACACTGCAAACGTCATCGCCATGAAGGCGCCGCTCAGTTCCAGCATCCGCGCCAGCACATGCACCTCGTCAACTGCAATGAACTGCGGCAGGAAGGCGAGGAAGAAGATCGAGAGTTTTGGATTGAGGATGTTGATCAGGAAGCCGGTGACGATGACCCGACCGCTCGATCGCTCCTCGATCTGGCCGTCGACCGCAAGTGCCCCCGTCTCCCGCAGCGCCTGCCAGGACATATAGAGCAGATAGGCCACGCCGCACCATTTCAGGGCGGCAAAGGCGAGCGCGCTGGTATGGAGCACGGCGGCAAGCCCGAGCATCGCAGCACACATGTGGGGCACGATCCCGAGCGTGCAGCCGACGGCGGCCGCGACGCTGGCGCGCGAACCGCGCGTGAGCGCGGCCGCCAGCGTGTAGAGGACGCCGGTCCCCGGTGAGGCGACGACGATCAGCGAGGTGAGCAGAAAGGACCAGGACATGCCTCGTCCTACCATCCCTGACGCTTGCCGAGAAGACACGACCCGGTCAGCGCCAAGGGTCGCGCCTCAATTGAGCTGGGCGATCTCGGCCTCGCGCAACACATCGAGCGGGGCCCAGGGCTTGGCCCAGAACTTTGCGCCGTCCGGCAGGGGCTGCATCAAGGGGCGGCCGGACGTCACGACGACATCGAGCTTCGGATTGCGGTCCTTGGCGACATGGGCGAGCTCGACGCCGTTCATGCGGCCGGCGAGCTGCACATCGGTCAGCATCAGGCAGAGCGCGCCGGCGTTCTTGTCCAGCACACGCTCGGCCGCTTCCGCGCTTTCGCACTGGATGACCCGGTAGCCGCTCTCTTCAAGCAGCAGGCAGAGCATCTCCCGCTGCATGAGATCATCTTCAACGATGAGGGCGGTTGCAGGCAATGGCGTTGATTGTCCCATCGGCGGCTCCCAATGCTTGCCTCCGTTCAAGTAACGCATGTTAAAGAGAGAGCGGGAGATCGGTTCGGTTCCAAACTGAAAAAAGTGTGGAATCTTGTTCCGCATCAGGGCTTGACGGGAGGCATCATGACGATGATTCGCGGCGCGGCCGCCATTACGGGAGCGGCGAGCGGCATCGGCCGCGCGCTGGCCATCGAGCTCGCGCAACGTGGCGCCGACCTCGCGCTCGCCGATCGCGACGAAGGCGGCCTGAAGAGCCTCGCCGCCGAGATCGGCGCGCAGCGCAAGGTCAGCCTGCACCGCGTCGACGTCGGCGAGGCCAGCGACATCGCGCAGTTCGCCCGCGAAGCGATCGCGGCGCATCCCGCGCTCAACATCCTCGTCAACAATGCCGGCGTGGCGCTGCTCGGACAATTCGAGGAGATCGACCAGGCGCAGATGGACTGGCTGTTCGACATCAATTTCTGGGGCGTGGTGCACGGCACCCGCGCCTTCCTGCCGCACCTCAAGACGCGGGGCGAGGCGCACATCGTCAACGTCTCCTCGATCTTCGGCATCATCGCGCCGCCGGGACAATCGGCCTATGCGGCGGCGAAGTTCGCGGTGCGCGGCTTTTCCGAGAGCGTGCGGCACGAGCTCGCGGCCGCGGGCAGCCCGGTCAGGCTGTCGGTGGTGCATCCCGGCGGCGTCGCCACCAACATCGCGCGCGCCTCGCGCACCGGAATTGGCGTCACCGACAATGCCCGCCGCGGCCAGATGATCGACCGGTTCGAGACCGCGGCGCGGACGACGCCAAAAGAGGCCGCGCTGCGCATCATCAGGGGCATCGAGCGCAACGAGCCGCGCATCCTGATCGGCAACGACGCAAGGTTCATGGACATCCTGCAGCGCTTCCGCCCGGGGACCTATTGGGCACCGTTGCAGCGGCGGCTGGAGAAGATGGCGCGGGGGAAGTGAGGGGCGCGATGGCGTCGCCTCATGCTCCGCTGTCGTAGGGTGGGCAAAGCGAAGCGTGCCCACGACTTTCGGCAACCGATAGGGATGGTGGGCACGGCGCGTAGCGCCTTTGCCCACCCTACGAGACTGGAATATTTGGTTACTGCCCCACCAGCCGATCCGCAAAGTACCCGATCGTCTTGCGGTAGATCACCGCCCTGTTCCACTCGCGCATCGCCTCGAAATTGGCCGAGCCTTCGTCATAGGGCTGGCCCATCTTGAAGCCGTTCGAGTGCAGGAGGTTCGCGGTCGAGGCGAGCACGTCGGCTACGCTGTGGCGGAGGTCGACGTGGCCGTCGCCGTCGAAATCGACGCCGTACTTGATGTAGGACGACGGCAGGAACTGGGTCTGGCCGATCTCGCCGGCATAGGCGCCGATCAGGTCGCGCAGCGGCAGGTCGCCGCGCTGCACGATCTTGAGCGCGGCGAGCAGTTCGCCCTGGAACAGCTCGGTGCGGCGGCAATCATGCGCGAGCGTCGCAAGCGTTCGGATGACGGGCAGCTTGCCCATGTCGCCCTTGCCGAAATCGCTCTCAAGGCCCCAGATCGCGACCAGGATCTGCCTCGGCACGCCGAACTGCTGCTCGATGCGCGAGAGCAGCGCGGCATGACGCTGGAGCAGTGCGCGGCCGCCATTGATGCGGCCCGGGCCGACGCGGGTCGAGACATACTGCTCGAAACTCTTGTTGAAGGTGTAGCGCTGACGGCGGTCGAAGGCGAGCACCGCGCCGTCCTGGGTGATGCCGCTGAACGCTGCGCTGGTCACGCCCGCCGAGACGCCCGCGGCTTGCGCTTCCGCGCTCATGCTGGCGACGAAGCTGTTGAAGTCGCCGCCGCAACGCGCGGCTTCAGCCGACCCGCCGGCCAGCGAGACAATGATTGCGGCGGCGAAAAGCGATCTCAACATCAGAACGAGTCCTCATGCAATGGAGCAAAGCAGAAGGCGATCATGCCCGGGAACGGGATTCGCGTCAAAGCAACGTCGACCAATCATGCCGGGTGCAGCCTTGAAACGAAAACCGCAAAACAACCCCATGCACAGTAGGCGCCGCCGGCCGTAGATTTTGTTTTTCCGAATTGTCGTTGACCCGTCGGGCAAAACAGTGGTATTGTCCTATCATCCCAGATTCCGGGCGTGGACGCCCGCCCGCGAAGCGCCCGTTGAAAGGGACCAGCGTCAAGGCGGCCGCTTTGATCCGCATCAACGTGTCCCATCGCTTCGTTCCTAGACTGCGAACAGCAGCAGCGCCCGCGCGCAGGAGATGGCGCCATGACCGGAATTACCCTCACCACCGAGCAGATCCGCAATGCACCCGCACCGGTGCGGCAATGGATCGAGCAGGAGGTGATCAATGCGCTCGGCCTCGCGCCGCGCCCGCCGGTCGCCACACCTGTTCAAACCGCCCATCTCGTCGCCTGCAGCGAGGACGATGTGGCCGGCGTGCTCGAGCACATCCGCGGCACGTTCCCGGCGGTGAATGTCCTGCTCGAATTCGCTCGGCCCGGCATCAATTACGGTCAGCCCGCGGTGATGACGTTCCGCCTGATGGACATCCTGCATCACACGCGGCTGCAGGAGATCGGACAGGTCATGACGTGCCTGGAGATGATCAACCAGGCGCTGACGGTGGTGAGGAAAGACCCGTCTGCGCGGTTCTGCGGCTTCGATAATGAGGGCCACTGCCTGATCGCGCCCGAGACACAGGCCAGCATCGCGGCGCTGTGGCAGGACATGATGGAGCGTCAGCAGATGCAGCAGAGCAAGGCGGACACCCGGATCGCGCCGGCGGCGTGAGCCGAACGCGGCGGATCAGGCGATCCGTCGAGGAGCACGCGACAGCCGGCTTTGCGGAGAATTGGTGGTGCCGAAGACAAGACCAGACAGCAAGTTCTCCCCTCGCCTGCTGCGCATCCCGCTGTTCCGCCTGCTCGCCATCAACCTTGCGATCGGCGCCTCTGCGGCGAGCCTTCTCGTCGGCGGATTGCTCTGGCTCAACCCCGGACATCTGCGCGAGCTGATTTTTGCCGATCGTTCGCCCGGCATCGGGCTCGCGCTGTTGCTGGCCTCCTTCGTCATCACCTTTGGTTCGGCCGCGATGGGCAGCGCGATCATGACGCAGGGCCGCAAGGGCGATGATGACGGAGGCAGCGGCGGCAGTCCCTCGCGATTGGCTGCGCAAAAACTGCCGCGGCGCGCGCCGCCAATGTGATGTGTGCAACGCACTTGTCAGAGCGATCTGCCCGGGCTGCAACCGATCCGTGCACGCAGCAGGATGCCATGCAGGCCCATGCAACTTCGCAACACGTGCGCGCAGGTTCGCTGCGTTGCGAGAGCGTGCGAAATGAACAAACTATTTCGATTTTGCAAGCATCTGCTTCGCGACATTGCGGGAACCGGTCACGCGCTACGCTGCATATCAGATGCGCTTGCTGCGACATCAAGACCATGACGATTCATCTTGCCATCGCAGAGCGCAAGCGATAGCCTTCTATCTCAGGTTGTCGCCCCGCCAGCCCCGGGCGACGCTGAAGACCAAAATAAACGGCGGGCTCATCGGCCCGCCGTTTATTGAGGGTTCGGATCGAACCTGACGAAGCCCCTGTCGCTTCGATCCTGCAACCAGACATCCTCGATCGATTGCACAGGTTCGCAGGCCCATTTCGTGAGGCCGAACGGCATCGCGGTAAGGCTCTTCGCAGGCCCCGGGACGCTCGAAGTCATTTGACTATGGCGCCCTGATCGACGACAAGCCGCCATGGCCAAGAAACCCGGAACCAACCCGAAAGGCGAATTCGCCTTTTTCAACGTCGTCTACGAAGACGGCTCCCAACGCTCCAACCGCCGCGTCCCCTCCGAGCTGCTCGGCGGCCTCGACGGCGACGAACCCGCCCGCAACTTCATCATGGAGCAGGACCGCGAGATCGCAGAAAAGAGCGGCAGGCCTCCGCTGGAGATCGAGAAGATCGAGCGGGTGGGGGCGAAGAAGAAGTAGGGCCGACTAAAAGTTCGACGAGATTGTGCTGAACTGCTGCGGCAAGTGGGGTCACCTCTCCCTTGGGAGAGGTCGGCGCGCAGCGCCGGGTGAGTCGAAATTTCGGAAATATTTTGCAAAATCGAGTGCCCAAGAGCCGCCCCCAACAACTCGGCGACCTCGACGGCGACGAACCCGCCCGCAGCTTCATCTTAGAGCAAGACCACGAGATCGCGGAAAAGAGCGGGAGGCCGGCGCTGGAGATTGAGCGGATCGAAAGGGTTGGGCGAAGAGGAAGTAGACGGCTGAGATCTCTCCACCAGGCATTGCGCGTACTTGACTTCTAATGCAACTTCCCGAAGGGAGGTACGCAATGCCCGTTCCAAGCTACGAACTTTCTCGACTAGACGCGAACACGTTCGAACACTTAGTTAATTCTCTTGCCTTGCGTATATTGGGCGCGGGTCATACCGGCTTTGGTCCCGGTCCAGACGCAGGACGAGATGGGTTTTTCGAAGGAGCAGCACCGTATCCGAGTGAGAGTGAAAACTGGTCCGGTACTTGGTACATTCAATCGAAGTTTCTTGCGCCGCACCTGAGCAAGGATCCCCAGAAGTGGCTGGTAGATCGAGTAGAAGAAGAGCTGCGCGCATTTGAGAACTCAGCCTCGCCTCGAATTTGGCCAGACATATGGATCGTTGCTACAAACATAGAGCCTTCCGGGGCTGCCGAGACTGGTTCGTTCGATCGAATAAGGGACATTGTGCGAAAAGCCCGTCCCCAGCTTGCCAAGCGATTTCATATCTGGGGCGGCCGAAAGATCTTAGATCTTCTCGCAATCTATCCTGAGATAGCGGATTATTATTGTGAATTTATTTCGTCAGGGCAGGTACTCGCCCGACTATATGAGCAGACGATAGCTTCGCAGGCGCAAGTCGAAGAAATTATTCGCTACCTAGTGGTCACACAGTTTAGCGAGCAACAGTACACGAAACTGGAACAAGCAGGCTCGACTACCGACAATAGACCGGGAATCCAGCGTCTTTTCGCCGATATACCGTTCGCTTGCAAGTCGAACGAAATGTCGGGGATGGCAGCGACTACACTCGCGCGAGCGCTGGCTCAGACGCAGAGGGTTCGGTCTATCATCGACTCGCCGGACGACTGGCACCGCTGGCAGCGTCATCCTTCTCGAGCTCGAACCTGGTTTGTCAAGGGCGGCCCGGGCCAAGGGAAGTCCACCCTTACCCAGTTTATTAGTCAAATTCAGCGTGCAGCCCTCATTCTGCAGGAGAGGGGGCCCGTAGTATTGCCAGCGCAACGAGCACTAGCGGAAGACATCTGTGCAGTCGCAACGAAGAAAAAGCTTTGGCCTTTGGTGCCCCGAATCCCGCTTATTGTAGATCTGAAAGAATTCGCTTTTTGGTTCAGCCAACGAGGGAAAAGACTGACTGATCGGATGATCGCCTATTTCTCCGAAACGCTCACGAATCAAATCGGAGAGCCTGTGCACGCAGGTGCACTAAGAAGAGTTTTCGGCTCATC
Organism: Bradyrhizobium campsiandrae; assembly: GCF_014529705.1. Taxonomy (GTDB): domain Bacteria; phylum Pseudomonadota; class Alphaproteobacteria; order Rhizobiales; family Xanthobacteraceae; genus Bradyrhizobium; species Bradyrhizobium campsiandrae. Next base: position 134,502 of record NZ_JAANIH010000008.1, read on the forward strand.
ACGCTGGTTGTTCGTTTTTGACGGACTAGATGAAGTTCCTAGCGATGTTAAGGATTCGGTCGCAAGCGAAGTTACGCATTTTATAAATGATGTGCTCGTTGGTTACGGGTCGGATGCTGCGATCATTTGCACGTCTCGACCTCAAGGTTACTCAGGGCAGTTTTCGGAGATTGAAGCCGCAATCGTCGAGCTCGTCAGCTTATCGCGCGAACAAGCACTAGCTTGTGCGGAGCCTCTTCTTGCGCTTGATAGATCCGAGGGCGAACACAAGGCATACATGAAAATTCTCGGCGACGCGCTTCAGTCGGAAGCAATTGCCGAAATTATGACTACTCCACTTCAGGCGCACATAATGGGAGTAATTGTTCGAGACGGCGGGAAGCCCCCGGAACGAAAATGGCAACTCTATAATACGTTCTACGAAATCATAAAGAAACGCGAGGCGAATAGAAATTTGCCTGATCGCAGGCTAGCGTTGCTCTTGCGCGAAGGCGACAAGCTTCTAAAAGCGCTACACAACAGACTCGGCTTTGAGCTCCATGCACGTGCAGAGACCAGCAAAGGAGCAATCACGTCTTTAGAGCGGAAGTAACTTCTTGCCATCGTAACCGAGGTAGTTTCCGAGCTACAGGATACCGATATTGATGAGACGGTATCAACTCTAATGAGAGCTACGACCGAACGTCTGGTTCTCGTCAGCACACCGGAAGCAGGCGAGTTGGTACGTTTTGATATTCGCCCTCTCCAAGAATTCTTCGCAGGAGAGTTCATCTATCAGTCCGGCGAACCGGACAATTTCGTAGATAGAGTAAGAACCATTGCTGGCGACTCGCACTGGAGGGAGGTTGTTCATTTCCTTCTGAGTGCTCTCATTGAGAATACACGTAAGAGCGAACTTGCCGCTGCCGTAACGGTGCTAACCCAGCTAGACGACGGTGGCGATCGAGAAATGCGGGCGTTGAACCGACGTCTCGCACGAGGCGGCATCATTGCAAGTCGCCTTCTTCAAGAGGGTGTTCTTGAGCAAGACAAGCGTCTGCGCGAACAATTTCGAAACTGCATCGTTCCGCTTAGCGGTTGCGTTGATGCGGGTCGATATTTCTCGACGACAAAATCATTGCACTCCGTCCAGTGGCTCACAGACGTACTGGTCTCAGTTCTTGCAGAGCAAGCGGAGCCTGAGAATATAGGGGCACTAACTTGCCTCACGAAGATCTTGTCCGATACGGACGAGCGGTCCAAGCTCTTGAAGAGTACGCTCGTTGGTGCGTCACGAGGCTATCAACGCTCATTCCTTGAACAGTTTAGAGACTCAACGAGAGATTCGGGTGAACCGAGGATTTATCCTCGCTGGTTGCGCGAAAGCGCCGTCAGGTTACTATTAGACAACAATTGGCATGATCTTGGGTACGCCGCTGTATCAGCGGCGACGAGCATCTTTGCAAATGGACCAGACTCTAAGAGCATAGCGCGTGAGATTGGCATTGATCCAGCCGTCGTACGATTGTTGGACGGACTGTTACCAGCCTCCATTCGAGATTCGAATGAACCTCGAAGTGCTGCCCATGTAGAGGTTCAGTATGGGATAATAGAGGTCCAGTACTTCAAACCTAGGGAGATCCCCAGCTGGAAAACATGGTCGCCAGCCACTTGGAGTAAACTCAGCACATCGACGGGGATTCTGAAAGCAATCTATTGCGCACTTAATTTCGTTCGCTCGCCGAACGATGAAACCCTAACCCACCTGCGAGTTGCCTTGGCTGGAGATTTGAGGAACTGCAGAATGCTTCCTGAGACGATTCGAGCATTCTTCGATTTTCAGCAAATCGAGCTGGACGGGTCCAACCGACGTCCGTCCAGGCTGGTTCGAAAATCAAGACCTGGCTACGTGATGGAGCTAATGTTGAGGGGCGGAAGCAAAGATGGCGGCTCCATTGATTGGCTCGCAATAGCCGGCACGGAGCCTTGGCTGGCACTGCATCTTTTGGCTCGGGGCTCCCACGACGCCACTAAGGCATTCGAAGATGCCAAAGTTCAGCGTCTGCTTCTAGGACACATGCCATCCGAAACGTTACTCGCGTACGCCGCAAAATGGGGCACCCTATTTGGCCTGACGGAACCGCTTGGAACAGGCCTTAGGGAGCTTGCCTTGTCTGCAGCGAAAGGTCTTGTCGCTCCAGAGCGATTCTTTGATCGAATGGACCATTTCAAAGTTGAGCTTCCGAAGGAGGCAGAGATGTTGCCACATCTCCTCGCTGCTCTGGTGCATTCATCAAGCCCGGAGAGTTCCCTTTTCCATCGCGAGCTAAGACATACGTCATTTGAAGATATCGCAAGCACGGTCCGCAAGATATTTCGGTCCGGGACTTCTCTAAGGAAAATATTTCAAAGCACCGCGTTCTCCACGAGGGTACGCGCTGCGGCAGGAGTCTTTTACGGCTTTCATAGCGGGGGGACCTCACTTCAGAAGGAAATTGATTCGCTCGTTGAACTCTACGATGCAGCCGAAGCGTCGTGGTTTCTACCTGCTGTTGCACTGCTGCTGAATGAGGCTTTAGCAACCGAGCAGCGCTTCGCCTTGAAAGCTATGGGCGCCTTACTTGAGAGCGCAAACTCCAACTTGCCTGCACGCTTTGCAGTCAATCCCATGGTTGCGAGCTGGCGCGAGATATCAAGAGCTCCTGTAACACAAGCTGCAGAACCGATGCTCTGGAAATGAGAGTTTATGCAAGCTCGAACAGCACATACAAACGGCGGACTTTGCGGCCCACCGCTTTCGTTCTGATTGAAATTCGGATCAATTATCCAAGAAGCTCCGCAGCTTCCTTGACCTCGACGGATGCTTCAGCTTCCGCAGCGCCTTGGCTTCGATCTGGCGGATACGCTCTCTCGTCACCGAGAACTGTTGCCCCACTTCCTCCAGCGTGTGGTCGGTGTTCATGCCGATACCGAAGCGCATGCGGAGCACGCGCTCTTCGCGCGGGGTGAGGGAGGCGAGCACGCGCGTGGTGGTCTCGCGCAGGTTCGACTGGATCGCAGCATCAATGGGCAGGATCGCGTTCTTGTCCTCGATGAAATCGCCGAGATGTGAATCCTCTTCGTCACCGACGGGGGTTTCGAGCGACAAGGGCTCCTTGGCGATCTTGAGAACCTTGCGGACCTTCTCCAAGGGCATGCCGAGCTTTTCGGCGAGCTCCTCCGGGGTCGGCTCGCGGCCGATCTCGTTGAGCATCTGCCTCGAGGTGCGCACGATCTTGTTGATCGTCTCGATCATGTGCACGGGGATGCGGATGGTGCGGGCCTGGTCCGCGATCGAGCGCGTGATCGCCTGGCGGATCCACCACGTGGCGTAGGTCGAGAACTTGTAGCCGCGGCGGTATTCGAACTTATCGACCGCCTTCATCAGGCCGATATTGCCTTCCTGGATCAGGTCGAGGAATTGCAGGCCGCGGTTGGTGTATTTCTTCGCGATCGAGATCACGAGACGGAGGTTGGCTTCCACCATCTCCTTCTTGGCCTGACGGGCCTCGCGCTCGCCCTTCTGCACGGAGTGCACGATCTTGCGGAACTCGACGATCTCGAGGCCCGTCAGCGCGGCGAGCTGATGCACCTCGTGACGGAGGTCCTTGATGCGGTCCTTCTCGTGATGGACGAAATTCTTCCAGCCCTTGGCGGAGAGTTTCGAGACGCGGTTGAGCCAGCGCGGATCGAGCTCCGAGCCGGTGTAGTTGCGCAAAAAGTCCTCGCGCGCGACGCCGTGGCTGTCGGCGAGGCGCATCAGGCGGCCCTCATGCGAGACGAGGCGCTTGTTGATGTCGTAGAGCTGCTCGACGAGCGAATCGATACGGGCCTGGTTGAGGCGCAGCGACTTCACCTCGACGATGATCTCGTCCTTGAGCTTGCGGTACTTGCGCTCCTGGTGCGGCGACAGCGAGGGACCATGCGAGGTGCTCTCGAGCTGGTTCTGGATGTCCTGCTCCTGAAGCTTGCGCAGCTTCTTGTAGCTCTCGGCGATCTTGTCGAAGATCTCGACCACCTTCGGCTTGAGCTCGGCCTCGATGGCCGCAAGCGACATCTGGTTCTCGAACTCGTCGTCCTCGTCCATGTCGGCTTCGGCGGCGGCCTCGCCCGGATCCTTCTCCTCGCCGGCCGCACCGCCGGGGGCGGGCTGCGCAGCGCGGAACGGAGTGGGCGACGGCGGCGCCGCAGGCGGGGCGACATGCGCGGGCGCAGCAGCAGCGACCTCGCCGCCTTCAGCGGGCGCTTCGCCGTTCTCGCCGGTGGGGCCCGCGATCATCGCATTGTTCATGCCGGCCTTGGCGTCGGGACCGGCATAGGTCGCTTCGAGATCGATGATGTCGCGGAGGAAGATCTTGCCTTCGTTGAGCTCGTCGCGCCAGATAATGATGGCCTGGAAGGTCAGCGGGCTTTCGCACAGCCCTGCGATCATCGCCTCGCGGCCGGCCTCGATGCGCTTGGCAATCGCGATTTCGCCTTCGCGGGAGAGCAGCTCGACCGTGCCCATCTCGCGCAGATACATGCGCACGGGATCGTCGGTGCGCTCGCCCGGCTCGCTCTTCTTGACCTCGGTGACGGCCTTCTGGGTGACCTCGACGAGCTCGTTGTCGGTCTCGTCCTCGCCCTCGTCCTTGTCTTCCTCGCCTTCAGAATCGTCGGCTTCGGTGACGTTGATGCCCATGTCCGAGAGCATGGACATGATGTCCTCGATCTGCTCCGGGGAGGTCTGGTCCGACGGCAAGACTTCGTTGAGCTGATCGAAGGTCACGAAGCCGCGCTTCTTGGCCTGCTTGATCATCTTCTTCACTGCCGCGTCGGACAGATCGAGCAAGGGAGACGGCGCGTCCTGGGAATCCTTCTCCGGGGCGTCCGCTGCCTTGTCGTCTTTTTCCTTGTCCTTCGCCTGCAGCGTCTTTGCCTTGGTGGCCATCCATTGCTCCTAAACGCGTTTCATGCGGGACGTTGCGCGCGTCCGCGTGAAATCACTTGAACCTGTTGTTCGACGCTCTCGCTTCGTCAGCTCTCGACACGGAAAAGGCGGCGCGCACATCTCTCGCCACCCCGACCTTTCTCTCGCCGGATTTGCCTAACGCTTCGTGAGCCTCTTTGTCGCGGCGGATGCAGGTGTAGTGCCAACAGCTGTTGCGCGGATTCATTCCTGACGCGTCTGTTCTGCCTGCGGCCGCGTGGCCAAAGTGCTACAAGACCGTTAAGCCTCGATTAACCCTGTTTTTGCCGCCAAACCTTGGATTTGGCGAGTCTTTTAGCGGTTACGGTCGCCTCCGTCCGCATGATTCTTTCATCACACGCTCTTCTGGAACCGGCCTGACAGCTCGCCAAAACCCTCGATCAGGGCCTCGGTGCCGTCGACTTCGCCGATCCGGGCCTTGACGTCGCGCAGCCACGCCAAATTGGCCTCGCTGGGGTCCTCCCCCAAGGCCAGCTCGGCGTCTTTCAGCTCTCTAAGTAGTGAATGCCATTGCCGATGCAAGGCAACGAGCTGGTGCCAGGTGGCAAGAACATCGTCCCTCGCCGCGCCCTCGCGGGCGCCAAACACCGCGGCGGTGGTAATGGCGCCTTCAACCCGTTGAAGAACCTGCGAAAATCCGCCCTTGTCGAGATCGCCGCGCATCTTCTCGGCCTGCTCCTCGGGGTCCGGCGAGTGGTAATGGTCGTTGACGAAGGCGCTGATGATGGCGGCGCGGAGCTTGTGGGCCTCGGGGTGGGCGATCTCCAGGGCCGCCACCTCCTCGAGGTGGTCATGCAGCAGCCAGGGGTGGTTGATCAGGCATTGCAGGATCAGGGCCTCCCGGCGGGAGATGGCGCTGCGCTGCCCCCGCATGATCGGGCTCGCCGCCAGCTGGGGACTGGCCGCCTGGTAGGGGCCCGACGGCAGCGGGGCCGGCCCGGACGGGCCGCCGCGGCGGCCGCCGCCAAATCCTTGGCCGAATCCTTGGCCGCCGAATCGATTCGCCTGCCCGAAGCGGGGCTGGAATGGGCGGCCGCCGCCCCCTTGCCGGAAATTGCCCCTGCCGGCAAAGCCGCCGCGGCCGCCGTCGGGCGAAAAGGTGCGCTGCAGCCGCTCGACGAAATCGTCGCGGTAATAGCGCCTGACAACCTCGTCGCGGATGCCGTTGGACATCTCCTTGATGCGCGCTTCCAGCGCGGCCCGGCGTTCCGGGGTGGCAAAATTGCCGCCTTCGAGCTCGCGCGACCACAGCATGTCGGCGAGCGGCCGCGCCGCCGCGATCACCTCCTCGATCGCACCGCGGCCGCCGGAGCGCGCGAGGTCGTCAGGGTCCTGGCCCTCCGGCAGCAGGGCAAAACGCAGACTCTTTCCGGGCGCGAGAAACGGCAGCGCGAGATCGGCGGCACGATACGCCGCCTTCTGTCCGGCCCGGTCGCCGTCGAAGCAGAGGATCGGCTCGTCCGCCATCTTCCACAGCAGCGCGAGCTGGTTTTCGGTCAGCGCAGTGCCGAGCGGCGCCACCGCGCCGGGAAAGCCCGCGGTGACCATGGCGATGACGTCGACATAGCCTTCGACCACGATCAGCGATGCGCCGTCATGGGTGGCTTTGCGCGCGGTCTGGTGATTGTAGAGATTGTCGCCCTTGTGGAAGAGCGGCGTCTCCGGCGAGTTCAAATATTTGGCCGGAACGTCCTTCTCCAGCGCGCGTCCGCCGAAGGCGATGACGCGGCCGCGCAAATCGGTGATCGGGAACATCACGCGATCGCGAAAGCGGTCATAAGGAACGGGAATGTCGTCGCCGGCCACAAGCAGCCCGGTTTCGATCATGTCCTCAACCGAGACGCCGAGCTTGCCGAGGTGCTCCTTGAGCGCAAAGCGATCTGGCGAGGCATAGCCGAGACGGAACTGCAATTGCGTCGCCGGCGAGATGGCGCGGTCGGCGAGATAGCCGCGCGCTTTTGCGCCTTGGCGCGAGGCCAGCGTCTCGGCGAAGAATTTGGCCGCAAGCTCCATGACGTCATGCAGCGTGCGGCGGCGCTGCTCGTGCCGGGCCGCATCCGGCGTCACCGCCGGCAGCGGCAGGCCGGCCATGCCGGCAAGCCGCTCGACCGCCTCGCCGAACGGCACGCCGTCGGTCTCCATCACGAAGGAGATGATGTCGCCGTGCTTGCCGGAGGAGAAGTCGTGGTAAAAACCCTTCTGGTCGTTGACGTAGAAGGACGGCGTCTTTTCCTGTTGAAATGGCGACAGCCCCTTCCACTCGCGCCCCGCCTTCTTCAGCTTGACGCGCTTGCCCACGACTTCGGAGACCGAAAGCCGGGCACGCAGCTCGTCGAGGAATTGGGGCGTGAAGCGCATGGTGTGGGTGTAGCGCAATCCAGGGTGAGTCGGGCGAAGGGATCAGGGATATAGGTGCGGCGGAGCCAGAAGTCAGGTTTAGGCGGGTTATCCTGACTATTCGACCTATGCACAGGGGCCGTCACCGTCACCCGCGGTACCCAATCCGTCAGCCTGAGGTGCTCGCCTCTTCGGCGAGCCTCGAAGGGCGACGGCCCGGCTGGCAGCTGCATCGGGGCCGATTCATCCTTCGAGGCTCACACTGCTTTGCAGTGTGAGCGCCTCAGGATGACGGGACGGGCGCCCCCCGGAATGACGGCGAGCCCCCCTTGAACCCCGCCCGGTTCCACGCTTCGATAGGCCATGTTCAGGACCTTTCGGGGTGGCCAGAGCGGGGGCTGGCGCGTGACCTCGATCTCGCCTGTGGCGGGCGAACCCCTGCCCTTCATGCCGGCGCTGTCGGTGACCGACGGCGATGCCGTCGCGCTGCCGCTGGTGCCCTCGCGCAATGCCTGGCGGCTGGTCGGCGTGGCGAGCAGCCTGCGCTACACGGAGCGGCCCGAGAAGCAGCAGCTCGTCGCCGTGCAGGCCGGCCTCGGCCGGGTCGAAGCGACCTGTGCGGCGCTGATCCCGATCCGCAAGTCGCAGGCCTGGTGGGAGCTGACGCAGGAAGAGCGGCGCAAGATCTTCGAGGACAAATCGCACCACATCGCCAGCAGCCTGCGTTTTCTGCCCGCGGTGGCGCGTCAGCTCTATCACTGCCGCGATCTCGGCGAGCCCTTCGATTTCCTGACCTGGTTCGAGTTCGCGCCGGCTCATGCCTCGCTGTTCGAGGAGCTGGTCGGGATGCTCCGGCGCACTGAAGAGTGGAGCTATGTCGAGCGCGAGGTGGACGTGCGCATGGTGAAGGAAGTGCTGTCGGCTTAATGGTCCAGGAAGCGCCCGGACTCGATGAACGGCAGGCCCGCCACCGGCCAATTGTAGACGTAAGTCCAGGCCGGCGCTGTGACGCCGTCCGCGCCTGATACGTCGATCAGCTGGCGCAGATATTCGGTCGGCTCCGGAAAGCCCTCGCCGCAGGCCTCGTACATGTCGAGCTCGCGCAAAAGTTCGTCACCGGCGCGCAAGCGAAAAAGCTCGCCGTGAACGATGTCCGCTGACGCCTCGGATAGCAGCAATCCCGGATAATGCTTCACCAGCACGAGCCGGCCGCGGCAGGTCGCTTCGCCGAGGAAATCCGCATGCTGCGCCAACAGCCGCGCCATCGGATGGTCGAAGCCGCGCATCAACGTGCCGTAGACGAAGAGACGATCGGAGGTCATGCTGTTCGAACGTTGCGGCGCCGGTGCAATGGGGTTACTCCGTTTCAACAGATTATCCTTTCAGAGGCAATCGGGATGGACCTGCACACAGCCGGGGCGACGGATCAACCCGTGACGGATCAACTCCTGGGCGAGGGCGATATTCCGCCCGTGCATGAGGTGAATGCGGAGGGCACATCGCCTTTCCTGCTCACATCGGACCATTACGGCCGCATCCTGCCGCGCGCGCTAGGCGACCTCGGCATTGCCGAGAGCGAGCTTGTCAGGCACATCGCCTGGGACATCGGCATCGCCGGCGTCGCCGACCGGCTCGCCAAGATGCTGGACGCGCATCTCATCGCACAACGCTACTCGCGGCTCGTGATCGACTGCAACCGCCCGCCTGGCGTCGCGAGCTCGATTCCCGTGATTTCGGAAGCGACGATGGTGCCGCGCAACGAGGGCATCTCCGAAAGCGAGCGCGGGCTAAGGCGGCGCGAGATCTTCGAGCCCTATCATCGTCGCATCGATGCGGTAATCGACGGCCGCCTGCGCGACAAGCGGCCGACGGTGCTGGTGTCGCTGCACAGTTTCACGCCGGTCTATGCCGGCGTCGCGCGGCCCTGGCACATCGGCGCGCTGTACAACCGCGACAAGGTGCTGCCGAAGCTGCTGCTCGGACATCTGCGCGCCGAGGGCGATCTCGTCGTGGGCGACAACGAACCCTACGCGGCGAGCGATCTCACCGATTACACCATTCCCGTCCACGGCGAGGCGCGCGGTCTCGTCAACACCGGCATCGAGATCCGCCAGGATCTGATCGCCGATCAATCCGGCCAGCAGCAATGGGCGGAGCGGCTGGCGCGGATCTTTGCGGAGATCGAAACGGAGTTGAAGCCGGAACTGCTGCCCGGCTAGCCGGCTCATTTGGCCCGGATCAACGCCAGCCAGATGCCGCCGCCGATCATGAAGCCGCCGGAGACGCGCGACACCAGGCGGGTGCGGCGCGCGGAGAAAAAGCCGCGGACCTGACCGGCCAGCAACGCGTAGATTCCGTCGGTCAATCCGGCCAGCACCATGAAGGTCAATCCGAGCACCAGGACCTGCGACAAATGATCCTTGCTCATGTCCATGAATTGCGGAATGAACGCGCCGAAGAACACCAGGAGCTTCGGGTTCGACAACGCCACGACGAAGCCCTGCAACAGAAAGCCTCCGCGCGGAGGCGGCGGCGGGGCATCGGCGGAGACGCCTTCAACCGGCGAGCGGATCAGCTTGATGCCGAGCCAGACCAGATAGGCCGCACCCGCAAAGCGCACCCAGTTGAACCAATAGCCCATCGTCGCCATCAGCGTGGTCAGGCCGACCGCGAGGATGCCGATCACGATCAACAGCCCGATCTGCACGCCGAGAATGTTGGTGAGCGCCGGGCGTGTGCCGTACCGCAGCCCGTTGGCGACGACGAGCGTGACGATCGGCCCCGGCAGCAGCGCGAGCGCAATGCAGGCGGCGATAAAGGCGAGATAGGCTTGCATGGACATCATGGGGAGGGCTCAAGGCTGAAGGCATTTGACGGTATTAATGCATGGCACTTACTTCCCGTCCAGCGCCGACATCATCCACGCTTTCATCTCCGGCGTCTTGAGGAACACGAGCGCCGCGTGCCGCATCGCGTTGGCGTCGCCTCGCCCCTGCGCCGCCGCGACGACGAGGTCGCACCGCCGTGAGAGGGCGATACCGGTCGCGGTGTGGCGCGCGCCATCAGCCATCGCGAGATCATAGGCCCGGGCGCGACCGCGCATGCCACCGACATGCACCGCCTCGCCCGGCGCCCTCGCGGCGAAGCGCGGGGTGATCAGGTCGAGATCGGCGACGCGATCGACCTCATCGTCATCGGCGACGCCGCCCTCGCAATTGCAGAAGCCGCGCTTGGCGCGGACATAGAGCTCGGTGCCGTCGCAGCCACCGCCCTCGCAACGAAACGCGCGGCCCGCGGGCCAGCCGTCGCGCGGGAACGGCCAGGCGAGCTCGCGCCATCCAGCAGATGCCGGCGCGGGCTGCGGCACAAGCTGATCCGCGCCGACGCCGGACACGCCCAGCGCCACTGCCGCCGCGATCGCCGCCGCGCGCCGCATCGTCAGTTCTTCGGCAGGCCGGCCACGGTGCGCGCCGGCCCGGTCAGCTCGAGAATGTGCAGGCCGGTGTTGGCGCGATCGACGATGTAGATGTAGCCGCGGTCGTCGGTCTCGACATTGTTGGTCTGGATCGCGACCTTGCAGCGCTCGCCGCCCTCGACCGGAATGCACCGCTTGTCGGTCGCCTGCGTGATCGACGGAATGAAGTAGCCGACCTCCTTCGGATGATAGGGGTCGCGGATGTCGAGCGCGCGCACCCCGGCATTGAAGAAGGCGATGAAGGCCATCTTCTTGTAATAGACCGGCGCCATGCTTTCGTTCGAGGAATGCGAGCCGAAGCGGCCGCCGCGCTGGCAGAACTGCCCGCTCGCCTCCGGCACGGTGTAGCTCGAGATCATCATCGGCCGCGTCTCGGTGGTGACGTCAGCGAACCACACCATCTGCCGCGCCTCACCGCATTCGTTGAGGATCGCTTCATCCACGATCATGACGATGTCGCGCGTCTTGCCGTCCTTGTCGTCGGCGAACTCGGTGACCGGCATGTCGAGCATCGGAAACGTCGTGTGCGCGCCGTTGAACGCGGACATCGGCAGCCGCGAGATCTCGGGATAGCGCAGATTGTCCGGCGTCGGCTCCTTCGGCCCATTCAGGAGCTTGTCGCGGTCGACGATCTGCAGAATTCCCCCTTTGTTGGTGCCGTAGCCGAAATAGACCCGGTTGCCGTTGGGCCCGGTCGAGATCGGTCCGTGCAGTTCGGTCGGGACGGCACCGGTCGATCCGGGCTCCTGACCGGGCAGGCCGAAGTCGCGGATCTTCTGCGGATGCGCGGGATCTGCGAGATCATAGATTTGCGTCATGCGCCGCGTCCGCCAGTCCGGTGCGCCCGAAACGAGCAAGGCGATGCCGGTGTCGCACTCCCACCAGTTCTTGTGCGTATCCTTCAATCCACCGATGCGCGTGATCAGGACCGGATTGGCGGGATCGACGACATTCCAGATCTCATGCGCCTCGCTGCCGAAGGTGCGCAGCATATAGACCGCGTTGGGATCGCCCTTGGGCAGGGACTTGCCGTCGCAGACCCGCACCATCTGCGCACCGCCGGATTCGTACTTGCCTTCCTGCCCCGGCAGGTGCCTGAGATATTTCGGATGCGCGGGATCGGTGACGTCGACGATCGAGGTCCCGTTCGGCTCCGCCTTGCCCGTCATCGGATTGACGGGTGCCGGCACGTCATCGGTGCCGCCGTGATGGCCGATATAGGCGATCCAGCGATCGCCCTGGTGATGGATGGTCGGCTGATAGGCGCTACGCGCCTGGAGATCGTTAAAGCCGACCAGCTTCATGTTCGACGCCTCGGGCGGCGCACCGATGGTCTGCTTCTGGGCATGAACGAGGGCGCTGCCGGCGAAAAAGACGAGGGCGGCAGCAGTCAGGACGCAACGGAACATCAAAGTCCTCCCGGAACCAATCTGCGTTGGCTGAGCTTCAACGCTAGCACAGCCATTTGCATGCGCCAAAGACACCATCTTGACATGCAACCATTTGGTTGCCTATTATCGCCACCATGGATGAGGTCTTCAAAGCGCTCGCCGATGCGTCACGACGATCGCTGCTGGACAGGCTTCACGCCAGGAACGGTCAGACGCTGAACGAACTTTGCGAAGGCCTCGCGATGACGCGGCAGGCGGTGACAAAGCACCTGGTCATTCTCGAAGAGGCCAATCTGGTCACGACCATCAGGCATGGCCGCGAGAAGCTGCACTATCTCAATCCGGTGCCGATCCACCAGATCGGCGAGCGCTGGATCAGGAAATTCGAGCGCGGCAAGCTCGCCGCGCTCAGCGAATTGAAACGCCAGTTGGAGAAGCGTGATGAGTAAGCCGCAATTCGTCTATGTCACCTATATCGAGACCACGCCGGAGAAGCTCTGGGAGGCGCTGACGTCGAGCGAGTTCACCCGGCAATATTGGTTCGGCGCCGAGGTCCGCTCCGACTGGACGGTCGGCTCGCCCTTCGCGCTCACACTCGACGGCGAGGTCACCGATTCCGGCGAGATCCTCGAGGCCGATCCGCCGCGGCGCCTGTCCTACAGCTTCAAGCACCACAAATACGAAGAGCTGCGCGGCGAACCGATCTCGCGGGTCGTGTTCACCCTCGAACCCTTCGGCCCGGTCGTGCGTCTGACCGTGCTGCATGACGGCTTCATCGAGGGCGGAAAATATCTCGGCGCCGTCTCCAACGGCTGGCCGGCGATCCTGTCCCAGCTCAAGAGCCTGCTGGAGACTGGCAAGTTGCTCAACATCACGCGCGCAGCCCTCAACAAGGGATTTGACGCAAAATGAAGCTCGATCAGTTCAAGCCGCTGACGGTCTACACCATCTACATCGCCTCCACGCCGGAGAAGGTGTGGGAGGCGCTGACCTCTGCCGAGTTCAGCAGGCAATACTTCTTCGGCAACGCCGTTGAGGTCGAGCCGCGGCTCGGCGGCGCCTTCATCGTGCGCACGCCTGACGGCGCCGTGCATATCAGCGGCGAGGTGCTCGCCTACGATCCGCCGCGCAAGCTTGCGGTAACGTTCAACGTCAACTGGCCCGAGTTGATCGAGAAGCTGGGACCGACCCTCGTCACCTACGACATCGAGCAAATCGGCGACGCGGTCCGGCTCACGATGAGCGAAGGCCATGACCGCGAACTCAGCGATGACATCCTGTCCGGCGGGCGCTCGGGCTGGCCCGCGATCCTCTCGAGCCTCAAGAGCGTGCTCGAAACCGGCAATCCACTCGCCGTCAGGCTCGGCCCGCCGCAGCGGATGCTGGATGCGCTGAAGGCGATGGGCATCAAGACGCCGTAGGTCGCCGCAACCTCAGTATGGTAGGGTGGGCAAAGGCGCACTTGCGCCGTGCCCACGTCTTCCCATCGAATAGCAAAGACGTGGGCACGCTTCGCTTTGCCCACCCTACGGCACCGGTCACGGAAGGGGCACCACCAACCGCCGATAAAGATGCCACGTCGCGTGCCCGAGCACGGGAAGCGTCACCACCAGACCGAGGAAGTACGGCAGCGCCGAGACGATCAGCAGCATCACGATGACAGCCGCCCAGCCGATCATCGGCAATGGACTCGTCACGACCGCGCGCACGCTGGTCACCATGGCCGTGACAAAATCGACCTCGCGGTCGAGCAGCAGCGGAAACGACACCACGGTCAGTGAGAACAAGATCAGCGACAACACGGCGCCGACCGCGTTGCCGATGGCGAGAAACAGCAGGCCTTCGTTGGTCGTCAGCACCACCGTCATGAATTCCTGCAGGCTCGAGAACGAGGCGTGCAGGCCGAGCAGGAGCGCGATCAACAGCCGCACCTGATACATCCAGATCACGAACACGAACAGCGTGACGAAGGCCATCCAGCCGATCTCGCCGCGCGAACGGATCGCCGACCAGATCGTGGCAAAGGATACCGGCTCGCAACGCTCCCTGCGGCGGCTCACCTCGTAGAGGCCGATCGCGACGAATGGCCCGATCAGCGCGAAGCCCGCCGCCAGCGGATAGGCGAGATAGACCATCCCGAAGGCGGTGAGACAGAGCATGATGATGATGCCGCCGGCGGCGTAGAGCGCCCCGAAGGCGACGCCATAGAGCGGCAGGGCCTGAAAATCGCGCAGGCCCTCGACGAGGGCCTCGGCGATGTCCGTCGCCGCGACGGGACGCACCACAGGATCGACTTTGCCCGAGACGGACATCAGCTTCCTCCCCACTTTGGCGCGATCTTTCGTCGCGCACCCCAAGATATTAGCGCCACTGCGCGCACGCGCAACTCGACACTGGACGACGGGCTAGATTGTAGCGACGTCCCGATGCACGCGCGCCAGAACCTTGACCTTCGGTCAGGTTTTCGCATCGATGGCTATGGACTGGGCGGACGATCGTGCCGCAAATTGTACCTCCAACGAACACGCGCGACGAGCGGACCCTTCCTACCGATGAGCCTGCGTACCCGGTTACTGATCCTCGTCATCGCGGCCATGCTGGTACCCGCGAGCCTCGTCGGCTTGCGCTTCGTGCAGAATCGCAGCAGCGAGATCGAGGCAGCCCTGGCCAATCTAGCCGCATCCGCCGACGACATCGCCAGCGATCTGAACGAGAAGATCCAGGGCACCGCGCAGCTTCACTACGGCCTCGCCCGCGCCCGCGACCTCGACACGCGCGACAAGGCGGCTTGCTCGGCGTTTCTGTCCGACGTGCGCGAAGAATATCCGCAGTTCACGGGAATCCTGACCATCGACCCCGATGGCAGCCTGTTCTGCGATTCACTGCGGACCAACCGCGTCCTCGACCTGAATGATCGCGCCTATTTCAAGCAGGCAAAGGTCTCGCAAGGCGCCGTCGCGGTGGAGCCGGTGTTCGGCCGCCTGACCGGAATATCGGTGCTCCAGATCGCCTATCCGGTGCGATCGGACACCGGCGCGCTGAAATTCGTCCTGCTCGCCTCCTTCAACCTGAACAAGTTCGCGGAGTTTCACGACAAGCGCTTGCTCGCCGAGATCCTGCTCGTCGACAGCAAAGGGACGATCCTCGTCGCCCCCAAGACAGGCAGTTGGAACCAGCCGGTCGGCGCGTCGATCGCGGGGACTGACCTGTTTGGTTTCGCGGCATCGCCCGACGGCGAGGCGTCGCGCGAACTGGCCGATCGCGAAGGCCACAGACAGGTCTGGGCCGTGGCCCGCTCGCCCGCGATCCGCAGCGCCGGTCTCTACATTCTGGTCGGACGTTCCAAGGACGGACTGGTCGCGGCGGCGAACCGCAGGCTCTTTGAGGACTTGGCGATCCTCGCGGTGGCCTCGCTGCTGCTGCTCGCCGGCATCTGGATCCTGGCGACGGTCAGCATCGGACGCCAGGTGGGACGGCTCGCCGCAATGGCAAAGCGGCTCGGGCTTGGCGACCTCAGCGCACGCATTCCCCCGCCGCATCCCAGCGGCGAATTGGGGGGACTGATGGCCCTGCTGAACGGCACCGCCGAGTCGCTCGAGCAACAGCGCGCCGCCATCGCGGACCTCAGTCACAAGCTCAGCCAGTCCCAGAAGATGGAAGCCATGGGCCAGCTCACCGGCGGCGTGGCGCATGATTTCAACAATCTCCTCACCGTCATTCTCGGCAATTCCGAGCATCTTGCCGACAGTCTGGCGGGCAACAGGGACTTGCAGCGGATCGCCGGCGACATCGCAACCGCCGCCGAGCGCGGCTCGGACCTGACGCGCAGCCTTCTCGCCTTCGCGCGCAAGCAGCCGCTGCGACCAAGCGAGATCGACATCGCCGAGAAGGTCGTCGGCATGGAGCAGCTGTTGCGCCGGTCGCTCGGCGAGCACATCGAGTGCAGCTTCGCGTTCGGCGCCGATCTGTGGCTGACCAGCGTCGACCCCGGCCAGCTCGCGACCGCCCTGCTTAATCTCGTGCTCAATGCGCGCGACGCGATGCCAGGTGGCGGCGGGCTGACGGTCGAGGTTCGCAATGTTTCGCTCGGGCCATCCGATCTCGATGTCAACGGCGAACCGCACCCTGGAGATTACGTCATGGTGGCCGTGACGGATACGGGATGCGGCATGGCAGCAGACGTCGCGGGCCGCGCGTTCGAACCGTTCTTCACCACCAAGGAGGTGGGCAAGGGCACAGGCCTCGGCCTCAGCATGGTCTACGGATTCGCGCAGCAATCCGGCGGGCTCGTGCAACTCCAGTCTGAGCCAGGACAAGGCAGCGTCGTCAGGCTGTTCTTTCCTCGTATCGCGGCGACGCCGGGCGAGGATTCGATCCCCCCAGAGCAGGTCACGGCACCCGACGGAAGCGAGACCATTCTCGTCGTTGAAGACGACGACATGGTGCGAGCCTATGTCGAATGCCAGCTCCGGACGCTCGGCTACCGCGTCATCGCGACGTCGAGCGGACCGGCGGCACTGGACGTGCTGCGCCAGCGAGGAGACATCCATCTGCTGTTCACCGATGTCGTCATGCCCGGCGGCATGTTCGGGCCGGAGCTTGCGCGGCAGGCGACGGCCTTACGCCCTGGCCTCAAGGTGCTCTTTACGTCCGGCTACAGCCAGGATCCCGTCAAGACTCCCGACGGGGTCGACGCCCGCATTCTGACGAAACCGTTCAAGCGGCAGGATCTCGCCGCGATGCTGCGGACCGCCCTGTCGGGGACACCACGCTAGGGCGTGATGGGATGGGGTTGCATCAAGCCGCCGCGGGCTCGGTGCACCTCTCCCGCTTGCGGGAGAGGTCGGCGCAACGCGCCGGGTGAGGGTTCTTTCCTCTGGGGGACTGTCCCGTTGCGGAGAAACCCTCTCCCCGACCCTCCCCCGCATCCGCCTTCGCCCGAAGGCGGGCTTCGGCGCGACAGGAGCGGGGGAGGGAGCGCACCTCCCTTGTGTCAGAAGCTAACCTCTCGCCCGCAACTCGCGCCGCAGCACCTTGCCCGTCGCCGTCATCGGCAAGGTCTCGGCGAACTCGACAAAGCGTGGATATTCGTGGGCCGCGAGCTGAACCTTCACGAACTCCTGGATCTCGCGCGCGAGCGCATCACTGGCCGCAAAGCCTGGACGCAGCACGATCCAGGCCTTGATCGACTCGGTGCGAATGGGATCGGGGATGCCGACCACAGCCGCCATCGCCACCGACGGATGCTTCATCAGCGTATGCTCGATCTCGGATGGGCCGACGCGATAGCCGGCGGTGGTGATGACGTCGTCCTCGCGACTGACGTACCAGAAATAGCCGTCCGCATCCTGCACGCCGAGATCTCCGGTCAGCAGAAACTCGCCGACATATTTCTTCGCCGTCGCCTCCGGGTTGCGCCAGTATTCGAGCATGGTGACGGGACATGGCTGGCGCACGCCGATGATGCCGCGCTGGCCGCGGGGCTGCTCCTCGCCCTTGTCGTTGACGATGCGGACGTCGAAGCCCGGCGTCGCCTTGCCCATCGAACCGGGCCGGATCGGAAACAGGTTGGAGTTGCTGCCGATCACAAGATTGCACTCGGTCTGGCCGAACACCTCGTGCGCGTCGATGCCGAAGGTCTCGCGCACCCAGCCGAGCAGCTCGCCGCCGAGCGATTCACCGCCGGTGAAAATGCTGCGCAGCTTGACGCCCGCGTGCTTCACCCCGGCCTGGCGCATCAGCTTCAGCGCGGTCGGCGGCAGGAAGACGTTGCGGACGCCGAGATCGGCCATCATCTGCATCGCCGCCTGCGGCTCGAACTTTCGGGCGCGATGACCGACCAGCGGAATGCCGTGATACCAGAACGAGAACAGGCCGTTGACGAGGCCGCCGATCCAGGCCCAGTCGGCCGGCGTCCACATCAGATCACCCGGGCGCGGCAGGAAGTTGTGGCACATCTCGACATTGGGCAGATGACCGAGCACGAAGCGGTGCGCATGCAGCGCGCCCTTGGGATTGCCCGTGGTGCCCGAGGTGTAGATGATGACGGCGGGATCGTCGGCCGAGGTGTCGACACGGGCGAAGTCGGCCGGCGCGCTCTTCAGCGCATGCCAGAACGATTGGGTGCCGGCCGGCGCACGCTCACCGACGACATAGACGTTCTTCAGTTCCGGCAGGCGATCGCGAATCTTCGAAAGCTTCTCCCAGCCGCCCGCGTCGGTGACAATAGCCTTCGCCTCCGAATTCGACAGACGGAATTCCAGTGCGTCCTCGCCGAACAGTGCGAACAGGGGAATCGAGATCATCGCCGAACGAAACGCCGCCATATGCACGATCGGCAGTTCCAGCGATTGCGACAGGAACACCGCGACGCGATCGCCGCGCACGAGGCCATCGGCCTTCAGCACATTGGCGAAGCGGCGCGAGGCCTCGGCGACCTCGTCGAAGGAGGTGCGCGTGGTGGCGCCGGTCTCGTCGACATAGATGAGCGCGAGCCGGCCGGTGCCGTCGGCGTGGCGGTCGCAGCACGCCTCCGCGATATTGAATCGATCAGGGATGTCCCAGCGGAAATTGCGCGTGAGCTCGTCATACGTTGCGGCTTCGGTCAGCATGGCTCAGCGCACCGTCGCGAAGAATTTTCTGACATCGCGCACGAACAGCTCCGGCTGCTCGAAGGCGGCGAAATGTCCGCCCTTCTCCATCTCGCTCCAATGGGTGATGTCGGGAAAATTCGGTTCCATCCAGCGCCGCACCGGCGTGATGATCTCCTTGGGAAACACCGCCACCCCGGTCGGCACGGTCACTTTCGGTGGCGTTCGACGCTTGCCAAAACTCTCCCAATAGAGCCGCGCCGACGACGTCGCCGTCTCGGTCGCCCAATAGAGCATGACGTTGTCGAGCAGCTCGTCCTTGTCGAAGATATTTTCGGGATGACCGTCGCAATCGGTCCAGGCCCAGAACTTTTCCAGGATCCAGGCCGCCTGGCCGCTCGGCGAATCCGTGAGGCCATAGCCGAGCGTCTGCGGCCGGGTCGATTGCTGTTTCGAGTAACCGGAGTCGAGATCGACATAATGCTTGAGGCCGGCGAGCGCGCGTTTCTCCTCCGGCGTCGGCTCGCCCTCGACGTCAGGCGCGGCATTGAAGGCAAGCGTAATGTGGATACCGGCGCAATGTGCAGGGTCCTGCGCGCCGAGCGAGGTCGTCACCGCCGAGCCCCAATCGCCGCCTTGCGCGCCGTACCTGGCATAGCCAAGCCGGTCCATCAGCCTGGCCCAGGTCGCGGCGATGCGGTCGACACCCCAGCCGGTAGTTTTTGGCTTGGCCGAGAAGCCGAAGCCCGGGAGCGACGGGCAGATCACGTGAAAGGCATCCGCAGGATTGCCGCCATGGGCAACGGGATCGACCAGCGGCGCGATGACTTTCTGGAATTCGACGATCGAACCGGGCCAGCCATGGGTGATGATCAGCGGCAGCGCGTTTGCTTCTCGCGAACGCACATGCAGGAAGTGGATGTCGAGCCCGTCGATCTCGGTGGTGAACTGGTCGAAGCGATTGAGCTTTGCCTCACGGGCCCGCCAGTCGTAACCGTTGGCCCAATAGGCGCAGATCTCCTGGATC
This sequence comes from Bradyrhizobium campsiandrae, assembly GCF_014529705.1. Taxonomy (GTDB): domain Bacteria; phylum Pseudomonadota; class Alphaproteobacteria; order Rhizobiales; family Xanthobacteraceae; genus Bradyrhizobium; species Bradyrhizobium campsiandrae. Next base: position 154,309 of record NZ_JAANIH010000008.1, read on the forward strand.
CATTTCAGCGGCGCGCCCTGGCTCCAGTCATCGACCAGCTCGGCCTCCGGCCAGCGCGTGCGGGCAAGGCGCGATTTGAGATCGGCGAGGATGTCGTCGCTGATGGCGATGCGGAACGGTTTGATGGCGGTCATCGGCGGCCTCCCGATTTTCTTATCGAAGAGAGTAGACCGAACAGGCGCCGCATCAAAGGTATCCCTTCTCTCCCCACAAGGGGAGAGGGGAAGAGAGCTAGCCCGACAAAGCCGCCTTCACCAGGCCGCTCGCCTTGCCGAAATCCATCTGTCCCGCGTATTTCGCGCGCAGCACCGCGATCACCTTGCCCATGTCCTTCATGCCGGCAGCGCCGGTCTCGGCGATGGCGTCGGCGATCGCCTTCTGCACCTCGTCGTCGGACATCTGCTTCGGCAGATAGGCCGAGATCACCGCGATCTCCTCGCGCTCCTGCGCAGCAAGCTCGGCGCGGCCGCCCTTGTCGTAGAGCTCGACCGCTTCCTGGCGCTGCTTGATCATCTTCTGCAGCACGGCGAGCAGATCGGCGTCGGACAGCGGCGGCTTGCCGTTGCCGCGGGCGTCGATGTCGGCGTTCTTGATGGTCGAGTTCACCATGCGCAGCGTGGAGAGCTTGCGCTCGTCCTTGGCCTTCATGGCCTCCTTGACCGCATTGTTGATGTCGTCGCGCAGCATGATCGTGATCCCTTCCGTCTATCGCCATGATCTAAGCTGTTCCCGGCAAAGAGGCCAGTGCGGACCCGTCATGAGAGGTTCATTGTTGCCCCGCCAGCGGCCAAAATGGCGCAAAATTGCCAAACCCGGCCTAAGTGCCTGAGGAGGCCTGCCAAATATGCAAAAACGCATGTGAATCCGCCGTTTCCCGCTTTGACGGCCGCGCGTGGGGGGCTTATGAAGCGGGCTCATGACACAACATGACAACGATCCCGCCTGGCCGGACCATAAACCGACCGCGCTCCTCGTGCTTGCCGATGGCACGGTGCTCGAAGGCTTTGGTCTCGGCGCCGAAGGCCATGCCGTCGGCGAGGTCTGCTTCAACACCGCGATGACCGGCTATGAGGAGATCCTGACCGATCCCTCCTATGCCGGCCAGCTCATCACCTTCACCTTCCCACATATCGGCAATGTCGGCACCAACGAGGACGACATCGAGACGGTGAACATGGCCGCGACGCCGGGCGCGCGCGGCGTGATCCTGCGCACCGCGATAACCGATCCCTCGAACTACCGCGCCACCAAGCATCTCGATGCCTGGCTGAAGGCGCGCGGCATCATCGGCCTTTCCGGCATCGACACCCGCGCCCTGACCGCGCTGATCCGCAGCAAGGGCATGCCCAATGCCGTGATCGCGCACGCCAAGAACGGCGAGTTCGACCTGCATGGCCTGAAGGAAGAAGCGCGCGAATGGCCCGGCCTCGAGGGCATGGACCTCGTGCCGATGGTCACCTCAGGCCAGCGCTTCACCTGGGACGAGACGCCGTGGCTGTGGGACAAGGGTTTTGGCCGCCAGGACAAGCCGGAGTTCAACGTCGTCGCCATCGATTACGGCATCAAGCGCAACATCTTGCGCCTGCTCGCCGGCGTCGGCTGCAAGGTGACGGTGGTGCCGGCGACGACCTCGTCCGCCGACATTCTGGCGATGAAGCCGGATGGCGTATTCCTGTCGAACGGCCCGGGCGATCCGGCCGCCACAGGCAAATACGCGGTCCCCGTGATCCAGGACGTCATCAAGTCGGGCACGCCGACCTTCGGCATCTGCCTCGGCCATCAGATGCTTGGTCTTGCCGTCGGCGCCAGGACCAAGAAGATGCATCAGGGCCATCACGGCGCCAATCACCCGGTGAAGGACGAAACCACCGGCAAGGTCGAGATCACCTCGATGAACCACGGCTTTGCCGTGGACGAGACGACGCTGCCCAAGGGCGCGACGCAGACCCACATCTCCCTGTTTGACGGGTCCAATTGCGGCATCCAGCTGGATGGCAAACCGGTGTTCTCGGTGCAGTACCACCCCGAGGCATCGCCGGGCCCGCGCGACTCGCACTATCTGTTCCAGCGCTTCGCCGACCTGATGCGGCAGAAGAAGAGCGCGTAAAGCCCACCAACGCCGGCGGACGATTGCGTCCGCTGGCCGCCGTCACGGAGGCAGGAACGTCACGGACGCATGAACATGAAGTCCGTGTCGGGATCGCAGTTCTCGGCGATGAAGCGCAGCTCCGCCTGGATATCGGCGACGGATCTCGTCTCCAGATATTTCGCGATCACCAGATTGAGCAAAGCCCGGCAGACGGCTTCGTGTCCGAGGCCGGTGGTCTCGGCCTCATCGATGGCCGCGGAAAAATGGCGCTGTGCGACATCCGATGCGTACATGGCGTTCCATCCTTGTCTCTCCGGATGGCGTGCCCTCGAACGGCCGGCTGCACCTTGATCTCCGTCAAGCCGGCCTGTCGGCTTGGGAACAAGAGCGCCCGCGCCGTCTTGATTCCCTTGAAGCGTTTGCTGCCGGAGTCCCGCCATGTCCGTCGTCCGCGACTTTGCCGAGCCGCTCGCCATCGTGTTCGAGGATGACGGGCTCGTGCCGAACAACATCCTCCCATTCCTCGTCTACCAGGGCGCGGTGACGCTCGACCCGAAACAGCCGGAAGAGACCATCGAAAACCTGTTCGAAACCAACGGATGGGGCGGCACGTGGCGCAACGGGGTCTATGACTATCTGCATTATCACGCGACGGTGCATGAAGTGCTCGGCGTCGCGCGCGGCCACGCCCGGGTTCGCTTCGGCGGCGATCACGGTCAGGAGCTCGAGATCAAGGCTGGCGATGTCGCGGTCCTACCCGCCGGCACCGGGCATCAGTGCATCGAGGCGAGCGACGATTTCTGCGTGATCGGCGCCTATCCGCCGGGATCGAAGATGGAGATCACGCGGGCAACACCGGAGAACCACGCCAAGGCGTTGCAGACGATTCCGCAGGTCGCGCTGCCGCCCGCCGACCCGGTGACGGGCGAGCATGGCGCGCTGATGCGGCTGTGGCGGAGTTAGCCTCAGTCGCACAACAATTTCCGCGGTCGTCCCGGCGCAGGCCGGGACCCATACTCCTCAGATAAAGTTGTGGCACGAGATGGTCATGACCAATCCTCGCCAAACCGCGGGCAGTGGCTATGGGTCCCGGCCTTCGCCGGGACGACATTGTGGAGATCAGCTACGCCTCGTTGCCGCCTTCCTGGCGCGTCGCCTCGAACAGGAACCAGGTGCGGCGCTCGGTCTCGTCGATGAAGTTTTCGAGCAGGCTGGCGCTGGCGACATCGCCGGCGTCGTCGCAGACCTCGTGGGCCTTTCGCATGGCCGCCGCCACATGCTTGTTGTCCTGCATCAGTTCGCGCAGCATCTCGCGCGGCGGCACGTAGTCCTCGTTGTTGTCCTTGATGGTCTGGAGCTTTGCGACCTGGCCGATCGACTTCAGCGTGGTGCCGCCGATCTTGCGCACGCGCTCGGCGAGCTGGTCGGTGCTGGCGAAAATCTGATCGGACTGCTCGTCGAGCAACAGATGATAATCCCGGAAATGCCGGCCGCTGATGTGCCAGTGGAAATTCTTGGTCTTGAGGTAGAGGGCGAACGCATCGGCCAGAAGCACGTTGAGAGCTTCGGAAACCTTGGCGACCGCCTGGGGCTGCAGATCGGTCGGGGTGTCGAGATCGGGCGAGACCTTGCTGGGGGCTTTGCTCACGGGAAACCTTCCTGTTAGGACGCGGACATTGACGGCACGCCGTCGCACCCCTAACGCAAAGCGGGCAGCACGGTTCCGGGGCCGGAACCGCCGGGCGGGACACCATGGACGATTGGATCGATTATTACGACTCGACGCATACGATCTATGTCAGCAAGCTGCATCGTGACCTGCACTTCCAGATCATCGCGCGGGACATCATCGGCTACATCGCCTCGCCCGACGCGACGGTGCTCGACTATGCCTGCGGCGAGGCGCTGTCGGCGAGCCAGGTGGCGTCCGCCTGCGGCAAGCTGATCCTGGCCGAGCCGGCGCCCGGCGTGCGCGGCCGGCTGATTGCGCGTTTCGCCCCGAACACCAAGATCCGGGTCCGCTCGCTCGATGACGTCCGCAACATGCGGGACCAGTCGATCGACCTCGTCGTGATGAATTCGGTCGCGCAATACATGACGGCGGAGGAGCTCGATGCCGCGCTCGGCAATGTCAGGCGGATCCTGAAGCCGTCGGGCAAGCTGGTGCTCGGCGATATCCTGCAGCCGCATGTCGGGATGGTCAGGGACGTGGCCGCGCTGCTCTCCTTCGGCCTGCGTCACGGCTTCCTGAAGGATGCGCTGATCGGGCTCATCAGCACGGCGCTGTCGGATTATCGTCAGCTGCGCTCGCGCATCGGGCTCCAGCGCTACAGCGAGGACGAGATCACGGCCAAGCTGAAGGCGGCGGGCTTCGCCAGCCAGCGCGCCAACACCAATATCGGCCACAACCGCTGGCGCATGACCTTCATCGCGCGGCCACCCTTGGTGCGTTAAGCATAACGACCACCTGGGGGTAGCTTGTCGCACCTCGATCGGACATGATCGCCATGGCCCGGTGGCGGAAGCGTCTACGCGAGAGCGGTGCATCGCTCTTCATCCTGGTTCAAATCCAGGCCGGGTCTCCAGCCTTCGCTGGCTCCGCCAGCTTCGGCTCGGCAAGCCGTTTCGCGGCGAAGGCTGCCGCGGCGAAGCCCGAAGGGCGAAGCCGGGCACGCTTCATAAAGATCCTTCGCTCACCCCGCCTCGACCACATCGCACCCCGAGGCCAGCTGAAGCCTGTCCGCGTCCTTGGCCGCTGACTTGAGCACGGCGTCGAGCAGGCCCGGAAAGCGCGCCTCGAGGTCGTCACGCCGCAGCCGCATGAACCGGTTCGTGCCCGACACGCGCGTCTGCATCAGCCCGCAATCGCGCAGCTTTGCGAAATGATAGGTGAGGTTCGACTTGCCGGCGAGCCCGTTGAAGTCACCGCAGCACAATTCGCTGCTGACAGGTTCCTGCTGCGCGAGCTGATAGACGATCGCGAGCCGGATCGGATCGCTCAGACAATCCAGAACCAGCGGCAGCTCGATCTGGTCGCGGGTGGGGTGGGGTGGCGTGCGGCTCATGATAGGGGAATCATAGCGACGCGGCTCCGATGTTCAATAGTTCTTGAACCAATTGACTCCGAAATCGTCCTCTTCAATAGTTCAATAAACATTGAACATAGGATCTCGACCCATGAGCGTATTCTGGCTGGCCCTGGGGGCCTTCGCGATCGGCACCGAAGGCTTTGTGATTGCAGGACTTTTGCCGGCGATCGCCGGGGATCTCTCGATTTCGGTCGCGGCCGCCGGCCAATTGGTCACCGCCTACGCACTGACCTATGCGGTGGGATCGCCGATCCTCGCGGTGGCGCTGAACAACATCGACCGGCGCACCGTGCTGGCGCTCGCGCTCTCGACCTTCATTGCCGGCAACCTCGCAGCGATGGTGGCGTCGAACTATGCCTTGCTGCTGGCCTCGCGGATGCTGATGGCGCTGGGCTCTGGGCTGTGCATGCCCACTGCGCTCGCCGTCTCCGTGGCGGTCGCCTCGCCGGAACGGCGCGGCCGGGCGGTGGCGCTCGTGACCTCGGGCCTCACGGTTGCGACCGTCATCGGCGTGCCCCTCGGCAATCTGGTCGGCAGCTTGCTCGGCTGGCGCGCGACGTTCGCCATGGTCGCAATCATCGGCGCGGTTGCGCTCGCTGGCCTCTTGCTCGGCCTGCCCCGCGGCCTGCCGCGCAACACGGCCTCGCTCGGCGAAAGACTTGCAGTGGCGCGCCACCGCAATGTCCTGCTCGCGCTCGTGATCACGATTTTATGGGCTCTGGGTGGCTTCACCATATTCACCTATTTTGCCGTTCCGCTGCGCGCCTTGGGCTTCGATGCCGCGCGGATCAGCCTCGCGCTCCTGGTGTTCGGCGCGGCGGCTGCCATTGGCAACGTGCTCGGGGGCCTGCTGGCTGACCGGCTTGGCACCGCCGCCACCGCCGCGCTCGGACTAATCGGCATGGCCAGCGCGCTCTTCGTGCATTCCCTGGTGCTGAAGTTCCTTCCCGGACAGGCGCACTATGCGATCCTCGGCCCGATCTTCCTCCAGGGCCTTGCGGGCTGGGCGTTCTATCCGGCGCAGGTCGCCAGCATCATCCGTATAGAGCCGCAGGCCTCGATGGTCGCGCTCTCCATCAACGCCTCCGCCATGTATCTCGGCTTTGCAATCGGGGGAGGCCTGGGCGGCGCCGTGCTTGCAGCCTGGAGCCCGGGCGACCTCGGCTGGGTCGGCGGCTTGAGCGTCACATCGGCCCTTCTGGTGCATCTCGCCCGTGGCTGGCAGGCGCGGCCAAAACCCGTCAAAATTGCCGGTTGATGGGCGTTTTTCGGGGTTTCGCCGCCCCGAAAACTGGTCTAAGACCCACCCGCGCGCGAGGGAAGACCCCGCGCTCTCGCACAAGGGGACGCGCGGCAAGCGCGCCCTTTTTTTGTGCCCAGTTTCCAGCCCGCGAGCGGTGATGCCTAAACGAACCGACATCTCGACCATCCTGATCATCGGCGCCGGTCCCATCGTGATCGGCCAGGCCTGCGAATTCGACTATTCCGGCACACAGGCGGTGAAGACGCTGAAGGAAGAGGGCTATCGCATCGTCCTCGTCAATTCCAACCCGGCCACCATCATGACCGATCCGGAATTGGCCGATGCGACCTATATCGAGCCGATCACGCCGGAGATCGTCGCCAAGATCATCGAGAAGGAACGTCACGTCATTGCCGGCGGCTTCGCGCTGCTGCCGACCATGGGCGGCCAGACCGCGCTCAACTGCGCGCTGTCGCTGCGCCGGCAGGGCACGCTGGAAAAGTTCGACGTCGAGATGATCGGTGCGACCGCCGATGCCATCGACAAGGCCGAGGATCGCCAGCTGTTCCGCGAGGCCATGACCAAGATCGGCCTCGAGACGCCGAAATCGCGTCTCGCCAACGCCTCCGAGTTGAAGAAGTCCTTCCGCGACAAGTACCACGCCGAACGCGAGAAGCTGTCGGGCGCCGCGCTCGAAGAGCTCGACCGGCAATGGACGCTCGGCGAGAGCGACCGCCGCAAGCGCTATCAGGAATACGCTTTCGGCCAGGCCATGATGGCCCTGTCCGAGATCGGCCTGCCCGCGATCATCCGCCCCTCCTTCACCATGGGCGGCACCGGCGGCGGCATCGCCTACAACAAGGAAGAGTTCCTCGACATCATCGAGCGCGGCCTTGACGCGTCTCCCACCAACGAAGTGCTGATCGAAGAATCCGTGCTCGGCTGGAAGGAGTACGAGATGGAGGTGGTGCGCGACAAGAACGACAATTGCATCATCGTCTGCTCGATCGAGAACCTCGATCCGATGGGCGTCCACACCGGCGATTCCATCACGGTGGCGCCGGCGCTGACGCTGACGGACAAGGAATACCAGATCATGCGCGACGCCTCGCTGGCGGTGCTGCGCGAGATCGGCGTGGAAACCGGCGGCTCCAACGTGCAGTTCGGCGTCAATCCGGAAGACGGCCGCATGGTCGTGATCGAGATGAACCCGCGCGTGTCGCGTTCGTCCGCGCTGGCCTCGAAGGCCACCGGCTTCCCGATCGCCAAGGTCGCCGCCAAGCTCGCCATCGGCTACACGCTCGACGAGATCGCCAACGACATCACCGGCGGCGCGACACCGGCCTCGTTCGAGCCGACCATCGACTACGTGGTGACCAAGATCCCGCGTTTCGCCTTCGAGAAGTTCCCCGGCGCCTCCTCGACGCTGACGACCTCGATGAAGTCGGTCGGCGAAGTCATGGCGATCGGCCGCACCTTCCAGGAGAGCCTGCAGAAGGCGCTGCGCGGACTCGAGACCGGGCTGACCGGCCTCGACGAGATCGAGATCGAGGGCCTCGGCCGCGACGACGACAAGAACGCGATCCGCGCCGCGCTCGGCACGCCGACGCCGAACCGCATTCTTCAGGTGGCGCAAGCCATGCGGCTCGGCTGGTCGAACGATGACATCTTCAAATCCTGCAAGATCGATCCCTGGTTCCTCGGCGAGATGCGCGGCATCGTCGACATGGAAGAGAAGGTCCGGAAGCACGGCCTGCCCGGCAACGCCTTCGGCATGCGCACGCTCAAGACCATGGGCTTTTCAGACGCACGGCTCGCGGTCCTGGCCGAGACGACGGAAGCCGACGTCACCGCGAAGCGTCACGCGCTGGGCGTGCGTCCGGTCTACAAGCGCATCGATACCTGCGCCGCCGAATTCGCCTCGCCGACGGCCTACATGTACTCGACTTACGAGTCTCCGTTCGCAGGCAGCGACGCCGACGAGAGCGCGCCCTCGGACAAGAAGAAGGTCATCATCCTCGGCGGCGGCCCGAACCGGATCGGCCAGGGCATCGAGTTCGACTATTGCTGCTGTCACGCCTGCTTCGCGCTGCATGACGCCGGCTACGAATCCATCATGGTCAACTGCAACCCGGAAACGGTGTCGACCGACTACGACACCGCCGACCGGCTCTATTTCGAGCCGCTCACCGCCGAGGACGTGCTGGAGATCATCGCGAAGGAGCGCAGCAACGGCACGCTGCATGGCGTGATCGTTCAGTTCGGCGGCCAGACCCCGCTGAAGCTCGCCCGCGCGCTGGAAGCCGCCGAAGTGCCGATCCTCGGCACCTCGCCTGATGCCATCGACCTCGCCGAAGACCGCGATCGCTTCAAGCGCGTGCTCGACAAGCTCCGCCTGAAGCAGCCGAAGAACGGCATCGCCTATTCGGTCGAGCAGGCGAGGCTCGTCTCCGCCGATCTCGGCCTGCCGCTGGTGGTGCGCCCGTCCTATGTGCTCGGCGGCCGCGCGATGCAGATCATCCGCGAGGAGAACCAGCTCAACGACTATCTGCTCGGCACGCTGCCGGAGCTGGTGCCGGCCGACGTCAAGGCGCGCTACCCGAACGACAAGACCGGGCAGATCAACACCGTGCTCGGCAAGAACCCGCTGCTGTTCGACCGCTATTTGTCCGATGCCACCGAGATCGACGTCGACTGCCTCAGCGACGGCAAGGATACGTTCATCGTCGGCATCATGGAACACATCGAGGAAGCCGGCATCCATTCCGGCGATAGCGCCTGCTCGCTGCCGCCGCACTCGCTCGAGCCTGCGATGATCGCTGAGCTGGAGCGGCAGACGCGCGAGCTCGCGCTCGGCCTCGACGTCGTCGGCCTGATGAACGTGCAATACGCGATCAAGGACGGCGAGATCTACGTGCTCGAAGTCAATCCGCGCGCCTCGCGTACGGTGCCCTTCGTCGCCAAGGTGATCGGCATGCCGGTCGCAAAGATCGCCGCGCGGATCATGGCCGGCGAGAAGCTCGCCGACTTCAAATTGAAGAAGGCCGATCTCAAGCATGTCGGCGTCAAGGAATCGGTCTTCCCGTTCGCCCGCTTCCCGGGCGTCGACACGGTGCTCGGCCCCGAAATGCGCTCGACCGGCGAGGTCATGGGCATCGACCGCTCCTTCGCGGTGGCATTCGCCAAGAGCCAGCTCGGCGGCGGAACGCGGGTGCCGCGCAAGGGCACGGTGTTCGTCTCGGTGCGGGAGAGCGACAAGGTCCGCATCGCCGAAGCCGTGCGCCAGTTGCACGCGCTGGGCTTCAAGGTGCTCGCGACATCGGGCACGGCGCGCTTCCTGACCGATCAGGGTATCCCGGCCGAGAAGGTGAACAAGGTGCTGGAGGGACGGCCGCACATCGTCGACGCCATCACCAATGGCGACGTCCAGCTCGTTCTCAACACCACAGAAGGCCCGCAGGCGCTCGCCGACAGCCGTTCGCTGCGGCGCGCGGCCCTCTTGCATAAAGTGCCGTATTACACCACTCTTTCCGGGGCCGTGGCGGCCGCGCAGGGCATCCGCGCCTATCTGGGCGGGGACCTTGAGGTTCGTACCCTGCAGAGCTACTTTTCGGAAACCTGATCACGAGCGACAGCTTTCGCTGCTGCTAAGTGATTGGCAGTCAAGCCATAATGGCCGGAGGAACGGTCCGGCCGTGTGGTTGTTCTGTTCCGGCGCCAGACCCACATAACGCTCCGGTGGCGGCATTTCAGCCCCGGACCACTGACGAATCAAGGTTGCCGCGCCCTCTGTGTTCTGGCGGGCGCGCGGCCGAAGGACGAGAGAAGAGATGGAAAAGGTTCCGATGACTGCGAGCGGCTTTGCCGCGCTCGGGGAAGAATTGAAGAAGCGCCAGTCCGAGGACCGTCCGCGCATCATCGAGCATATCGCGGAGGCCCGCTCCCACGGCGACCTGTCCGAAAACGCGGAATACCACGCCGCGAAGGAAGAACAGTCCCACAATGAGGGCCGGATCGCCGAGCTCGAGGACAAGCTTGCGCGCGCCGACATCATCGACATCTCCAAGCTCTCGGGCGACACCATCAAATTCGGCGCCACCGTGACTTTGGTCGACGAGGACACCGAGAAGAAGACGGTGTGGCAGATCGTCGGCGAGGTCGAGGCCGACGCCAAGAAGGGCCGCATCTCCATCACGTCGCCGCTGGCGCGCGCACTGATCGGCAAGAAAAAGGGCTCGACCGTCGAGGTCAACGCCCCCGGCGGCGCCAAGGCGTACGAGATCACCAAGGTGGAGTGGCGGTAACACGCCAGTTTGCACGGAGAACGAGGGCCGCGCTTTGCGCGGCCTTTTTTGTGCAACGTCTCCCGAATCCTACAGACACGTTCAGCCGGCATTCACGGCGCGACTGCTATTCGGCAAAGGCGGTGTCCGCGGCGAGCGGTTGGAATTGGAAGCGCGCCAATGCAGCGAAGGATTTGGGTCAAGGCCTCGATTCGCTCCGGTGGCGCGCTCGCCATGTGGCTGTCGCTCACGCAAATGTGCATGGCCGCGACGCTCGCATCTCCCGTCAACTGGGGCTCGCCGGACCAGCCTTGGGGGATGCGCAGGGCGATCACCGATGCGGACCGCGCGGCCATCGCAGCCTACCGCTCGGGCCGGAGAACTCCGACCTTCTCCACCGACTTCACCGGCGGCACCGAGTTGCAGGCGAACTGGAGCCCGGTCAGCGACGACAATCCGAGCAACAAATCTTGTCGGCGTCCCGACAGCATTGAAGCCACGACTGCCGGATTACGGTTGAAAGCACTGCCTGCAAAGACCTGCCGCGCAGCGCGATGGTCGACGGGTTATGTCGCGAGCAAGGCCAAGTACGGCTACGGATTCATCGAGGCGCGCATCAAGATTGCCGATATCAAGGGCCTCAACAATGCGGTCTGGCTGACGATCGACGACAATTTCGAGATCGACATCGCCGAAGCTCGTTACCCCGGCTACATCCATCTCGGCCTGCAATACTGGCCGCCGGGCAAGAGCGAACAGCACGCCGGAATGGGCTGGGGCGCGAGCTTCAAGGAGAATCTCGCATCAGGATTTCATGACGTCGGCTTGCTGCGGCACCAACCGACATGGTCTACGAGGTCGACGGAGAACCAATCGCCGCGGTGGTCACGCACGGCGCCGTGACGGGACCCGCCACCATCCGTCTATCGACAGCGCTTGGAGACTGGGCCGGTGGCAAGGTTCCCGATCACCCTGAAACCCACGATATGCTGGTTCGATCGCTGCGCGTGTTCGCTCCATGAAATTCAGGAGGGAGTCCGCGATGGCCAGGATGCGCGTTGCCTGCACCACGGTTTTCCTGATGCTCGCCATCCTGTTCGGGGCTGAAGGTCTGCCAGGCACCGCTCGGGCACAGGACGTGCTCCGCGGCGTCAACTTCGTCCGTCCGATCCAGTTCAGCCTTGAGGAGCAGAACACAAAGCTGAAAGAGCTGCAGGTTGCCGGCGTGCACGTCATCCGCTTCGGCATGTATGCGCAGGATGAGGACAAGAATCTCGACTTCATCAAGCGTGCCTACGCCCATCAGATCTCAACGGTCCTCATCCTCCACGGCCTCTACGCGCCCGGCGCCCCAGAGCGGCCGTTCCGGCCCAAGGAGTTTCCGGGCATGTGGCCGGGACCGCCATTGTCGGCGCTCGATCCGGAGCGTTCGGCCCAATACTTCCAAGACCTCCTGGGCAAGCTGGACGCGAGCGGCGTGACGCTTGCCGGCCTGGAGTTGGAGAACGAGATCAATATGGCCGGCAACGATCCGGATTTCCGGTTGCCCGGCGAAGGCCGCGCGCTTGGTCTCGCCGATCTGACGAACGACCCCGAAGGGCAGCAGGTCGCCAAGGGCTACCTGCAGTATCTGAAGGTACTCGAGATGTTGAAGCAAGTGCGGGATCGCTCACGCCTCAACACGCGCACGCCGCTCCTGCCGACGAGCCTCGTTGATATCGAACAGGAAGGCCCGTGGCCGACACCCAAGCCCTATGACGGGGTCAGCGTCGGCGCGATCATGGCCTTCCTCCGGGCCCATGGCCTCGACCGGCTCGTCGATGCCTACAACCTGCACACTTATCCCTGGGGTGACCATCCCGGCGACAAGGCTTCCGCCATCCATCGCATGCGTCGCCTGCGGGCGCTGGTCAATCCGATCTGCATCGCCCACGGCAAACCGTGCTGGATCACGGAGTGGGGCTTTGCCTATGCGAACAAGGCTTGCCCTGCTTCCGAGGAAAGAGATCACGCACTCATCGTGCAGGAGATGATGGGCGACTTCGCCCAACTCGCAATGGAGGGACGCCTGACCGGCTTGATCTACTATTCCTGGACCGGAGATCCGCAATTCGATGTCATGCACTGCGGCAGACTGAGCGATGCCGGCCAGCGTGCCGTGTCTCCCTTTTGAGGGTTTCTCGCAATGATGGTCAGATATTTGCAACTCAGCGCCGTGGCCGCGGCCTGCTTCGCCCTTGGCATCACGCTGGGAGAACCGGCGGATGCCGCGACGCTGCAAAAGCTGACCTGGGGCAATCCTGACCAGGCCTGGGGAACGCGACGGTCGGTGACGGAGGCCGATCGAAAAGCAATCGCGCAATTTCGGACAGGGCACGACAAGCCGGTCTTCGCAGCCGACTTTACCGATCCGCGGATGCTCAATTCCGACTGGCTGCTGCAATCGGATGATTACCTGAAGTCCTGCCGGCGTCCGGAGAACGTTGTTGCCAGCGCCGCGGGCCTGTTGCTCCGGACCGAGGCGAGCACCGGCTGCCATGCGCGATGGTCGACCGGCTTCATGATCAGTCGGCAGCATTTCGGCTACGGGTACTACGAAGCAAGCATCAAGGCGGCCGATATCGACGGTCTCAACAACGCCTTTTGGCTTGTGACCGAGGATCATTTCGAAATCGACGTCTGCGAGGTGCATTTTCCCAACATCGATCGCATGACGCTGCACGACAACAACAGGATCGACGGCAAATTTCCGATCGCAGTCGGTTTCGACAGCCGTTTCGCCGAGAATTTCTCCGGTGCGTTCCACGACTTCGGCGTGCTGTGGACGGCGAACGACATTGTGTTCGCGGTCGACGGCGAGCCTGTCGCGGCGATCCGTACCAACGGCTCGATCACGGGTCGGACCGACATCCGCTTTTCCACGGCCCTGATGGACTATGCCGGCAAGATCCCGGACGATCCCGTCGGCCACGACATGGCCGTGCGGCGGCTGCGGGTTTATGCGATCCGCTGAACGCTGCCGTCGGCCGCGCCGACAGGATTGTGAACCGTCCATTCCTCCGCCATGCTGAAGCCCGCTGCATTGATAGGGAGATCACGATGGACATGGATCGCATCGCCGCGCGGAGCCAGCCTTACGTGCTCAGCCTGTTCCGCTTCGTCACCGGGCTCTTGCTGTTTCACTATGGCGTCGCGAAGCTGTTCAAGTATCCGCCGGTCGAGATATTCGAGGACGTCACGCCCCTGTCGCTGTGGGGCGTCGCCGGCATGCTCGAACTCACGCTCGGGGGATTGCTGATGCTGGGACTGTTCACGCGCCCAGCCGCGTTCGTCCTCTCCGGTGAAATGGCGTTCGCCTATTTCATCGAGCACCTGCCGCACAGCTTCTTCCCCATCGTCAACGACGGTGCACTTGCGATCGTGCTGTGCTTCGCCTGCCTGTTCCTGGCAACCGCCGGAGCCGGGCCGATCAGCGTGGATGCGCTGCGGCGGTGACCCTTCGTCTACCGCCGTCCCTTCACATCGAGCGGCACGGCAGCCTCGTACTTGGAATTGTGCAGCACCAGCGAGGTCCGCACGTTGCGCACGTGGGGCGCCGCGGTCAGGTGCGTCACGAAATCCTGAAAGGTCGCCATGTCGGGGGCGACGCATTTCAGGATGAAATCAACCTCACCCGACAGCATCCAGCACTCCCGCACCAGCGGTTCGGCACGGACGAACTCCTCGAAGGCACGCAAATCCGCCTCCGCCTGGCTGGAAAGGTGCACCGAGGCGAACACCGTGACGTCGAAGCCTAGCTTCCGCGCATCCAGCAGCCCACGATAACCATGGATATAGCCCTCCTCCTCGAGCGCCCGGACCCGGCGCAGGCAGGGCGGAGGCGAAATACCCACCCGCTTGGCAAGTTCGACGTTGGTGATTCGACCGTCGGCCTGGATCTCGGCGAGAATTTTGAGGTCGATCTCGTCTAGGTTCCGCGACACGTGATTGGAACTCCTGGCCTTTACGGCGGTACTGGGTGGGCCTGACGTAATCCTCATAGCCAGTCACGCCCTCTAGCGCAATTTTATTGCGCGTTCATCCCAGCCGACTTTTGTTCCTTGTTGGAAAAATCCGCCGATTGGGAATGCAATTCTTGCATAGCTCACCAGAAGGCTTAGATTAGCTCTGATATTTCAGCGCCTCCGCGAGGCCTCCCGGCACGTTCCGCGCCCGCGCTGCAGATCCCCCGTGAAAGGCGTCCATCGAAATGTCCGCTCCTGTTCATGCAAAGGTCGTCATTATTGGCTCAGGGCCCGCCGGTTATACCGCTGCGATCTACGCCGCGCGCGCGATGCTCGAGCCGATCCTGATCCAGGGCCTGCAGGCGGGCGGCCAGCTCACCATCACCACCGACGTCGAGAACTATCCGGGCTTTGCGGACGTGATCCAGGGCCCCTGGCTGATGGAGCAGATGGAGAAACAGGCGGTCCATGTCGGCACCCGGATCGTCACTGACCTCGTGATCAAGCTCGACACCTCGCAGCGGCCGTTCCGCCTCACCTGCGATTCCGGCGACGTCTATCTCGCCGACACCGTGATCCTCGCCACCGGCGCACAGGCGCGTTGGCTGGGGCTGCCGTCCGAGGCCAAGTTCCAGGGCGGTGGCGTTTCCGCCTGTGCCACCTGCGACGGCTTCTTCTACCGCAACAAGGAGGTCGTGGTGGTCGGCGGCGGCAATACCGCGGTCGAGGAAGCGCTTTACCTCACCAATCATGCCTCACAGGTCACCATCGTGCACCGCCGCGATCACTTCCGCGCCGAGCGCATCCTGCAGGAGCGCCTGTTCAAGCACCCGAAGATCAAGGTGATCTGGGATTCGGCGATCGACGAGATCTGCGGCACCGAGAACCCGAACAAGGTCACCCATATCAGGCTGAAGAACGTCAAGACCGGCGCGCTCACCGACGTGAAGACGGACGGGGTCTTCATCGCGATCGGCCACGCACCGGCGACGGAACTGGTGAAGGACACGGTCAAGCTGAAACCCTCGGGCTATGTCGAAGTCGCCCCGAACTCGACCGCGACCTCCGTGCCCGGCCTGTTTGCCGCCGGCGACGTCGCTGACGAAACTTACCGCCAGGCCGTGACGGCCGCCGGCCTCGGCTGCATGGCCGCACTCGAAGCCGAACGTTTCTTGGCCCTGCGCGCCAGCGAGCGCGCAGCAGCGGAATAACGATCATGCCTCGAACACGCGACGGATTTACGGATATGGACTGGGACAAGCTGAAGGTGTTTCACGCGGCGGCGGAGGCGGGCAGCTTCACGCATGCGGGCGAGCAGCTCGGCCTGTCGCAATCGGCGGTCTCGCGCCAGGTGTCGGCGCTGGAGCAGGAGCTCTCGGTCTCGCTGTTCCATCGCCACGCCCGCGGCCTGATCCTCACCGAACAGGGCGACCTCTTGTTCCGCACCGCGCATGACGTGTTCATGCAGCTGCAGGCGGCACGCGCGAAACTCACCGACAGCCGCGAGCGGCCGAGCGGCGATCTCAAGATCACCACCACGCCCGGGGTCGGCATCAACTGGCTGATTCCGCGGCTCGGCGAGTTCACCGCGCTTTATCCGGAGATCCGCATCTCGCTGATCGTCACCGACGAGGAGCTGGATTTGTCGATGCGCGAGGCCGACGTTGCGATCCGCACTCGCAAGCCGACGCAACCGGATCTCATCCAGCGCAAGCTGTTCGCGATGGGCTTCCACGCCTATTGCTCGCCGGAATACATCAAGCGCTTCGGCACGCCGCGCACGCTGGAGGAGCTCGACTCCCACCGCATCATCACGCTGTCCGACGGCAACTTCGCGCCGCATCTGCAGAATCGCAACTGGCTGGTCGAAGCTGCGCGCAACGGCTCGGGTCCGCGCGAAGCCTATTTCAAGGTCAACAACATCCTCGGCCTCGTCCGCGCCTGTCAGCAGGGCCTCGGCATCGCCGCCCTGCCCGACTATCTGGTCGAGGAACAGAGCAAGCTCGTGCAGCTGTTCGGCGAGTCGGATTCGATCCAGCTCGACACCTACTTCGTCTATCCCGAGGAGTTGAAGACGGTCGCGCGCGTGCAGGTGTTCCGCGATTTCGTGGTGAGCAAGGCGCAGCGCTGGCCGTCCTGATTTCCGCATGTCTGACATGCGGCCTCGGCTGTTGCTGCATGGCGCTCGTCAAGCTCATACTGTTTGCACGCTGAGCCTTCGCGTTGCGCATTTGTCCCCCTCCTCCAGTGGCGCGGGAGTTCAGTAATCCCTCTTGGAAGGTGATTGTGTCGGCCTCACGTGGCCAATACCTAAGCCGGGCCCTCGGGTCCGGCTTTTTTTCTGCCCAATTTTTTGCCCAATCCAGCTTTCGCCCTCCGCGTGTATTGACAGTTTTGGGCCTACCCACCATCATTTCCAGATGATCACGAAGTCGTGCGCAATTTGGTCGAAGGCATCAGCCTCGAAAAAAGGCCCCCATCCGGGGACCTCGGATTTTTGCGCGCGCTAGGCTGACTTCGTCATCGCGAGCCAATCCCGAAAACCCCGCCACCTGGACGGGGTTTTTTCATGTGCCCTCCGTCTCAGGTCCATCGTCGAGAAGGAGACAAGAACATGACTGATTTGCGAACCCATATGCATGGGCTCTGGCTGCCGCTGGTGACGCCGTTCCGCGACGGGCGTCTCGACGAGAGCTCGCTGCGGCGGCTGACGCGGCACTATTGCACTCAGGCGATCGACGGCTTCATCCTGGGGGCGACATCAGGCGAAGGCATGACGCTGCGCGAGGCCGAGCTCGAACGCCTGGTCGCCACCGTCCGCGACGAGATGGCGGCCGGCCGCCGCAACGTTCCGATCGGTCTTGGCCTCTCCGGCGCGGACACCTCGCGGCTGAGGGAGCGGCTGGATAAGACTGCGGACTGGCCGATCGACTTCTATCTGATCGCGAGCCCCTATTACGTCCGGCCGTCGCAGCGCGGGATATCGGCGCATTTCGAGGCGCTGGCCGATCACGCCGCCTGGCCGCTCGCGCTCTACAACATTCCTTATCGCTGCGCAGTCGGCATCACCAACCAGACCCTGCTGCGGCTCGCCGAGCATCCCAACATCGTGGGCCTGAAGGATTGCAGCGCGAGCCGCGAGCAATCGATCGCGCTGCTGCGCGACCGGCCGAAGGGCTTTGCCGTGCTCACCGGCGAGGACGCGAATTATTTCGAGGCGCTCGGCGACGGCGCCGATGGCGGCATCCTGCTGTCCGCTCATCTCGAGACCGCGACCTTCGCTTCCGTCTACAGCGAGCTGAAGCGCGGCGACCGCGATGCGGCGCAGGCGCGCTGGCAGGAGGTCGCGGAGCTGACGCGGCTGTTGTTTGCCGAGCCGAGCCCGGCGCCGGCGAAGTATTGGCTCTGGCGCACAGGCCTGATCGACAGCCCCGAAGTGCGCCTGCCGATGGTGGAGGTGAGCAGCGAGCTCGCCGCCGCACTCGATCGCGAGATCGCGCGACGGATGATGGTCGCAGCCTAGCTGCGCTCGCTCGCCTCTCCTCGTCAGAACGGGGAGAGGGCGACGGCAGAGCATCGCCTTGGTTAACCGGGAGCGAACGGCCTTCGCGGTCGCGGCATGGTGCATCCACGACTCGTTTACGCAATCGCGCCTATCGTTTTTGCCTCAACGTCTTTCGAAGGGGGAATGACCATGGGGCAACGCGTTCGCCCGACCGCGGCGGAAACCTTTGCGCCTGCCGATTTCTTGCGGGGAATTCTGGTGGTGTCGTCGTTCGGCTTCTGGGCGGTGATGCTCGGCCTGATGCCGGTGCTGCTGTTTCGGGTCTGGCTCGCGGGTTGAGAAAGCCCGCTCGCATGGTTAATCGCGGACTCGCGTTTGCGTTTAAATGCGAGCGGGCTCGCAAGCCGGAATCTTAAAACATCCCGCGTATCGTTCACCCCATAAGCGAAGAAATCGCGGGGGCGATCTTGAATCATCAGAACGATATGGCGCCGCATTACGGCGCAACACATCACAGCTTTGACGATTCCGAGCAGCAGGGCTTTTCCACCGAGGACATCATCTGGGCCGTCGGCATCTGGTCGGTGATCCTGACGCTGTCGCCGGTCATCGTGTTCTATATGCTGATGGTGGCGTAGCTTCACCGTCAGTCCCTACAAACGCAAAACGCGCGGGACACCGCGCGTTCGTCGTCCGGGGAAATGATTGAATGAAATTATGCCGCCTGCTTGTGCATTGCGCCGGAAGCCGACGCCGTGCCGCGGATAGCCTTCACTGAACGCTCGATCGCCGCCCACAGTCTTGCAATTTCCTGGGCCGCACGGCTCTCGGCCTGATACTCGCGCGCGCCTTCGCCGTGGCTGAGTGCCATCAACAAATCCGAACGATTGGTGATCTGACCGCCCCAGACCGGAGCGCGGAACTTGGCCAGCGCCTCGCGGGCGATGGTGACGATCGGGCTTTCGGCGTCGTCGCGGCGCGCCGGCGCCCCGTTGAGCACGACCGCATAGGGCTTGCGCGCCGCGCGGCACATCTGGATGGTTTCCTGCACCGCGTTGACGTCGAACACGCCGGGCCGCGCCGGAATGATCACCATCGTGGCGTTGCGGATCGCATCGTCGACCACGGCCGACAGGTTCGGCGGCGTGTCGATCAACACCCATTCGTAACCGTCGCGCTTGGCCGCGGAGACGATGCCGCTGACCGAGTTTACCGCCGCCTTGATCGGCGGCTCGTTGGTGCCGCGCAGCTTGTGCCACAGCGTCAGCGATCCCTGCGGATCGGCATCCACCAGCATCACCTGCTTGCTCGCCTTGATCTGCGCGGCGAGATGTGCAGCCAGGGTACTCTTGCCCGAGCCGCCTTTACGCGATGCAAAAACAATAACGTTCATACCTCTGGCCTCCAGATTGACCCCAGGCCGCGAAAATGAATCACCGCGCTGATTCGTGAAAGAAAAATTTATCGAAGGTTGCCTCGCCGTCACGAAATAACGGGAGGAGCTGGCTTTTGAGTCACACTGCTTTCCGCGACGACGGACATGAACTGTCATGAATCGCCGTTCGCACGGGCAACCGTATGTTTTTCAGGCAATCGCGGCGAAAAATTTCTACTACAACCTTGCCGCGCAGATTGTCGCGATGACCCTTTTCATCGCAGCGTTCCGCAATCGCTGCAGGCCCGCGCAGGAGGCGCGAACAAAACGAGTCCGGTGGCTGTCGCGGAGCTGGCGCGCCCGGTCATTGTGAAGCGAGGGGCGCGCGGCGGTTTCGGGCGGGGAACGCCTAGCCGTCGTCGGTCTTTTTCTTCTTAGCCTTCGGCTTGGTCTTCTTCGCCGCGACGGGCTTGATGTTGGTGGGAGCGCCCGCGACCGGCTCGGGTCCGCGGCGGAAGAACACCGCGCATTGCGGCGACAGCTGCGCCTTCTTCTGGATCATGCAGGCGGTGATGGCATCGACGTTCGGAACGAACTCGCCGCACAGCCGCATCGCATCCGGCGTGCAGGCCTGCTGCTGTTCGGGCGTGTAGGCAAGGCCCGCGCCCGGCAGGGCCAGCACGGCGAGCGCCGTTCCGAAAGTTGCGGCAGCCAGAAGCGTCCTGAGGCGAGATACCGGCATTGATCCTCCCAAAGTCTCGAACAGGGGCGGGAGTGTGGGTGAACCGGCGTTCGTTGGCAACGCGGCCGGAGGCGAAAGCTCGGACCTGTGCGCTCTCGGCAACAGGGAGGCGTTCGCCAAAACAACCCCATGCACAGTAGCGAGGGCACTGGGCCGCCTCGCAAATCTCCATCATTTGCGGATTTTACGAATTTCCTTTGACATGTCGGGCAAAACACCGGCATGATGGCACGATCGAGACGCGTGGGGTGGTCGGCCGGAATCCCCGTGAGGGGGAGGACCGCATGGCCACACTGTTGATCGTCGCTCCGGTGTTTGCGCTGATCGCGGCCGGCTATGCGGCGGTGCTGTTTCGCTTCGTCTCGGAGGGCGCGCACAAGGGCATCTCCGAATTCGCCTTCAGCATCGCGATCCCGGCGCTGTTGTTTCGCACCATCGTCGTGTCTGAATTCCCCGACGTCAGCCCGTGGCGGATGTGGGGCGTCTATTACGGCGCGCTCGCCCTCACCTGGATCGCGGCGCTGATGATCTCGGCGCTGATCCGCGAGCGGCGCGATGACCGCGAGGACGGCGTCGTGTTCGCGATCGGCTCGGTCTACGGCAACATCGTCATGCTCGGCATTCCCCTGGTGCTCTCCGCGCTCGGCAACGAGGCGGCCGGGCCGATGTCGCTGATCCTGTCGGTGAACACGCCGCTGCTCTGGCTCTGCGGCATCCTGCAGATGGAGCTGGTCAGCCGCAAGCGGACCGGCTCGGTGCTGTCAGTGATCCGGCCGATCCTCGCCGACCTTGCGCGCAATCCGCTGATGCTGGGCATCGGCTTCGGCGTCGTCTGGCGCTTCACCGGCCTTGGCCTCACCCCCGTCGTCGACAAGACGATCGAGCTGCTCGCGCAAGCCGGATCGCCGGCCGCGCTGATCGCGCTCGGCATCAATCTGTTTCGTTTCGAGGTGAAGGGCGAGATCACCAGCGTCGCCGCGATGAGCGCGCTGAAACTGCTGGCAATGCCGGCGATCGCCTTCGCGCTGGCGAGGCTCATGAACCTGCCGCCGATCGTCTCAGGCGTCGTCGTGCTGTTCGCGGCGATGCCGACCGGCGCCAATGCCTACATCTTCGCGGTTCAGTATCAGCGCATGGTGAACCCGGTCTCGGGCGCGGTCGCGCTGTGCACACTGCTGGCGGCGGTGACGTTGCCGGTGGTGGTGATGGTGGTGGCCGGGGCGAGGTAGGCTCGCAAAGCCAACCGGTCGCCTTAGGCTGAACGCGCGAAGAGGGCGCGTTTGGCCCGCAATGGGAAACCCATCCTTCTTTTCGATCTCCCATCTTTGTGGTCTTCTCACGCCCGAGCGGCGCTGGCAGTGCATTGAGCACGGCGTTCGCTTGATTGCCCCTTTTCATACTGATCATTTGGAGAAGAGTTATGAAATACATGATCGAGTATACGATCCGTCATGGCCTCGGACATGAGCAGAATTTCGGGACAGCCGAGGGACTTCTGACCGCGTTCGGCAAGTGGAAGCCGGAGGACGGACTGACGGTGCACGCATTCCTGTCGAATCTGGTGGGCGATAAAGGTTACGTGTTCGTCGAGACCAATGATCCCAAGGTGGTTGTTTCCTTCGTTTCCAAGTTCACTTTCTGGAACGATGTGGACGTTCATCCCGTGGTCGACGTCGGCGACGTGATCCCGGTGACGTCAGCCTCGCTGGCATGGGCGCGAAGCGCATCAAAAGCCTGACGGCTGAACGCGCATACGGCGCGGCCGGGGCCGGCGTGGTGGATCCCAGCGCGGGAGCAACACGCGTCGGCCCTGATACGCGCAATCGTGCCGCGCGGCGCGGCGTCGCGCCGATGTCTTGATCACCGTAATTCTGGGGGTGAATACGCCACCACGCGCAGCCACGCGATCGCCATCTTGATGTGGCTCAACTCGACCTGGATGTCGGTCGCTATGTGAGCTCTGGTGATCACCCCGGGCAGATATTCCGTTTGGTTCAGAACGCCGGTCCGTGAAGGCGCCGGCGTGGTCGAGTTCGGCCCCGACGGCAAGCTCACCGGCGGCGATTCCACGTTCGCCTATGCGGGCGACTGGACCCAGCAAGGCGAGCACTTCAAAGCCAGCCTTTCCGCCCGGCGCGTTGAACCGGGCCCGCCCGGCGTGTTCGGACTGGATGAGATCGACATCGTGGTGTCAGGGCGCTCGGTGGATGGCTCGTCCACGATGTGCACGGGGTTTGCGAAACAAGCGCCGGGCTTGAAGCTCGAGGTGGAGCTGGTGCGGATCGTCGGGGATCACGGCGGAGGTGCGCCGGATCGAGCCTAGCTGGCGGTTGCGCGCGCTTGGAAGGATCGGGCGTTCAGGGTTTTCGATCCGGCAATCACGCTCGAACCGGCATTGATTTGTCGTCGACAAATGGGCTGCATACGCGCGTTGCGGATGGCTGTCCGGATGGAGACCGATCTTGCGCCTGCCTTGGCCGCTTCTGTTCGGATATGCCGTCGTCACCACCTGGTTCGTGACCATACCGCTGGCGCTCGTGTTGGCCTTTGCCGCCTGGTATGGCGCGCCCTGGATGGGCGGACTGCGCTTTGTATTGGTCGCTTGCGCCGCCTGTCTGACATTGCCATTTCCCGCGGCGGGCGCCCTCTATCTCTACCAGAGCTACGACGCAACCAGATACTGGCGCACGCTCGAGACCGCCGAGACCATCGCTGATTTGCCTTTACCTGCGGGGAGCAAAATCCGGTTCGCCGACAAGGCGCATTCCATCGTCGAGATGATCGAGCTGCCGCACGCGACCGAGATCCTCGGCATGCGGCTTTCGGGAACGCTCAAGCCGTGGAAGCGACAGGGCAATGACGTCACGCATTGGGGCGGCGATCTCCACGGCTATCAAATCATCCAGGGATTGCCATGCAAAGGTGGACCCTACGCCAACGACCGCTTCGGCGGCGTTCTGTTCGACAAGGCCGGCACACTCCACCGCTTCACGCTCGGTGCGCCGCACGAACTGCTCGGGCTGAAGCTGCCGGCCCACACCACGATCCGGCGCGGCAACGACCTGGAGCCCTGGAGCTTTCTTCTCTCGGCGGGCGAAGCCTACATGCCGATGCTGGACACGATGGCCCCGGTCGGCGTCACGCTGGACGTTGCCGGTGACGGGCGGCTGCTGCGCATCGGCTCGGGACACGGCCAGACGATATTCGTCCGCGGCGTGCCCTTGACCAGCGGGAGCTTCGAGGTGCGGGACCGGACCGTCGTCTCACAACTCGCCGAACCATTCGCCGTCGCTGGAGAGGTGCGGCCGGCCGGCACCTGGTTGCGGATCGGCTTGGATACGGGAGAGATGTCGGTCGTCAGCGAGGGATGAGATTCGCAGGGGTTCGAGTGCATGGCTGATAGCGGTTACGGGCACTAAACTTTAGGTGACCGGTCCACCACGACTAGCAGGAGAGTTAATTTAGTGCAGTCTAGCAGTGTCACCGTAATCCCGACGACGACGAATCCAACGAGATCGATGATTTCGTTCATGTCTCAGCTCCCTGGTTCGTCTGCAGGAGCTAGATACTGCAAGCGGCTAAAATGGGCCGCCTTCTCCTGCTGCCGATGTTCCCGAGGGCGCGAACGAAATTGAACGATCCTGCTTCGTATTGCGAAACTCTTCTCCACTAAGGGGATCAATGGGCGCTCGCAGCAATTGCTGCCTCTGCTTTCTAAGCATCGCGCGGATAAGTTTTCCCCGCGAGGAGGCTTATGAGTTCCTGCTGCCGGCGCGTACCCGTTTTTGCCAAAACAGCTTTCACTTGGGTACGCACGGTCTGCAGGCTGACCCCCAAGGACTTTGCCAATTCGTCAGTATTCCTCGCACCCGCAATTCCCCGAGCAATTCTCGCTTCCGCGGGAGTTAAATCAAATAACCCCTGCAATACTTCCGCGGTTGGGACCTTGGATCGGTCGACAGGAGTCACAATCACGATTGTTGCTGCATTGAGATAAAAATCGTGCGCGGCGCCTCGAATTGGGAGCAGATGAACAATCAGCGGGGGATGGGTCTCGCTGCCTGGGACGGGAATCGATCTGGCACCGTGGTGCGTGTTATCCTTGAGGGCAGCATGAAGAAGTTCGTCAGCCCGGAGATCAGACAAGCGCAAGCGGTCCGAACCATCCTGGAGTACAGACGGAATCATATCCTCCAATATCTGATTGGAGGATATCAGTCTGCCACTTGTTCTCACAAGGCCACCGGGAAGCCCGATTGCTTGCAGAGTATCGGCCATGGCCCGGGCCCGGGCAAGCCCGGTCCTGCAAGACAGCAAAGCGGCTCGCGCGAGATGTGGACGTAAGCTATCGAGGCGGACACAGTCTGCCCGAGAGAAGGGACTGGTCGCTGAACGCCTTTCTATAGTGTAGACGGCAATATTTCCGGTGGGCATCGTGATCCCTGTCCCCGCACCGTTACCGAAACCCTTGGGCCTCAGATAGCGTACGATGGCTTCATCCTGATCCATTTCCTCCGGCGAGAAGACATCGGCGTCACACACGAAGCCGGCATGGTTGAAAGCCATCATGCGGGATGCTCGCTGAGTTTTCGCTTGCCATCCTCCCTCCATCCATCCCGTGCCAAGTTCGTAAACTCCCTGGGACCATACGGCTCCGATGGGCGTAGCGCCCTCCAACAGAAACAAGCCGGTCCCGGCAGCCATCACCACATCTGCAAGCTCTTGCAGGGTGGAGCTCCAGAGGTCAGGTACCAAAGCGGCTTCGTAGATTTTGTCGATGAGTTCGTCGTCGGAAATCACGGCTCTTCCACCTGATGTAGCCACTGCGACCGCGTATCTCGCGATACCACGCGCTTGAAAGAAAAATGACCAATTGGATGTGCCTTCTAGGCTTCGATTGTCGAGGCAACCCCGCTCGCCATTCTCAGCTAGATTCAGTGGCCGACTGTAGCCAAGATTGCCCCGCCGAATCCAGTATCCGCAGCGTCCGTGAACTTCGAATACGGACCGGCTGATCCAGCGGTTGGCGAGTTCACATACCCCATTGGGGTGATGAGTGGACGAGCCTCATCGGTATACTTTGGCGCTGGCGCAGCGTTTGGGCTGCATTTTTGGTGGGCAATTATGCCATCCGCGACAATTTGGGTGAGGTACGACCTTAGCTTCGTCGAAACGACTGACCAAAGTGCGTCTCAGGAAGCGCTGTATTATACGGACATCAAGGGATACCACGTCCTCGTTTATGCACCTTACGCGGACCCTTATTATCTACCGGACACGCCCGGAGAATTTATTGAGTATGGTCATGGGCCGTACTTCAATCTGAGTATGTTGTCTTATGCTTTCTACGGGTCGGCGCCGAACACGTTCACCTTCATCGGATATAAGGCGACGGCCACTGATGTTTCTCTGACGCAGCCAACGGAGGCGCTGCCGGCCCTCCAAACGCTCACACGAACAAGCTACACGTTCGATTCGAGCGGCCACGTCATAAGCCAATATGATCTTAGCGTATCTGCGTACGACCACGTTTGGCGTGCGCAAACCGTCGTCATCCCCCCGACACTGTTTACTAGCGGGGCGGACGTGGTCGATTTTGGCCAACTGAAGCCAGATCAGCAGCAAGCAATTTCTGAAGGCGCCGATATTACCCAAGGCCTGGGCGGCAACGACGTTGTGACTCTGGCGGGCAGCCAATCTTTCACGACGGGCTCAAAGACGGGTGACACTTACACAGTCAATGGTGGAAGCGGAAGCTACAACATCACCCTTGGTGCTGGTTCTGACACCGTTACCCTCACCGGTGCCGGCAGCACGACAATATCGGTTGGAACAGGGGCGGACACTGTTCTATTAAACGGCAGCGGCGCAACGACGCTTAAATTTGGTGCAGCCAATGAATCTGTAAAAGTGTGGAGCTCTCAGTCGGCGCCGATCGCTATGACTATCGACGGTTTTGGATTGGGAGATACGCTAGATTTTTCAGGCCTCTCCAATCTAACTCTAACGGCTGTAACCAGTAGCACTCAAGAAGTCGACGTCTATTCTGGAAAGACCATCGTAGCCCGTCTGAACTTCGTCAATTTTAGCGGAGCCGTCGATACTACTTTCCTCGAACCGCTGAACGACGCTGCTGGTGGAGCTATCGCTGAAAGTTGGTGACGGCGGGAATCGGAAAGGCGGCATATCGTGGGGGTGCTTGACGCCTCCACTTCTCCACCGAAGGAGCGATATGCCGTGTCCAAAGATAACATCATCAAGCTGATTCAACCAGGAAACGTCGACGATCAACTCACCGAAATCTTGCGCAATGGGGCGCGTGCTCTGTTGGCCCAGGCGGTCGAGGCCGAGGTCGCGGACTTTCTCGGCAAGCATGCCGATTTGAAGACCGCGGACGGCCACCAGCGCGTCGTGCGCCACGGTCACCTGCCGGAACGCGAGGTGATGACCGGTATCGGTCCGGTCGCCGTCCGCCAGCCGCGCGTACGCGATCGCGAGGCGGACGCTACCGACCCCGACCGCATCCGTTTCTCTCCGTCGATCCTGCCGCCCTACATGCGCCGCTCGAAATCGATCGAGACGCTGCTGCCGATCCTTTACCTGAAGGGTATCTCCACCGGCGACTTCTCCGAGGCTCTGGCGGCGCTGCTCGGCAAGGATGCTGCCGGGTTGTCGGCATCGGCCATCGGCCGTCTGAAGGACGGTTGGCTCGACGAACACACCGCGTGGCAGAGGCGCGATCTGTCGGCGAAGCGCTACGTCTACATCTGGGCCGATGGCATCCATCTCCAAGCACGCCTCGAAGACGAAAAGCAGTGCATCCTTGTGCTGATCGGCGCGACGCCGGAAGGCCGCAAGGAACTGGTCGGCTTCACCGATGGCGCCCGCGAGAGCGCGCAGGACTGGCGCGATCTGCTGCTCGACCTGAAGCGGCGCGGGCTCGACGTGCCGCCGCGGCTCGCCATCGCCGACGGCGCGCTCGGGTTCTGGAAGGCCGCCGGCGAGGTCTGGCCGAAAACGCGCGAGCAGCGCTGCTGGGTGCACAAGACCGCGAATGTGATCGCCAAGTTGCCAAAGAGCCAGCAGCCGAAGGCCAAACGCGCGTTGCAGGAGATCTGGATGGCCGAAACCAAGGCCGCCGCCGAGCTGGCGTTCGACGCCTTCATCGAGAGCTACACGCCCAAATACGAGAAGGCGGCCGACTGCCTGAGCAAGGATCGGGACACGCTACTGGCGTTCTACGACTTCCCGGCCGAGCACTGGAAACACCTGCGGACGACCAATCCCATTGAAAGCACCTTCGCTACCGCGCGCCACCGCACGATCCGATCGAAGGGTTGCCTGTCCAACAGGACGGCGCTCGCGATGGTCTTCAAACTGCTTGAGGCCGCGCAGAAAAGCTGGCGTCGTCTCGATGGCCACAACCAGTTGCCAAAACTCGTTCTCGGTGTGACATTCAACGACGGGATCGAGGTCATCGCCAAACCGACTGACCGTCAGCCCATAACCGCCGCCGCCTGACCGGCCAGGCCGTCACCAAAATTTAGCGATAGCTCCTGCTGGTGGGACGAAGATTGTCGTCGACCCAAATCCGGTCGGGCCGGAAGATCCTATCGGTTCACGTATCGACTGGAGCTTTGTCCATTCTTGGGAGTCCGGCCCAGCCGGTGTGACTTACCTTGCGCCCTACGTACCGGTGGCAGATGGAAATTCGGGCCTCACTCTTGCACAGGGAGTCGACATTGGCGGGCAAGGCAATCAGACCACGAATGCAATCACCACGCTCTTCCCAGATTATGCGAATAATCCGAACCTAAGTTTCATTTCAACGTTTGTGGGCCAGACGAATGCTTATGCATTGTCACATTTGGCTCCTTCCAAAACGATCAACACTAGTGGAAAGATATCCACCGCTGTTAGCATCACGCTGGAACAAGCAAACGCGATTACAAATTACGCCGAACAATCTATCCTGGATAAACTAAGTCGAGATTATACGGCGAAGGCTGCCACGTATGGCCAACCAGGGTGGGATGCGCTTACCGCCTCACAGCAAACAGCAATTTTCGATTTTGCGTACAACATCGGATTGCATCGTGACCCGCCAAAGCATTATGGGCTAGAAGATCTGACTGCAGGCGTCGCTCCTACAAACCACGTGTGGGATTTGTTGGCGCAGCACAATTGGTTGGGAGCCGCCTCGTTTCTGTACAAGCAGTATTTGCACGCAAGCAAAGAACAGCATGACCGTAGATATGCTGAGGCGGATCTTCTGCTCGACGGTCAGACATCAAGTTTAAAATTTGAGACGGGCCAAACGGTCGCAAACAACACAAGTTACGGATTTTCGATCTCAGATGCTACTTCGCAGTTTGCGCTTGATCCAACTGGCCCCAGCCTTCTCCTGACCAGTGGAGCCGGCTCTCCTAAGATTAATTCATTTCAGCTGCCACCCGATGACGGCTTTCAATATCGAGTTAGTTACGAAGTGGGGACGGTTTGGTCGACCGCTCAAATTGTTCAGGCGGATAACTTTCTCACTCTGCCAGCTGGAGGTGTCGACGGTCTTTCCGTCACGATGCTTGACTCGACCGGAAACCTTGTGTCTGGCTCACCCGACTTTGCTTTCTATGTGACCTTCGCCTCTACAGGTACATTCTCAGCAAATGTGGCATCGTTTGCGGCGCCGGATGCGGGTCCGACAATTACGGTGACAGATCTTTCCGCTGCGCACGGTCAGACCTTTGCCGCGTCATCGCTATTCAGTTTCAGCGACGCTTATGGCCTCGTCGGCGCGCAGTATGACTTCTGGTACGACGGCAAGGGCGGCGGCTATTTTACTTTAAACGGATCGCCGCTTGAGGCTAGCAAAGACAATTTTGTAACCGCAGCTCAGTTGTCTAGCTTGGTGTTCCATCCAGGCACAGGAATTGACACCCTTTGGATCAAGGCAAGTGATGGACTGGCTTGGGGCAATTGGTCTCAAAGCTTCACTATAGTTGGAGCTGCCAACCACGCTCCCGTCGTGAGCGCCTCCGACTACAGCGCAACGCACAGTCAAAACATCTCGGCATCGAGCCTGTTCTCGGTCAGTGACGCCGACAGCGACAGCATGACCGCTTTCCGCTTCTGGGACTCGACCAGCGATGGCAGCAGCGGCCACTTCGTCGTCAATGGAGTGGCTCAGGGCACCAACCAGAACATTGACGTCACTGCAGCTCAACTCGCCAGCACCACCTTCCAAAGCGGCGCCGTCTCCGACGACCTCTGGGTCCAGGCCTTCGACGGCACCGCCTGGAGCGCCTGGAAGGAATTCCACGTCAACCCGCCGGTCAATCACGCTCCTGCCGTGAGCGTCTCCGACTACAGCGCGACACACAATCAGAACGTCCCGGCATCGAGCCTGTTCTCGGTCAGCGATGCCGACGGCGACAGCATGACCGCCTATCGCTTCTGGGATTCGACCACCGACGCCAGCAGCGGGCACTTCGTCGTCAATGGAGTGGCCCAGGGTACTAACCAGAACATCGATGTCACCGCAGCCCAACTTGCCAGCACGACATTCCAGAGCGGCGCCATCTCCGACGACCTCTGGGTCCAGGCCTTCGACGGCTCGGCCTGGAGCACCTGGAAGGAATTCCACGTCAACCCGCCAGTCAACCACGCTCCCGTCGTGAGCGCCTCCGATTATAGCGCCACGCACAATCAAAACGTCGCAGCATCGAGCCTATTCTCGGTCAGCGATGCCGATGGCGACAGCATGACCGCTTTCCGCTTCTGGGACTCGACGACGGATGCCGGCAGCGGACACTTCGTCGTCAATGGCGTGACCCAGGGCACCAACCAGAACATCGACGTCACCGCAGCCCAGCTCGCCAGCACCACCTTTCAGAGCGGCGCTGTCTCCGACGATCTCTGGGTCCAGGCCTTCGACGGCACGGCCTGGAGCACCTGGAAGGAGTTTCACGTCAACGCGCCGGTCAATCACGCTCCCGTCGTGAGCGCCTCCGACCACAGCGCGACGCTCAACCAGACCATCGCGGCATCGAGCCTGTTCTCGGTCAGCGATGCCGACGGCGACAGCATGACCGCCTATCGCTTCTGGGATTCGACCACCGACGCCGGCAGCGGACACTTCGTCGTCAATGGCGTGACCCAGGGCACCAACCAGAACATCGACGTCACCGCAGCCCAGCTCGCCAGCACCACCTTTCAGAGCGGCGCTGTCTCCGACGATCTCTGGGTCCA
>NZ_JAANIH010000008.1:184985-186697 GCF_014529705.1 Bradyrhizobium campsiandrae
AGGCCTTCGACGGCACCGTGTGGAGCGCCTGGAAGGAATTCCACGTCAATCCGCCGATCAATCATGCTCCCGTCGTGAGCACCTCCGACTACAGCGCAACGCACGGTCAAAACATCTCAGCATCGAGCCTGTTCTCGGTCAGCGATGCCGATGTCGACAGCATGACCGCTTTCCGCTTCTGGGACTCGACCACCGATGCCAGCAGCGGGCACTTCGTCGTCAGCGGCGTGGCGCAGGGCACCAACCAGAACATCAATGTCACTGCAGCCCAGCTCGCCGGCACGACGTTCCAAAGTGGAGCGGTCTCAGACGATCTCTGGGTCCAAGCCTTCGACGGCACCACTTGGAGTGCCTGGAAGGAATTCCACATCGTGGTGTGAGAACAAGCCGACAGTGCATCGGACGTCGCTTTGAAGCATTCCGGCGTCCGAGGTACCGGTCGCGGAGCAAATGTCCTC
Source organism: Bradyrhizobium campsiandrae (assembly GCF_014529705.1). GTDB lineage: Bacteria > Pseudomonadota > Alphaproteobacteria > Rhizobiales > Xanthobacteraceae > Bradyrhizobium > Bradyrhizobium campsiandrae. The sequence goes on from NZ_JAANIH010000008.1 coordinate 185,444, forward strand.
CACGACCGATATCCATTGAGGTGGGCCTAACACCGCGTCACCCAAACGCGCTTTCGATCGTTCGAGTTGCCCCAAGTCAACCGCGCCAAGCCGAGCCACCAAAGCCCACTGGATCAGCGCGTAGGATGGGTTGAGCACTTGCGAAACCCATGCAGCGGAACGGAAGCTGTCGTTGCCGACGATCCTGCCACGGTTACGGAGAGCGACGAACGAGAAGTGATGGGTTTCGCAAGTGCTCAACCCATCCTACGCCCTACTGTGCAGATGGTGTGCTGTCGCCATAGCTCGACGCCATTGTGCTGGTCGTCAGATACCGCTGAACCAAGTCCATGATGTAGGTCACTACTGGAGATATAAATCAGGGAGAGGGGCGTTCCCCATTGTTGCGATGACCAAGTTCAAGATGAGACAGTGCTTGCTTATGGCCGCAGCATTGACTGCTGGCAGCCCGATGGCGCACGCTCAAGGCTTTTTTCAATCAGCTACTCCTCAAATCACCGTGCGCTCGAACGGCCAAGTAGAAGTTCAGCAACACGGCGTTACGGTTACGACGCCAGGTCCGACGAAACCCGGACTTCCGGACGTCAAGAGCGAGGGCAACGGCAAGGTTATCGACCAGGCCGTGACTGATATAAACAACGCCGCTCACTTACCGGAGAAGTTGGCCGACGACGCGATCAAGTCGATCGAAAGCGCCGCGACCAAGGCCATCACGAGCATTGTCGAGAACGTGAAGAAGAAGATAAATGACCAGATCGAGCAGTGGAAGAAAGATGCCGTGCCTTATCTCTACATGGCCGCCGGCATTTTCCTCGTCATCCTGCTGATTCCTGCACTCATTGCCTCACTCATAACAGCTTGGATCGTTCGCCGCGCGGGCCGCAAGCGGGCACTCAAGCAGGAGCTAGCCCTTCAGCAAGCTTTGATGGTCATTCATGCGTACGCGAAAAATGCGGGTGTGACAGTCGCGATCTAGACGTCCCTCTGACAACAGCCTGCGATCGCCTTCAGACGAGTGATGACAGCGCGTAGGATGGGTTGAGCACTTGCGAAACCCATGCAGCGGAACGGAAGCTGTCGTTGCCGACGATCCTGCCACGGTTACGGAGAGCGACGAACGAGAAGTGATGGGTTTCGCAAGTGCTCAACCCATCCTACGCCCCAACCCGCGCTGCCACCATATCCCGGGCGGACAAACGTCGGTTTGGGCCAATTCGAATTTTTCAAAGCGAAGGACGCCCAATGGAATTCGCT
>NZ_JAANIH010000090.1 GCF_014529705.1 Bradyrhizobium campsiandrae
CGTTCTTCCCGCGGCAAGGCAAGACGTGGATGCCCGGGACAAGCCCGGCCATGACGAACGGCGACTGGCCTAACCCGGCCGGTACGCTCCGGTCACGGGGTCACGCTTCAGCGTCTGGATATTCCCCATGTGGGCGGCTTCGGCGACGCGCGAGAGGCGCATCTCCTCGAGCTCTTCGTTGATCCTGATGGCGGTCTTGTAGGCCCAGCGGACCACGGCAAGCCCGCCCAGGACGCCCGCGAATGCGACGAACGGCGGCATCGGTCGATCCTTGTCTCATGCTCAGCCCCCACACGCATAATCGCGCAGTCCGGGCTGCGCCGCAATTGGCTCAGCTCGGACCAAATGGCGCGGGCGGGGCGCCGCCTAGAACCCGAATTTCGCCCAGATCGCCCGCGTCTCAACCGCCGAGATCAGCTCGTCGGGCAGACCGGCCATTGATTCCATGGCCGAAAGCTGCCCCGCGCCGGGCGATTTCCGCCCCAACAGGCCGGACAGCAGCCCGGACGGCTGCGCGATCACAGGGGTGAGAACCTTCTCGCCATAGCGGGCACGAAGAGTTGAGCGGAGATCGCCGATGCCGTCGGCAAGCCCGAGCGCGATCGAGGTCTCGCCGGCCCAGTATTCGCCGGTGAACAGGGTGTCGTCGGCGCCCTTCAGTCTCGCGCCGCGGCTCTCCTTCACCAGCGCGATGAAGATCTGGTGGATCTCGCGCTGGAGCGCCTTCAGCTTGGCAACGTCGTCGGGATTTTCGGGCAGGAAAGGATCGAGCATCGCCTTGTGGGCGCCTGCCGTGTAGAGCCGCCGCTCGATGCCGAGCCGCTTGATCGCCTCCTGGAAGCCGAAGCTGCCGCCGACCACGCCGATCGAGCCGAGGATCGAGGACGGATCGCAGAAGATCTCATCGCCGGCGCAGGCGATCATGTAGCCGCCGGAGGCCGCGACGTCCTCGACGAACACCAGCACGGGCAGCTTCTTCTCCGCCGCGAGCTGCTTGATGCGCAGATAGATCTGGCGCGACTGCACCGGCGAGCCGCCGGGCGAATTGATCACCAGCGCCACCGCCTTGGCGTTCCGCATCGAGAAGGCCCGCTCCAGCACCCGTGCGACGCCGGCAAGCGTCATGCCCGGACGCAGCGGCGTCACCGCGCCGATCACGCCCGACAGCCGCACCACCGGCACCACCGCCGCACCGGGGCGGAAGCGCGCCGGCAGATATTGCATGAGCTTGTCGGCCAGGCCGGAACTCCCGCGATCGTTCAATTGTTCGGCCATGCCGTTACTCCTGATTAACCTATTCTTATCACGCGACTGTCATTGAAGGTGCCTGGAACGTGTTTTGCAGAATGCCCGTTGGGAAGCTGCAATAAGGCAGCGGAGGAAATGACATGAAGATCTATCTGCTGTTGATGCTGATCGGCGCGCTTTTCACGGCGATTCGCTTTACGTCCCCGCAAGAACAGCAGTCGGAATCGCTTCCCCAGTAAGCTGTCACGGCCCCGCCAGCGGCAAGACCGCTCTCCCTTCCAGAATATTCCGCACCTCTTTTTTGGGCACGCGTGACTCATCGTTAAGCATAAGGCCCGGCAGCAATCGCATCGGCGCCCGGCCGCCCTTCACGGCGCGGACCAGCACGCGGATCGCAGGCCTTCCCGCCTCGCCATGAACCGGCAGGATCGACACGCTGCCGAAGCCGCGTGACAGCGCTGCCAAAACCTCCGCCATACCATCCGCGCGCCAGATCAAAGTCAGCACGCCGTTCGATCGGAGAATACGCCGCGCTGCATGCACCCACGCATGCAGCGTCTCCTCGGTCGCAACATGGGCGGTGTGACGGGCCTGATCGGGCGAGCCGCGATGTCGGGCGGGATCGTTGAAGGGCGGGTTCATCATCACACAATCGGCGCTGTCGGGCCCGAGCCCATGTGCCGCGAAAGCCTGCGCGTCATCCGTGATGTCGAGCACGATCACATCAGTGGCAATCGCATTGGTGGCGGCGTTGGCGCGCGCGAGTTCGGCCAGTTCCGGATCGATCTCGACGAGACAGAGATCGATCCCGGCCACGCGCCGGGCCAGCGCCAGCCCAGCCGCGCCGATGCCGGCGCCGAGATCGACCACGCGGTCGCCTTTGCTGGCCTCGGTCGCTGCCGCAAGCAAGATGGCGTCGTGACCGGCGCGGTGGCCGGATCGCTTCTGCGTGAGCAGCAGCTGGCCGCCCAGAAAGGCGTCCTGAGTGAGATCTGTGACGACGTCAATCATCGCCGCGCAGTTCGTGGCTCAGCCCAGCCTCGGTCAGGAGCTGCCGGGCCTCGCGGGCATCGTCCTCATGGACCAGGATTCGCCGCGGCAGGACGCCGAGCGACCCCTCGATGATGCTCATGTTCTGGTCCAGCACCAGATGATGGATGTTGGCGCCGTCGAGCAGCGCGCCGATCGCCGACACCAGCACGATATCATTGGTCCGAACCAGTTCTCGCAAAGCGGGCCTCCTGCCAGAAAGCGGGTGAGCGGCAAATGTCAATGGTTCCACAGGCCTTGCCGCATCCCCGTCCAGTTTCTATTGTCTTTCCATCAGAATAGCCCCTTCGGGGCAAATATTGGAGACCGGCGTGGCCGTCATCGTACCTTTCGAAACCCCCGGCGCGTCGATCGAAGAGCTGGTTGCCCTTGTCGCTCCTGATATGGAGCGCGTCAACGCCACGATCCTGTCGCGGACCGGGTCCGATGTGACCATGATCCCGGAGGTCGCCAACCATTTGATCTCCTCCGGCGGCAAGCGGCTGCGGCCGATGCTGACGCTCGCCATGGCCAACCTTGCCGGTTACACCGGCGACGGCCACATCAAGCTCGCGGCCAGCGTCGAGTTCATGCACACCGCAACGCTGCTCCACGACGACGTCGTCGACGAGAGCGAGATGCGTCGCGGCAAGCTGTCGGCGCGCATGCTCTGGGGCAACGAGGCGAGCGTGCTGGTCGGCGACTTCCTGCTGGGACAAGCCTTCCGCATGATGGTCGAGGTCGGCTCGCTGCGCGCGCTCGACATTCTCTCCGCGGCGGCCGCCACCATCGCCGAAGGCGAGGTGATGCAGCTCGCCGCGGCCAAGAATACCGCGACCACCGAGGACGAATATCTCGCCGTGATCCGCGGCAAGACCGCCGAGCTGTTCGCCGCCGCTTGCGAGGTCGGCCCTGTGATCGCCAACCGCCCGAAGGCCGAGCAGACCGCCTGCCGCTCGGTCGGCATGAATCTCGGCATCGCCTTCCAGCTCGTCGATGACCTGCTCGACTATGGCGGCAAGAGTGCAAAACTCGGCAAGAACACCGGCGACGATTTCCGCGAGGGCAAGATCACGCTTCCGGTCGTGCTCGCCTTCCGCCGCGGCAACGACACCGAGCGCGCCTTCTGGATCAAGGCGCTCGAGCGCGGCGAGATCGGCGACGCCGATCTCGACCACGCCATCGGCCTGATGAACAAGCACCGCGCGCTCGAGGACACGCTGAGCCGCGCCCAGCACTACGGCGCCATGGCGGTCGACGCGCTGGCGCTGTTCCCCTCCTCGCCCATGAAGAGCGCGCTGGAGCAGGTCGTGGCGTTCTGCCTGGCACGGTCGCATTAGGCTGCACGTTCGGGTCCAACGCACCTTCCATTTTGCGCTGCAATTGACCCCGTCATCCTGAGGTGCGAGTGGCGCGATGCCAAGCATCGCGCCGGGAGCCTCGAAAGATACACGGCCGAGATGCAGCCGGGCCGTCGCCCTTCGAGGCTCGCCGAAGAGGCGAGCACCTCAGGGTGACGGTGTTGGATTGGTGCGCGCCGCATCTTCTGAAAGATCACGCTACTTCCATCGACAACCCAAGCCGCACAAGTAGTAACTTGCATTTTGCAAGTTACTACCCTACCTTCTGGCCATGCAGCCCAAATTGCCCTCGATCCAGGAATGCCCGGTCGGCCGCGCCGTGGAGACGGTTGGCGAGTGGTGGAGCATTTTGATCCTGCGGGATGCGTTGCAGGGCTCGACGCGGTTTGACGAGTTCGAGCGCAATCTCTCGATCGCGCCGAACATCCTGTCGCGGCGTCTTGCCCATCTCACCAAGACCGGCATGTTCGTCCGCCGCCGCTACCAGGAGCGGCCGCCGCGTTACGAATATGTGCTGACGGACAAGGCGCGGGACTTCTTCCCCGTGATCGCGACGCTGCTGGCCTGGGGCAACAAGCACCTCGCGCCGAAGGGGCAATCCATTCTCTTGGCGAACCGGGACGATCGTCGGCCGCTCGAACCGGTCGTGGTCGACGCCGCCGACAGGCAACCGATCACGCTCGCCAATGCGGTCGTGATCGCAGGCCCCGCCGCGAGCCGCCTGATGCGGCGGCGGCTCGCCTCGCTCAAGGCCATGAACCCGGCCACCGCGCCGGCTGGAGACTGACATGCGTCGTATCGTCGTGACGGGAATGGGCGCGGTGTCGCCGCTTGGCTGCGGTGCCGAGCTATCCTGGCGGCGGCTGCTCGCGGGGCAAAGCGGGCTACGCCCGCTGCCCGAATGGGCGCAGGCGCTGCCTGCGCGCATCGCCGGCCTCGTGCCCGACAAGGCGGACGATGCGGATGGCGGCTTCGATCCGGCGGAGGCTGCCGCGCCGAAAGACCAGCGCAAGATGGACCGCTTCATCCTGTTCGCGCTGCTGGCCGCCGCGGAGGCCGTCGCACAGGCCAAATGGGCGCCGCAGGATGCAGCCTCGCTGGAGCGAACCGCAACGATCATCGCCTCCGGCGTCGGCGGCTTCCCGGCGATGGCGGAGGCCGTGCGCATCACCGAGCAGCGCGGCGCGCGCCGGCTGTCGCCGTTCACGATTCCCTCGTTCCTCGCCAATCTGGCCGCCGGCCATGTCTCGATCCAGTACGGCTACAAGGGCGCGCTGGGCACGCCGGTCACGGCGTGCGCCGCCGGCGTCCAGGCGATCGGCGATGCCGCGCGCATGATCCGCATCGGCGAGGCCGATGTCGCAATCTGCGGCGGCGCGGAAGCCTGCATCGATCTCGTCAGCCTCGGCGGTTTCGCCGCGGCCCGCGCGCTGTCGAGCGGCTTCAATGACGAGCCCGCCCGGGCCTCGCGTCCGTTCGATCGCGACCGCGACGGTTTCGTGATGGGCGAAGGCGCCGGCATTCTGGTGGTCGAGGAGCTGGAACATGCGCTGGCCCGCGGCGCGATTCCGGTCGCGGAGATCGTCGGCTATGGCACGACGGCCGACGCCTATCACATGACATCAGGTCCACCGGATGGCGAGGGCGCCCGCCGCGCCATGGAGATCGCGCTGCGGCAAGCGAGCCTGGCGCCCGCCGATCTGCAGCACCTGAATGCGCATGCGACCTCGACACCCGCCGGCGACGAGAGCGAGCTCGGCGCGATCGGTGCCCTGTTCGGCCGCAGCAAGACGATCGCGGTGAGCGCGACCAAATCGGCCACCGGCCATCTGCTCGGCGCCGCCGGAGGGCTCGAGGCGATCTTCACCATCCTCGCCTTGCGCGACCAGATTGCGCCGCCGACGCTCAATCTGGACAATCCCGACGCGAACGCCGAGGGCATCGACATCGTCGCGGGCGGCGCGCGGCCGATGCCGATGCTCAACGCCATCTCCAACGGCTTCGGCTTCGGCGGTGTGAACGCCAGCGTGATCTTCCGCCGGATGACCTAGATACAGGGCCTTGCAATCACGCCGGGCATCGCTACCAAAGCAGGATGACCGAAACGAATTTCTGGCTATTCCTTGCCGCGGCATTTCTCATCGCCGCCATTCCCGGCCCCGGCATCTTCTACGTCGCGGCGCGCACCTTGTCGGAAGGACGCGCGAGTGGTTTTGCCTCGACCGCAGGTACCGCGCTGGGCGGACTGGCCCATGTGGTCGCGGGCAGCCTCGGCGTCTCCGCGATCATCCTCGCCAGCGCCGAGCTGTTTGCCGCAATCAAATTCGTCGGCGCACTCTATCTGGTCTGGCTTGGCATCATGACTTTTCGTCGCGCCAGCCGCGTACCGCCGGTGGAGAGCGAGCCCATCGGCGATAAGCGCGCCTTCCGTGACGGCGTGCTGGTCGAAGCCCTGAACCCGAAGACCGCGGCGTTTTTCCTCGCCTTCATTCCGCAATTCCTCGATCCCGCGGGATCACACCCCACGCTGCAATTCATCATGTTGGGCGCGATCTCGGTGGCGCTGAACACCTTCGCCGATGTCGTCGTGGTGCTGATGGCATCGGCGACACGCACGCAGCTGATCGGACGGCCGCATCTGGTGCGGCGCCTCACGCAGGGCTCCGGCGTCTTCATCGCAGGCCTCGGCCTGTCGCTTGCACTGGCGCGGCGACCGGCGAATGGATAGCGGATCGCTCGCGATGCTCCTTCCCCAAAGCCGCTTCTATGAATCGCACGGTCTGCGGCTGCACTATGTTGATTGGGGCAACCAGAGTGCGCCGCCTCTTCTTCTGGTTCACGGCGGCCGCGATCATTGCCGGAGTTGGGACGCCATCGCCCGCTCGCTGCAGCCGCATTTCCACGTCATCGCACCCGACCTGCGCGGCCACGGCGATTCCGACTGGACCCACGGCGGCAGCTACGCGCTGACCGAATATGTCTACGATCTCACCCAGCTCGTCCGAGCCATCGCGGCGCCTCAGGTGACGCTCATCGGCCATTCGATGGGGGGCATGGTCAGCCTGATCTTTTCGGGGTCCTTCCCCGAGCTGGTCTCGAAGCTCGTCGTCCTCGACGGTGTCACGATGTTGCCCGATGCACCGAAGCCGCCGGTGCATGAGCGCATCGGCAAATGGGTCGGTCAGCTCGACAAGCTGCACGATCGCACGCCGCGCCGCTATGCGACGCTCGAGGACGCCGCCGCGCAGATGATGCGGCACAATAAGCGGCTGTCTCGCGACCTCGCGCTGCACCTCGCCACGCATGGCGCGCGGCAGAACGCGGACGGCACCTATAGCTGGAAGTTCGATCCCTACCAGCGCGCGTCGGCGCCGCACCGGCTGTGGCCGGACGATCACGTCGCGCTGTGGTCGCGCATTGCCTGTCCGACGCTGCTGCTGAACGCCGGCGAAAGCTTCCTGGCAGGTGCAAAGGCAGCGGGCCTGGAGCGTTATTTCCAGCAGGCGCGTATCGCAACCATCGCAGGCGCCGGGCACTGGCTGCAGCACGACAAGCCAGAAGAGGTGCTCGGAGAGATCCGACATTTTCTAGGGTTGGAAAGCATCGACTAGCTCAGCTACCGACCCTCGCGGAGAAAATACCTAGCTCAACGTCCCCGCATGCACCCACCAACCAGGGTGATCCCTGCGGATCTTCTCGGCGGCGGCATGCGCGTCCGCCGGCGCCGCGTAGATCGCAAAGCAGGTCGCGCCGGAGCCGGACATCCGCGCGAGCTTGACGCCGTTGGATTCGCGAAGCGCCTCCAGCACCTCGCCGATCACCGGTTCAATGCGCAGTGCGGGTGCTTCGAGGTCGTTGGCGACGGTTTCGAGCACGTCGACCCAGTCGGCGATCGAAGCGCCCTCCTCGGGCCAGGCCGGAGCCTCGATGACATCGGTCGCGCCGACCAGGAGCTCACCATTGCGCAGGCCCAGCGCCTGGAACACGTCCTTGGTGGCAACAGGCACGCGCGGATTGACCATCACGCAGGGCATGCTCGGCAATGCCAGCGGCAGCAACTGCTCGCCGACGCCGGTCATGTCGCAGGCGCGCGAGAGCAGGCATACCGGCACGTCGGCGCCCGTCGCCAGCGCGACCTTCTGAAGGCGGGGATCGTCGAGCGCCAGATTGTTGAGACGCGCCAGCAAGCGCAGCGCCGCCGCTGCGTCAGCCGAGCCGCCACCGATCCCGGCAGCAACCGGCAAGACCTTGTCGAGCGCGAAGGCCCCGAGCTTCAGGTTTGGCACGGCATCGGCCAGGAGCTTCGCCGCCTTGAAGACGAGATTGTCCGACGTGTCGCCGCAGGCCGCCGCGAGCGGCCCCGTGGTCGCAAGCCTGAGCTCGCCGCCCGGCTCCAGCGTGAGCCGGTCGGCGCAGTCGGCGAACGCAACCACACTTTCGAGATCATGATAGCCGTCGGCACGACGGCCGATCACGCGAAGGCTCAAATTGACCTTCGCGCGCCCTTCTTCAACCAGCGCCGACATTGGCGATGCCCCCTCAACGCAACCTTAGCCGCCCTTGTCGTCGTCCTTCTTCTTGTCCGCCTGCGCGGCCGAAGAGTTCGAGGCGTCGTCGCTCATGCCGTTGGCGATCTTGGCCTCGATCTTCGGCAGATCATCCGGCTCGGGCTTCAGGTCGCGGGCATGCGCCCACTGGAATTTGGCCTCCAGCTTGCGGCCGACGCGCCAATAGGCGTCGCCGAGATGATCGTTGATGGTGGGATCCTCGGGCTTGAGATCGATCGCGCGCTCGAGATTCTTCACCGCCTCTTCGTAATTGCCGATGCGATAATAGGCCCAGCCGAGGGAGTCGACGATGTAGCCGTCGTCGGGGCGCTGCTCGACGGCACGCTTGATCATCTTCATGCCCTCGTCGAGATTCACGCCCTGGTCGATCCATGAATAGCCAAGGTAGTTCAGGACGTGCGGCTGGTCGGGCTGGAGCTCGAGCGCCTTCTTCATGTCGGCTTCGGCCTTGGCCCACTCCTTGGAGCGCTCTTCGCAAATGCCGCGGTAATAGTACCAGACACTGTTGGCCTTATCGTTGCCTGCCGGCAGCACGTCGATGCCGCGCGAATAGGTCGCACCGCAGTCGCCGAACTTCTTGCGGCCGCGCTCGAGGTTGCCGAGCGCCATGATGGCTTCGAGATCCTTGGGGTCCTCGGAGGTCACGCCCTTGAGGATCTTGATCGCCTCGTCGCTGCGGTCGGCGGAATCCAGGTCAATGGCGAGCTGGATCTGCGCATTGCGCTTCAAGGGCGAGCTGGACGGCACGCGCTCATAGATCTTGATCGCCATTTGCGGCCGCTTCACCGATTCATAGAGATCTGCGAGCGAGAGCAGGGCCAGCGGATGGGTGGGCTGGAGATAGAGCGCGAGCTGGAGATAGACGAGCGCGAGGTCCTCGCCGCCGCGGCGGGTCAGCGTCGCGCCGATGCCGTAAAGCGCCTCTGCCGCACCGGCCTGCGCGGAATCGACCAGCGACGGCATCTTCTTGCCAGCCTTGGTCTCGCGCAGCCCTTCGACGATCAGTGGATGGCGGGCGAGCTTCTTGTCGAAAGCTTCATAGATTGCGGTCGCCGAGGCGGCGTCCTTGTTGCGCGACAGCCAGCGCGCATAGGCTTCGCTGACGCGCAGCATGGAATCGTCGAGCTTGTAGGCTCGCTCGAAGCGGACGCCGGCGTCCTTCTCCTTGCCGGCATTCTCGAGGATCATGCCGGCGTGCAGGTCCTTGAACAGCGGGTACCATTCCGGTCCCGCCAGCTTGTCGATGGTTGCAACCGCGCCCTTGGCATCGCCGGCGCCATAGGCGGCCCAGCCGGACAGCAGCGTCGCGACGAGATCGGTGATCGGCCCGCGAACCGACTGGTTGATGTTGTTCTGCGCGCTCGGATATTTCTTCAGCTTCAGATCATGGACGCCGACCACGAGGCGCGCGATGCGATTGGTCTTGTCGATGGCGAGGATGCGCTCGGCGAGCTTGACCGCTTCCTCGATGTCGCCGTCGTCGACCGAGGAGATGAAGGCGCGGTCGAGCAGTTCGTTGTTCTTGGGGTCGGTCCGCAGCGCGGAGCGGTAGAAGGCGGCGGCCGAGGTCGCGTCACGCTCGACGCTGGCGTGACGGGCGGCGAGATAGCTGCCGGCGGTGGTCAGCGACTTCAAATCGTTTCGGGTCGGAAACTGCGCCGCCGTGTCGGCCGGATGGTCCGGCGTCTGCGCCAGCACCCCGCCCGGGACCGCCACGATCACAGAGCCGGCAAGGGCGATGGCAGCAGCAGTCCAGCGGTTGAAACGATTTGAAAACATCAGGGCTCGCCTTGAGTTGGTAGTGCCTGGGTTTGGAGCAAACGGCCGTCTCGCGCACGAACGCGGCCGGCGACATCGGGACCCGGAACCGTCGGTCCGGACAATGCCGCTTTTGGCGCTTCACCGCAAGGATTCGGACCGGGCGATCCCCGCCGCACGCCCCAAATCGGCCAAGTAACCGTACAGGAGAGCCCAAGACGCCGGTACTATGGCCTTATCGTGACCGGGAGCACCCGTGGGGCTCCCGATCTCACGCGAACGTGCGCGCCATCACCCTTCGGGCCGATTTGGCCGTCCGGCGGGCCCTCACATCGCCTCGTAGTTCGGTCCGCCGCCGCCCTCGGGCGGAACCCAGGTGATGTTGCCGTTCGGGTCCTTGACGTCGCAGGTTTTGCAGTGGACGCAGTTCTGGGCGTTGATCTGGTAGCGCGGGCTGGCACCCTCCTCGACCCACTCATAGACGCCGGCCGGGCAATAGCGATTCGACGGCCCCGCGAAGACGTCATGCTCCGAGGTCTTTTGCAGGTTCATGTCGGCCACCTTGAGATGGACCGGCTGATCCTCCTCGTGGTTGGTGTTGGACAGGAACACCGAGGACAGCTTGTCGAACGAGATCTTGCCGTCCGGCTTCGGATAGTTCTTGGGCGCGTGCTGCCTGGCCGGATCGAGCGTCGCGCGATCGGGCTTGGCATGCGACTGGGTACCGAACAACGAGGCACCGAACAGCGTGTTGCACCACATGTCGAAGATGCCGAGCCCGGCTCCGATGAAGGTGCCAAACTTGGACAACAGCGGTTTGGCGTTGCGGACGGGGTAGAGGTCCTTGCCGACGACGGAATCGCGCCATGCGTTCTCGTATTCGATCAGTTCGTCATTGGCACGGCCGGCGCCCAGTGCCGACGCAACGTGCTCTGCTGCGAGCATGCCGGTGCCCATCGCATTGTGCACGCCCTTGATGCGGGGAACGTTGACGAAGCCCGCCGCACAGCCGATCAACGCGCCGCCGGGGAAGCTGAGCTTCGGCACCGACTGGTAGCCGCCTTCGGTGATGGCGCGCGCGCCATAAGCCAGGCGTTTGCCGCCTTCGAGCGTTGCGCGCACCGCGGGATGGTTCTTGACGCGCTGGAATTCGTCGAACGGCGAGAGATAAGGATCGTCGTAGTTGAGGTGGACGACGAAGCCGATCGACACCAAGTTCTCGTCGTAGTGATAGAAGAACAGACCACCACCGGTGTCATTGTTGAGTGGCCAGCCGACGGCGTGCTGCACCAGGCCCTTCTGGTGCTTAGCCGGATCGATCTGCCAGACCTCCTTGAGGCCGATGCCAAATTTCGGCGGCTCGCTCTTGGCATCGAGCGCGAACTTCGCGATCAATTGTTTCGACAGGCTGCCGCGCGCGCCTTCAGCAAACAGCGTGTATTTGCCGAGCAGCTCCATGCCGCGGGTGAAGGAGTCCTTCGGTTTGCCGTCGCGGCCGATGCCCATGTCGCCCGTAGCGATGCCCTTCACCGCGCCCTTGTCGTCATAGAGCACCTCGGCGGCAGCGAAACCCGGATAGATCTCGACGCCGAGCGCCTCGGCTTTGCGCGCCAGCCAGCGGCAGACATTGCCGAGCGAACCGATGTAGCAGTGATGGTTGTCCATCAGCGGCGGCATGATGAAGTTCGGGATCTTGAACGAGCTGGTCTCGGTGAACCAGAAGAAACGATCGTCCTTGACCTGGGTCTTGAGAGAGCAATCAGGGTCTTCGCGCCAGTCCGGGATCAGCCTGTCGAGCCCGGCCGGATCGATCACGGCGCCGGAGAGAATGTGCGCACCGACCTCGGAGCCCTTCTCCACCACGACGACATTGAGATCGGCATTGATCTGCTTCAGCCGAATCGCCGCAGCCAAGCCCGAGGGGCCGGCGCCGACGATGACGACGTCGAATTCCATGGATTCGCGCGGGGGAAGTTCTTCGGTGCTCATCTGATCTCAGCCCTTGAGACGGTTCCTTGTCATTTGCGCCCCCTTGTTTCCGATTTTTCCGGGTAGGACAACCACGGAAATGCGTTCCGCTGGGATGCAAGGCGCCTTAAGATGAACTAATAGTCTGACTTTCCAAATGATCCCAGAGCCCGCACCCACCGTCCGAGAGCTTCTCGCCTTCTATCTGGAGGCCGGTGTCGACTGCGCACTCAACGAGGAACCGATCGACCGCCTGGCGGAATTAGAAGCCCCGCCGCCGCCCCCGCGGGCGGCGCCGGTCGAGGCACCGCGGCCTGTCGCCGCGCCGGCGGTGCTGCGCGGCGAGGCCGCTCCCGCGCCCGACGTCGCGATTGCTTCGGCACGCGAGGCCGCGCGCACCGCACCGACGCTCGAGGCGCTACGCGAGCTGATGCAAAACTTCGAGGGCTGCGCGCTCAAGCACACCGCGACGCGGCTGGTCTTCGCCGACGGCAATCCACAGGCGCGCATCATGTTCGTCGGCGAAGCGCCGGGCCGTGACGAGGACATCGAGGGACTGCCATTTGTCGGACGCAGCGGCAAGCTGCTCGATCTCATGATCGGCGCGATAGGCCTCAACCGCACCACGGCCTACATCACCAACGTCATCCCCTGGCGGCCACCGGGCAACCGCACGCCGACGCCGCAGGAGACGCAGATCTGTCTGCCTTTCATCCAGCGCCATATCGAGCTGGTGAACCCCGACGTGCTGGTGACGCTCGGCAATCCCTCGACGCAGACGCTGCTATCGACGCGCGAAGGCATCATGCGCACGCGCGGGCGCTGGTTCGGCTACGACACCGGCCAGCGCACCATTCGCGCGCTGCCGACCTTCCACCCGGCCTACCTGCTGCGCTCGCCGTCCTATAAGCGGCTGGCCTGGCAGGATCTGCGCGCGATCGCGAAGGCACTGGCGGGCGCGTGAGAGGCTGAACGGCCTATCCACGTCATTGCGAGCGCAGCGAAGCAATCCAGAATCTTTCCGCAGAGGCGCCTGGATTGCTTCGTCGCAAGGGCTCCTCGCAATGACGGCGGAGAGACCCCTACGTCCCCTTCGGCCTCACGATGCCCCAGCCGATGCGCAGCAATCCCTGACGGCCATTGACCAGCCATTCGAACGCCCGCGGCACCTCCGGCACCAGCCCGGGGAAGCGGGCGAGAATTTCCGGCGGCGGCGTGCCGGCAGTATCGGAGGCGCGCCAGACCACGACTCCACCGCTCTCGCCGAATTTGGCCTGTGACATCCATGGCGTGCGTGCCGGATCGGCATCGATGAAGAGATGCGGTCTTCCGGAATGCAGCGTGATCAGGCTCGCGAGCTGGGTTTCACCGGCGACCGCACGCAGACGATGGTTGGTGCGACGGGCAAAGCTCTCCTCAAAGAAGTCCGAGATCGCACCGGCCGGCATCGAGGTCGCGATCTCGCCGCTGCCGGTCCAGGGCATGAACAGCACGGCCAGCACGACACCGGCGGCGGGCGCCACGATGGCGGCGATCCACACCGTACGCAGCATGCGCGCCTGGCGCATCGCGACGAGATCGCCTGATGCCACGACCATGGCGAGGCCCGACATGACCAGCACGACACCGGCGCCGCCGACGACGGTATCGAGTGCGAACAGGCCCGAGATCAGGACTGCACCGAGCGCAGGTGCGAGCGCGAAGAAGTAGACGAAGTTGCGCGCGAGCGGCTCGACCGGAGGCCGGTAGATGATCGGCGCCTCCTCGCTCTTGCCGGCCAACAGGCCGGTGTTGAGAAACGTCAACACCGGAATCGCCACTGCGCCGAGCACGAGCCCGCCGAGCAGCCAGACCGCATGGATCGCGCGGGCACTGAGGTCCGCAACCTGAGGCAAGGCGGGCAACACGAGGGTCTCGGCACGCATCAGCCAGACCGCATAAGGCAGCGCCAGCACGGCGACGACGACAAGCGCAAACAGCGGATCGAGCGCACGCAAGGTCCGCCGCCCGCCGGCGGTCGACAGCGCAAAGATGACGAGAAGCGCGAGCAGGAAGATCGCGGCCGGCGTCGTCAGCAGCAGCAGGCCCGCTTCGATCGACCAAGCGAACCAGGCATTGCCGCGACGCTGGCCGATGATCTGCCAGGAATGCAGCAGCAGCAGTGCCCACAGCGGGCGCGCGAGGACCAGGGGACCGAAGTCGAGCGCGGACGAGGAGAAGGCCAGCACTGTCATAGTCAACAGCACGGCGAGCACCGCATGCTGGCTGCCGACCACGGCACGAGCGAGGTGATAGAGCGTGATGAAGGTGGCGATCTCGCAGAGCTCGGCCAGGAGATAGACACCGAACATGTGGCCGCCCGCGGCGCGATAGGCGATGTCGGCGAGCCAGACCGCGAGCGGCGGGCCGAGATCGGTGCCGACCTGATATTCCCTGCCGAAGGCGAGCAGGGTCGCGAGGCTGCCGGGCGGGCTGCGGTAGAACACGAGGGCGACCAGCAGCCACATCGCAGCCTGAAGCAGCACGGCAATCCAGACGATCAACCGCGGCCGGGCGCGAATGAGCTCGATGACCAGGGAGGTAAACCGCATGCAACGCCCGCAAGATGCAGCCAACCCGTCCAGCCGGCCCTATTCGCTCACATCTGTTTTGATAAAGGGCGCCACGCGTCGTGGCAACTTCGGTCTGCTCTAGAGTCCTGCCGAAGCATCGATTTCAACCGCCGTCTCGACCTGCAGCTCGACCTCGGTGGCCGAGAACAGATCCCGCACCGGCTCGACCGTCCAGGGCATGTGCTTGGCGCGGGCGGCAACGACGGGGGCGAAGAAGCTGCGGTGATGGATCGTCGGACCGAGGCGATCGAGCGCATCGAGATGCTCCGGGACGCCATAGCCCTTGTGCTGCTCAAATCCGTAGCCCGGGCAATCCTGCGCCAGCGCGCACATCAAGCGGTCGCGCGTGACCTTGGCGACGATGGAGGCGGCGGCGATCGAGAGCACGATACCGTCGCCGCCGATCACGGCCTCGCAATCGCAAGGCGTATCGAGGCGGTCGCGGCCGTCGACGAAGACGTGGCGGGGTGGCTCGGGCAGCGCGATCACCGCGCGCTTCAGTGCCCACAGCGAGGCGCGCAGGATGTTGTCACGGTCGATCCGCGCAGGCGATGCGACCGCGACCGAGACCTGGGCGGTAGCGCAGATCTTGTCGAACAGTCTTTCGCGCTCTTCGGCGGTCAGTCGCTTCGAATCATCGATGCCGCGCGGGATGCGATCAGGATCGAGAATCACGGCAGCCGCCACCACGGGACCAGCCAGCGGCCCGCGGCCGGCCTCGTCGCAGCCGGCGACCGGCCAGACGCCGCGCTTGATCAGCGCGCGCTCGCGACGAAAGCTCGCTTTGGCAGGCCCGGCTTTCTTCTCGGCAGCCTGCTTTGGCGCGTCCTTGTTTGGCACGTCCTTGGCCGGCTTCCTGGCGGATTTGTCCCGAATCATGGCCGGGATCGTGCGCAAGCAGCCCGGCCAGCGCAACCGGGAACCAATCGCAATTCCCGTTATTCAAGCTGACCGCTCTAGTTTGCCAGATGCACCCGCCGGTCTTCGCCGACCTCGATGCCGGGCGCCACCACCGCCTCCCAGGCGTGGCCGTCGGGATCGGCAAAATAACCGCGATAGCCGCCGTAGTCGGTGTCAGACGCCGCTTTCAGCAACTTTGCTCCCTTGCCGAGGGCGAAGGCCATCACCGCATCGACCTCCTCGCGGGAGGCGCAGTTCCAGGCAAGCGTGACGCCGCGGAAGCTCGCCGGCCTCGGCTGGTCCGGCAAGCTCGCGTCGTCAGCCAGTTGGTCCCAGGGAAACAGGCCGAGCACCGAGCCGCCGGTATCGTAGAACGCAACGGCCTCGCTGGTTGCCTTCAGCCGGCGCGAAAAGCCCAGCGCATCATAGAAAGCAATGCTGGCGCGGATATCGCTGACGCCGAGCGTGACGACGGTGAGCCGCGGCACCGGCGGAACTTCGTTACTCATGCCATACCTTTTTCCACATCATGCTCAGAACAGGCTGAGCTGCTCGCCGCCCTGCTTCGGCCGGGCAAAGTGATCCGTGGTCAGCTTGGCGCGGCGCTTGTTGAGGCCGAGCCTGTCGCAGGCGATCTCGAAGCGGCGGCCGATGGTCCAGGCCATCGGTCCCGTGCCCTTCATCCGCTCGCCCCATTTCGAATCATAGTCGCGGCCGCCGCGCATATCGCGGATCAGCGTGAAGACGTGGCGATAGCGGTCCGGATAATTTGCCATCAGCCATTCACGAAACAGGTCGCGCACCTCCAGCGGCAACCGCAGCAGCACGTAGGACGCTTCCTTGACGCCGGCATGGGCTGCGGCATCGAGGATGCGCTCGATCTCGGTATCGTTCAGCGCGGGGATCACGGGCGCGACCATCACGGTGGTCGGAATGCCGGCGTCCGAAAGCTGCTTCAGCGCCTCCAGCCGCTTTGGCGGCGTCGACGCCCGCGGCTCCATGGTGCGCGCCAGCTTCGGATCGAGCGAGGTCACCGAGATCGCGACCTTGGCGAGGTTGCGCCTGGCCATGCGTGCGAGAATGTCGATGTCGCGCGTCACCAGCGCGGACTTGGTGACGATGCCGACGGGATGGCCCGTGCGCTCCAGCACCTCGAGAATGCCGCGCATGATCTTGTGCTCGCGCTCGATCGGCTGATACGGATCGGTGTTGGTGCCGATCGCGATCATCCGCGGCTCGTAGCCTGAGGCGGCGAGTTCCTTCTCGAGCAGGACAGGCGCCTCGGGCTTCACGAACAGTTTTGACTCGAAGTCGAGCCCCGGCGACAGGCCGAGATAGGCGTGCGTCGGCCGCGCGAAGCAATAGACGCAGCCATGCTCGCAGCCGCGATAGGGATTGATGGAGCGATCGAAACCGATGTCGGGGGAGTCGTTGCGGGTAATCACCTTGCGCGAGGTGTCGACGCCGACAATGGTCTTGAACGGCGGCAGTTCCTCAAGACTCTGCCAGCCATCGTCGAAGGCGACGCGGGCCTCCGCCTCGTAGCGGCCGCTGGCATTGGACTGGGCGCCTCGCCCGCGCCGGCGCGCCCGGTCGATGGCGACCCCAAGCTCGGGGAAATCAGAAGGCGCACCCGCCGGCTCGGAGGGCGCCGTGACCGGCGGGTGCTTGAGAGCAGAAGAAGAAGCTGGACTCATGCAGCCAAGATAGCACGCCAAAGGAACAAATCAAGAACAAGAATGGAAAACGCGAAAACAACCCCATGCACAGTAGCCGCCCAAACTTCGAGCGCGCGGCTTTGACCTCACGCAACATGGCTGTCATGGCGATCCCGTTTCATGCCGCCGAAGGATCGATCGTCCGGGAACATCGTTGACGACGATCCGAGTGAAGGTCAGCAGGATTATGACAAATCAACAACATCAGTCAGCTGCAAGCAGCGACCTCGATCTCCTCGATCGCTACTGGCGCGCCGCGAACTACCTCTCGGTCGGGCAAATCTATCTCCTGGATAATCCGCTGCTGCGCGAGCCGTTGCGGCCAGAGCACATCAAGCCACGCCTGCTCGGCCATTGGGGCACGACGCCCGGGCTGAACTTCATCTACGCCCATCTCAACCGCGTCATCCGCGCGCAGGACCTCAGCGTGCTCTATGTCTGCGGCCCTGGACATGGCGGCCCGGGCATGGTCGCCAACACCTATCTCGAAGGCAGCTACAGCGAGATTTATCCCGACATCGCGCGCGATACGGACGGATTGCGGAAACTTTTCAGGCAGTTCTCCTTCCCCGGCGGCATTCCGAGCCACGCCGCGCCGGAGACGCCGGGTTCAATTCACGAGGGCGGCGAGCTCGGCTACGCGCTGGTGCACGCCTATGGCGCGGCCTTCGACAATCCTGATTTGATCGTCGCCTGCGTCGTCGGTGACGGCGAAGCCGAGACCGGCCCGCTGGCGGCCTCCTGGCACTCCAACAAGTTCCTCAGCCCCGCCCATGACGGCGCGGTGCTGCCGATCCTGCACCTCAACGGCTACAAGATCGCCAACCCGACCGTGCTCGGACGAATGCGTGATGACGAGATCCGCGATCTCTTCCGCGGCTTCGGCCACGAGCCGCTGTTCGTCGAAGGCGACGATCCAAAGACGATGCACCAGGCCATGGCCGACGCGCTCGACGTCGCAATCGCCAGCATCCGCTCGATCCAGCAGCACGCCCGCGATGGTCGCGCGAGCGTGGAGCGGCCGCGCTGGCCGATGATCGTGCTGCGCAGCCCGAAGGGCTGGACCGGCCCGAAAGAGGTCGACGGCAAGAAGGTCGAAGGTTTTTGGCGGGCGCATCAGGTGCCCGTGGCGAGTTGCCGCGAGAATCCGGCCCACCTGAAGATTCTCGAAGACTGGATGCGCAGCTACGAGCCGGAAAAGCTGTTCGACCAGAGCGGCGCGCTCATCCCCGAACTCCAGGCCCTTGCGCCCGAAGGCAGCAGGCGCATGGGCGCCAATCCGCACGCCAATGGCGGCTTGCTGAAGAAGGAGCTGAAGCTGCCGGACTTCCGCAGCTTCGCCGTCGAGGTGCCGCAGCCAGGTTCGGTGACGGGAGAGGCGACGCGCGAGCTTGGCAAATTCCTGCGCGACGTCATTACCCTCAACGCCGAGGCGCGCAATTTCCGCATCATGGGACCTGATGAGACCGCCTCGAACCGGCTGGACGCCGTGTTCGAGAGCACCGAACGCGTGTGGATGGAGCCGATCGAACCCTACGACGTGCACCTCGCGCAGGACGGCCGCGTGATGGAGGTCCTGAGCGAGCATCTCTGCCAGGGCTGGCTCGAGGGCTATCTGCTCACCGGACGGCACGGCTTCTTCTCATGCTACGAGGCCTTCATCCACATCGTGGATTCCATGTTCAACCAGCACGCCAAATGGCTCAAGGTGACGCGGCATTTGCCATGGCGGCGCCCGATCGCCTCGCTCAACTATCTCCTCACCTCGCATGTCTGGCGCCAGGACCATAACGGCTTCAGCCATCAGGACCCGGGTTTCGTCGATCTCGTCGCCAACAAGAAGGCCGACATCGTCCGTATCTATTTCCCGCCCGATGCCAACACGCTGTTGTGGATCGCCGATCACTGCCTGCGCACCTACAATCGCATCAACGTCATCGTCGCCGGCAAGCAGCCGGCGCCGCAATGGCTGTCGATGCAGGCAGCCGCCACGCATTGCGATGCCGGCATCGGCATCTGGACCTGGGCCGGTACGGAAGACGCTGACGGCGAACCCGACGTGGTGATGGCCTGCGCCGGCGACGTGCCGACGCTGGAGACGCTCGCCGCCGTCGACCTCTTGCGCAAGGCGCTGCCGGACCTGAAGATCCGCGTCGTCAACGTCGTCGACCTGATGACGCTGCAACCGCAGGAGCAGCATCCGCACGGCCTTTCCGATCGCGACTTCGACTCGCTGTTCACGCGCGACAAGCCAGTGATCTTCGCCTATCACGGCTATCCCCACCTCATCCACCGCCTGACCTATAACCGCACCAACCATGCCGGAATGCATGTGCGCGGCTTCGCCGAGGAAGGCACCACGACGACGCCGTTCGACATGGTGGTGCTCAACGAGCTCGACCGCTATCACCTCGCGATCGAGGCGATCGAACGCGTGCCCGATCTCGCAACCAGGGCTGCGCATGTGAAGCAGCAGTTCCGCGACAAGCTGCTCGAGCATTCGCGTTACGTGCGCGAGCATGGCGAGGACATGCCGGAAATCCAGCAATGGGTCTGGCAGAACAGCGCCGGCGGCGCCACGCCGGCCGAAGCCGGCGATTGACGGCGCCATGGCTGACGCGGTCCTCGTCCTCAACTCGGGTTCATCGAGCATCAAGTTCGGCCTGTTCGATATTTCGGGCGCCGATCCCACCCTGCTCTGCAAGGGGCTCCTCGACGAGCACGAGGCCAAGCCCCGGCTCGTGGTGA
Organism: Bradyrhizobium campsiandrae; assembly: GCF_014529705.1. Taxonomy (GTDB): domain Bacteria; phylum Pseudomonadota; class Alphaproteobacteria; order Rhizobiales; family Xanthobacteraceae; genus Bradyrhizobium; species Bradyrhizobium campsiandrae. The sequence goes on from NZ_JAANIH010000090.1 coordinate 19,911, forward strand.
CGAGCCCTGCGGGCGAGGACCTGTTCGAACAGCGCAAGGACGAAGCCGATGCCGACGGCGGCCATCTGCTCGCCGATGTGCTCGCCTTTGTCGACGACCGGTTCGGGCAAGGCAGCCTGCGCGCGGTCGGCCATCGCGTCGTCCACGGCGGGCCGGATTATTCGGGCCCGGTCGAGCTGACGGACGACGTCATGGCGAGGCTGGCGGCGCTGACGCCGCAGGCCCCGCTGCATCAGCCCCGTTGCCTCGCACCGGTCCGCGCCATCTCGGCGATCCGCCCCGCCCTGATGCAGATCGCCTGCTTCGACACGGCCTTCCATCACGGCCTCGCGCCACCGGCGAGCCGCTTCGCCATTCCGAGACACTATGAAGAGCGCGGCATACGGCGTTATGGCTTTCACGGATTGTCATTCGAATATGTCGCAGGCCGCCTCGCCCGGATTGCGCCGGAACTTGCCGCCAAGCGCGTCGTCATCGCCCATCTCGGCAACGGCGCCAGCCTCTGCGCCCTTCGTGGCGGCCGCAGCATCGACACCACGATGGGACTGACGCCGCTCGATGGCCTCGTGATGGGCACACGCTGCGGCACGATCGACCCGGGCGTCCTGCTCTATCTGCAACAGCATGAGAAGATGTCGGTCGACGCCGTGCAGCACCTGCTCTACCACGAGTCCGGCCTGCTCGGCGTCTCCGGCCTCTCCGCGGACATGCGCGCGCTGCTCGCCAGCCGCGAACCCGCGGCGCGCGAGGCGGTCGATCTCTTCACCTATCGTGCAGCACAGGAGACCGCGGTGATGGCGAACGCGCTCGGTGGACTGGACGGGCTCGTCTTTACCGGCGGCATCGGCGAGCACGCGGCGCAGATCCGCGGCGCGATCGGCGACCGGCTCGCCTGGCTTGGCGTGCGGATCGATGCTGCGGCCAACAACGCGGCGCACGAGCGCATCAATGCCAATGACAGCGCCGTGGACGTCCTCGTGATCCCGACCGATGAGGAGACCACGATAGCGCGGCACTGCGTCGCGGCGCTGCGAGCCAAGGCGCAGGTCTCGTAGGGTAGGCAAACGCGAAAAGCGCCGTGCCCCCCATCTCTCTCGATCATGAAAAATGCGTGGGCACGCTCCGCTTTGCCCACCCTACGATACTTGTGTCCCGACCAATAAGGAGACGACGATCACACGGCACTGCGTCGCGACGCTGCGAGCCAAGGCGCAGGTATTGTAGGGTGGGCAAAGGCGCACTTGCGCCGTGCCCACGATCTCTCTCGATCGCGAGAAATGCGTGGGCACGCTCCGCTTTGCCCACCCTACAATACTGGCGCGGGGGACGTTCCCCGCTGCAGCGCGCATTGGCGGATTTCAAGAGATTTTCCGAGTTGGCCCCATCCCATCCGGATGGTCCGACGGCGATCGAGCGCGTCACAAAGGCGTTGAACGCTCACTGACGGCAGGCCTTGGACAGGCCTGCGATATGGAGACAGGCGACAATGAGGGCCAAGACAACCTTGACCAAGACAACCTTGACCAAGACAACCTTGATCAAGACAACCTTGATCAAGACAACCTTGATCAAGACAGCGTGGATCGGACTTGTCGTGGCCTGCAGCATCGGCTTCTGCCACGCCTCGCAGCCGGCAGCCCCGCCGGCAGGTTACGAGATCGTCGAGAAATGGACTCGCGCGTCGCCGGATGGCTCGACGATCATCGAGCAATATGTGAACAAGGATCAGGACGACGACTGGAAATGGCAGTTCTGGGCGCGCTGGCAGGGCACCTTCACGCTGCTCGATCGCGAACCGGCCGGCTATCCCGCGGATTTCGAGTTCACCAATGATCAAAGGTGGACCATTCGCGTACAGAAGCAAGGCTCGGGTGAGGCGACCCTCTACCTGTACCGCCGCACCTCGCAAGGCTGGGTTAGCGCGACCGAGAAGCCACTCGGCGACCTCGCTTGGGAGTACCTGAAGACGAAGCCGGAGTGGCGAAAAGTCGTGAAGAAGCCGGAGTATCACATCTCGGCCTATCCGGTAAAAGGGCTGGACCAGAGCTATCGCGGGCTCAGCGTCGACTGGCCGGCGAACCGCTATGTTCTGATCACCCTGTCGGGCGAAGCCGACGTCAAGGGACGCAAGCGAGAGCAGACCGGCGTCGTGAACGGCTGGCGCTGCCGATATGACCTCGAGACCGGCAAGTTCGACGTGCCACCGATGTTTTCTCGCGACAATGCCAAGGCGACCCTGCCACGGTGAGGCAGCGTCGCCGCGACGCGCGTCATTCCGACCGACGACGCGATCACGATCGCGAGGCATTACGCTGGTCCGCACGCGCCACCTTCCATGACGGTTTTATGAATGATCTGCCGCAATGATGACGTCGCAACTTCGCGGCATAAAAGCGGGATCAGCCGTCGTGCGGACAGACCATGAAAACCCAGATCATCGAACAGCTCGGACAGAGCGACATGCTATTGCCCACGCTGGTGGCGGATGGGCTTGCCGCCAACGACCGTATCAAGGTGCGCATGAGCGCGCTCCAGGCGGCCGCTCAGCATGCGCAAGACCCTGACCGGCCGGCCCGCGAACTCGCGGTCGAGAGTCAGGCCGCCGGGATCGCGCCTGCCGCGATCGCGACGCTGATCGGCGGTGCCCATCTCGTCGGAACCTCCCGCCTCACGGCGCCGAACCTCGCCAAGCTGATGAAGGAGATCCAGGACGACGTCGTGGCGATGATCCGCGCCGTCAGCGCCGGTGCGGTGTCCCAAGGCGAGAAAGCCAATGCGCGACTGACGGCGGTGCGAAGCGAGGGCCTGCTCGACGCCACCAACGACATCGAACTCTCCCGCATTGCCCGTCTGACCGGCGTGACCGAGGCCGGCGGCGACAGCCTGCATCGCCTGGTGATGGATCTCCACAAGGCGCTGAACCAGCTCGCGGCGACCTGTTCGGAGGAAACTCTCGACGGCGCCCATGTGTTCGGCCTGCACGGCGAAGATCGCAGCGCCGTGGAAGCCTTCATGAAGGGGCTCAACCAGACGCGCGGGCTGAAGTTCAACCATCCCGGCCTCGACACCATGGCAACCCGCTCGGGCGGCCGGCTCCTGATTCAGAATGACATCGGCACCACCGACGCGCATGTCGTGGTGATCGCCGTCAAGAAGCACGCGGTCACCGTCACCTATACCGACGTGCATCTGGCACGGGCAAAGTTCTTCATCTCGCTGTTCGACAAGTTCGACGCGACCTGGAGCGGGCTCGACCGTCACACCGCCGCAGGACTTGGCGAAGACAATTCATTTTTTCTCGTCACCGGCCAATTGCAGGCAGGCCATGCCGCCGATCGCAACGAATTCCTCGCAGCCTTGGGGGCCGCGCTGGTGTTCCTGATCGACTGGAACAAGGCGCGCAAGCTGCTGCGGACCTGGGTCGCCAAGGACGACGCAACACGAATCCTCGAATGGGCAGCGCGACAGCGGATCGGCCACCGCGGCTTTCTCGAGCTCGGCGGCAACGATCTGCTGGGATCTGCGGTCAGGAACGCGGCGCCCGCCCGCATCGGCTTCGGCGAACGGCTCGACCAGGCGCTCGGCCGCACCGCGGCGATCGATTTCCTGAAGGCCGCACTGCGCGCCTCCACCGAGGCGCTGCTCGCAGGTCACTCCGTCAGGATGGTGCGCGACCAGATCGAGGCCGATCTGGTGCGGCACCTCGAACGCGTCGACGGCACGCTGTTCGCCGCCGTGCTGCGCCAGATCGGCCTTGCCCACGATCTCGTCGCGGCCATCTCCCGGCACATCGCGGCGCTGCACGCCGGCCAGCCCGCCGATCGCGATCTGCTGATGCGGCGCTGCGGCGCGATCGAGCAGAAGGCCGACCGCATCGCACTCGAGACCCGCAAGGAAATCGACCGACTCAACGCCCGGCCGACGATCGGACAGTTGATCGACCGCGCCGAGGAAGCCGTCGACGAACTCGAGCAGGCGGCCTTCATCGCCTCACTGATGCCCGTACGGACCGACCCGTCACTGCTGACTGCGCTCGCCGAGCTCTGCGCGGTGGCGATGACCACGACCGAGGCCGCAGCCAGCGGCGTCGCCGCGGCGACCGACGTGCCGGAAGGGCGACGCGCGGATTCGGAGGATGCGCTCGCGGCCGTGACCCGCCTGATCGATGCGGAACATGCCGCCGACAGCCAGGAACGGGCGACGACCGCGCTTGTGTTCGGCGGCGGGTTCGACATCGCGACCTCGCTCTCGGTGCTGGAGCTCGCGCGCGCCATCGAGCGGGCCACCGACCGCTTCGCCGGGTTCGGACATCTGCTGCGCCGGCACATCATGATCGATCTCGCAGCCTAGAGGGACATAGCATGCACATCGTGCGTATCGGCAACGGGACGACCGAACTGCGTTCCGCCGAGGAGATCGGCGCCAAGGCCGCGAACCTCGCCCGGATGGCCGCGCTCGGCCTGCCCGTGCCCCCGGCCTTCGTGCTGCCGGTCAAGCTCTGCGCCGATATCATCGCAGGACACGCCCACGCCGACCGACATCTGCGCGACGGCTTGCAGGAAGGCATCGCCTTCCTGGAACGCGCGACCGGAAAACGCTTCGGCGACCGGCGGCTGCCGTTGTTGGTCTCGGTGCGCTCGGGCGCGGCACGGTCGATGCCGGGCATGCTCGACACGGTTCTCAATGTCGGCTGCACGTCGGATGCCGTGCACGGCCTGATCCGCGCGACCGGCCGGCCGCGGCTCGCCTGGGACTGCCGACGCCGCTTCCTGGAGAGTTTTGGCGAGACCGTGCTCGGGCTGGATGCCGCGGCGTTCGCGGCCCGCATCTCGGAACTGGTCGACGCGGAGGGGGCCGACAGCGATCGCGAGCTCGACAGCGAGGCGCTGGAACGCCTTGCCGGCGACGAGCAGGCGCTGATCGAGGATCGCGGCGAGGGTCTGCTCGAGGATGCCGCCGCGCAGCTCGAAGCCGCGGCACGCGCCGTCTACCGATCCTGGACCAGCGAACGCGCCCAGACCTACCGGAAGCTTCAGCAGCTGGAATCACTCCAGGGCACCGCCGTCACGGTGCAGGCGATGGTGTTCGGCAATGGCGGGCTGGCATCCGGCGCCGGCGTGGCATTCTCGCGCGATCCGTCGACCGGTGCTCCGCATCCGATGATCGATCTGGTGCTCGACGCGCAAGGCGAAGACGTGGTGTCCGGACGCCGTACGCCCGACGCCGACGACGCGATCGCGCGCGCGCTGCCCCGGGCCGAAGCCGAGCTCGGCGATATTCTGAAACGGCTCGAGCGTGAATTTGGCGATGTGCAGGATGTCGAGTTCACCGTCGAGGACGGCCGGCTCTGGATCCTGCAGACTCGCTCGGCCAAGCGGACGCCGCGCGCCGCAATCAGAATTGCGATCGACCTCGTGCATGAGGGCTTGATCACCCCGGACGAGGCGCTGGCGCGGGTTGCCGACATCGACCTTGGCTCCCTCACCGCGACATCGCTGGTAGCCGCCGGCGAGCCGGCGGCTACCGGGATCGGCGCCTCCGGCGGCATCGGCATCGGCCGCGCCGCCTTCGACGCCGAATGCGCCCAGCGCCTGTCGGCCGCCGGCGAGCCGGTCATCCTGCTGCGTCCTGACACCAGCACCGCTGACGTCGCGGGCTTTGCGGTCGCGGCCGGCATCGTCACGGCGGTGGGCGCGCGCACCTCGCATGCGGCGCTGGTGGCGCGCCAGATGGGCAAGCCCTGCGTGGTCGGCTGTCGCGCCCTGAAGATCGATCCAGTTGCGCGGCAGGCGCGGCTTGCCGATGCAACTTTGTCGGAAGGCGACTGGATTACGATCGAGGGCGATGCAGGACAGCTCTATCTTGGACGCAGCCGGACAATGGAGACACGGCCCGAGGCCGAGATCGCCGAGATCGCGACATGGCGATCGCGAACCGGCGGCGATATCCGGCAGGCGCCCGCCGCGGCTCGTCAGTGAATGCCGGCAAAGATCTGGAAACAGCCGATCGCGACCTCGATCACGATCAGCACGACCACCGCGATTTCGAGCCGCAGCGACCGCTGCGTGTCGATGATGTCGGTCAGCGCATCGGCCGTCTCCGAGATGACCTTGAGCTTGCGCTCGAGCGTGTCGAGGCGCTCCGTCAGTTCGTACTCGTCTTCGAGACGCGCATAGAGCCGGTCGAGCTGAGGCTTTTCCCAGAGCGCGTCGGGCTTTTCGGCAACCGCGACGCGGCCGGCGACCCGCTGCTGCACCAGCAGCGCATTGCCGATCAGCTGCAGGATGCCCTGGCGCCGCCGCGAGGTGCGGCCCTTCTCGGCGAGCTCCCGCGCGAAAGGTTCGATGACGTCGAAGACGGCAGCAACACGCCGCTCGTCGCGCGCCAGCGACGTGCTCTTGGCAAGAGCGTCGGCGATCAGCAGCAGCCGCTCGTCGGAAAATTTCGACAGGCAGATCGGCCCGCCCGGCTGAATCGCCTCGGCGTTTTCATCCTTGCAGAGCTGCGCCTGCGCGATCTCCTCCTCGAACGGGCTGAACTCGCCGGTCACGCGGGACTTCAGGCCGTCGAGCAGCACCTTCTCCTCGGAAGGAAGCAGGCCGATCAGCACCACGACGCCGTAACGGAAGATCACGGCGAGTCCGCCATGGACGCGGAACGCCGCCGGCGTCGAGGACACCAGCGTGCCGAGTTCGAGGTTCGACGCGTTGATGCGTTCGCCCAGCATCACGGCGCGGATCCGCAAGGTCGGCGCGGCGTCAGGCTTCGACAATGTCGGCGTCGCCCCGACAGGAAGTTGATCGGCATTCATCGGATATCTCTCGCTCGGCGGAACTGCCGGTTGCACGTTTTTCCTTGCCGCAAGATCGCCGTCGGCCTGACCATACAGCCTTGCGAAAGGTGCCGTCTCCACCCTGAGATATCGGCGGGGAAAGGCCCAGTTTGAAGCGCCCGAAAGCCGGATTCGCCGAAACATTCGGCAATATTGCCACCCGCGCGCGACATATTCGGCCAGGATGAGACTTTTGGCGATTTACCATCGCGCGCCGAACCGCCCGCGGGAAAGTTGCACTCGGCAACGGCGCGTGTTTATGACATCTTCATAACGAGTTACGCTTCTCCCGAATTGCGGACAGTGAAGCCTCAATCATGCTGAGCGTCATCATTCCGACCGAGGGCGTCGAGCAGACCGCGGTCGCAACCCTGGCCGCGCTGGTACCCGGCGCTGCCGCTGGTATCATCAAGGAAGTCCTGCTGGTCGACGGCACCCGCAATGGCGTCATCGAACGCGTTGCCGACGTCGCCGGCTGCCGTTTCATCGATTATGAAGGGTCCTCGCAAGGCGCGGCGCTCGCGGCCGGCGCGCTGCAGGCCCGCTCCCCCTGGCTGATGTTCCTTCCTGCCGGCGCCGTGCTGGAAACCGGCTGGATCGAGGAGACCACCCAGTTCATTCAGGCCGTCGCGGCCAGCGGACGGGATCGTGCGGCCGTGTTCCGCTACAGCCGCTCGCCTTATGCCGATACCGGCTTCCGCGATGTCCTGTGGTCCGTGGCGCGCACGCTGGTCGGCCCGCTCGGCGACCAGGGGCTTTTGATCTCACGGGATCATTACGACCGGATCGGCGGCTATCCGTCCCAGGCTCGCCGTTCCGAGGCACGGCTGCTCAGACGGCTCGGCCGCTCCTCCCGGACGCTGCTGCGAAGCCGGATCGTCATGGTGGGCTGACGCGCATCCAATACTTGCCAAAGTCAAATAACTATTTGACAATGGCAAGTATCGGAGGGGCCCATGCCATTTACCGGAAGCGACGACCAAATCGCAGCGATCCGCGCCTTCAACCGGTTCTATACGCGCAAGCTCGGCGTGCTCGACCAGCACCTTGGAAAGAGCCCGTTCTCGCTCAGCGAGGCCCGCGTGCTTTACGAGCTCGCCCAGCACGACGACCTTGCGGCCAAGGAGATCGGAAACGAACTCGGTCTCGATCCCGGCTATCTCAGCCGCATCGTGCAGAGCTTCGACGAAAAGGGGCTGATCACGCGCAAGCCCCTGCCCGCAGATCGCAGGCAATACCAGCTCAGCCTCACCGCCAAGGGCCGCCAGAGCTTCGCCAAGCTGAACCTCGGCTCGCAAAACGAGGTCGCCGCAATGCTGGCCCGGCTGTCGGCCGAGGATGCGGCGCGGCTCACGCAGGCCATGGCGACGATCGAGGCCGTGCTGGAGCCCCGGCAAAGCCGGCCCGCGGCCGTCATGCTGCGCAGCCATCGCGTTGGCGACATGGGCTGGATCATCTCACGGCAGGGCGCCGCCTATGCCGCGGACTACAATTGGGACATCAGCTACGAGGCGCTGGTCGCCGAGATCTGTGCGCAGTTCATCAGGAACTACGACGCCGCGCGGGAGCACTGCTGGATTGCGGAGGTCGGCGGCGAGCCGGTCGGCTCGGTCTTTCTGGTCAAGGCCACCGACGAACTCGCCAAACTCCGTCTGCTGCAGGTGGAGAAGAAGGCCCGCGGGCTCGGTGTCGGCCGCACGCTCGTCGAGCAGTGCATCCAGGGCGCCCGCGAGAGGGGCTATCGCAGGATGACACTGTGGACGCAGAGCATTCTGGTCGCCGCACGCGGCATCTACAAGAGCGCCGGCTTCAAGCTGGTCGCCACCGAGCCGCATCACAGTTTCGGGCAGGATCTGGTCGGCGAGACCTGGGAGATGGATCTGTAGCTGTGCGGGACGCGAGATGAGTATCCTGGGAAAGGACATCTCTCCGCCTAGTCTGGTTTCGTAGGGTGGGCAAAGGCGCGCTTGCGCCGTGCCCACGATCTTCCTCAATCGACAGAAATCGTGGGCACGCTCCGCTTTGCCCACCCTTGTATTAGCGCGCCGGGTTAGGATGAGCCCCGTTCCGTGAGGAATGGCCCAGCCCGGGTGGCCGCCCGAGCTGGGCCGCCGATCGATCGGATCGATGCCCACCGAAGCCTTGAA
>NZ_JAANIH010000091.1 GCF_014529705.1 Bradyrhizobium campsiandrae
GTGTTTCAGCGCGCGTCATCGTCCGGCGAAGTTGCTTCGCCCGGCTGCGCTGACGCTCGCTCACAACTGCGTGCGGCATCCGCGGCTACCCCCCTCCCTGACCCTCCCCCACAAGGGGGGAGGGAACACTGACACCGAGCAAAGCAATTCAACCGACAAGAGCCGAGGCACACAGCCATGAAATTCACCCTCTCCTGGCTGAAGGATCATCTCGAGACCGACGAGCCGCTGGAAAAGCTCGCCGACAAGCTCACCATGATCGGGCTCGAGGTCGAGAACATCGAGGACAAGGCGAAGGCGCTTAAAGCGTTCACCATCGCGAAGGTGATCTCGGCCGAGCAGCATCCCAATGCCGACCGCCTGCGCGTCTGCATGGTCGACACCGGCGACGGTGGCGCGCCGGTGCAGGTGGTGTGCGGGGCGCCGAATGCGCGCGCCGGGCTCGTCAGCGTGTTCTCTCCGCCGGGGACCTACATTCCCGGCAAGGACATCACGCTCGGCGTCGGCACCATCAGAGGCGTCGAGAGCCGCGGCATGCTGTGCTCGGCGGCGGAGCTGCAGATCTCCAACGACCATGACGGCATCATGGAGTTGCCGGCGGATGCACCCATCGGCGCTGCTTACGCCGAATGGGCCGCGCTCGGCGATCCCGTGATCGAGATCAATCTGACGCCGAACCGGCAGGACTGCACCGGTGTGCACGGCATTGCGCGCGACCTCGCCGCCGCCGACATGGGCAAGTTCAGGGATCCCGGCATCAAGCAGATCAAGGGCGAATTTCCCTGTCCCGTGAAGGTCACGGTCGAGGACGCGACGCTCTGTCCGGGCTTCGCGCTCCGCCTCGTGCGGGGCGTCAAGAACGGCCCGTCGCCGGAATGGTTGCAGAAGCGGCTGACCGCGATCGGGCTGCGGCCGATCAACGCGCTGGTCGACATCACCAACTTCATGACCTTCGACCGCGCGCGGCCGCTGCACGTGTTCGACGCCAAGAAGGTCAAGGGCAATCTGGTCGTGCGCCGCGCGCGCGAGGGCGAGAGCCTGCTTGCGCTCGACGGCCGCACCTACAATCTCGATCCCGCCATTTGCGTGATCGCCGACGAGCACGGCGTCGAATCGCTCGCCGGCATCATGGGCGGCGAGGCCTCGGGCTGCGACGATGATACCACCGACGTGCTGATCGAATCGGCGCTGTGGAACGAGATCAACATCGCCCAGACCGGCCGCAGGCTCGGCATCACCTCGGACGCGCGCTACCGCTTCGAGCGCGGCGTCGATCCGGCTTTCATGGTGCCTGGGCTGGAGCTCGCCACCAAGCTGGTGATGGAGCTGTGCGGCGGCACGCCGTCGGAGAACGTCGTGGTCGGCAAGGCTTTCGGCGACGACCGCATCATCGAATTCCCCGTGACCGAGGTGAAGCGTCTCTCCGGCATCGAGGTGCCGATGCCTGAGATGAAGCGCATCCTCACCCATCTCGGATTCATGATGGCCGGGTCGGGCCCGGTCGTGAAGGTCGCGGTGCCCTCGTGGCGCACCGACGTGCACGGCAAGGCCGACATCGTCGAGGAAGTCGTCCGCATCTATGGCGTCGACAAGGTTCCGATGACGCCGTTCGAGCGCGGCGAGGACGCGCGCAAACCGGTGCTGACGCCGCTCCAGCTTCGCACCCGCCGCGCGCGGCGCGCGCTGGCGAGCCGCGGCATGGTCGAGGCGGTGACGTGGTCCTTCATCACCAAGCCGGCGGCGCAATTGTTCGGCGGCGGACAGCGCGAGCTCGAAGTGGCGAATCCGATCGCGGCTGATCTCTCCGATATGCGTCCGACGCTGCTGGCGGGCCTGATCGCGGCCGCGCAGGCCAATGCCGATCGCGGCTATGGCGATGTTGCCCTGTTCGAGGTCGGGCAGGTCTTCAAGGGCGATCGCCCGCAGGATCAGTTCATGGCGGCGAGCGGCGTGCGGCGCGGCCTGGCTGCGTCCGAAGGACTCGGCCGTCACTGGACGGGCTCGGCACAGGCCGACGTGTTCGACGCCAAGGCCGACGCGCTCGCGGTGTTGGCAGCAAGCGGTGCGCCGATGCAGGCGTTGCAGATCGTCGCGGGCGGTCCGGCCTGGCTGCATCCCGGTCGCTCCGGCACGATCCAGATCGGACCGCAGAACGTGCTCGGCACGTTCGGCGAGATGCATCCGCGCGCACTGGAAACGCTCGGCGCGAACGGCCCGGTCGTGGTGTTCGAGGTGATCCTCGACCGCATTCCCGAGGCCAAGAAGAAGCCGACCCGTGCCAAGCCGCTGATCGAGCTGTCGGCGTTCCAGCCCGTCTCGCGCGACTTCGCCTTCATCGTCGACCGCGCCGTGAAGGCTGCGGACATCGTGCGCGCGGCGCAAGCCGCGGACAAGAAGCTGATCACCGGCGTCAACGTCTTCGACGTCTATGAGGGCAAGGGCATCGACGACGGCAAGAAGTCGATCGCAGTGGCGGTGACGCTGCAGCCGCGCGAGAAGACGCTGACCGACCAGGAGATCGAGGCCGTCGCCGCGAAGATCGTGGCGGAGGTCACGAAGAAGACCGGCGGCATCTTGCGGGCGTGATGCCCTGGAATGACAGGGTATGAGTATCACCGACTTCCTCCCGAAGGACGTCAGCCTCTCCACCGCGATGGCGCTCTGCGCCATCGCTTTCGTTTCGGGCACTGCGCGCGGCTTCTCCGGCTTCGGCGCGGCGCTGATCTTCATGCCGCTGGCGAGCAGCGTCGCGGCGCCGCGCCTGGTCGCAGCGCTGCTGCTCGTCATCGATTTCGTCGCGGCCGCGCCGATGCTGCCCGACGCATGGCGGAAGGCTGACCGCAAGGCCACCGGCGTGATCGTACTGGGCGCGCTGGTCGGCGTGCCGCTCGGCACCTATTTGCTTAGCGTGCTCCAGCCCGTCACGACGCGCTGGATCATCTCCGGCTTCGTCGCCGCGCTGCTGCTTCTGCTGCTGTCGGGCTGGCGCTATCGCGGCAAGGATCACCTTTGGCTTTCGGTCGGCATCGGCGGCCTCTCCGGCTTCTGCAGCGGCCTGGCGCAGACCGGCGGGCCGCCGATCGTCGGCTACTGGCTCGGCCGCCCCATTGCGCCGATCGTCGCGCGCGCCAATATCGTGCTGTTCTTCGGCGGGTCCGACTGCTTCTCGATGGTCAGCTACGCCACCACTGGCCTGATCTCGCGTGAGTCGCTGGTGCTGTCGCTGATCGTCGGTCCGGTCTATGCGCTCGGCGTCGCCTTCGGCGCCTCGCTGTTCGGCCGTGCGAGTGAGACGGTGTTTCGCCGAATCTGCTACGCGCTGATCGCGATCGCTGTGATCACCGGGCTTCCGGTGCTGGACGGGGTGTTGCGTTAGTCCGCATCACTGCCGCGGGACACGCCGCCGCTTGGTCGATTGCGTCGGCACGTCGGCCGGCTCGTCCTTCAGCGCGCCGATCTTGCGCAGTGCGGCGTCCGCGGCGCGCTCGCCGCTGTCCCAGGCGCCGTCGACGGTGCCCCACAGCGTTTCATGGGTGGCTTCGCCGGCAAGGAACATGTTGCCGATCGGCTCGGTCAGGACCTTGCGCGAGAGCTGGCCACCAGGCGAGGACGCCGACATCGCGCCCATGACATAGGGCGACGCGTTCCAGCGCGTCACGGCGGTCTTCTGCACGGCGGCCGCGGTCTCGCTTCCGAACAGTTTTGTGATCCACTCTTTGGCGAAGGCCGCCATCGCATTCTCGCCCTGCGCCGAGAGATCGCGGCCGAAGGCGCCGCCGACGTCGATCGAGCACAGCGAGGATCCGCCGATATTGGCGTACATCAGCGCGGTGCGCGCCGTATTGCTCTGCTCGATCAGGATGTCGTCGCGCGAGAGCCCGAGCGGATTGCCCGGCAATTGCAGCACGATGTGATCGTAGCTGCCGAGCGTGAGCTTTGACGCCGCATCGAGCGCGCGCTTGGGAATGTCCGGGGCGAACTTGATCGCGCCCGATGTGAGCACGTTGGTCGAGACCGTGACGATGACGGCACGCGCGGCGATCTTGCCGGCCTGCGTCTCCACGCTGACGTCGCGATTGCTCCAGAGAATCCGGCTTGCCGGCGTCGAAAGCACCGTCGGCACCTGCTCGCCGAGCCTGGCGATCAGGGTGCCCAGACCCTGACGGCAGGCGATCGGAGCATTGCGGTCCTGCGCGCGCGCCTTGTCGATCGCCGACAGCTCTTTCAGATCCTTGCCGGCAAAGCTCGCACCGAGGACGAATTCGGCGGCGCCGGCCCAGTCGCCGAGATCCTTCGGCAGGACCGAGGCGCAGGACGTATCGAGCTTGCCGCGTGCCGCTTCGTCGATGGCCCTGTTTGCGCGCACCAGTGCCGCCAGAAACTCCTCGGTCTCGCCCGCGCGGGCATTGCGGCGGCCGATGCGCATCTTCTGGCCTGACGGGGCCGGCGAGACGTCGAGCCCCGCGCTGCGCGCCAGCCGGATCATCGGATTGGTATCGGGATTGTGCATCCAGCGCGCGCCGCGATCGAACGGCACGTCGAAGGTCGAGCTATCCGTGATGCAGCGTCCGCCGATCTGCGGCGCCGCCTCCACCACGACGACCTTGCGATTGGCCGCCATGATGCGCCGCGCCGCAGCGATGCCGGCCGCGCCGGCGCCGATCACGACGATGTCAGCCTCGCGCGGCAGGGGCGCGGCGGTTGCGCGCAGGACCGGCGCTGCAGCAAAGGCCGCCGACGCCGATAGGAAGCTGCGGCGCGTGATTGTCATGTCATGGTTTCCGGAGACTTGCGGCGAACGGGAACAGCAGGCGAACCTTGCCGCATCTGATGTTGCGCAGCAACCATCATGGTGAATCAATCGTACTTGAACTCACAGAGCCATGAACCGAATTGCAACAGGTTTCGACCATGCTACAGATGGAAAAAACACGGCCAGAAAGGCCCGGGGAGAGTTCATGGGGACGGTGCTAGATTCAGTCGGCAAGGTGATAGCCGCCTACCTCTCGAAAGAGGTGCCGGGCTACGAGCCGTTCACGCCGAGCGACCCCGAGCATCTGCGCGGCGTGATCCAGCCAGGCGACGTCATGCTGGTCGAGGGCAACAACCGCATCTCCGGCATCATCAAATATCTGACGCAGTCGACCTGGTCGCATGCCGCGCTCTATGTCGGTCCGGTCGAGGGCGCGGTCGAGCCCGACGGCGAGCCGCATGTGCTGATCGAGGCCAATATCGGCGAAGGCGTCACCTCCGCGCCGCTGTCGAAATATTTCCCCTATCACACCCGCGTCTGCCGTCCGGTCGGGCTGTCCTACGAGGATCGCACCACGGTGTGCCGCTATGCGATCAACCGCATCGGCTTCGGCTACGACACCAAGAACATCATCGATCTGATGCGCTTCCTGTTTCCGCTGCCGGTGCCGCAACGCTGGCGGCGGCGCATGATCGCGCTCGGCTCGGGCGACCCGACCAAGATCATCTGCTCGGCGCTGATCGCCCAAGCATTCGATGCCGTGCGCTATCCGATCCTGCCCAAGATCACCAAGGCCGGCAGCCGCGCCGCGCGCCGCGAGATCCTGCACATCCGCGATTCCTCGCTCTATATGCCCCGCGACTTCGACATCTCGCCCTATTTCGAAGTGGTCAAACCCACCATCGTGCACGGCTTCGACTACACAGCCTTGCACTGGGCCGACAAGCAAAAGCCGCTCGAGGAGGTGGCGGGCTCATTCGGTGTGTTTCCAGAAACGGTCAGTGCGCCGCCGCTCGTTCCTGAAGCGATTGACGAAGAAGCGCCGGCTTCGGCTGAGCAAGTGAGCGCCGAACCGGCCGAACGCGGCACCGACTCCGAGCATTTGCCGCTGCTGAAGAGGTTGGCGATATACCGCCCGCGGCGCCGCCGGCTAGCTCGCGAAAGAGCGGCATAAACAGCCGTCGTCCCGGCGAAGGCCGGGATCCATACCGCGGAATCTATCAATCGCGGGCGGTAAAAGATCGAACGACGAGTCTTCGCCAAATCACCGCCTGTGGTTATGGATCCCGGCCTTCGCCGGGACGACAGCGGAAAACGTAGCGCGATACTCGCGCAACAAGCGCCGTTGCGAGGAGCTCTTGCGACGATGCAATGACAACAGCGAGAGCACGCGCTACCGCTCCGCCCTTCCAATCACCGCCATCAGCTCTGCGATCTTCTCGCGCTGGTCGGCCTTGTCGCCGCTGGCGATGGCGTGCTCGACGCAATGGGCGACGTGGTCCTTCAGGACCTCTTCCTCGACCCGGCGCAGCGCGGCGCGCACCGCCGCGATCTGCGTGACGATGTCGATGCAGTAGCGGTCTTCCTCTACCATTTTCGACAGGCCGCGAACCTGGCCCTCGATCCGGCCGAGACGTTTTCCGACAGATGCCTTGATGTCCATGCGCATGGGGTCTATATACCCCTACCGGGTATAGGTTGCAAGACCGGATCCAAGACCAGGCACAGGGCCGGAGCAGGGCAATGAACAACGAACACGGGCATCACCACGAAGCGGAGCCGCATTCCGGATGCGGCTGTTCCGCGAAAGCGGCGCCGACTGCGGCAAAGCCCGCGACCTCGTCCTGCTGCGGTGGACACGGTGATCACGCCGGCCATGCCCGTCATCACGACCATGACCACGGTGACGCTGCGGTGAAGGTCAAAGACCCGGTCTGCGGCATGACGGTCGATCCCGCGACGTCGAAGCACCAGTTCGCGCATCACGGCGAGACCTTCCATTTCTGCTCCGCCGGTTGCCGCAGCAAATTCGTAGCCGATCCCGCCAGATACCTCACCAAGGACAAGTCGACCGAGCCGGCGATGCCCGCGGGCACGATCTACACCTGCCCGATGCATCCGCAGATCCGCCAGGTCGGACCCGGCAGCTGCCCGATCTGCGGCATGGCGCTGGAGCCGGAGGTCGCGAGTCTTGAGAGCGGCCCCAATCCGGAGCTTGCCGACATGACGCGGCGGTTCTGGATCGGCGGTGCTTTGGCATTGCCGCCCGTGGTGCTTGAGATGGGGGGCCATCTCGCCGGACCGCATAACTGGATCGACCCTGTCGTGTCGAACTGGATCCAGCTCGTCTTCGCAACGCCCGTGGTGCTCTGGGCCGGCTGGCCGTTCCTTGTCCGCGGCTGGCAGTCGCTGCTGACGCGCAATCTCAACATGTTCACGCTGATCGCGATGGGCACGGGCGTCGCTTACGTTTACAGCCTGATCGGCACGCTCGCGCCGCAGATCTTCCCTGACACCTTCCGCGGCCATGAGGGCGCGGTCGCGGTCTATTTCGAGGCGGCCGCCGTGATCACGGTGCTGGTGCTGCTCGGCCAGGTGCTGGAGCTGCGCGCTCGCGATGCGACATCGGGCGCGATCAAGGCGCTGCTCCAGCTCGCACCGAAGACCGCACGGCGCGTCGACGCCGACGGTAGCGAGCATGAGGTCGAGATCGACACGCTCCATGCCGGCGACCGCCTGCGCGTTCGTCCCGGCGAGAAGGTGCCGGTCGACGGCATCATTCTCGAAGGCCGCTCCTCGCTCGACGAATCGCTGGTCACGGGCGAATCCATGCCCGTCACCAAGGACGTCGACGCCAAGGTGATCGCGGGAACGCTCAACCAGTCCGGCAGCTTCATCATGCGCGCCGACAAGGTCGGGCGCGACACGCTGCTGTCGCAGATCGTGCAGATGGTCGCGGACGCACAGCGCTCGCGCGCGCCGATCCAGCGGCTGGCCGACCAGGTCGCGGGCTGGTTCGTGCCGGCGGTCATCGTCGTCGCGATCGCCGCGTTTGCAGCCTGGGCCTGGTTCGGACCTGAACCGCGGCTGGCCTTCGGCCTCGTCGCCGCCGTCAGCGTGCTGATCATCGCCTGCCCGTGTGCGCTGGGCCTCGCGACGCCGATGTCGATCATGGTCGGCGTCGGCCGCGGCGCGCAGGCCGGCGTGCTGATCAAGAACGCCGAGGCGCTGGAGCGGATGGAGAAGATCGATACGCTCGTCGTCGACAAGACCGGCACGCTGACCGAGGGCAAGCCCAAGGTGGTGGCGATCGTGCCGGCATCGGGCTTTGCCGAGGATGACATCCTGCGGCTTGCGGCCAGCGTCGAGCGCGCCAGCGAGCATCCGCTGGCCGATGCGATCGTGCGCGCGGCGAAGGAGAAGCAACTCGCCCTCGGCCAGGTCGAAGCGTTCGACTCCCCCACGGGCAAAGGTGCGACCGGCAAGGTCGATGGCAAGAGCGTCGTGCTCGGCAACGCAAAATATCTGACATCCATCGGCATCGACACGAAGACGCTCGACGCGGAGGCCGAACGCCTGCGCGGCGACGGCGCCACCGTCATCAACATGGCCGTCGACGGCCGGCTTGCCGGACTGTTCGCGATCGCCGATCCGGTCAAGGCCTCGACCCCGGAGGCGCTGAAGGCGCTCGCCGCCGAAGGCATCAAGGTGATCATGCTGACCGGCGACAACCGCACCACGGCCGAAGCCGTCGCGCGCCGGCTCGGTATTGCCGATGTCGAGGCCGAGGTGCTGCCCGACCAGAAGAGCGCGGTCGTGACGAAACTGCAAGAGGCCGGCCGCAGCGTCGCGATGGCCGGCGACGGCGTCAACGATGCCCCCGCGCTGGCGGCGGCCGAGGTCGGCATCGCCATGGGCACCGGCACTGACGTCGCGATGGAGAGCGCGGGCGTCACCCTGCTGAAGGGCGACCTCATCGGCATCGCGCGGGCGCGAAGGCTATCGCAGGCGACGATGAGCAATATCAGGCAGAACCTGTTCTTCGCCTTCATCTACAACGCGGCCGGCATTCCGATTGCCGCCGGCATCCTCTATCCCGCCTTTGGCGTGCTGCTGTCGCCGATCATCGCCGCGGCGGCGATGGCGCTGTCCTCGGTCAGCGTGGTCGGCAATGCGCTGCGGCTGCGCGCAACGCGGCTGTGAGAACGTCAGAATCCGTGTAGAACAGGTCCGTTCGGCGGCGCGCGGAGAGGACCTGATGCAGCGGATTACGATCACGATCGAGGACGATCTTCTGGCGGAGATCGATGCCGCGGCGGAGGCGCGCGGTTACCAGAACCGCAGCGAGATCATCCGTGATCTCGCGCGGGCGGGACTGCAGCAATCGAGCGAGGACTCCGCGCAGGGCGGCCCCTGCGTCGCCGGCCTCGTCTATGTCTACGACCACGCCGCGCGTGACCTGTCGAAGCGGCTGGTGCAGGAATTCCACGGCCATCACGACCTCGCACTCGCGACCCTGCACGTCCATCTCGACGACAACAATTGCATGGAAATGACGGCGCTGAAGGGCGACGCCGCCGAGGTCAGACATTTTGCCGATCACATCATCGCCGAGCGTGGCGTGCGTTACGGGCGCGTGGTGATGATCCCGACAGGGGAGGGAAAGCCGGCGAAGGCCCGGAAGCACGGGCATCGGCATGAGTGACTTTGCCAAGAAGACGGTTGTTTGAGGGGTATCTCGCACAGAGTCGGGAATCGTAGGGTGGGCAAAGGCGCTCTTGCGCCGTGCCCACGATCTCTCAATGATCGATAGAAGACGTGGGCACGCTTCGCTTTGCCCACCCTACGATGCTGCCATCGTTGATAGAGAATCGCTCCGCCGCCTTCGCTGCACTCCCGCCCGGCAGCCCAGCCCTTGCGAGACCGCCGTAGAGCTGCTCGTTGGGCATCTCCTCGCGCAGGATCTTGCGCACCGCGATCAGCCTGTCGAGATCGATGCCGGTCGCAAAGCCCTTGCTCTCGCACAGGAAGACCAGGTCCTCGAACACGACATTGCCGGTAGCGCCCGGCGCGAAGGGGCAGCCGCCGAGGCCGCCGAGCGAGCCGTCGAGAATGCGGACGCCTTCGTCGAGAGCGGCGGCGGCGTTGGCAATGCCCATGCCGCGGGTGTCGTGAAGATGGATGCAGATCGGCCTATTCCCGGCGAGCTTGACCGCGGCGCGCGATAGCTCGCCCACCTGCTTCGGCCCGGCATAGCCGACGGTGTCGGCGATCGCGACGAAATCGACGCCGACCTCGAGGCATTTGTCGACGAGCCGCAGCACCTCTTTCGGGTCGACCGCCCCTGTGATCGAGCAGCCCAGTGCCATCGAGATCGCGGCGTTCACCAGCGGCTTGTGAGCGCTGGCATCGCGCAGCTCGCAGAGCCGCTTGATGTTGGCGATTGCGGAGTCGCGCGACCGGTGCGCGTTGGCCTGGCTGTGCTCCTCGGTCGCCGACACCACCGAGGCGATTTCGCCGACGCCTGACTCCAGGGCCTCGTTGACGCCGCGCTCGTTGAGCGCAAGCGCGATGCCATGAGCCCCAGGCAGACTTGCCAGCGTCGCGATGACCTCGCGGACATCGACGAATTGCGGAAAGGTTTTTGCCGGCAGGAACGAGCCGACCTCGAAATGCCTGACGCCAGCTGCGTATTCCTCGCGCACCCAGCGCTGCTTGGCCTCGGTCGACGGAAACGCCTTCACCAGCTGAAGTCCGTCGCGCAGGCCCACCTCGCGCAGGACAACGCGATCAGCGGGGTAAATCGTCTCGATCCGGCTCATGCGTGCCTCCCAGCGGCTTTTGACGTGACGTCGTTGTTGTCGATCTCGGCACGAACGGCGGATGTGTCGGCCCCGAGCGGGGCGACCTTCAGGCCTTCGCCAAAATGATGGCCGTTCCATTCGAGCGGCAGCGTCGGCACGTGGAATGGCTTGCCATCGGCGGTGATATTGGTGACGAGCCCGCCCGGTCGCAGCACATGCGGATCGGTGAGAAGATCCTCGGGCCGGTTGATCGGCGAGAAGCAGATGTTGAGCGCATCGAGCCTTTGCGACAGCTCCGCCACGTCCTGCTGCCGG
This sequence comes from Bradyrhizobium campsiandrae, assembly GCF_014529705.1. Lineage (GTDB taxonomy): Bacteria > Pseudomonadota > Alphaproteobacteria > Rhizobiales > Xanthobacteraceae > Bradyrhizobium > Bradyrhizobium campsiandrae. The sequence continues at coordinate 10,873 of NZ_JAANIH010000091.1, forward strand.
ATGATTTCGGCCACCCGCGGAAGAATCCGCGGCCGCGCCAGGATACGATCGGTCGTGGTGCGCAAGGTGGGATCATCGAGAAACTCGCTCAGGCCGAATTCGCGGCAGAAGGCCTGCCAGTGCCCCTCGGTCACGACGCCGATGAAGATACGTCCGTCGCCGGCGGCATCGAAAATGTCGTAGATCGGCCAGGCATGCTCCCGCTCGGGCATCGAGCGCGGCTTGTTGCCGGTCATCTCGTATTCGACCATGTGCTGGGCGACCAGGAACAGGCAGTTCTCGAACAGGCCGATGCGGATATTGGCACCGTCGCGCTTGCCGCCGCGCTTCTGATAGAGCGCGGCGAGGATCGCGATCACGCCGAACATCCCGCCCATGATGTCGTTGGCGGAGGAGCCGACCCGCTGCGGCTTCTCCTTCGTGCCGGTCATCGCGGCGAGTCCCGACATCATCTGCACGACTTCGTCGAGCGCGGGGCGATGCTCATAGGGGCCGGACAGAAAGCCCTTGTGGCCGGCAACGATCAGATGCGGATGCCGTCGCCGCAATTCCTCGGCACCGAGCCCCTGCTTCTCGAGCTGGCCGTCGCGAAAATTCTCCAGGAACACATCGGCGGTCTCCAGCAGCCGGTGCATGATGTCGCGGTCCGCAGGCTGCTCGAAATCCAGCACGACGCTCCGTTTGCCGCGGTTGAACAGCGGAAAGAACGCCGTGCCCATGCCGCCGAGGGAACGGGTCTTGTCGCCGGCGGGCGGCTCGACCTTGATCACATCGGCCCCTAACTGCGCGAGGATCATGCCGCAGGTCGGGCCCATCACCATGTGGGTCATCTCGACAACCCGCACGCCTTCAAGCGGCAATCCGGTTTCAGCCATCCGTCACTCCTGTCCGTCGGGGCAAGAGACTAGGTCTTCACAACCCATCTGAAAAATATAAACTGTCGAAGACTGCCTTCGCAGTTCTAGAACGCTGGACCCCATGGATTCGAGGCAGCTCCGCTATTTCATTGCCGTCTACGAACAGCGGAACCTGTCGCGCGCGGCGGACCAGGTCAATGTCGCGCAGTCCGCGCTCAGCCATCATATCTCGAATCTGGAGGCCGAGTTCGCCACGCCTTTGTTCGAACGCAAATCGCGCGGCATGGATCCAACCGCGGCCGGCGAGCGGCTCTACGAGCACGCCCGCATCATCCTGCGCGCGATGGCAGAGGCCGAAACCGAGGTGCGCGAAGGCGCACGCGTCATTGCCGGCGAGATCTCGATCGGCATGGCGAATTCCGGCGTCAAGGCTATCGGCGTGGAGCTGATGCGTACGGTGCTGACGAAATATCCCAAGCTCAAGCTGTCGCTCACCGAGAGCCTGTCCGGCGCGACGCTGATGCATCTGATGATCTCCAATGTCGATCTCGCGCTGGTGTACAATCCGCCGTCGGAGAAGGAGCTGATCACGGAGCCGGTTCTCGAAGAGGAGATGTTCCTGGTCGGCATTCCGAAACTGGTCGGCAAAGCCAAAACCCCTGTACGATTCGAGGAGCTGAGCCGGCTGCCGCTGATCCTGTTGCGCTACGGCCTCGGCCTGTCCTCACGCGCGCTGCTGGATGATCCCGTTCTGCTCAAGCGGCTGGAGGGCGGCGCCATTCTGCACGCCAATTCGATTACCGGCATGACCGGCGCGCTGGTGGAAGGGCTCGGCTGCACCATCGCGACAAAGCTGTTTGCACGAGAGGAGCTCGCCGCCGGCCGTCTGGTCGCGCGTCGGGTGATCGACCCGAAGCTCACCCGCACGCTCTACCTCTGCCGCCTGCGCAACCGCCCGATGACCTACGCGATGGAGGAGATGCGCCGCCTGATGCTGTCGCTGATCGCCGAGCAGGTGCGCGAGGGAGGCTGGCAGGCGGAGCTGGTGGGGTAGCTGCATCCGCGACGGTAGCGCGCTCCCTCGCCCCGCTTGCGGGGAGAGGCGAAGAGCGGCCGCCTTCGAAAATCTCGAACGCTCCCATCGATATGTTCTTCTGGATTTCCGGCGCCACCCCGCCAACATGGCGCGATCCGGCAGAGCTTGCGAGAACCACAGAGACGAGCCGCCGGGAACTGCGCGCGCCGCGCGCGCCATGGGAGGACGTTATGAGCGTTGTCGGCATCGACACAGGCTTTGAGCTCGGCGCTGCACGATCAGGACCGGACGAGATCTCGCGACGGCTCGAGGCGATGCCGGCTACCGGCCATGTCTGGCAGCTCGTCGTCCTGCTCTCGCTCGGCGGCTGCTTCGAGATCTACGATCTGTTCCTGACCGGCTACATCGCCCCGGGCCTGGCGCGCAGCGGACTGCTCTCCACGACGACGCAGGCCTTCTTCGGCTTCTCCGGCATCGGCGCCTTCGTCGCCGCGACCTTTGCCGGCCTGTTCGTCGGCACTTTCTTCCTCGGCTTCCTCGCCGACCGGTTCGGTCGGCGCGCGATCTTCACCTATGCCCTGCTCGGCTATACCGCGGCGTCAGTGATCATGGCCTGTCAGACGTCCTCAGGAGGTCTGCTGTTCTGGCGCTTCCTCGCCGGGATCGGCATCGGCGTCGAGGTCATCACCATCGATGCCTACATCACAGAGCTCGTTCCGAGCCGGATGCGTGGACGCGCCTTTGCGGTGAACCAGGCGATCATGTTCATCGCCGTGCCCATCGTCGCCTTCCTCGCCTGGTGGCTGGTGCCGCTCGCCCCTTACGACGTCGAGGGCTGGCGCTGGGTCGTGCTGATCGGCGCCGCCGCCAGCATGATCGTCTGGGTGCTGCGCTTGTTCCTGCCCGAAAGCCCGCTCTGGCTGGCACGGCACGGCCGCACCGAGGAGGCGTTCCGGGTCCTCGCAACGCTCGAAGCCAGAGGCGGAGCTGCGGCGCCGGGGCCCGCAGCAACGCTCGCCTGGCCAACGACGCAGACGGCGCGGCAGACCGGCTTCGGCGATCTGTTCCGGCCGCCCTATGTTTCGCTCGTCGTCCTGTTCATGGTGTTCAACCTCTGCCAGGCCTTCGGCTTCTACGGTTTTGCCAATTGGGTGCCGACGCTGCTGGTGGAGAAGGGCATCACCGTGACCAAGAGTCTGCAATATTCCTTCATCGTCGCGTTCGCCTATCCGATCTCGCCGCTGCTGGCCGCCAGCTTCGCCGACAAGTTCGAACGCCGCTGGATCATTGCCGGCGCCTGCATCGCCATCATCGTGTTCGGCATGGCGTTCGCGCAATTGACCGAGCCGGCGCTGCTGATCGTCTGCGGCGTGCTGCTGACCGCCTGCAACACGACGATGTCCTACGCCTATCACGCCTACCAGACCGAGGTGTTCCCGACCCAGATCCGCGCGCAGGCCTCAGGTCTCGTCTATTCGATGAGCCGGCTTTCCGCGACCTTCTCGGGCTTCATCGTTGCCTACATGCTGAAGGAAGCCGGCGTCACCGGCGTGTTCGGCCTGATCACGGCGGCGATGCTGATCGTGGTGATCGCGATGGCGCTGTTCGGCCCTGATGTGCGCGGCAAGGCGCTGGACACGGTGTAGGCAGGCTTTCTCCACCCGTCGTTGCGAGCGAAGCGACTTGTCCGCCGAAGCCTTGGCGAAGGCGGAAGCAATCCAGTCTGCCTCCGCGGGGAGACTCTGGATTGCTTCGTCGCAAGAGCTCCTCGCAATGACGGAGGAGAGAGCCTGCACAGTTACGCCGCCAGCAGGTTCTGCAATGCCGCGCCGTTGGGAACACCGAGGCCGGAGCAGGCATCCCAGCCGGGGCCGGCCTTGTACATGCCGTGCAGCGAGCCGGTGATGTCGTTGTTGCCATCGGTAATGTCGCGGAACACGCCTTGCGCGTGCGAGGCATAGATCAGCGGGTTGATGAAGCCGACCGTCTTGCCGAATTTCTTCGTCGTGGCCTCGTTGATGCGGGCGATCAGTCCGGCCATCAGCGGCGCCACCGCGCTGGTGCCGCCGATCGTGGTCATGACGCCGTTGAGGAAGATCTGATAGCCGGTCGCGGGGTCGGCATCGCCGGCGACGTCAGGCACGCCGCGGCCGCTTCGATGGGCCGGCGATTTCGGCACATGCGCATTGGCCTGGTATTTCGGCTCCGCGAACATCACGCTGACGCCGCCGCCGCCGGCGCCGTCCTGCGGACCGCCGTTCCAGACCACCTCTGTGATCGCCCCGTTGGAAGAGGCCCGCAAATTGGTCCCGCCGCAGGCCAGCGCAAACGGGCTGGACGCCGGGAAATCGGCGTGGGGCTTGCCGTCCCATCCGTCGGCCATGTCCGCGGAGCCGTTGTCACCCGAGGCAACGCAGACAGTGACTCCCATCGCGGCGGCATCACGGATCGCCTCGTTGAGACCGTCGACGAATTGCTGCGAGCTCTCGGGATCCTCCGGTCCACCCCAGCTGATCGAGATCACCGAGGGTTTTCGCGCGTTGTCATGAACGGCGGCCTTCACCGCATCGATGAAGCCGTTGGTGGTGTTGGGCGCGAAATAGACCACGATCTTAGCACCGGGCGCGATGGCGCCGGCCACCTCGATATCGAGCACGACCTCGCCGTCGGCCTCGGAATGGCCGGGCTTGTTGGCGCCACCATCGACGCTTGCGGGCGCGATCTGCGGCATCGGAATGCCCGCCTTCTTGAAGAAGGTTTTCAGATCCGAGGTCTTGTAGCCGGCCCCGGTGGGATGGCCCTTGTTGTCGATGTCGTTGAGCTCGATGATGGCGATGCACTGCCCGGCGCCGGTCTCGCCGCCCGGGAAGTTGTAAAGCTTGGCGATCTCTTCAACCGCGAAGCTGCCACCCTGCCCTGCCCGTGCGGTCGCGCCCTTCCGCGGCGGCTTGCGCCGGAAATGCGGCTGCGCCACCGGCCGGTTGTCCAGGCCGTGCACGCCGACCACGATGCCCTCGAGCTCGGCCGGGATCTGTACACTGCCCTTGCGCATGCGATAGGTCGCGCCATCGTGCCTGACCTTGTTGAGCTTGACGCCGAACGCCGCAGCCATCGCCTTCACCGTGCCGGTCAGCTTCACCGTGCGGGAGGCCAGATGCACGCTCTTGACGTTGAGGTCGTTATGATGAGCGAAATCGTCGATCTTGGCGACATCAGCGGTATCGGCGCCCATCTGCTCGGCGAACTCGGTGCGGGAAAGGTATTGCCGTTCGCGCGGCGGTTGCGCGCCGAGCGCCATCATCGCTTCGTCGTCGGCGCGCTTGGCGCGCAGGCGGACGCTGATCTCGATTTCCTGCTTGGGGTCGGCCGCGCCTACGAGCTTGGCGCCCTTCGGCAATTTACGGGCGCTGTTCGCCAGCGTGACACGCGTCGTCGAGCTTGCCATGACTTCCTCCGTTTGTGATTGGAAGGCGGATTGTCGCACCTCAACTATAGGTGTAATCTCTGCGGCGATTTGGTTCAGATGATTGATCGATTATTTTCACTGGAAAGCTTTTTTGAAGGGGCCAACGCCCTGCAGTCTCAAACCCGCACGGAATGGGTCAATAGCCCCGACCATTCCATGAATAGATTTTCGATCTAAGATTGCAACCATCGGCTGATTTGGCCGACCAACGAAATAGGTTTGTCAAAAACAATTGGCGGAGACCGCGTGATGCCTGCTGACCGCAAATGGGTTGAGAGAAATCTCGGGTTCGATCCGATCACCACACCGCCGCCGCGCGAGACCTTTACGGTCAAGCGCATCGCGGATGCCGCGGTGAAGAAGACCGCGAAGGTCGCGCCCGAGGATTTTCAGCGCGAGATCATCGATTTCGATTCCGAAGGCACCGAAGGCCGGGAGTTCATGGCCTTTTCGACCTCGACGGGACTATCGCGCTTCACCGACATTCCCTGGCCCAAGGGGCTCGCGCCGCAGACCGGGCCGAAGCCGGGCAACGGCAAGGGTCCGCTGCCCCGCGCCGACGTGCTGGTCGTGACCTGGACCGTCGATGAAGGCCACGCAACCAGCCGCGTGCTGACGCCGGGCAAGGATTCGCACAACGACTACATGCCTTACACGCACAACTACACAACCATCTCGAAGAAGATGCGCAACGGCTGCCCGGCCACGGAGCTGAAGCGGCTCGGCAGCTTCTGGACCACGACGATCGGCAAGAAGAAGGTCGTGGTCTTCAAATCCGATTCGCACATGTCGCAGGACGGCCCGCAGCTGCCGAACATCGACGTCTGGCGCCAGATCATCACCGAGGTGCAGCCGACGCTCGTCATCACCACCGGCACGGCCGGCGGCATCGGCAAGCAGGTCGAGGTCGGCGACGTCGTCGTCAGCCCGATCGTGCGCTTCGACTGCCTGTCGAAATTCAAGAAGCAGCCGTTTGCGCAAGCGCATTTCTCCAGCAAGCCGGCCAGGACGACGAAGTTCGCAACCGCCAAAACGCTGTTCAAGGCCAATGCCGGGCAGCTGCCGAAGGACAACACGAGGCCGCCGAAGATCTTCGTGGTCAAGCCGGGCGAACTGTCGTCCTCCGTGGTCACGACCGATTTCTTCGGCTTCGACACCTCGGACAATCATTTCAAGCTTCAGGGTCTTGGCGACGTCTCCGAGATGGGCGATGCCGTGCTCGGCCTCGTGGCGCAGGAGATGGGCGCCAAGGCGCCGCGCTGGCTTGCAATCCGCAACGTCTCCGACCCCCAGATCAAGGCCGAGGGCACCTTGAAGCAGCAGGAGCAGCTTGCGGCCCAGATCTACAAGGGGTTCGGCCGCTGGAGCACGGTCTGCAGCGCCATCGCCTGCTGGGCCAGCATCGTGGCGGAGCCTTAGGGCTCACTGGGCCAAGGGTCAGCCTCCCTTGCCGAAGCGGCCCGGGGTGTCTACCTCTCCGGAATCGTTTTGTGAGAGGTTCCCATGCTGGATGCCGCCGTCAAGGCGCTGTCGCAAATGATGTCGCCGCCGATGCGCTCGATCCTGTGGCGGTCGATCGGGCTCGCGCTGGTGCTGATCGTGGTGCTGGCCATCGGGCTGCAACGGCTGCTGAGCTGGTTCGCCACCTATGGCGAGGTCTGGCTGGAAGGGCTGCTCGGACCGAGCTGGCATTCCTCGCTGGAAGTGCTGTCCTGGATCATCTCGATCGCGGCCGGTTTCGGCGTCGTGTTCGGCAGCGTGTTCCTGATGCCCGCCATCACCTCGCTGGTGGCAAGCTTCTTCGTCGACGACGTCGCCGAGGTCGTCGAGCGCGAATATTATCCGGCGGAGCGGCCGGGGATGGCGCTGCCGTTCAACCAGGCGGTGCTGGAGGGCATCAAGACTGCACTGCTGACCATCGTGGTCTATCTCGCCGCGCTGCCGCTGGTGTTTCTGGCCGGCGCCGGCTTCCTGATCTTCTTTCTCGCCGCCGCCTGGCTGCTCGGCCGCGAATATTTCGAGCTCGCCGCAATGCGCTTCCGTTCGCCGGAGGATGCAAAAGCGATGCGGCGCGACAATGCCGCGACGATCTTCACCGCAGGCCTGTTCATCGCGGCTTTCGTCTCGATCCCGGTCGTCAACCTGGCGACGCCGATCTTCGGCATGGCCTTCATGGTCCACATGCACAAGCGCCTGTCAGGCCCGCGGCCCGAGCTGATCGAGCCGGCGCGGCAGATGCGGTAAGCTCGATCAGCCGACCTGCACCCCGCACCTGCGCAGCAACCCCTTGGCAAAGCCGAACGGCGCCGGCGTGAACGGACCCGGCGGCGCGCGGGTGATCAACGCGATGAAGCCGAGCGCAGATATCGCCAGCCAGAAGCACAGCCAGAAGCCGTCGATATAGGCGAGCACATTGGCCTCGCGCGCGACGAAGCTTGCGAGCGTTCCGACCGCGCGCGCCTGTGCCGAGCCGGCGCCATGGGCGGCGAAATGATCGGCGAGCTGCTTCAGCGCGCGCACGACGTTGACGTCGCCGATCTCCAGGTTCTGGCCGATATAGAAGGAATGGATCTGCTCGCGGACGCGCAGCCACGTTCCCATCAGCGCCACGCCGATCTCTGCGCCGCCGAGCCGCATGATCTGGATATAGGCGGCAAACGACGTCGCACGGCTCGGATCGGAATTCGACAGCGCGATGATGATCAGCGGCAACAGCGTGGTCGACTGGCCGGCGGCTTGCAGCAGGACGATGCCGACGAAATCCTCGCGGGCCCATTCATGCGTCAGCTGCGTCCCCCAGAGATTGGCGGCGGCGAAGCAGGCGAATCCCACCACCGTCACCGCACGCGCATCGAAATGGCGGAGCAGCCAGATCGAGACGGGCACCAGCACGAACATCGGCAGCGCACCGTAAGTGAGCAGCAACAGCCCGCTCTGCTCCGGCCGGAGCAGGCCAATATTGCCGAGGAAATTCGGCACCAGCGAAGCGTTGGAGAGCGAGGTCAGCGTGTACAGCAGGATCACCACCAGCGACAGGCCGATATTGCGCGAGAACAGCACGTTCACATGCGCCCAGGGCTGCGCCACCTGCGATTCGTTGATCAGGAAGACCACGAACAGCGCGCCGCCGCCGACCAGCAGCGCCATGACGGTACCGGAGCCGAGCCAGTCCAGCCGATTGCCCTGGTCGAGGCCGGCATAGATCATCCCGACGGAGGCGCCCAGCAGCAGCATGCCGCCCCAGTCGGCTTCGCGCAGCAGCGCGCGATTGACCGGCTCGTTGGGCGTGCCGAGATAGACCATCAGGCCCATCAGCGGTGCGATCACGACGCCCTGCCAATACAGCCATTGCCAGCCGAGATGATCGACATAGAAGCCGACCAGCGAGCTCGAACTGTCCAGCGCAAAGCCGACGCGGATCGAATAGAGCGCAATCGCCGGCAGCCACCAGCGAATCGGCAGGTTGCGGAACACGATCATCAGCGTCGCCGGCACAAAGGTGCCGAGCAGGAGGCCATGCACGACGCTGAGCGCGATCAGCGTCTGATAATCGCGCACGAAGGGGATGATCAGCGAGACGACGGCATAGACGAGGCTGGGAATGCCGAGCACGCGGCGCAGGCCGAACACGGTGGCGAGCCACGCCACCGCGGGCGCGATGAAGATCTGCGAGCCGATGCCGGCGGTGGACAGCCACGCGCCCTCGTCGAAGGTCAGTCCGAACGCGCCGCGCAAGTCAGGCAAGCCGACAGTGGTCAGCCGGCTGTCGAAATTGGCGAGGAACGAGCCGAGCAGCACGGCGGCCACGGCGAACAGCGGCTGCGCAGCGACGCCGCCGCGCGAGACCGGTCCGCGGCCGGCATCGTCATTTTCCGCCATTCGCATCTTTCGTCTCGATGCGGGTGACGACAGACATGCCCGGCACGAGTCGCGCCAGAAGCGGCTGGTTCTCGTCGAACTGGATGCGGACGGGAATGCGCTGCACCACCTTGGTGAAATTGCCGGTGGCATTGTCGGGCGGCAACAGCGCGACCTGCGCGCCGGTCGCGGGCGCGATGCGCTCGACCTTGCCGCGCAGCTTCTCGCGCGGAAAACTGTCGACCGTGATCTCGACCGGCTGCCCCGGCGCCACGTGCGTCAGCTGGGTCTCCTTGTAGTTCGCGATCACATAGACCTTGGGCAGCGGCACCACGTTGATGAGATTGGTGCCGATGTTGACGTAGTCGCCGGGCTGCACCTGGCGCTCGCCGACGACGCCGTCGAACGGCGCCGTGATCCTGGTGTAGCCGAGCTTGAGCTTGACGCTCGCCAGCGTCGCCTTGGAAGCATCGAGATCGGCGGCGCGCTGCTTCTTGGTGCCTTGCAGAACCTCGAGCTGATGCTGCTGGGCGGCGATCACGGCGCGGCTGGCGCGCACATCCGCCTGCGCCTTGGCAAGCCCCGCAACCGCCTGCTCGAGCCGCTGCCGCGTACCGGCCTCGGTCTGCGCCAGCGATTGCTGGCGGTCCTGCTCCTGCTTGGCTTCGACCTCCAGCGCTTCCGCCGACAGGCGCGCGGCCTCGGCCTGCGCGATGGTCGCATATTGCAGCTCGATCTGGTTGGAGAGATTGTCGAGCACGGCTTGCGCGGCGGCCACGGCCGCCTCGGACTGTGCGACCTGGGCCTCGTAGTCGGCGGGATCGATCTGGATCAGAAGATCGCCAGATTTGACGCGCTGGAAGTCGGTCACGGCGACCGTCAGCACCTCACCGGACACGCGGCTCGAGAGCCTGGTCAGCTCGGCGCGCACGTAGGCGTCATTGGTGGTCTGGACCACTTCATTGCCGACCCATTCGTCGAAGCGCAGCGTCGCCAGCGCGACGAAGGCGAGCGCGACGATCACGGCGAACAACGGGATCGCGAGCCGGCTCCAGAGCGAACTCGCTGGCCGCTGCGTTGGCCTGGGTGGCGGAGCCGGTGTGGCGGCCGGCGATGACGGCGAAGCTTGTTCCTGCTGACTCAACGAATACCCCCAGAACCGCTTTGCCCGAACGACACGCTCACACCGTCTTCTCCGGCCACCGGCAGAGATCGTTGATCAGGCAAACCTCGCAGCGCGGCTTCCGCGCAAGGCAAGTATAGCGGCCGTGCAGGATCAGCCAATGATGGGCGTGCAGCATGAATTCGGCCGGGATCACCTTTTCGAGACCGAGCTCGACCTCGAGCGGCGTCTTGCCGGGCGCAAGGCCGGTGCGGTTGCCGACGCGGAAGACGTGCGTGTCCACCGCCATGGTGTGCTCGCCGAAGGCCATGTTGAGCACGACGTTGGCGGTCTTGCGTCCCGCGCCGGGCAGTGACTCGATCTCGGCGCGGGTGCGCGGCACTTCGCCGCCGAAATCGTTGAGCACTTTTGCCGACAGCGCGATCACGTTCTTGGCCTTGGTGCGATAGAGGCCGATGGTCTTGATGTACTCGCGCAAGCGTTCTTCGCCGAGATCGAGCATCTTCTGAGGCGTGTCGGCGATCTTGAACAATTCACGTGTCGCCTTGTTGACGCCGGCATCGGTCGCCTGCGCCGATAGCACCACGGCTACCAACAGCGTGAAGGGATTGACGTGCTCGAGCTCCCCCCTCGGTTCGGGATTGGCACGTTGGAAACGGGTGAAGACCTCGCGAACCTCGGCCGGGGTCCAAGGTTTAAAAGAATTGGGTTTGATAGCCCTGAGTGATTTCTTCGCCGGCGCCGAAGGTTTCGCGGGCTTGGGCTTCGCGGCCTTGGGCTTCGCGGCCTTGGGCGTTGCGGCCTTGGGCGTTGCGATCTTGGCCTTCGCGGCTTTTGCCTTTTTCTTCGGCACCGCCGTTTTGCGCGGGGCCGGCTTGCGGGTGATTTTCGCCATGATCGGGATATACTGAGGGACGATGAGCACAGGCAACGAAATTGAGCGCAAGGATTCTGATGATCCGCGCGACGCCCAGATCTTCTCCGCGCTGCTGACGCCGCATCGTTCGCTGAACCGCACCGGCTTCCTCGCCGTGATGCTGTTCCTGAGCGCCGTCAGCTTCGTCACCGGCATTGTCTTCCTGATGAAGGGTGCCTGGCCGGTGCTCGGCTTTTTCGGCCTCGACGTGCTCGTGGTCTGGTGGGCATTCAAGGTCAATTTCCGCACGGGGCGGGCGCGCGAGGAGATCACGGTCACGGCCTCGGAATTGCGCGTGCGCCGCATCAGCCATCACGGCCAGGTCGCCGAATTCACCTTCAATCCGCTCTGGGTCCGCCTCGACATGGAGATCGACGAGGATTTTGGCATCGAACATCTCTACCTGGTCTCGCGCGGCCACCGGATCCAGATCGCAAGGTTCCTGGGGCCGGACGAAAAGGCGAGTTTTTACAAAGGTTTGGTTGAGGCGCTGAACGCCGCCAGGCGCGGCCCGACCTACAACCCGGTGAGCTGACCGCAGTCGGAAATCGGGTGGTTTCAAAGCCTGCCCTCTCCTACATTTCCGGTCATGATGACACTCGCCATACATGACCAGCGCCTGGCCAGGCCGGGCTCCCAGAACGCCGCCCTGCGCGACTACGATTCCGTGCGCCGGGCGATCGCCTTCATCTCGGAGAACTGGCGCGCACAGCCGACCATCGAGGCGATGGCGGATGCGGCCGGCGTCACGCCGGATGAGCTGCACCATCTGTTCCGCCGTTGGGCCTCGATCACGCCGAAGGCCTTCATGCAGGCGTTGACCCTCGACCATGCCAAGGGGCTGCTGCGGGACTCCGCCAGCATCCTCGACGCAGCCCTCGACTCAGGACTTTCAGGGCCGGGCCGGCTGCACGATCTCTTCGTCACCCACGAAGCGATGTCGCCGGGCGAATGGAAGAACGGCGGCGCGGGTCTCATTCTGCGCTACGGCTTCCATCCCTCGCCGTTCGGCACCGCCATCGTGATCGCGACCGATCGCGGCCTGTCGGGACTTGCCTTCGCCGATCCCGGCGAGGAGAAGGCCGCCCTCGCCGACATGACGCGGCGCTGGCCGAACGCGACTTATGTGGAAGATCACGAAGGCACCGCGCCGCTCGCGGCGCGCATCTTCGACACCAAGCTGTGGCGGCCGGATCAGCCGCTGCGCGTGGTGATGATCGGCACCGATTTCGAGGTGCGGGTGTGGGAGACGCTCTTGAAGATCCCGATGGGCCGCGCCGTGTCCTATTCGGACATCGCCTGCAACATCAACAAACCGAAAGCCTCGCGCGCGGTCGGCGCGGCGGTCGGCAAGAACCCGGTCTCCTTCGTCGTGCCCTGCCATCGCGCGCTCGGCAAGAGCGGCACGCTCACCGGCTATCACTGGGGCATCACCCGCAAGCAGGCGATGCTCGGCTGGGAAGCCGGGCAGCTGGGGATGCAGTAGGAGTGCAGGCACGCTGCCGTGGGGTGGGTTAGCGCAGCGTAACCCACCTCTTTAGTCTTCACGGCGCCAGAAGTGGTGGGTTACGCCGACGACCGCGCTGCGCGCAGTCGCCGTCTAACCCACCCTACGATTCCGGGAGTATGGCGAAGCTTACCCCGCCAGATCCAGCTTCGATGCCACCGTCGAATCCGCATTGAGCCGATAGATAATCGGCACGCCGGTCGCGAGCTCGCGCTTCAGGATGCCTTCGGGCGACAGCTTTTCCAGCACCATGATCAGCGCGCGCAGCGAGTTGCCGTGCGCGGCGACCAGCGTGCGCTTGCCGTTGAGCACGCCGGGCAGGATTTCCTGCACATAATACGGCAAGGCGCGCGCCAGCGTGTCCTTCAGGCTTTCGCCGCCGGGCGGCGGCACGTCGTAGGAGCGGCGCCAGATCAGCACCTGCTCCTCGCCCCACTTCTTGCGGGCGTCGTCCTTGTTGAGGCCGGAGAGATCGCCGTAGTCGCGCTCGTTCAGCGCGAGGTTCTTCGAGATCGGCAGGCCCTTTTGCCCGAGCTCGCCCAGGATCAGATCGAGCGTGTGCTGCGCGCGCGTCAGCACCGAGGTGTAAGCGACGTCGAACACGAGGCCTTGCGCCTTCAGCTTGCGGCCGGCCTCCGTGGCTTCCTTGACGCCAAGCTCGGTGAGATCAGGATCCTTCCATCCGGTGAACAGGTTCTTCAGATTCCATTCGCTCTGGCCGTGGCGCACGAGCACGAGAAGACGTTCGCTCATTGAGTGCTTTCCGTTTGGTTTCTTCTAGATGTCGGCGAGGCCGAGCACGTCGGCCATCGAATAGTGTCCGGGCTTCTTGCCATGCGCCCACAGCGCCGCCTTCAGCGCGCCATGGGCGAACAGCATGCGGTCCTCCGCCTGATGCGACAGCGTCAGACGTTCGAACGGCCCAAGGAAGGTGACGCTGTGATCGCCGGCGACGGTGCCGCCGCGCAGCGAGGCAAAGCCGATCGCGCCCGGCTTGCGCGCGCCGGTGATGCCGTCGCGGCCGCGCTCCGAATGCGCCTCGTCGAGCGCGATGCCGCGACCAGCCGCCGCCGCCTGACCCAGCATCAGTGCGGTGCCCGAGGGCGCATCGACCTTCATGCGGTGATGAGACTCGACGATCTCGATGTCAAAGCTCTCGTCGAGCGCCTTGGCCACGCGCTTGACCACCGCGGCGAGCAGATTGACGCCCAGGCTCATATTGCCTGATTGCACCACGACCGCGCGGTTGGTGACGCTCTTGATCACGGCATTGTCGGACGCCGAGAGCCCGGTGGTGCCGACGACATGGACGATACCGCGCTCGGCGGCGATCGCGACGTTGGCGATGGTCGCGGCCGGCACAGTGAAATCAAGGATGCCGTCGGCCTCCTTGGACATCGCCCAGAGGTCGGCGGACAGCTTGACGCCGTTGGCCGGCAGGCCCGCGAGCACGCCGGCATCCTTGCCCAAGAGATCCGAGCCGGGCGCCTCAAGCGCGCCGGCGAGGACCGCGCCTTTGCTGTCGGCAATGGCCCGTACCAGGGCGCGGCCCATCCGGCCGCCGGCTCCGGCTACAATCAAGCGCATGTCTGACATGGTGCGATCCTCTCAAGCGCCGTTGTAGCGGCGGGAGGCAGTTCCGGCAACCGAGAGGACTGAAGCGCCTCAGCCGTCCTGCGGCTGCGGGCCGTCATAGCCCTCGATGATGATGAGGTCGGCGATCGAGTGAGGCTGGCGCACCTTGATGTTGGCCTGGTATTCCGGCGAATTGTAGCAGGCGATCGCGGTCTGGTAGTCAGGGAATTCGATGACGACGTTGCGGGTGCGGCTGGCGCCCTCGACGGTGGTGAACTTGCCGGCGCGGACGACGAAGCGGCCGCCCCATTTCTTGAAGATGGCACCATTGGCGGCAGCATAGGGCTTGTAGCCCTCGTCATTGCTGACATCGACACGTCCGATCCAGTAGCCTTTTGCCATTGTTCTTCTCCTTGGTTGTCGGGTCAGCCGAGCGCCTGCGCGATCTCGGCCTGAATTGCATCTGCTGCCGCCCTGGGATCGGCGGCTTCGAGGATCGGGCGTCCGACGACCAGATAATCGGCCCCCGCCGCGATTGCGCGGCCCGGCGTCATGATGCGCTTCTGATCGCCGGTGGGCGCACCCGCCGGCCGGATGCCGGGCGTCACGAGGCTCATCTGGTGGCCGACGATCTTGCGCAGCGCGCCCACTTCCTCGGGCGAGGACACCAGGCCATCGATACCGAGCACTTGCGCCTGCTGCGCGCGGGCCTCGACCAGTTCGGAGACACCGAACCGATAGCCGGCCGCATGCAGATCGTCGTCATTGTAGGAGGTCAGCACGGTGACCGCGAGAATCTTCAAGCCGGACGTGCCGCGCCCTTCGACGGCCGCCTTCATGGTCTGTGGATAGGCGTGCACGGTGAGGAAGGTCGCACCCAGTCTGGCAACGCTCTCGGTGCCACGCGCGACCGTGTTGCCGATGTCGTGCATCTTGAGATCGGCAAACACTTTCTTGCCGCTGCCGGCGAGCTTGGTGATCAGCGGCAAGCCGCCGGCATAAGCGAGTTGATAGCCGATCTTGTAGAAGGTGACGCTGTCGCCGAGCCTTGCGACCATCGCCTCCGCGGCATCGACGCTCGGCAGATCGAGCGGAACGATCAGGCGGTCTTTCGGGGCGATTTCGGCTGGCGTCATGTCACCTCACATCATGCGTTGGGAAATATCGATCAACTGCCGCACCATCTCCTTCAGCCCATCGCGATCGGCCTGGTTCCTGAGCCTGTCCATATCGTCATAGGCCTGGTCCGCAAAGGCGAGCGTGAACTGGCTGGCGATCACATTGGCGTGGCAGGACGTCAGGATCAGCCGCAAGGCCTGCAGCGCGCGAGCCGCGCCAAGCCGGCTCTGCGAGGCGCCGGCGAGCGCGAAGGCGCGGTGGCGGAAGACCTCGCCGCGCGTCTCGTGCGGATCCTGCACGCGGCTGACCCAGTCGATCGCGTTCTTCAAGAGCGGCGGCACAGAGGCGTTGTATTCGGGCGAGACGAACAGCACGCCATGATGCGCGCCGATCATGCGCTTGAGATTGATGGCGTGCTTGGGCACGCCTGATTTGGCCTGGAGGTCACCGTCATAGATCGGCAGCGGAAAATCGGCGAGCGAGATGCGGGTCACGTCGATGCCGGCCTGGGCGAATTCATACGCGGCAAACGCCGCCAGCCTCACATTGTGCGAGCCGGTGCGGAGCGAGCCGGGAATGACCAGGATCTTCGGAGCTGACATCCTCTTCCAATGCGTTCGGCGAAACGAGCCCGCCGCGCAAAGGAGGACGCCGGCGGATTTAGTCCTTGCGATACACCCAGACGCGGGCGGGCGGAAGGTTCATCCAGATCCGTTCCGATGCCTCTGTGGACACACCGGGCAGCGATTTCGGGATCGGCGGCACCACCGCATAGGTGAACTGGATGAAGGGCGCGCCGGGTGCGAGCGCCGCAAAGGCATCGCGGATCAGCCGCAGCCGCGTCAGCATCGGTTTCGTGACCAGCGGCAGGCCTGAGACGACGGCGCTGGCAGGCGCGCTCAACACGTTCCAGAGCGTGTCGCGCAGGCGATAGGCATCGCCCTGCACCACCTTGGCCTGCGGATAACGGTCGCGCAGCAGCGCGCAGAAGCCGGGATTGTACTCGACGAGAACGAGTCGTTTCTGGTCGACGCCGCGTTCGACCAGCGCCGAAGTGATGGCGCCCGTGCCGGGCCCGAGCTCGACCACCGGCGCATCCGAATCGGGATCGACATAGTGAGCCATGGTCCGCGCCAGCAGCTTGCCCGACGGCATCACCGCGCCCATGTGCAGCGGCTTTTCGATCCACGATCTGAGAAAGCGCACCTCGTCATCGAGACGGGGCTTCTTCAACGCACGCGCGGACGACGGCAATGGCATGTCTGGACCGGACGGGACGAGACCGCGGGACCGCGGCGTGTCAGAAAATGGTCATAAAGACGTATAGGCCGAAGTCGATACGGTCAAGCCGCGTCAGTTCGCCCGATTACCGAAGAAATCCTTGACCTTGGCGAAGAAACCCTCGGATTCCGGCTGGGTGTTGCCGGAGGAGAGCTTTTCGAACTCGGCCAGCAATTCCTGCTGCTTCTTGGTGAGGTTCTGCGGGGTTTCGACCACGACCTGGACGTACATGTCGCCCGTCTGACGCGAGCGCAGCACCGGCATACCCTTTGATGCAATGCGGAATCGGCGGGCGGACTGGGTTCCGGCCGGGACCTTCACCTTGGCCTTGCCCTTGTCGATGGTCGGCACCTCGAATTCGCCGCCGAGCGCGGCCGTGACCATCGAGATCGGCACGCGGCAATGCAGGTCGGCGCCGTCGCGCTGGAAGAACTCGTGCTGGGCCAGCGACAGGAAGATGTAGAGGTCGCCGGGCGGCCCGCCGCGGACGCCAGCCTCGCCTTCGCCGGCGAGCCTGATCCGGGTGCCGTCCTCGACTCCTTGCGGAATGTTGACCGACAGCGTGCGCTCGCGCGTGACGCGGCCCTGGCCCGAGCAGGACGGGCAGGCGTCCTCGATCATCTGGCCGCGCCCCTGACAGCCGGGGCAGGTGCGTTCGAGGGTGAAGAAGCCCTGCGACTGCCGCACGCGCCCCTGCCCGCCACAGGTCGAGCAGGTCTTCGGCTTGGTGCCGGCCTTGGCGCCGATGCCCGAGCAGGCCTCGCAGGTGACCGAGACCGGAATCTCGATCTGCGCGGTCTTGCCGCCAAAGGCCTCCTCGAGGGTGATTTCCATGTTGTAGCGCAGGTCCGCGCCACGCTCGCGGCCGCCGCGGCCGCGCTGCCCGGCCATGCCGAACAGATCTTCGAAAATGTCGGAGAAGGAGGAGGCGAAGCCCGCGCCAAAACCGGCGCCCCCGCCCGGGCCACCTTGCTCGAAAGCGGCATGGCCGAAGCGATCGTAGGCCGCACGCTTGTCCTTGTCCTTCAGGATCTCGTAGGCCTCGTTGATTTCCTTGAACTTGACCTCGCTGGTCGCATCGCCGGGATTGCGGTCGGGATGGAATTT
>NZ_JAANIH010000092.1 GCF_014529705.1 Bradyrhizobium campsiandrae
CTCCCCGACCCTCCCCCACAAGGGGGGAGGGAGCGCGGTTTGCCTGGAGCGCGAGCCGGGCTCCCATGACCGCCTGGCAGGAAGCCTCCCATGACCGCCCTGTCCGCCCTGATCCGCCGGGACATCCGAATCGCGCTCCGCGTCGGCGGCGGGGCGCTCATTGGGGTGCTGTTTTTCCTCACCGTGGTGGTGCTGATGCCCTTCGCCGTGGGCCCGGACCTGGCGCTGCTGTCGCGGCTGGGGCCGGCGATCCTGTGGCTCGGGGCGCTGCTGGCAAGCCTTCTCACGCTGGACCGGCTGTTCATGGCCGACCATGAGGACGGCTCGCTCGATCTGATCACGATGAGCCGCACGCCGCTGGAACTGGCCTGCGCGGCGAAGGCGCTGGCGCATTGGCTGGCCGCGGGGCTGCCGCTTGTCGTCGCAACCCCTGTGCTCGGCCTGCTGCTCAACCTCGACATGGTCGCGACCGGCGCGGTGGCGCTCACGCTCCTCGCCGGCACCCCGGCCCTGACCTTCACCGGGATGATCGGCGCGGCGCTGGCGGTGACGCTGCACCGCGGCGGGCTGTTGATGGCGGTGCTGGTGCTGCCGCTGTCGATTCCCGTGCTGATCTTCGGGGTGGCCGCCTCCCAGGCCGTGATCGTCGGGCCGCTGTCATTCGGCGCGCCGTTCTCGATCCTCTGCGCGCTGTCGCTGGTCAGCCTCGTGATCGGCCCGTTTGCGGCGGCCGCGAGCCTGAAGCACGGGCTGGACTGAAATAGGCTTGCCTTGACCCCGATCAACTTTCGCCGCGCGCTTTCATGCTGATTGCGTGAGCAGTCCCGGGTGATTATCAGGATACCATGTCGCTGATCGACCTCGCCAACCCCACCAGGTTCCTCGCGCTCTCGGCGCGGGTGTTGCCGTGGCTTGCGGCCGCGACCGTCATCCTGCTCGCGATCGGCCTCTATCAATCCGCGCTGGCGCCCGACGATTACCAGCAGGGCGCGACCGTGAAGATCATGTTCATCCACGTGCCCAATGCGTGGCTGTCGATGTTCGTCTGGGGCGTCATGAGCGTCGCCTCGCTCGGCACGCTGGTGTGGCGGCATCCGCTCGCCGATGTCGCGGCGAAGGCTGCAGCTCCGATCGGCGCCAGCTTCACCTTCCTCGCGCTGCTCACCGGCTCGCTGTGGGGCCGGCCGATGTGGGGCACCTATTGGGAATGGGATGCGCGACTGACCTCGGTGCTGATCCTGTTCCTGATGTATCTCGGCCTGATGGCGCTGTGGCGCGCGGTGGAAGATCCCTCGCGCGCGGCGCGCGCCGCCGCGGTGCTGACGCTGGTCGGCGCGCTCAATCTGCCCATCATCAAATTCTCGGTCGACTGGTGGAACACGCTGCATCAGCCGGCCTCGGTGATGCGGATGGGCGGCTCGACGCTCGACAAATCGTTCCTGATACCGCTGCTGGTGATGGCGGTTGCATTCACGCTGCTGTTCGTGACGCTGCACTTGGCCGCCATGCGCAACGAGATTTTGCGCCGGCGCGTGCGCTCCCTGCAGATGATGCAGGCAAGCCGCGTCGCGTTCTCGAGCGAGATGACTCCCGGCGCACGCCCGGAAAGCGCGTCGAAAGGAGCTGCATGATCATGTCGTTCGGTCCTTACGCCTCCTTCATCGTGACGTCCTACGCGGCGGCGGCCATCGTGGTCGCGCTCCTGATCGGCTGGGTCGTGCTCGACTATCGTAGCCAGACGAAGCGTTTGCGCGAGCTCGATCGCAGCGGCGTCACCCGCCGCTCGGGCCGCAGCGCCGTGGACATGCCAAAGACAACGATATGAGCGAACAATCGACCTCGGCACCGCCGGTGCGCCGCACCTTCCTGATGGTGCTGCCGCTGCTCGCTTTCCTCGGACTTGCCGTGCTGTTCTGGTTCCGGCTCGGCAGCGGCGATCCCTCGCGAATTCCATCCGCGCTGATCGGCCGGCCCGCGCCGCAGACGATGCTGCCGCCGCTGCAGGGATTGCAGGCCGACAGCGGACAGGTGCCGGGGCTCGATCCCGCGGCATTCAAGGGCAAGGTCAGCCTCGTCAATGTCTGGGCCTCCTGGTGCGTGCCCTGCCATGACGAAGCGCCGCTGCTGACGGAGCTTGCCAAGGACAAGCGCTTTCAGCTGGTCGGCATCAACTACAAGGATGCGCCCGACAATGCGCGCCGCTTCCTCGGGCGCTACGGCAACCCGTTTGGCCGCGTCGGCGTCGATGCCAATGGCCGCGCCTCGATCGAGTGGGGCGTCTATGGCGTGCCGGAGACCTTTGTCGTCGGCCCCGAAGGCACCATCGTCTACAAGCTGGTCGGCCCGATCACGCCGGACAATCTCAAAGCCGTGCTCCTGCCCCAGCTCGACAAGGCGCTCAAAGCCGGAAGCTGACCATGGCGCGGACCGGCTGCTCCGCGACCGCGGTCACGAAACGTTGTCGCGACGATTGGTCGTGTCCGTGCTGCCTGCCAGCAAGCCCGCCACGACATCCCAGCCCTTCTCGAACATGTGGCCGACCTTGTGGCCGAAGGACTGGTCCGGGCGCAACCGCGGCGATTCCAGAATGTGCGTCAGATGCCGGTGATCGCCCGGAATGGTGCTGATCTCCGCATCGATCGCGGCCTGGACCGCCGCCATCAGCTCATCCAGCTGCCGGGCCCAGCCGGACCCTTTGAGCTCGATCTCGGTCCTCAGCGCCTGCTCGATCCGGTAGATCTCGCCGACGATCTCCCTGGCGCGCACCGGGCGGTTGTTCCTGAGCGCAAAGAGCAGGAGGACGTGCTTCTCCTCGATCTGATCGAGCACCATCGACACCGCAATCGCGAAGGGAGACGCCGCGATCCGCGCCGCAGTCCGGTCGTCGGCCGGAGCAGTCGCGACGGACAGTAGCTCCCAAGGAATTTCCAGGCGCTTTGAAAGGATCGTGAGCGCGAACGGCACGGTATCGACACGCTTGGCCCTGAGCGCGCTCAAGAGGGCGAGGACCTTGTCGAGGCTGGCACCCTCGAGCCGGGCAATCTTCGACGGAAGCGCACGGCCAAAATCCTGGAGCTCCCGCTGCATGTCGAGATAGCGCAGCATCTTCTTGAGGTCGTCGAAGGTCGCATGCGAGCTGGTATAGGCCATCAGCCCATCGCGAATGCTGGCGGCACCCTCGGCAGACCCCAGCAGGCCGTTGAGGGAGATCGAGACCTTCTTCTGAAACGCCTGGGCCATCTGCCGTGCCTCGGACTGCTTGTCGGCGGCGATGGCGTTCTTCGCATTGGCGATATAGTCGGCGGCCATGGTGCGCAGCAATTGCTCGGTCACGAGGCTCCAGATCGGCGCGAGCGATCCACGGGCGATCTGGCCGCTATTGGCCTGCTCCGGCGCTTTGTCGACCAGGACCGGCTCGAGCGGCTCGAAGAAGTAGCGTGAGGGATTTCCGACGCGATAGTGATTGTCGCCCGTGCTGCGGAACTCGGCCCGCAGCGCCGCGATCAATGGCTCGGAATGCGGGATATCCTCGCCGAGGAGATGCAGCCGTTCCAGCTCGGCGAGCAGGCGGCGCCGGACCTGCGGAGCGAGCTGCCGAAGGTACTGGATCAGGTGTTCAGCAGTGTGGTCCTGTGTTGCGCTCACCACCGGGCCCTCCGGCGTGCCACCATGTCTTTGCGGGAAAAGGCTACCGCCTGTGGCCTTTCAGGCAAGGTAAAGCGCTGAATCATTTCAGCTTGCGGTTACAGAGCCGTGAAGAAACTGACCGGAACCGCCACTCCGCGCGGCCGCAAACGCACCCGAAGTGCACGGCAGCGTGAATACGTCACCCCTTGCGAACGTCTCCCGCCTCGGCCTCGCTGGTCTCCAGCGACACCGGCTCGACACCATAGCGCTTGGTCAGCGGCATCTGGGCGATGGCGAAGATCATGGTGATCGGCGTGACGCCGAACACTTTGAAGTTCACCCAGAAGTCGGTGCTCTGGGTGCGCCACACGATTTCGTTCAGCACCGCCATGCCGGCGAAGAACAGCGCCCAGCGCAGCGTGAGGATGCGCCAGCCCTGCGGGGTCAGATTGAACATCTGGTCGAACATCACGGCGATGAAGGAGCGGCCGAACAACAGGCCGCCGCCGAGGATCGCGGCGAACAGGCCGTAGATGATGGTCGGCTTGACCTTGATGAAGGTCTCGTCGTGCAGCACCAGCGTCAGCGTGCCGAACACCAGCACGATCACGCCCGTCACGATCGCCATGATCGGGATGTGGCGTGTCACCACATAGGATGCGATCATCGCCGCCACGATCGCGACCATGAAGGCGCCGGTTGCGGCAAACAGATTGAACTTCGCATTGACGAAGAAGAACACGAGCAGCGGACCGAGCTCGGTCGCAAGCTTGAACAGCGGATGCGGCTGGGTCTTGTCCATTCTCTAGCTTTCGATTCCGGCAATGGCGCGGGCGAAATCGCGCGCGGTGAAGGGCGCGAGATCGTCGACGCCTTCGCCGACGCCGATGAAATGCACCGGCAGTTTGAATTTCTCCGCGAGCGCCACCAGGATGCCGCCGCGCGCGGTGCCGTCGAGCTTGGTCATCACGAGACCCGTGACTCCCGCGGTGCGATGAAAGGCCTCGACCTGTGACAGCGCGTTCTGGCCGACGGTGGCATCCAGCACGAGCAGCACTGCGTGCGGCGCTGAACCATCCACCTTGCGGATGACGCGCACGACCTTCTCGAGCTCGTTCATCAGCTCGGCCTTGTTCTGCAGGCGGCCGGCGGTGTCGATCAGGAGCACGTCGATGGCCTGCTCCTTCGCCGCCGTCAACGCGTTGAAGGCGAGGCTCGCCGAATCGGAGCCCTGCGCGCCCGCGATCACGGGCGTCTTGGTGCGCTCGCCCCAGACCTTGAGCTGCTCGATGGCGGCGGCGCGAAACGTATCGCCGGCGGCCAGCATCACCTTGCGGCCTTCGGAGGCGAACTTTTGCGAGAGTTTTCCAATGGTCGTCGTCTTGCCCGAGCCGTTGACGCCGACCACGAGAATCACGAACGGCTTCTTGGCGGCATCGATCTCGAGGGGCTTGGCCACCGGCGCCAGCACTTTCTCGACCTCGGTCGCGACCACGTCCTTGACCTCGTCGGCCGAGATCGCCTTGTCGTAGCGTCCGGCGCCCACGGACTCCGCGATCCGGACCGCAACTGACGTGCCGAGGTCGGCGCGCAGCAGCACGTCCTCGATGTCGTCGAGCATGGCGCGGTCGAGCTTGCGCTTGGTGACGAGATCGGCGACCGCGGTCCCGAGCGAGGACGAGGTGCGCTTCAGCCCGTTGGACAGGCGGCGCCACCAGCTCAGCTTGGGGGTCTCGGGAGTGGTATCGTTCATGGTGGCGGTGTGTTAGCCGTTCCCGCTGTTAAACGAAAGTCTTGCAATTGCTCGATGTTCCCGAATTGACCGCCGAGGAGATTTTAGCCCGCGTGCTCCATCGCGACGGCTTGATGCTGGTCATCAACAAGCCGGCCGGCCTGCCGGTGCATCGCGGCCCCAAGGGCGGACCCAATCTGGAGGATTCCTTCGACGCGCTCCGCTTCGGCCTGCCGCGCCCGCCGGTGCTGGCCCACCGCCTGGACAAGGACACCTCCGGCTGCCTCGTGCTCGGCCGCCATCGCAAGGCGACCGCCTCGCTGGGCCTGCTGTTCAAGCATGGCAAGATCGGCAAGACCTACTGGACCGTGGTCGAAGGCGGCCCGGCCGCGGACGAGGGCACCATCGATATGCCGCTCGGCCGGCTCAATGCCGAGCGCGGCTGGTGGCAGAAGCCCGATCCCGAGGGACAGAAGGCTGTCACAAATTGGAAGGTGATGGGCCGCGGCGAGGGCTTTACCTGGCTTGCCATGGAACCCGTGACCGGCCGAACCCATCAATTGCGGGTGCATTCGTCGGCGACCGGCTGGCCGATCTTCGGCGATAACATTTACGGCAACGGCCCGCGTTTTGGCGAGCCGAAGCTGCATCTGCATTCCCGCGAGATCGTGGTGCCGATCTCCCGGAATAAGGAGCCCGTTCGCGTGATCGCGCCGGCGCCGCCCCACATGCACGAAAAACTCCGCGCCTGCGGCTGGAACGGGGAATAACGGCTTCTCCAAGGCATGGTTTACCAAACATTCAGTGCTCGTCGCTAATGCTAGCGGTTGCTTAGAACAAGCCTCCGTCATCCGCTCAGGACGAGCACCGCGTCATGTCCAAGGCCGAGTTATCGATCATCGACGAAGTCGAATCCGCGATTCGACTCGGCTCGGCGGAAAAGGGCCTCGAAACGGCCCGGCGCGTCACCGAACTGTTCCTGTCCTCCGCCGGAAGCTTTGACGACGAGCAGATCGCGCTGTTCGACGACGTGCTCGAGCGCCTGATCAGCACCATCGAGCTGCGCGCCATCGCCGACATGGGCGCACGCGTCGCGCTGGCCGAGATCAGCGCCCAGCTCGCGCCGATCGCGCAGGCGCCGCCGTCTGTGATTCGCCGCCTCGCCAACAATGACGAGATCCGCATCGCCGGCCCCGTGCTGCAGGAATCCGCGCGCCTCGACGATGGCGAGCTGGTGAAGATCGCCTCCAGCAAGAGCGAGCCGCATCTGCTCGCGGTCGCCGGCCGCTGGTGGCTGAAGGAGATCGTCACCGACGCGTTGCTGGCGCGACGCTATCCCAGCGTCAGCCGCCGCCTCGCCGCCAATCCCGGCGCGCGTGTGTCGGGCAACGGCTTTGCCATCATCGTCGGCCATGCCGAATCCGACCCCGAGCTCGCCGTCAGCGTCGGCGTCCGCGTCGACCTGCCATCGGATCTGCGCCGCAAATTGCTGCGCTCGGCGACGGACGCGGTTCGCACCCGATTGCTGTCGCGCGCGCCGCCGCATCTGTTCGAGGAGATCCAGAGCGCGATCGCGGCCGTCACCATCGGCGTCGAGCGCGAGATGTCGGGCGTTCGTGATTTCGAGGGCGCCAAGCGGGCGATTGCAGGTCTGAAGGCCGCCGGCCAGCTCAACGAAGCGACGCTGCTCAACTTCGCCAGGCAGCGGCGCTATGAAGAAGCCGTCGCCGCCCTGGCAGCGCTGTCCGGATCCACTGTCGAGGTGATTCGTCCGCTGATGCAGAGCCTGCGCGAAGACGGACTGCTGGTGCCGTGCAAGGCGGCCCAGCTGAGCTGGGACACGACGGCAGCCGTGCTCGAAAGCCGGTTTGCGACGGGCGCGATGAAACCTGCGGATGTCGCGAGGGCGAAGAGCAATTTCGCGCGCATGACGGCGGAAAATGCGCGGCGCACGCTCAGGTTCTGGCAGGTGCGGGCGTCGTAGGGGGCGCATGGCTTAAGCACCCCGCATCTATACCCTCGGGGTCGTCCCGGGCGAAGGCCGGGAAAGGTTTTTGGGCGAACTGATCACTCCGAGTCGTCGCAAAGCTCTTGCTGCGGCGTATGGGTCCCGGCCTTCGCCGGGACGACAATTGATTGTGTGGTCAACCGCTCGCCATCATGGCCAACAATCCGTCGCGATACCACGCTCCCCACACGCTCGCCCGCAATCGTCACCGGCAGATAATGCTGCGTGCGACCCAGGCTCTCGCTCTCGATCAGCACATCGCGTGTCGCGCCGATCTCGCCTTGCAGGCGCTGCCGTAGCGCGGCTTCGCCAGCCGCACGCAGGCGTTTCGCGCGCTCCTTGATCGCGACGCCGGCAACCTGCGGCATCTTTGCAGCCGGCGTGCCGGGACGCGGCGAGTAAGGGAAGACGTGCAGAAAGGTCAGGCCGCACTCCTCGACCAGATCGAGCGAGCGCGCAAACATCTCCTCCGTCTCGGTGGGAAAGCCCGCGATGATGTCGGCGCCGAACGCGATGTCCGGCCGCAGGCGCCGGACCTGATCGCAGAAGCGAAGCGCATCCTGCCGCGAATGCCGCCGCTTCATGCGCTTCAGGATCAGGTCGTCGCCCGACTGGAGCGACAGATGCAGATGCGGCATCAGCCTGACATCATCGGCGATGGCATCGAGCAGATCGGCATCCGCCTCGATCGAATCGATCGAGGAGATGCGCAGGCGCTTCAGCTCCGGGACATGCCGCAAGATCTGCTTCGTCAACATGCCGAGCCTTGGCGCGCCCGGCAGATCAGTGCCGTAACTGGTGAGATCGACGCCGGTCAGCACGATCTCGGCATGACCGCGCTCGACCAGCGTGCGCACCTGATCGACCACCGCGCCCATCGGCACCGAGCGTGAATTGCCGCGGCCGAACGGGATGATGCAGAAGGTGCAGCGATGGTCGCAGCCGTTCTGCACCTGCACGAACACGCGCGGCAGGCCGCTTGCATAGCCGTCGATCAGATGCGGCGCCATCTCCTTCACGGCCATGATGTCGCTGACGGCGATCTTCTCGCTGGCGCCGAGATCAAAGGCGGTGCGCGTGGCGCGCCAGGCCTCGCTGCGCATCTTGTCGTCGTTGCCGACGACGCGATCGACTTCAGTCATGTCGGCGAACATCGCGCTTTGCGTCTGCGCCGCGCAGCCGGTGACGACGATGCGCACCGAGGGGCGCTCGCGCTTCAATTTGCGGATCGACTGGCGCGCCTGCGCCACCGCCTCGTTGGTGACGGCGCAACTGTTGACGACGATGGTGTCGGACAGCCCGGCGCCCTCGGCCTCACGACGGATCACCTCGGCCTCGAAGGCGTTGAGGCGGCAGCCGAAGGTGACGATGTCGACAGCCATCAGCTTGCGGGCGCGAACAGCGCCGGGGCGAACTTGCCCTCGTACTCGAAGGTCGCCGTGCCCGTCATCAGGACGTGATCGTCGCGCTCGCGCCATTCGATGCCGAGCTTGCCGCCAGGCAGCGTCATCTCGACCTTGCGCTCGGTGCGCTTCAAGCGCGCCGCCGCGACCGCGGTCGCGCAGGCGGCCGAGCCGCACGCCCGGGTCAGCCCCGCGCCGCGCTCCCAGGTGCGCATGGTGATGTGCTCGCGATCGACGATGTGGGCGAGCGTGATGTTGGCGCGATCCGGGAAGATCGGATGATTTTCCAGGAGCGGGCCGAAGCGCTCGAGATCATAGGCATTGACGTCGTCGACCCAGAAGATCGCGTGCGGATTGCCCATGTTGACCACGGACGGCGAATGCAGGATCGGATTGTCGATCGGTCCGATCTGCAATTCGATGTAGCGGGTGTCGCGAAACTCCTCCGCCAGCGGGATGTCCTGCCAGCCGAACTTGGGCACGCCCATGTCGACGGTGTAGAGGTCCGGCGCCGGGCCCTGCCAGGCATTGAGCAGGCCGGCCGCGGTCTGGAACGTCGCCGTGGTCTGCCCGCTCTTCTCGAAGATGCGCCGAACCACGCAGCGCATGCCGTTGCCGCAGGCGCCGGCTTCCGAGCCGTCATTGTTGTAGATGCTGATGAAGGCTTCGGTGCCGTCGAGCCGCGGCTTCTGCAGCACCATGAGCTGGTCATAGGGCACGCCGCCGTTCGCGGAGGCGACCGCACGGGCATCATCAGGCGTGATGCGGCCGGCAGAATCGCGCATGTCGACAACGACGATCTCGTTGCCGATGCCGTTCATCTTGGCAAATGCGTGGTTGGCCAGCGCGCTCATGAAAATTCCCGAATTTCGCCCGTCTTATATGGCGATCTTTGGCCGCTTGGCCAGTCATTTGCGCCCCGCGAGCCGGGCGTCTGCCATGACGCAGACGTCATGGGACGAATTTGGCGCTCGCGTGTTAGAACCGCGCAGTTCGCACAAAGGGGGATGCGCGACCGGATTTTGGCCTTGGTCGTTAAGGCCTTGATACGGAAGATCTTGGGGAGAATGGAATGATCGGGTTTCGTCGTCTTGCTCTGGCCGCGCTTATCGCGGCAGCGGCCCTGTCGCTTGGCTTGTCCGGCGGTCTTGCGCAGACCCCGAGCCCGGCGCCATCAGCCTCGGCAAGTCCCTCCCCCGTTCCGTCGGCCTCGCCCTCCCCGGCGGCGAGCGCATCGCCCGCGCCGGCAGCGTCGCCCTCACCCGCGGCCAGCGCCTCGCCGAGCCCCGCGGCACCGCCGCCCGCCGCGGCCGCCACGCCCGCTCCGGTGCAGACCGCCGATCCTTTCGGCCAGGAGACCACGCTCGAGGCCAAGAAGGTCGTGATGGTCAAGGGCACCGCCAATTGGGAATCTGCCTTCGACACGCTGGTCGATGCCTTCAAGGCGCTCAACACGCTGCTGGACAAGCAGGGCATCAAGCCATCGGGCAATTCGATGATCGTCTACACCTCGACGGATGACACCGGCTTCACCTTCCTCGCCGAGATCCCGATCGATCAGGATCCGAAGAACCTGACCAAGGACATGAGCATCGGCAAATCGCCCGAAGGCAAGGCGCTGAAATTCGTCCATCGCGGCTCCTACGACAACATGGACAACACCTACGAGGCGATCACCAATCACCTCGACGACAAGAAGCTGGAAGCCAAGGATACCTTCATTGAGGAGTACCTCACCGATCCTCTGAAGACGGCCGAGGACAAGCTCGTGATCAATGTTTTCGTACCGCTGAAGTGAGACTGATGAAAAAGCCCACCGTTGTTGCTTGCTTTGCCGCCATTGTCGCCACAACACTGTTCGCCATGCCCGCATATGCCGAGGATTTTCCATCCGCCATCACTGTCAGTGGCGAGGCGACCGTCTCAGTCGCGCCCGATCTCGCGCAGATCGATGCGGGCGTCGCCAATGACGCCAAGTCGGCGAAGGAAGCGTCCGATGCCAACAACGCGGCGATGGGGAAGGTGCTGCTGGCGCTGAAGGGCGCCGGCATCTCGGAGAAGGATTATCAGACCTCGCGGCTGTCGCTGCAGCCGCAATATGCGCCGAACCGCTCAACGGGCGCCAACCCTGTGGTCGGCTTCCGCGCCTCCAACCGCGTCACGGTGAAGATTCGCGACGTGACCAAGGTCGCCGGCATCATCGACACGCTGGTCGGTGCCGGCGCCAACGACATCGGCAACATCTCCTTCGAGGTGACGCAGGCGTCAAAACTGCTCGACGATGCCCGCGAGCAGGCGGTCGCCGATGCCCGCCGCAAGGCCGAAATCTACGCCAAGGCCACCGGCGTCACACTGGGCGCGCCGCTCAGCATCTCCGAAGGCGGCGCCCCGATGCCGCTGTTCAAGGGCCGCATGGCCGCAGCCCCGATGGCGGCGCCTGCAGCCGTTGCGCCGGGTGAGGAAACACTGTCGGTGACGGTGAATGTGAGCTGGGCGATCAAGCCGGGGCAGTAAAGTCGTAAGAGGCACGCTGCCGCAACACGAACAGTGTCGTCCCGGCGAAGGCCGGGACCCATAGCCACAGGGAGTGGTGATGACACGACGCAGGTAACTCCGCGTCTTCGCCAAACTAGTGCTGCGGCGTATGGGTCCCGGATCTGCGCGCGCTTAGGGCGTGCTTGTCCGGGACGACAGTTGTGTGTGCGGCGACAGCGACAACTAAATCTCCACCACCTGTCCCGGCTTCATCGCCACGAACCGGTGCTGCGGAATCTTCGCGGCATCGAGCGCCTCGACCAGCGCTTTCGCCGGCGCATCGATCGCCTCGTCGGTCAGCTGGAACGTGCCGTGATGATGTCCGAGCGCCTGCTCGGCACCGCAATCGGCGAGCGCTTTCACTGCATCTTCCGGGTTCATGTGCTGGTCGCGCATGAACCAGCGCGGCTCGTAGGCTCCGATGGGAAGGATCGCCAGACGCAACGGCCCATGCCTCTCCGCGACGCGGCGGAAATGCCGGCCATCGCCATAGCCGGAATCGCAGACGACATAGATTTTTCCCGCCGGGGTCTCCAGCACGAAGCTCGCCCACAGCGCCTTGTTGCGGTCGAACACGCCGCGCGCGGTCCAATGCCGCGTCGGCACCAGATGTACGGCAATGCCGCCGCCAAGCTCGACGCGCGCGTGCCAATCGAACGCTTCCGCCTTGATCGTCGAATCGTAACTTCGCATCGTGACGTCATTGCCGAGCGGCGTGACCACGCGCGGCGCAAAATTCTTGGCAAGACGCGACAGCGTCGCGAGATCAAGATGATCGTAGTGCCCGTGCGAGACCAGCACGACGTCGATGTCTGGCAGCTTCTCGAAGGCGATGCCGGGATCGTTGCGCCGCTTCGGCCCGGCAAAGGAGACCGGCGAGACCCGCGAGGACCAGACCGGATCGATGAGGACATTGAGACCGCCGGCCTGGATCAGCCAGCTGGCATGACCGACGAAGGAGAGCCGCACCTTGCCGCCATCGACGCGTGCCGGCGGGATATCGGCGTGAGGGCTCGGCGCCCACACCGGCCACTTGGCGCGCTCCCGCCCACCGCTGAACTGCCAGCGCAGCACCTCGCGGAGCGATTTTGGCGGCGAACCATCCGGATCGAAGAAATGCAGGCCATTGAAATGGTCGGAGACGGGGCCGTCATAGGTTTTCATGCTGGATATCCAGAGGGGGGCACCGACCAGCGCACCGGTCCCGGCAAACAGTCCGAAAAAGCGGCGGCGGGTGATCGGCACGGGCGGCGTCAGGGCTGGTGGCGGCGGTAAGACATCACCGGCTATATGGGCGGGGCCTCCGGAAAAGGAACCCATTGACAGAAATGTCATGTTTTCAATGCACTAACCTGCCAAGGGCGTCCCGCCGCCCTAACTTTCCTTGACTTTCCGGCCCTGAGGGCGTTTAAGCCAGCCACTTTCTCGGAAAGGCTTTCTTTTCGACCCGCCGACTGGCCCCGGAGGCCAGAGGCCAACGCCCGACAGCGCGATGCGCCCTCGGGCGCAAAGGTGTTTGGACTTTATTCTCCCTCGCCCCGCTCTTGCGGGGAGAGGGTCGGGGTGAGGGGCTCTCTCGGCGCATGGTGCGCGTGGATGGTCCCCTACCCCCTCACCCGGATCGCACCGGCCGATGCTTCGCATCGCCGAGGCGATCCGACCTCTCCCCGCAGGCGGGGAGAGGTAAAAGAGGACGACTTCATTGTTCGACAATCTGTCGGAACGGCTTGGTGGCATTCTCGATCGTCTGACGGGGCGCGGCGCGCTGACCGAAAAGGACGTCGACGCCGCGATGCGCGAGGTGCGCCGCGCGCTGCTCGAGGCCGACGTCGCGCTCGAGGTCGTGCGCAGCTTCACCGAGCGCGTGCGCGAGCAGGCGATCGGCGCCACCGTCGTCAAGTCGGTCACTCCCGGCCAGATGGTGGTCAAGATCGTCCATGACGAGCTGATCAACACGCTCGGCGCCGAAAGCCAGACCATCGACGTCAATTCCGTGCCGCCGGTGCCGATCATGATGGTCGGCCTGCAAGGCTCCGGTAAGACCACCACCACCGCCAAGCTCGCCCGCCGTCTGGTCCAGCGCGACAAGCGCAAGGTGCTGATGGCCTCGCTCGACGTCTATCGTCCGGCGGCGATGGAGCAGCTGGCCGTGCTCGGCCGCGACCTCGACATTCCGACGCTTCCCATCGTCGCCGGGCAGCAGCCGACGCAGATCGCCAAGCGCGCGCTGGAGGCTGGCAAGCTCGGCGGCTACGACATCGTGCTGCTCGACACCGCCGGCCGCACCACGCTCGACGAAGAGATGATGGCGGAAGCAGCCGCGATCAAAGCGGCCGCCAATCCGCATGAAGTGCTGCTCGTTGCGGATTCGCTCACCGGCCAAGACGCCGTGAATCTCGCACGCTCGTTCGACCAGCGCGTCGGCCTCACCGGCATCGTGCTGACACGTGTGGACGGCGACGGCCGCGGCGGCGCTGCGCTGTCGATGCGCGCGGTCACCGGCAAGCCGATCAAGCTGATCGGCACCGGTGAAAAGACCGACGCGCTGGAAGATTTCCACCCCGACCGTATCGCCGGCCGCATTCTCGGCATGGGCGACGTGGTGTCGCTGGTCGAGCGTGCCGCCGCCAATATCGACGCCGAAAAGGCCGCGCGCACCGCCGAGCGCATGCGCAAGGGTCAGTTCGACCTCAACGACATGCGCGAGCAGCTTTTGCAGATGGCGAACATGGGCGGCATCAGCGGCCTGATGGGCATGATGCCCGGCATCTCCAAGATGAAGAACCAGATCGCCGCCGCCGGCATCGACGACAAGATCCTGAAGCGCCAGGTCGCGATCATCGATTCCATGACGCGCGACGAGCGCCGCCATCCGGACCTGCTCAAGGCCAGCCGCAAGAAGCGCATCGCGGCCGGAAGCGGCCAGAGCGTCGAGCACGTCAACAAGCTCCTGAAGATGCACCGGAACATGGCCGACGTGATGAAGGCCATGGGCTCCGGCAAGCGCGGCCCGCTCGCCGGCATCGCGCAGGCGATGGGTTTTGGCGGCGGCATGAAGATGCCCTCGCCCGAGGAGATGAAGGCGATGCAGGAGAAGATGCAGAGCGGCGGCGGACAGGGTCTGCCCAGCCTGCCGAAGGATCTGCCGCCTGGTCTCCGCAGCGGCCTGCCGAACCTTCCCGGACTGACCGGGTTGAGCGGCAAGCCGACGCTGCCGGGTCTCGGCGGTTTCCCTGGCAAGAAGAAATGAGGAATTCGTCGCGAGGGATCGCATCGGTCTCGGGCGACGCGGAATACCGATCAACCGAACAAAACGTACTTTGAAGGAGAACTAGATGTCCGTCGTTATCCGCCTCGCCCGCGCAGGCACCAAGAAGCGTCCCGTCTATCACGTCGTCGTCGCCGATTCGCGTTTCCCCAGGGATGGCCGCTTCATCGAGCGCCTTGGCTATTTCAACCCGCTGCTGCCGAAGGACAACGAGACTCGTCTCAAGCTCGACATGGACAAGGTGAAGGCCTGGCTCGCCAAGGGCGCGCAGCCGTCGGACCGCGTGTCTCGCTTCCTCGATGCCGCCGGCGTCAAGAAGCGCGAAGCCCGCAACAATCCCGAGAAGGCCGTGCCGCGCAAGGAGCGCAAGGCGCAGGCCGAAGCCGCCGCGAAGGCTTAAGGGCTAGCCCATGTCGGCGCTGGTCTGCGTCGCGCGGATCGGCGCCGCGCATGGTGTGCGCGGTGCGGTCAAGCTGTGGACCTTCACCGAAGATCCCTTTGCCGTGAAGCGCTACGGTCCGCTGCTTTCCAAGGACGGCAAGCGCCAGTTCGAGCTGGCGCAAGTCCGCGAAGCCAAGGACCATCTGGTCGCGACCTTCAAGGGCGTTGCGACCCGCGATGAGGCCGAGCGCCTCAACGGCATCGAGCTTTACGTCGCGCGCGAAAAACTGCCCGCGACCGACGAGGACGAATATTATCACACCGACCTGATCGGGCTCGCCGCCGTCACCACGGACGGCGATCCGCTCGGCCGCGTGCTCGCGATCCATAATTTCGGCGCCGGCGACATCATCGAGATCGCCCCACTCAAGGGCGCGACGATGCTGCTGCCGTTCTCGAATGCTGTGGTGCCGGAGGTTGATCTCAAAGGCGGCCGCGTCGTGATCGCGCTGCCGCAGGAGATCGAGGGCGAGGAGCGCTAGCTCCGACCGCTTGTCTGACGCCCCTGCTGCTCGAGCCAGTCGCAAAATACCGCGCGATGCGGATCGTCGTCGCGCCCCTCCGGGAAATACGCGAAATAGCTGCGGGCCGGCAGCCTGATATCCGGGAACGGCGTCACCAGGCGGCCGGCGGCGAGATCGTCGGCAATCAGCGCCGTCGGCCCCATCGCGACGCCCAGGCCGTCGAGCGCGGCCTGAAGCGTCAGATAGAAGTGATCGAAGGTCAGCGTCGCCGCGCCCTCCAGCGCGGACTCGCCTGCATCCGTCAGCCAGTCGCGCCACAGCCGCGGCATCGAGGTGACGTGCAGCAGCGTATGCCGGCTGAGATCGGCAACCTCCGTCAGCGGCAATTGCGCGAGCAGCGCGGGGCTGCACACCGGCAGCCGCTGCTCCGACAACAGGAAGCGCGACGCAAAGCCGTGAAAAGTGTCGGGCCCGCCGCGGATCACGACATCGAACAATTCGGGTAGCGCATCGACTTGATCATTCGACGTCGACAAGCGCACCTCGATATCGGGATGTTCAGTGCGAAACCTTGCCATGCGCGGCAAGAGCCAGCGCAGGCTAAAGGTCGCGAGCGCGTTGACGCGCAACACTGCAGCCGGCGCCTCACCGCGTCGCTTGCGATGCTGCTGCACGGCCGCCGAGATCCGGTCGAGCGCGGGCGCGAATTCCTGGAGCAGTGCAGCGCCGGCCGGGGTCAGCACCACGCGCCGCACCGATCGCCGGAATAGCGCGGGCGGTCCGAGCCAGCTTTCGAGCAAACGGATCTGCTGGCTGACGGCGCCATGCGTCACGCCGAGCTCGACGGCGGCTTCCTTGAAACTGCCGAGACGAGCGGCCGCCTCGAAGGCACGGACAGCATTTAGCGGCGGCAGGCTGCGGCGAGGAACGAACATGGCTCATACAGTAGAATTTCTAGCGCAAATCCCGATTATTACTAGTTTGTGACAGTTTCTTGAAGGCCGCATAATGAGGCTCAAAGCACGCGCACTGTTTCATCTTTCGACGAATTTGGGTTCGGACCTTGGCAATTCTTCCCTCAAGTTTTCTATCGCAACAGCAAACGGCCGCTGCTGATGCGGAAACCCTGAGCAAACCGCGCCGCACGCTTGCGGCGACCGGCCTCAACCACGCCCTGCACGATGGCTATACCGACTTGATCTATGTGCTGCTGCCGGTCTGGCAGGCCGAGTTCGCGCTCAGCTACGGGCTGCTGGCGGTGATGCGCGGGCTCTATTCCGGCGCCATGGCCGGGCTGCAGATCCCGGTCGGCCGTCTGGCCGAGCGGATCGACGGAAAGATCCTGCTCGCGCTCGGCACGATGGTGGCGGCGCTCGGCTATGTGCTCGCGGGACTCTCCGGCAGTGTCGTCGGACTGGGCCTCGCGCTGCTGGTGTCGGGCGCAGGCGCGAGCACGCAGCATCCGCTGGCCTCGGCCGCGGTGTCGCGCGCTTATGGCGAGGCCGCACGCGGGCCGCTCGGCATCTACAATTTCAGCGGCGATCTCGGCAAGGCGGCGCTCCCGGCGCTGACGGCGATGCTGCTCGTGATCACGTCCTGGCGTCACGCGCTGCTGCTGGTCGCAGTCGCGGGCATGCTCGTTGCACTCTGTCTCGCGCTGCTGATGCCTGCTGTCGGCAAAGGCTTTGCGCACAAGTCGGCTGCGGCCACGGCCCAAGGCGCGAGGCGCGGCCGCGGCGGCTTCTCCTGGCTGCTCGCGATCGGAATTCTCGACAGCGCGGTGCGAATGGGATTCCTCACTTTCCTGCCCTTCCTGCTGCGCGACAAGGGCGCTTCACTGCCAACGAGCGGCGTTGCGCTCGCGATGCTGTTCATCGGCGGCGCTACCGGCAAATTCACCTGCGGCTGGCTCGGCGCTCGCGTCGGCACGATCCGCACCGTGCTGCTGACCGAAGGCGGCACGGCCGCGCTGATTCTCGCGGTGCTGTTATTGCCGCTGATCCCGGCCATCATCGTGCTGCCGTTGCTGGGCGTGGCACTCAACGGTACATCTTCGGTGCTGTACGGGACGGTCCCCGAGCTCACCTCGCCTGATCGCACCGAGCGCGCCTTTGCGCTGTTCTACACCGGGACGATCGGATCTGGCGCAACCGCGCCGGTGCTCTATGGACTGCTCGGCGACGCCCTCGGGCCGCCCCTGGCAACCGCGGCAACGGCCGCCACGGCACTGGCGATCTGCCCGCTGGCGCTGATGCTGGCCTCGCATCTCGCCGACGAAAGGCGCGCCCGCTAAGCCCTCGACCTCCCGGCCGCAATGCCCTAACCAGCGGCCATGACCAATCCCTCACCCTGGCGCGCGACCGTGCTGACGCTGTTTCCGGAGATGTTTCCTGGACCGCTCGGCGTGAGCCTGGCCGGGCGGGCGCTGGCCTCCGGTCTCTGGCAGATCGAGGCGCGGGACATCAGGGACTCCGCAACCGACCGCCACCGCAGCGTCGACGACACCCCGGCCGGCGGCGGCCCGGGCATGGTGCTGCGCGCCGACGTTCTGGCGGCGGCGATCGATGCCGCCGAGATTGGCCCGGAGCGACCGCGCCTGCTGATGAGCCCCAGGGGTCGGCCATTGACCCAGGCCCGGGTCGTGGAGCTGGCGCAAGGTCCCGGCCCGCTGATCGTCTGCGGGCGCTTCGAGGGCATCGACCAACGGGTGATCGACGCCCGCGGCCTCGAGGAGATCTCGATCGGGGATTACGTGCTCTCGGGAGGCGAAATCGCCGCGATGGCCCTGATCGACGCCTGCGTCCGGCTCTTGCCGGGGGTGATGGGCAAGGAAGCCTCGGGAACCGAGGAGAGCTTTTCGGACGGCCTGCTCGAATACCCCCAATACACCCGCCCGCAACTGTTTGAGGGGGTTCCGATCCCTGAGATCCTGACCTCCGGGGACCACGCCAAGGTCGCTGGCTGGCGACGGGCGCAGTCCGAGGCCCTGACGGCGGCCCGGCGACCCGATTTATGGGCCCAAATCCCGCCCAAAGCCCCGAATCGGCCCGGACGCCAAAAAACGCCAAAAAACAAGACAGACGGGTGACAAACGCTCCGGCTTGCCTTATAGGAGCGCCCACATCCGCAATAGCTGGATCAACGAATTTCGCGCAGCCCCCGATTCTCACGGCTGGGCGCGCCGATGGAGATTTACCCATGAACCTGATCAAGCAGCTCGAGCAAGAGCAGTTCGACAAGCTCGCCGCCGGCAAGGACATTCCGGAATTCGGTCCCGGCGACACCGTGATTGTCAACGTGAAGGTCGTCGAAGGCGACCGCACCCGCGTGCAGGCCTATGAAGGCGTCTGCATCGGCCGTTCCGGCGGTGGCCTCAACGAGAGCTTCACCGTCCGCAAGATCTCCTACGGCGAAGGCGTCGAGCGCGTGTTCCCGGTGATGTCGCCGATGATCGACTCGATCAAGGTGGTGCGTCGCGGCAAGGTGCGTCGTGCCAAGCTCTATTATCTCCGCAATCTCCGCGGCAAGTCGGCTCGTATCGTCGAGAAGACCGAGCACGCCAAGGCCGTCAACGAGTAAGCTTCGCGACCAGACGAGTTTCCGAGAGCGCGGGGCAAAACCCCGCGCTTTTTTGTTGCGTCAGCCGCGCGCGTCAAAGCCCTCGCGATTCCAATTCGGCCTGCTATATATCCCTGGAATGTTTCCAGATCTGACCAGCTTCGTAAGCCCCCAGCGCATCGTCATCGATGATCGCTCGCGGTTGCCTGGCCGGTTCTTCGGACGCTTCGCGACCTCGGCAACGTCAGAGCTTAGTCCCGCAGCTTAAAGGCTGCGCTGAAGACGAAATGGTTGCCCCGCGCGTGACCGCGCATATCCGTTACCAACATTCCCGGAGCTCAAGCTCATGTCCAAGCCGACCACCCTGTACGACAAGATCTGGAACGACCATCTGGTGCACGAAGCCGAGGACGGCACCTGCCTGCTCTATATCGACCGTCACCTGGTGCACGAAGTGACCTCGCCGCAGGCGTTCGAAGGCCTGCGCGTGACCGGGCGCAAGGTCCACGCGCCCGAGAAGACGCTCGCCGTCGTCGACCACAACGTGCCGACCACCGACCGCACCAAGCCGAATCCGGATCCGGAAAGCATCGAGCAGATCAAGGCGCTGGCCGAGAACGCCAAGGAATTCGGCATCGAATATTACAACGAGTTCGACAAGCGCCAGGGCATCGTCCACGTCATCGGCCCCGAGCAGGGCTTTACGCTGCCCGGCACCACCATCGTCTGCGGTGACAGCCACACCTCGACGCATGGTGCGTTCGGCGCGCTTGCGCATGGCATCGGCACCTCAGAGGTCGAGCATGTCCTGGCGACGCAGACGCTGATCCAGAAGAAGGCGAAGAACATGCGCGTCACCGTCGATGGCAAATTGCCTGACGGCGTCACCGGCAAGGACATCATTCTCGCCATCATCGGCGAGATCGGCACCGCGGGCGGCACCGGCTACGTGCTGGAATATGCCGGCGACGCGATCCGTTCGCTTTCGATGGAAGGCCGCATGACGGTCTGCAACATGTCGATCGAAGGCGGCGCACGTGCCGGCCTCGTCGCGCCCGACCAGAAGGCCTACGACTTCCTGCGCGACCGTCCGAAGGCGCCGAAGGGCGCGGCCTGGGACGCAGCGATGCGCTATTGGGAAGGCTTGCGCTCCGACGAAGGCGCGCATTTCGACCACGAACTGCGCCTCGATGCGGCAAAGCTGCCGCCGATCGTGACCTGGGGCACCAGCCCTGAGGACGTGATCTCGGTGACCGGCATCGTGCCCGATCCTGACAAGATCGCGGACGAGGCCAAGCGCCTCTCCAAGCATCGCGCCTTGAAGTACATGGGCCTGACGGCGGGCACGAAGATCACCGACATCAAGCTCGACCGCGTCTTCATCGGCTCTTGCACCAATGGCCGCATCGAGGACCTGCGCGCCGCCGCCAAGATCGCGGAAGGCAAGCAGGTTGCAGGCACCGTCAACGCCATGGTCGTGCCGGGCTCCGGCATCGTGAAGGAGCAGGCGGAGGCCGAAGGTCTCGACAAGATCTTCATCAAGGCCGGCTTCGAATGGCGCGAGCCCGGTTGCTCGATGTGCCTCGCCATGAACCCGGACAAGTTGGCTCCGGAGGAACGCTGCGCCTCGACCTCAAACCGCAATTTCGAGGGCCGCCAGGGTTTCAAGGGCCGCACGCATCTGGTGTCGCCGGCGATGGCGGCGGCAGCGGCGATCGCGGGTCACTTCGTCGACGTCAGGGACTGGCGCTGAGCCACTGCCTGCAATTGTAGCGATCGCGGCAAACCGCCGTTAATCGCCAGCACCGACACTGCGTCCTCGCGAGGACGCAGTGTCATGGCCAACAAACCTGAATATGTCGATCTGATCGGCGAGGCCACGCGCCAGCACCGGCGGCGCACGACGCCCTTGCGCATCGTCGCCAAGCCCGAGATCGAGGAGACCTCGAAGCTCAGCCGCTGGCCGCCGGCGATGTTCAAGCAGTGGAAGCTCGAGAACCTCACGCGCTGGACATCGGCCTCGTGGAAGCTGAAGGACTGGCTTTAGGCCACCGGATGAACAAAGGGCGCCGCTGGGGCGCCCTTTTCATTTCGACCGCCCTTACCAATAGCGGTACGGATAGTGCCAGCGATGCCAATGGTGCCAGCGGCAGATGCGGCGCGGGCCGTAATAGGTCCAGATGACCCGGCAGCGGCGCGGATAGTGATAGTACGGATAGTAGCCGCCGTAATAATAGCGCCGGTGGAAGTGGCGATAACCGTAATAGGGACGATAATAGCCGCCGCCCCAGTGACGGTGATAGCCGCCATAATGGATGCCGCCGTAGCGATAGCCACCGCCGTGGAAGGCCGGCGCGGCGTGGAAGCCACCGAAATGACCTCCGCCCATGTGGGCACCACCGAAGTGACCTCCGCCACCGAAGTGACCTCCGCCGCCAAAATGTCCGCCGCCGCCATGTCCACCACCGCCACCAAAGCGGACCTGCGTGATCATGGCATCGCCTGCAGCCTTCGCTGCCGGCAACGCCGTCGGATTGATCGGCGTCATCGCGTCAGCGCGGCGCGCGGTGCCAGGCGCCAGCATCAGCGTCGCAACGGCTGCAAGCCCGAGCAAGCGCAGCGACCTTGTCCCGGGACCGAACATCCTCAGCATGGAATCTCTCCCTGAATATGGACAGCGTGCTTGCGGCGCAGCGTCGCGCGCCAGCGCTGTTCAATTGCAGTCGCTCCCGAGGATCAAACTAGAAACCGCGACGTGAACGCGCCATGAATGAACGAAATTGCCGCGTCACCAGAACGGCCCGTAGCCGATGACGAACGGCGCGGGCACGCCGTAGGGATAGGGGCGGTAATAGACAGGCCGCGCGTAATAGTGCGGATCAGGACGCGGCACGTAATGCGCGACATCGTATCGCGTGTGCCGCCGCCCATCGAACACCGCGCGCCCGGCGGAGGCATCCGGCAGCTTGGTCGCGCGCTGCGCCGCCGAAGCATGCGGCAGCGTTGCGACAAGCCCGATGGTAACGGCCAATGCGATCCATCGCGTCATGACGACCTCCGTTCCGCGGATCAGCCGCGGCGCCAATAGCAGCTCATATGCGGCGTGATCACGGTGCCGCTGGGCCGGTGCTCCTGCACATAAGCGACGTTGCATTCGCGGACCGCATCCGGGCCCGGATTGTAGCGCGGATAGACGCCGTCGGGCGCATAGTAGGGCGTGACGCGCAGACGTCTCTGCCGCGTCCGTGGCGGCGGAACATCATCGTCAGGCGAGACCGCCTGGGCCATGTGGACAACGTTGCCAGACGTCTGCGCCTGGGCATTCACGCCGAGCTGCGAAAACAACCCCATGCACAGTAGCGTCAGCGCTGTTTTTGCTCGCATTTTATTGCCCACCCGGACCATTCTCGCCTTGGGCACCACGCTCCCCGTTTTGGCGGCGCCCGTCAACCTCGCGTCCTTATAAAGCCGGATGCATCGCTGCGAAACCCGCGCTAAGACAAGCCCATGTGGACGGACCTGAAAGCGCCCTCGCTGGCCGAGATGGAAGTGACGGCGCACGACATTTTTGAGCGGCTGCCGGCGGAGTTTCGCGGGCTCTGCGAGGGCCTGATCATCCGCGTCGACGACTTCCCCACCGAGGAGGCCCTCGACGAGATGGAATGCGAGAGCGAGTTCGACCTGCTCGGCCTGTTCCAGGGCGTCGGCCTGCCCCAGCAGAGTCTTGGCGACGTGGCGCGACTGCCCAACATGGTCTGGCTCTACCGCCGGCCGATCCTGGATTACTGGGCCGAGCACGACGAAAGCCTCGGCCATATCGTCCGCCACGTCCTGATTCACGAGATCGGCCACCATTTCGGCCTCTCGGACGACGATATGGCAGCGATCGAGGCTCAGGCAGAGTAGGACGTGGATTGATCGAGGCTCGGCGACGGGAGAAGCATCGTCAACCGATAGTCGGGCCAGCCCGCGAGCGACAGCGACACCTGCTGATAGTGCAGCAGCCCCATGGTCGGGTGATTGAAGGCGCGGTCGCCGCCTTCGCGAGCCAAGACCCCCTGCGTCTCCCAGCAGCGCTCGAAGTCTGGACTTCCAAGTCTCAGCTCCTCCACCAGCCGGCGAATATCGGGGTCGTCGGAATAGGCCGTCACCGCGGCACGGAACTCGGCGACAACGCGCTGCGCGCGTGAGGTCCAGTCGAGGATGAGGGTTCGCGCCTCGGGCCTGAGGAAGATGTAGCGCAGCAGATTTTTTTCGCCGTCATCATCGAGCCAGCCTGCAAACAGAAGGGACGCTTTCGCATTCCATCGGCGCGCGCTCCAGGTGCGATCGAGGATGTAGGCGGGGCCATCGATTGCATCGACGCAGGCGAGGATCGCCTCGGGCGGATCGTCTCTGTGGCCCGGCCGCTCGGGATCGCGTTTGCCCGCGACTTCGAACAGATAACCACGCTCGGCAGGCGACAGGCGCAATCCGCGGGCGATGCGCGCAAGTGCCGGAGCAGAGACGGACACATCGCGCCCCTGCTCGATGAAGGTGTACCAGGTGAC
Organism: Bradyrhizobium campsiandrae; assembly: GCF_014529705.1. Classification (GTDB taxonomy): domain Bacteria; phylum Pseudomonadota; class Alphaproteobacteria; order Rhizobiales; family Xanthobacteraceae; genus Bradyrhizobium; species Bradyrhizobium campsiandrae. The sequence goes on from NZ_JAANIH010000092.1 coordinate 23,587, forward strand.
GCTCAGTCCGCAGAGCTGGGCGACCTCCTCGCGCCGCAGGCCGGGCGTGCGCCGCCGTGGTCCCGCCGCGAGGCCGAATTCTGCGGGAGACTGACGCTCCCGGAGCGCCCGCAGGAACGCGCTGAGCGATAGAGCCGGGCCGATCGGGTCTGGTCGTTTCATGGTGGTTTTTATACCAGTATAAATGATATTCTTAAACGGGTATACTAAGCATGCTAGTCTCCTTTTCTCGCGGCCGCGCTTTGGAAAAGGACGGGCAGGCATGGGCAAGCAATTCGCAGGGATCGAACCCGAGCACAGGGCTTTCATCGAGCGGCAGAAGATCTTCTTCGTCGCGAGCGCTCCGCCGAAGGGACGCATCAACGTGTCGCCCAAGGGCCTGTCGTCGCTCCGGCTGCTCGGACCAAACGACGTCGCCTATCTCGATTGCACCGGCAGCGGCAGCGAGACCCGCGCGCACCTGATGGCATCGAGCGACAAGCGGCTGACCCTGATGTTTTGTGCCTTCGATGGTCCGCCGATGATTCTGCGGCTCTATGGGCAGGGCCGATCGATCATGCGCGGAACGCCTGAGTACGGCGAGCTCATTCCCAGGTTCGAGGACATGGCCGGCGCACGCCAGATCGTCCGCCTCTCGGTCGAGCTGGTGCAGACCTCGTGCGGTATGGGCGTGCCCCTGTTCGACTACAAAGAGGAGCGCGGCAGCCTCGTGCGCTACTGGACAAAGCAGGGCCTCAACAATTTGCGAAAATACTGGGGTCTGAAGAACATGAAGAGCATCGACGGCCTGCCGACCGGCTTTGCCCCCGACAGCATGGCTCCGCCAGGCTGAGGACGAACCTCGATTCGGCCCCTGGGCCTTGCGCAATCCGGCCTAGGATTCGTTGATCAACCGGGCTAAACAGCCCTCCCCTGACTGCAAAACCGGGAAGCCTGAGATGGACAAGTTCACCACGCTGGAAGGCGTCGCGGCGCCGCTGAAGATCATCAATGTCGACACCGACATGATCATTCCGAAGCAGTACCTCAAGACCATCAAGCGCACCGGCCTTGGCAAGGGGCTGTTCTCCGAGCAGCGCTACAAGGACGACGGCAGCGAGAACCCGGATTTCGTCCTCAACCAATCCGCCTATCGCAATGCGAAGGTGCTGGTCGCCGGCGACAATTTCGGCTGCGGCTCGAGCCGCGAGCACGCGCCCTGGGCGCTGCTCGATTTCGGCATCCGCTGCGTGATCTCGACCTCGTTCGGCGACATCTTCTACAACAATTGCTTCAAGAACGGCATTCTGCCGATCCGCGTCTCCCAGGAAGACCTCGACAAGCTGTTCGACGACGCCGAGCGCGGCGCCAACGCGACGCTGACGATCGACCTGCCGAACCAGGAGATCCGCGGTCCCGACGGCGGCAAGGTCAAGTTCGAGATCGACCCGTTCCGCAAGCACTGCCTGATCAACGGCCTCGACGACATCGGTCTCACCATGGAGAAGAAGTCCTCGATCGACAGCTATGAAGAGAAGCTCAAGCGCGAACGCGCCTGGGCGTAACGCGGACCTTTCGTTTCGGCCCCGGTGCTGTCGGCACCGGGGCTTTTTCTTTGCCTTCGATATCCCGTATAGCTTCCGCCCATGTTGCCCGAGATCGTCACCTTCTGGCATGGCCCGATGGACGCGCTGCGCCAGACCTGTCTGCGCTCGCAACTCGCGGCCGGGCACAAGGTCACCGTCTACAGCTTCGACACCATTCCCGGACTTCCCGCCGGCGTCAGCAATGCCGATGCGGAAGCAATCCTGCCGCATGCCTTCTCCGAACGGTTGCGGCCGCCGCAGCCGGACGGAAGCTGGCGCGACTGGACCACGCTGCAGTTCAGCGACTTCTTCCGCATGAAGCTGATGGCGAAGAATCTCGGCCTCTGGCTCGACGCCGACGTGTTGCTGCTCAAACCCGTCGAGATCGATCCGGCAAAACCCTACTTCGCCTGGGAGCGGCCGCGCCAGCTCGGCAATTCCGTGATCTATCTGCCGCCAGGGCACGGCATCGTCCGCGCCTTCGAAGAGTTGATGGAGCAGGAGGAGCTGACGCCGAACTGGCTGTCGCTGCGCCACCGCATCACGTTTGCGATGCGCCGCCTGCGCGGCGGCTCGAACCGTCTCTCCGATATCAGGGTCGCGATCTACGGGCCGGCCGCGCTCACCGCGCTCGCGCGCCGCACCGGCGAATTGCACAACGCGCTGCCCAAGCAGTCGTTCTACGCGGTGCACGCCGAACCAAGGCTGTTCTTCGATCCCTCGAGCTATCTCGGCCTCGTCGCCAACCCCGACATCATCGGCCTGCACATCTCACCAAAAGGCCGCGGCGGGGAAAAGCCGATTGCGGGCAGCCTGTATGCGTGGGCGGCGGAGCGGTTTAGCTAAGCGCCAATCGTCCGCTGTGGTCCCGGCAAAGGCCGGGACCCATACCGCGGAATCTATCGATCGTGGATCGTAGGCGTACCGGGCTCCGAGTCATCGCCAAACGCCTCCCTGCGGTTATGGCGCTCCCGGCCTTCGCCGGGACGACAGCTGGGGTTGTTGCGAGACCGCCGCATGCCTTTGGGACACGAGAGCGGTGTCCTCGCCGCATTCCCAATTTGATCCAGCGCAACACGCCCCAGCATCATTGTGCTTATCTCGCTCCAATTCCGACGTCCGAATGGAGCTTCGCCATGAGCACCGCCAGCAGGCCTTATCCCATCGTCCAGGATCTCATCGAGTCCTTTGCGAACTGGGTGAAGCATCGTCGCGAGATGAACGAGATGCGGCAGCTCGATCGCGCCGATTTCGACCGGATCGCGAATGATCTCAGGATCGCGCCCGATGATCTGGAGGAGCTGGTCCGCCACGGCAAGCATTCCGCCGACGAACTGCCGAAGATGCTCGAACAGCTCGGCATCAGCGCAGAAAGCCTCGGCCGCGCGCAGCCGCTGCTGCTGCGCGACATGGAGCGGGTCTGCGCGCTCTGCGGTCACAAGGGACGGTGCGACCACGACCTCGCCGAGGGCACCGCCGCGGAGAACTATCACGGCTATTGCGGCAACGCCTCGACGCTGGATTCGCTCGAACGCGCGGACATCGCGCCGCGCTGAGCGGCACCTCGCCGCGGTCAGGCGCGGCCGGCAATCGCGGCGGCTTCTGTCGCCGCGCGTTGCATGCTGGTCGACATCTCGCTCGTCACCGTGCTCTGCTCTTCGATCGCCGCAGCGGTCGATGTCACGTACTCGCTGACATTGTTGATCGCCTGCTTGATCGCGTTCAAAGCGCCGACGACGTCACCGGAGATTTGGTTGAGGCTGCCGATCTCCTGAGCGATCTTGTCGGTGGCCTGCTTGGCCTGATTGGCAAGGCCCTTCACCTCGGATGCGACCACCGCGAAGCCCCGGCCGGCCTCGCCGGCGCGGGCGGATTCGATGGTGGCGTTCAGGGCGAGCAGGTTGATTTGCCCGGTGATGTTGTTGATCATCTCGACGATGCCGCTCATCGCCTGCGCAGCGTCCGTGAGGCGCTGAGCCTGCGCGTCGGCCGAGGCGACCTGCTCGACCGCCCCGATCGCGGTCTCGCGTGACTTGGTCATGGCTTCCGCGATCTCCCGCACCGAGGCGTTGAGCTCCTCCGAACCGGCGGCGACCGATTCCATCATGCCGCGGACGCGCTCGTTGCCCATGCGGACCAGGACCTGCCTGGTGGTGTCGGTGGCATATTTCACGACCTTGAACGGTTTGCCGTTGAGATCGAGGATCGGATTGTAGGAGGCCTGGATGTAAACCTCCTTTCCACCCTTGCCGATCCGCTTGTATTCGGCCGCCTGGTACTCTCCGCGATTGAGCGCCGCCCAGAACTCGCGATAAGAGCCGCTGTCGCGCTCGCTGGGCTCGACGAACATGCTGTGATGGCGGCCTTTGATCTCGTCCAGGGAATAGCCGAGCGTGGCGAGGAAATTGGCGTTGGCGGTGATGATGGTGCCGTCCATGTTGAACTCGATCACGGCCTGGGCCTTGTCGATCGCCGCGATCTGACCGGCGAGATCGGCGGTCTTCAGCTTCTCCGCGGTGACGTCGGT
>NZ_JAANIH010000093.1 GCF_014529705.1 Bradyrhizobium campsiandrae
GACTATTTTGTATTGCTCGACGGACCGCCTCCGTCGTGGTGGCGCAGCCGTGTAAAACTTGTCCCATAGCGCTTCCTTCGAATCGTGCGATAAGGATGCACCATCAAAGCCCGGGACTAAACACCTACTGTGCATGGGGTTGTTTTCGTGTTTTGGCGGGAGGGGGCGCCTAAGTCCCCCTCTTGCCGGCACCTGGCGGGTGCGGCGAGCCCGCTCAGTCCACCGAGACCCCGGCGAACTCCACCACCTTCTTCCACTTCTCGGTCTCGTCAGCGACCAGCTTGCCGAACTCGGCCGGCGTCATCGGCTTCGGGATGCCGCCGTTCTCGGTCAGCCGCGCCGCCACCTTCGGGTCGGCCAGCGCCTCGTTGACCGTCTTGTTGAGAAGCTCGACGATCTCTGGTGGCGTGCCCTTCGGCGCCGAGATGCCGTAGAAGCCGACCGATTCGAAGCCCGGCACGGTCTCGGCGATCGCCGGCACGTCGGGCACGGCCGGCCAGCGCTGCGGCGAGGTCACGCCCAGCGCACGGACGTTGCCGCCCTTGGCCTGCTCGAGCGCGGAAGGAAGGTTGTCGAAGATCAGCTGCACCTTGTTGGAGATGATGTCGGGGAAGGCAATCGCAGATCCCCGATACGGCACGTGCACCATGTCGCACTTGGTCATCGCCTTGAACAGCTCCGCCGACATGTGCACCGAGGTGCCGTTGCCGGAGGAGGCGAACGAGATCTTGCCGGGATTGGCCTTGCAATAGTCGATGAACTCCTGGACCGTCTTCACCGGCATCGCGTTGGAGACGACCAGCATGTTGGTGAGCTGCATGATGCTGGCGACCGGCGTGGTATCGCGCAAGAAGTCGAACGGCAGCTTCTTGTAGAGCGAGGTCGAGATCGCGTTGTTGGGCGCGACGAACAGCAGCGTGTAGCCGTCGGGGGTCGAGTTGATGGCGGCGCCCGCCGCGATGTTGCCGCCGGAGCCGGCGCGGTTCTCGACGATGAATTGCTGGCCGAGGCGATCGGACAGCGCCTGCGCCATGATGCGGGCGACGATGTCGACCGGCCCGCCGGCGGCAAAGCCGATCAGCCAGTGCACGGGGCGGTCGGGGTAGGCGGCGGAGGCGGAAGGAGCGGCCGCGAGAAGGCCAGACAGAATCGCCAGCCCCAAAGCAGCGCACCGCAGAATTCGCAACATGTCGCCTCCCATTGCCTTATTGTCGTTGCGGGGCATGCTTTCACAAAAACCGCCCGCTGCCTACATCGCCTCAAGTCGATGTTGACGCGAGGCGCAGCCGGAACGACCATGAAATTCGCTTTTCCCTTGCTTCTCGGCGTCGCCCTGCTCGCCAGTCCCGCTGCGGCTCAAACCGGAGGCAACGCCATGTCGGCCACGACGATCAGTCTGGGGACCGCGACGCCCGGCGGCGGCTTTCCGCTCTATGGCAACGCCTTCGCGGAGGTGATGAATGCGGCGGACGGTTCGCTCACCATCGCCCCGCGCAACACCAAGGGCAGCAACGAAAACATTCCGCTCTTGGAGAAGGGCGAGCTCGATCTCGCACTGGTGGCGGGCGAGCCGGCCTATGAAGCCTTCGCCGGCATCGGCCGCGCGAAGGTCGCGCTGAAGATTCTCACCGCGATCTATTCCAACCCCGGCATGTTCGTGGTGCGCGCGGACAGTCCCTACAAGACCATCCACGATCTCGTCGGCCAGCCGGTCGCGTTCGGCGCCAGGGGCTCGGGCCTGCCGATCCTTTCGCGCTACGTGCTCGATGGCCTCGGCCTGAAGCAGGACGAGGATTTCAAGGCCGTCTATCTCGACCGCGCCGGGGACGGCCCTGCGATGGTCGAGGATGGCCGCGTCGCCGCACTCTGGGGCGCCGGCCTCGGCTGGCCCGGTTTTGCCGCGGTGGCGACGAGCCCGTCAGGCGCGCGCTTCATCGCGCCCGATGCGGCGGAGATCGCACGCATCCGCGCCAAGCATGCGTTCCTGAAACCGCTGACCGTGCCGGCCGGCTCCTATCCGAACCAGTCCGAGCCGATCGCCTCGCTCGGCTCCTGGAGCTTCGTGCTGACGCGCGAGGATCTGCCGGACGATGTCGCCTATCGGTTGGCCAAGACGCTGCACGGCGCGGAAGCAACGTTCTGCAAGAAGCTCGCCCAGGCCTGCGAGACCACAGCAGCGAACACGGTCGCCGCCGCGCCGAAGCTGGAGCTGATTCATCCGGGCGTGATGAAATATTTCCGTGAGATCGGCGTGGTGAAGTGACGGTCGCTCCAGGCGACCGTCACGCTCTCACTTCTTCAGCATCGGACACGCCGGGTCCGGCGGCCCGAAGGCCTGTTCGCCGGGAATCTTCGTGAGGATCTTGTAATAGTCCCACGGATATTTGCTCTCCTCCGGCGTCTTCACCTGCACCAGCCAGAGGTCGTGCACCATCAGATTGTCCTCGCGAAGCTTGCCGTTGCGGGCAAAGAAATCCTCGACCGGCGTCTCGCGCATTTTCGCCGCGACCTTGAGCGGATCGTCGGTCCCGGTTGCCTTGATGGCGTTGAGATAGTGGATCACTGAAGAATAGACGCCGGCCTGCCACATCGTCGGCATCTTGTTCATCTTGGCGAAATAGCGCTTCGACCATTCGCGGGTCTTGTCGTCCATGTCCCAATAGAACGAGGTGGTCAGCAACAGGCCTTGCGCGGCCTGCAGGCCGAGGCCGTGGATATCGGTGATCAGCGCCAGCAGCGCCGCCATCTGCTGGCCGCCCTTGAACACGCCGAACTCCGAGCCGGTCTTGATCTCGTTCATGTTGTTGGGGGGACCTGCCGCAATGCCGATGATCTTGGCTTTGGAAGCCTGAGCCTGCAGCACGAAGGAGGAGAGATCGGGCGTTGCCAGCGGCGGCTTCACCGAGCCCAGCACCTTGCCGCCATTGGCGGTGATGACGCTGGAGGCGTCGCGTTCGAGCGAGTGGCCGAAGGCGTAATCGTCGGTGATGAAGAACCAGCTGTCACCGCCGCGCTTGACCACGGCGTCGGCGGTGCCGACCGCGAGCGCGCGGGTGTCGAACACCCATTGCATCGCGTAGGGCGAGCAGAACTTGCCGTGGAAGTCCGCGGTGCCGGTCGAGTGGGTGATGAACAGCCGCTTCTTTTCATTGGCGATGTTCTGCACCGCAAGGCCGACCGCCGAGACCGGGACGTCGACGATCAGGTCGACCTGGTCGACGTCGTACCAGCGCCGCGCGATTCCCGCGCCGATGTCGGCCTTGAGCTGGTGGTCGCCGATCACGATGCTGATCGGCTTGCCGAGCACCGTGCCGCCGAAATCGTCGATCGCCATCTGCGCCGCCGTCACCGAGCCCTGGCCGGTCGGCGCGGACGCGGGGCCATTCATGTCGGTCAGCACGCCGATCTTGACGACGTCGTCGGACACCTGCGCCATCGCGGCGCCCGACAGCAGCGCCGCCGCCAACGCGGCGACGATCGGCAGTCCAAATCTCGCTGGATTCACGCTTGTCCTCCCCTGGATCCGGCGCGTTGGCCGAAAGTTGCTTGTGCCGGGTACGGCCCGGCTGAATTGGTTTCTTTTGCAACTATTTGGGGGTGGGCGTCAATCTCAGGCCGCGAAGCGGATCTGCCCGGCGGGCGAGGGATCGTAGCCGGTCAGCTCCTCGGCGCGCTGGCGCAGCCGCCGTTCGCTTAAGAATCGGATCAGCGCCTGCATGGCCGGGCGGAAATAGCTGCGCTGCCGCATCGCGAGGTCGAAATTCTCCCAGACCAGCGGCACGAAATCGAGACCCGCCGAGCGCGCCGCGGCGCGCGTTGCGACGCCGCAATCGGCCTGTCCGGCGCGCACCATTTCGGCAAGATCCGGACCCGTCAGCGCCGGCGTCTCCACCCGGCGCAAATCACGCGTCGAGGCGCCCGCGCGCGTCAACAGCACGTCGAGCAGCATCTGCGCGCCGGTGCCCTGCTGCCGCATCGCCATTCGGGCGCCGAGCGTGAGCACGTCGGCGAGACTGCGGAGCCGCTTCGGATTGCCCGGCGGCAGCACGAGGCCCTGCTCGCGGCGCACGAAGGCAACCAGCAGCGCATCATGCAGATCCGGCGCGTCCCGCAGCGCCGTCACACTGGCGTCGGAGGCGAGATTGCCTTCGGCATCGAGGCTGTGGAAGTGCACGGCAACCGCCATCACCTCGTTGCGTTGCAGGCGCTCGAGCCCGCGCACGCTGCCTTCGGTCATCGTTCCCAGACCGGAGCCGGACTCGCGCAGGCTCCAATCCAACAGCTCGTCCTGGCTGCCACCGACGACGGGCGGCGGCTCCGCCGTCAGCATGCCTGCCGGACGCGCCATGCCGGACAGCACCCACAGATCGAGTTCGTGTCGCGGGAAGAGCCATTTGCCCGTCACCTTGGTGCAGGGGATCGCGCCATTGGTGACGAGTTCGTAGAGCTTGCGTTCGCCTAGTCGGAGATAGTCAGCGGCTTCACTGGTCGTCAGGAATTCCATCCTGCATTCCTATGCAAATTCTTGCTTCTTTTTGACGTCAACGCAGGGGGAATTCTGCACTTCGGTTTTTGTCCGCGCGAACCATGCCTGATGATCTCGTTGCTTTGCAACACATCCTGACAGGTGTTTTGATTTTGGTTGACGATCTTGCGAGGCGCTGATGGTGCGAGCCTTGCGACCCGCGTTTTGCAGTCGATGTGCCCTCTCGATAGATTGCCGAAATTTCCCGAATGAATCTAGCCTTTCGGTAGTGATTAAAGTCGTGCTCTATCTCCTGTTGTTCTCGCGGCGGCCGGATGCGTCACGAGTGCGGCGCAATCGATCATCATGATCGCGTTGTCCTCGATGGGAACTCGTCATGGCCGTCTGCCGACTGACCGTTGCACTCATGCTTCTCTGCGGCCTCGCCGGGAGCTTTTCGGCCTCATCTGCCGAAGAACGCGCGATTGTCCTGGCTTCGACGACGTCGACGCAGGCCTCCGGCCTGCTCGACTATTTGTTGCCGATCGTCCGCGACAAGACCGGCATCGCGGTGACAGTGATCGCGCGCCGCGGTGGCGAGGTGCTCGACGTTGCCCGAAGAGGCGAGGTCGATGTCGTGTTGACGCATGCCCGGCCGCAGGAGGAGAAATTCGTCGCCGACGGCTTTGCCAGCAAGCGCTTCGACGTGATGTACAACGATTTCGTGCTGATCGGGCCGAAGAGCGATCCCGCCGGCGTGAAGGGCAAGGACATCGCCACTGCGCTCAAGGCGATCGAGGCCAAGGGCGCGCCGTTCGTAACACGCGGCGATCGTTCCGGCACCCACGCGGCTGAGCTTGCACTCTGGATCGTCGCCGGCATCGACATCGCCAGCACGAAGGGCGCCTGGTATCGCGAGAGCGGGCCGGGCATGACCGCCGCCCTCGACACGGCCCGCGCGGCGAACGCCTATGTGCTCGCGGACCGCGCCAGCTGGATCGCCTTCAGGGATCGCAGCGATCTCGGCATCGTCGTCGAGGGCGACAAGCGGCTGCTCAACCAGTACGGCGTGATGCTGGTGAACCCGGAAAAATTTCCGGACGTGAAGAAGGATCTGGGCCAGACCTTCATCGATTGGCTGATCTCGCCGGAGGGGCAGGCGGCCATCGCTGGCTACAAGGTCGACGGGCAACAGCTGTTCTTTCCGAATGCGGACAGGCCGGGCGGTTGACCGTCGAGGGGAGCGTGGTTGCCAAATTGCGCGATGCGTGATCCATCATGAGGCATGACCCAGCGCCTGCCGCCTTCGCTCACGCCGCTCGACACAGTGCTCGCCACACTGCTGAAGGGCGTTGCCCCGGTCGCGCCCGTCGAACTGTCATTGATTGAAGCGACTGGCTGTATCTCTGCGGGGATGCCGTTGCTGCCGGCCCATCCACCGCGCGATATCGCCGCCGTGGATGGCTGGGCGCTCAGCGCCAACGATCTCGTCGGCGCGTCCTCCTATTCGCCTGTGCTTTTGGCTGAGCGCCCGGTGTGGGTCGACGCCGGCGACGTGATGCCGGCGGGGTGCGATTGCGTGCTCGACATCGACGCTGTCGAGGTGGTGGGCCCGCTTGCCCAGGTGCTGGCGGAAGGGGTTCCGGGGCAAGGCGTCGGGCGTCGTGGGAGCCACATCGCCGATAACTCGCCCGTAGTCGCTGAAGGATATCCCGTCCGCGCTGCGGCTCTGCTGCTTGCACGCGTCGCGGGCGCGGACGGGCTATACGTCCGGCGGCCGCGACTGCGCATCGTCAACGTGCCGGGTGCAACGGCGGCGATGGAGATGATCGCCGATCTCGCGCGCGCGGCGGGAATGGACGTGAGCGCGCATGAAGCCGGCACGCGGGATGCGACATCGATCGCTGAGGCGCTCGATGTCACCGCCTGCGATCTCCTGCTGATGGTTGGCGGCAGCGGCGTCGGCCGCGCAGATGCCGCAGTCACGGCGCTGGCTCAACGCGGGGCGGAGCTCGCTCATGGTCTTGCGCTTCAGCCCGGGCGCACCGCTGCCGCCGGGCGGCTCGGAAAAGTTCCTGTCGTCGCCTTGCCTGGGGCGCCTTCTCAAGCGCTCGCGGTCTGGCTCGCACTGGTGCTTCCGCTGGTCGATCGATTGTCGGCTCGGCAGCCGCGCCGCACCGTGACCTTGCCGCTGGCGCGCAAGATTGCCTCCAGCGTCGGCATCGCCGAGATCGGCTTGCTGACCGAGGAACATGAAACGTGGATGCCGCTTGCCGTGGGCGCATGGCCGCTCCACGCCATCGCTCGCGCGGAGGCATGGCTGCTTGTGCCTGCCAGCGACGAGGGATTTGCAGCGGGTGAGCCGGTCAGTGCCTATCTAATGCGGGAATGATATGAGTTCCGGCATGACCATGATCTCAAAACCGCCAGACCGCAGCGGACTCGCGCAGGAGCAATTTCTCAAGATCCTCTCACGCGAGGAGGCGCTCGCGCGTTTCGAGGCGGCCCTGTTCCCGCGCCAGATCCCGAGCGAAGCGTGCAGGCTTGGCGATGCGCGCGGCAGGGCGCTTGCCCAAGATATCACTGCGCCGCTCGACGTGCCGCCTTTCGACCGCTCCAATGTCGATGGTTTTGCCGTGCGCTCGGCGGATATTGCGGCGGCCGCAGAAGGTGCGCCTGTGCGGCTCGCCCTGAACGATGAGACCATTCACTGCGGCACGGCGCCGGTTTTGCACGTGGCAGCGGGAACCGCGACGCCGATCGCGACCGGTGGCCCGCTGCCGCGCGGCGCCGATGCCGTGGTCATGGTCGAACATACCCAGCCGGCTGGCGCTGATGCGATCGATGTTCGCCGCGCCGCCTCGCCGGGGCAATTCGTGTCCTATGCCGGGTCGGACATCGCGCGCGGCGAAGCTCTGCTCCGCGCTGGCACAATCCTCGGCTCGCGCGAGATCGGCATGCTCGCGGCGTGCGGCATTGCCGAGCTGAAGGTTGCGCGCAGGCCGCGCGTTGCCGTGATCTCCACCGGCGACGAGTTGGTGCAGCCCGGCGAGACGCTCGGGCCTGCTGCGATCTACGATAGCAATGGCGCGATCGTCGCAGCCGCGATCGACGAAAATGGCGGCGAGGCGGTGTTCCTCGGCGCTATTCCCGACGACGAAGCCAAGCTGGAAGCTGCCATGCGGTGCGCACTGGCGGATGCCGACATGCTGGTGCTCTCAGGCGGCACGTCGAAAGGCGCGGGCGACCTGTCCCACCGTATCATCGGTCGGCTCGGCCAGCCCGGCATCATCGTGCATGGCGTTGCACTCAAGCCGGGAAAGCCACTCTGCCTTGCCGTCTGCGACGGCAAGCCGGTGGTGATCCTGCCGGGCTTTCCGACCTCGGCGATGTTCACCTTCCACGACATGATTGTGCCCGTGCTGCGCCGGATGGCCGGACTGCCGCCGCGTTCCGATGCCAAGGTCAGCGCGACCGTGCCGGTGCGTATCGCCTCCGAGCTCGGTCGCACTGAATTCGTCATGGTCTCGCTGGTCGAGGGCAAAGACGGCCTGATCGCCTATCCCTCCGGCAAAGGCTCCGGCGCGATCACTTCGTTCGCGCAGGCCGACGGCTTTTTGCGCATTGATGCGCTCGCCGATCAAATGGCGGCGGGGGCGGAGACCGAGGTCACGCTGTTCACGCCGCATGTGCGGGTTCCGGATCTCGTCATCGTCGGCAGCCATTGCACCGGCCTTGATCTCGTCACCGCGCAGCTCGCGCATGCTGGCCTGACCGTGCGCTCGATTGCGGTCGGCAGTCTCGGCGGGCTTGCCGCGGCGAAGCGCGGCGAATGCGATCTGGCGCCGATCCATCTGTTCGACGACAGGAGCGAGACCTACAACACGCCCTATCTCGTCGATGGGCTCGAACTCGTGCCGGGTTGGCGGCGGATGCAGGGCATTGTCTTCCGCCGTGGCGACGCGCGTTTCGAAGGGCTCGGCGCCAAGGAGGCCGTCGCCGCCGCGCTCTCTGACCCCACCTGCATCATGGTCAATCGCAACCAGGGCGCCGGAACGCGTATTCTGATCGACCGTCTGCTCGGCGGCGTGCGCCCGGACGGCTACTGGAACCAGCCGCGTTCACACAACGCTGTCGCTGCGGCCGTGGCGCAGCACCGCGCCGATTGGGGCATGACCATTGCGCCGGTCGCCCATGCGGCCAATCTCGGTTTCATTCCGTTTGCGGAAGAGCATTATGACTTTGCCCTGGTGACGGCGCGCAAGCAGCGTCCCGCGGTGCAGACGTTCCTCGGCGCACTCGGCTCGGTCGAAGCCAGAGCGGCACTGGAGCGAGCGGGCTTCCGGCCCGCGTGAGACAACCGATGACGCGGCGTTCAAGCTGCGCGACAAACTGGGTGGGGAGACGATGGTGAGGCCGCTATCGGTTGCGATCGTTGGCGCGGGCATGGGCGGTCTTGCGACCGCCGCGGCGCTGAGGCGTGTCGGCATCAACGTGACGGTCTACGAGCAGGCCTCCCGGTTTGCGCGCATCGGCGCCGGCATCCAGATCGGCTGCAACGCGATGAAGGTGCTTCGCGCGCTGGGACTGGAGGCGCGAATGCGCGAGCATTCGTTCTATCCGCGATCCTGGAACAATCGCGACTGGAAGAGCGGCGACATCAAGTTTGACATGATCTTTGGCGAGAGCGCGGAGGAAAAGTTCGGAGCGCCCTATCTGCTCGCCCATCGTGGTGATCTGCATGCGGCGTTGGCGAGCGCGGTACCGGATGAATTTGTGAGGCTCAACCACAGGCTCGTCGGCCTAGACGAGACCGGCGGAAGCGTCCGGATGCGCTTCGCCGATGGCAGCAGTGCCGTTGCCGATGCGGTGGTCGGCGCCGACGGCGTGCACTCGACTGTGCGCGATATCTTGTTCGATGCCGCGCCGGTCAAATTCACCGGCCGCATCGCCTACCGCACGACGTATCCCGCTGCACTGCTGGGCGAGAAGATCGACGATTGTACCAAATGGTGGGGCGAGGATCGCCACATCGTGATCTATTACGTCAAGGCCGACCGCAGTGAGGTCTATCTCGTCACCAGCCAGCCCGAGCCGGACTTCCGCATCGAGTCCTGGTCGGCGAAGGGGGATGTACGGGATCTGCGCGCGTCGTTCGAGGGCTTTTATCCGCAAGTCACCCAAGTGCTCGCCGCGTGCCCCGACGTACACAAATGGGCGATCATGGATCGCGATGCACTCGACCGCTGGGCCGACGGCAAGGTGACGCTGCTCGGCGATGCCTGCCATCCGATGACACCCTACATGGCGCAGGGCGCGGCCATGGCCATCGAGGATGCCGCCGTGCTGTCGCGCTGCCTCGAGGCCGTCGACCGCGACGGCATTGCGGATGCCTTCCGCCGCTTCGAGGCGACACGTAAGGAGCGCACGATCCGGGTGCAGGAGACCTCGCGCGCCAACATCTGGCTGAAGGAGCGGACCGATACCAGTTGGGTCTACGGCTACGATGCCTGGTCGGTGCCGCTGGCGGCCTGAGCGGCCCGCTCGCGCCCCCGCTCTCGATCCTCAGCTTCCGCAAGCGCACGCTGTGCCGCGGGCGGCAGCGGCTTCGGGTCCGGCGGGACATTGACGATTTTGTCGCTGCCTGTGGCCTGTTGGCTCAGCCGTTTGGTGCTGTCGATCGCATTCCAGAGATCAAATACGAAATCGACGACCGCGAATATGGCATTCAGGAAAGAGTCGGCCATGGCTGATCCGGATGCGTCCCGATCAGTAGTCGCAGCCCGTCTCGATCCGGTTCGATGTCCCGTAAGATGCTAGGATGTCGCATCCAGTGCCGCCAACCGCTCCGCCTCGGTGATGTCCTCGACCGTGTTGGCATTGAAGAACGGATCGAGCGGCTTGGCCGGCCATGTCACGGTCGCGAGCGGATAACGCGCGGTCCAAAGGTCGATCTTGCGGAGATCCTCGACGACCAGGGCGTGACGCAGCTCGTCGCGCAAGGCGACACGCCACAGACCGATCACGGGATGTGACTGGTCGGCGGAGGCCGCGACCGCAAGCTGGGCGTTCTCTCTCGCGCGCGCCTCGTGCAGGCGTCCAACGAGGTCGCGCGGCAGGAATGGGCAGTCGCCGGCGGCGCTGAGCACCCATGCGATCTCCGGCCTGTTCGCGGCGGTCCAGTCGAGCGCAGCGAGAATGCCGGCGAGCGGGCCGGGAAAGCCGGGCACGTCATCCGGGACGACCCGCAATCCGAAAGAAGCGAAGCGGCCGGGATCGCCGTTCGCATTGAGGATCAATCCGTCGCACTGGGGCGACAGCCGCGCGATCACGCGCTCCAGGATGGTGCGGCCGCCGATGCTCCGCATCGGCTTGTCACCGCCGCCCATGCGCCGCGCCAGACCGCCAGCCAGCACGACGCCAAGTGTCGATGGAAGGCTGGTTGCCGGAATGCTAGTCGTCACCACCTTCACCCTTGCGCTTGTGCTTTGCCGATTCCTCCTCGACGTAAGCCAGATTCTGATCGTAGACGATCCGTTCCTCGCCCGCGAGCGCGATAAAGCGCTTTCCGCGGGTGCGGCCGACCAGCGTCAGACCGACTTGTCGCGCGAGATCGACGCCCCAGGCGGTGAAGCCGGAGCGCGACACCAGGATCGGAATGCCCATCCGCACGGTCTTGATCACCATCTCCGAGGTGAGGCGTCCCGTGGTGTAGAGGATCTTGTCGCTGGGATCGACGCCGTGGCGGTACATCCAGCCGGCGATCTTGTCGACGGCATTATGGCGGCCGACATCTTCCGTATAACAGAGTGGGGTGCCTTCCTTGCACAGCACGCATCCGTGGATCGCGCCGGCCTCCAGATACAGCGACGGCATGGTGTTGATGGTCTGCGTCATCTGGTAGAGCCAGGAGGTGCGCAATTCTGCTTTCGGCAGCGCGACGCTCTCGACGGCCTCCAGCAGGTCGCCGAAGGCGGTGCCCTGCGCGCAGCCTGAGGTCTGGGTGCGCTTCTTCAGCTTGGCTTCGAAATTGGTATGGTGTTCCGTGCGCACCACGACGACCTGGAGGTCGTCGTCATATTCGACCTCGGTGACGGCATCGTTATATTTCAGCATGTTCTGGTTCAGCAGGTAGCCAAGAGCCAGATATTCCGGGTAGTCGCCGATCGTCATCATGGTGACGATCTCCTGCGCATTGAGATAGAGCGTCAGCGGCCGCTCCATCGGTACCTTGATTTCGACCCTGGCGCCGGTCTGATCGGTCCCGGTCACGCTCTGGGTCAGGCGCGGGTCATCCGGGTCAGGGACGATCAGGGGCACCGGGGCTTTGTCGATTTTCATCATGGTGCGACGTTAGCATGACATTCAGGTCAAGCCGATATAAGCATGGCGGAGGAATGGGCAAAATGTCTCTGCTCGTCATTGCGACCGCAGCGAAGCAATCCAGAAATGCATCTGCGGAGACACTCTGGATTGCTTCGCTGCGCTCGCAATGTCCGGGACGGAGCGGTGGTTCCACAAGGGCCATGCTGTACGTGGGGACGGAGCTGGAATGAAAGTCATCGGCCTTGCAGGCTGGAGCGGAGCGGGCAAGACCACGCTGTTGACGCGGCTAATACCGCATTTCAGCGCGCAGGGTCTGCGCGTCTCCGTCATCAAGCATGCGCATCATCAGTTCGACGTCGACGTGCCCGGTAAGGATTCCTGGCGCCACCGTGAGGCTGGCGCGGCCGAGGTGCTGGTGGCGTCGTCGAACCGCTGGGCCTTGATGCACGAATTGCGCGGGGCGCCGGAGCCGCGGCTGCCGGAACTCCTGAGCAAATTGTCCGCCGTCGATCTCGTGGTGGTCGAAGGCTTCAAGCGCGAGCCGCATCGCAAGATCGAGGTGCATCGCGCCGCCAACGACAAGCCGCTGCTGTTCCCCGATGATTCCGGCATTGTCGGGATCGCGACCGACGCTGAGGTTGAAACCCGGCTGCCGACCGTCCATCTGGACGATATCAAGGCCGCAGCGACATTGCTCCTGGGTGCGGCGATGCCGGTCGAGGAAGCGGTTGCAAGAAGCGCGGTGGCGCGCTGACGAGGCTCCATGGCGCAACTGTCGGACGATTGTTTTGCTTTCGGTGGACCGATGATGTCGGTCGACGAGGCTGTTGGCCTGATCACGGCCCGCGTCAGCGCGATTGCCGATATCGAGACCGTGGCGCTGGTCGAGGCCGACGGGCGCGTGCTGTCGCGCGATATCGCCGCGCCCCTGCCGTTGCCGCCCTTCACCAACTCGGCCGTCGATGGCTACGCCGTCGGCAGTGCCGATCTCCCGGAGACGGCAGAACGGCCATTCCCGCTCGATGGTCGGATCCAGGCCGGCGGCCTTGCGCAGGCGCCGATCAAGCCAGGCCACGCGGCACGTATCTTCACGGGCGCACCGATGCCCCCGGGCGCCGAGACCGTCTTTATGCAGGAAGATGTCCGCATCGACATATCAGGCAAGGTCGTGCTGCCACCCGGGCTGAAACCTGGCTCCAACGTCCGTCCGGCCGGAGAGGACGTCCCGCCGGGTCAGATTTCGCTGCGTGCCGGTCAGCGGTTGCGACCACAGCATGTGGCGCTCGCCGCGGCGTTCGGCCTGACCCGGCTTGATGTCGTCAGACGCATTCGCGTCGCGGTATTTTCCACGGGCGATGAGCTGGCCTCGCCCGGCGAGCCGCGCGCGGCCTCGCAGCTGTTCGATTCCAATCGCTTCATGCTGATGGCGATGCTTCGCCGTCTCGGCTGCGAGGTCTCGGATCTCGGCATTCTGCGCGACGAGCGCTCCTCGCTTGCGAATGGTCTGAAACAGGTTGCAGGCCAACATGATCTGATCCTGACCACGGGCGGCGTCTCGACCGGCGAGGAGGACCACGTCAAGGCGGCGGTCGAAGGCATCGGCTCACTCGTGCTGTGGCGGATGGCGATCAAGCCGGGCCGGCCCGTAGCGATGGGCATCATCGATGGCACGCCGCTGATCGGGCTACCTGGTAACCCCGTCGCGAGTTTCGTCACCTTCGTCCACGTGGTGCGGCCGACCGTGCTGGCGCTCGCCGGCAGTCTGCCGGAGCCGCTGTTGCCGATCCCGCTGCGCGCCGCGTTCACCTACAAGAAGAAGGCGGGCCGGCGCGAATATGTGCGCGTCTCCTTGCGGCGCGGGCAGGATGGCGCGCTGGAAGCGGTCAAGTTTCCGCGCGAAGGCGCCGGGCTCCTGTCGTCGTTGGTGGAGACCGACGGATTGATCGAACTGGGCGAAGACATCACGCGCGTCGAGCCGGGTGGAAGCGTAGGTTTCCTGTCCTATGCGGATCTGCTCTGAGCCCTCGCGTTGACGTCCCCGATCCCTGCCGCCATGTTGCACCGATGACCCGAACGATGCTCGATCTCACCGGGCTGAAATGCCCGCTGCCTGCCTTGAAAACACGCAAGGCGTTGAAACCATTGCGGCCGGGCGATCAGCTCGAAGTGCACTGCACCGATCCCTTGTCGGTGATTGACATCCCGAACCTGATCCGCGAGACGGGCGACACGGTGGAGATCACCGAGCGCAACGACGCGCGCATCGTGTTCTTGATAGAAAAAGCGAATGGCTCGATAGACAGCGCCAATGCTGCGCTGCGTTCGTGAGCGCGTTACCGGGCGGATACCGACCATTTAACTATCGACATTGATCACGGCTTCTGCCCCAATTGACTTTGTCCGCCCGGGCGCGGAGTTTGAGTCTTGTCCACGATACGCGGGTGAGCAGGCCACGCACGAAGCTTGCACATCGTATCGGGCATAGAGCCCCGTTCGAGGGGTTAACTTTTCAGACGCGCGTGACGGTCCTGGCGCGTATCGGGTGATTTGCGGGGCAGCAGGGACAACAGCTGCGCCGCGATGGGCTGAGAAACAGGATCGTAGCGGCAATCTCGCTCAGAAGGGCGGCTGCAGGGGAGGAGTGCATGACGACGATTGAGAGCGCTGGAGGGATTTCGGGCGCTGGCGCAGGAATTTTTGACCGCGAGCATACGGTGGCAAAGGCAGGCTTCAATCGCTGGCTGGTCCCGCCGGCAGCGCTGTGCATCCACCTGTGCATTGGCATGGCCTATGGCTTCTCGGTGTTTTGGCTGCCGCTGTCACGCGCGATCGGATTGACTGCGCCCAAGGCCTGTCCGGACATCTCCCTATGGCAGGAGCTCTTCACCACCACTTGCGACTGGAAGGTCGCGAGCTTGGGGTGGATGTACACGCTGTTCTTCGTGTTGCTCGGTGTCTCCGCCGCGATCTGGGGCGGCTGGCTCGAGCGTGCCGGGCCGCGCAAGGCGGGTGCCGTTGCGGCCTGCTGCTGGGGCGGCGGTCTTTTGATCGGCGCTTTCGGCGTCTATGTCCACCAGCTCTGGATCATGTGGCTGGGTTGCGGCGTGATCGGCGGCGTCGGTCTCGGCCTCGGCTACATCTCGCCGGTGTCGACGCTGGTGAAGTGGTTCCCCGACCGTCGCGGTATGGCGACCGGCATGGCCATCATGGGTTTCGGCGGCGGCGCCATGATCGGTGCACCGCTCGCCAACCTCCTGATCAACTACTTCAAGACGCCGAACTCCGTCGGCGTCTGGGAAACATTCGTCGCGATGGGCGTCATCTACTTCGTCTTCATGATGATCGGCGCCTTTGCCTATCGCGTGATCCCGGTCGGCTGGCAGCCCGAGGGCTGGACGCCGCCGAGCGAAAAGAAGTCGATGATCACCGAGCATCACGTCCACCTCGACAACGCACACAAGACGCCGCAGTTCTGGCTGATCTGGTGGGTGCTGTGCCTGAACGTGTCGGCGGGCATCGGCGTGATCGGCATGGCCTCGCCGATGTTGCAGGAAATCTTCGCCGGCAAGCTGATCGGTCTGCCCGACGTGAGCTTCAGCCAGCTCTCGACCGAGCAGAAGACCGTCATCGCCGGCATCGCGGCCGGGTTCGCAGGTCTGTTGTCGCTGTTCAACATCGCCGGCAGGTTCTTCTGGGCCTCGCTGTCCGACTATATGGGCCGCAAGAACACCTACTATACGTTCTTCATCCTCGGCATCGCGCTCTACGCGCTGGCGCCCACCTTCGCGGCGATGGGCTCGAAGCTGCTGTTCGTGGTCGGCTTCGGCATCATCCTGTCGATGTACGGTGGCGGCTTCGCGACCGTGCCGGCCTATCTCGCCGACATGTTCGGCACCCAGTTCGTCGGCGCCATCCACGGCCGGCTGCTGACCGCGTGGTCGACCGCGGGCATCATCGGTCCGGTGGTGGTGAATTACATCCGCGAGTTCCAGCTCGCGGCCGGCGTGCCGCGTGACCAGCTTTACAACACGACGATGTACATTCTCTGCGCCATGCTGATCGCAGGCCTGATCTGCAACTATCTGATCAAGCCGGTCGATCCGAAGTGGAACATGAGCCACGAGGAGGTCGCCAGATTGCAGGCGGCCAGTGCGAAGAGCGAAGCGTCGATCCAGCACGGTTCGTTTGGCATCGGTCGGGGCGGCCTGGATGGGAAGGCTGCGCTGTTCTGGGCTTTTGTCGGCGTTCCCCTGGCCTGGGGCGTCTGGAAGACGCTGGAGAGCGCGGTCAAGATCTTCTGACCGCAAGCCACATCGTCGCGGGATGCCGCGTGGCGGCGTCCCGCGCTGCCTGCCTGACAAACAATTGAGAATGGGACTTAGGGGGGATTCCTATGCTTCGCACCCGTATTGGCCTCGCCGCCATGCTGCTGGCAGTAAGCCTTCACACCGCGTCCGCGCAGACGGCAACCGCACCGGCAACGCCGGCTGCGACCACCGACGCCAAGCCGCCGGGCAAGATCAAGCTCACGATGCAAAAGCTGAAAGACATGAAGGCGAAGTGGTCGGCCAACAAGCCGAAGCTCAAGGCGTGCCGCGGCGAAGTGAAGGCCAAGGGCCTCATCGGCGACGATCGCTGGTTCTACATCGAAGAATGCATGAACAAGACCTGAGGTCGGTTCCCGCATCGCGTTTGCGTGAGGGACATGGTGGGCCAGCCGCCTGTCCCTCAATCGTTATAGACACGTTCTAAATTTTCTTGCCTCTGGCATACCAGAGACTAGAGTTGCCTGGAATGAGGCCTGATGTGCCGGGCGCGAACGATGCGGTTCCCGATCATCGCGCCCTTGGAATGAAGGCGGGATTGCGATGGCGATCCTCCTTGCGGTCATCGCGCTTTTGAGGAGAACGCGACGTTTCCATGAGCAGCAACGACGACGTTCACACGGTCAGGGAATTCGAGCATCCAGGCGAGGGGCGCCGACGCGCCAAGGCAACGCCCAAGGGGCGGCAGGTTGACCCCATTGCCGCGCAGGAGATCGAGCAATTGCTCGCCGACAGGCCGCGGCGGCGTGATCTCCTGATTGAGTATCTGCACCTGATCCAGGACAAATATCACCAGATCTCGGCCGCGCATCTAGCAGCCCTTGCCGACGAGATGAAGCTCGCCTTTGCCGAAGTGTTCGAGACCGCGACCTTCTACGCGCATTTCGACGTGGTGAAGGAGGGCGAACCCGATATTCCGCCGCTGACGATCCGGGTCTGCGATTCCCTCACCTGCGCGATGCTGGGCGGCGAGCAATTGCTGCAGGATCTGCAGAGCACCGCCGGTCCCGGCATCCGCGTCGTGCGCGCACCCTGTGTCGGATTGTGCGATGCCGCCCCGGTCGCGGAAGTCGGTCACCATTTCGTGCATGAGGCGACCACGGCTGAGGTGCTGGCCACGGCGGCGCGCGGCGACGTTCACGCCCATGTTCCCACCTATGTCGACTACGATGCCTATGTGAAGGACGGCGGCTACGAGCTGCTCGCGCGGCTGCGTTCCGGCGCGGTCAGCAAGGACGACATCCTCAAGCCTCTCGAGGATTCCAGCCTGCGCGGCCTTGGCGGCGCGGGCTTCCCGACCGGACGTAAGTGGCGCGCGGTGCTGGGCGAACCCGGTCCGCGGCTGATGGCGGTCAATGGCGACGAGGGCGAGCCGGGCACCTTCAAGGACCGTGTCTATCTCAACAAGGACCCACATCGTTTCCTCGAGGGGACCCTGATCGGCGCGCATATCGTCGAAGCGTCCGACGTCTATATCTACATCCGCGATGAGTATCCGGCCGCACGCGAGATCCTTACGCGCGAGATCGCAAAGCTTCCGCCCGGCGGCCCGACACTGCACATGCGGCGCGGCGCCGGTGCCTACATCTGCGGCGAGGAATCGTCGCTGCTGGAGAGCATCGAGGGCAAGCGCGGCCTGCCCCGGCACAAGCCGCCTTATCCGTTCCAGGTCGGCCTGTTCGGCCTGCCGACGCTGATCAACAATGTCGAGACGTTGTGGTGGGTGCGCGACATCGTCGAGAAGGGCGCGGATTGGTGGAAGAGCCATGGCCGCCACGAGCGTCATGGTCTGCGTAGTTACTCGGTCTCGGGACGCGTGAAGAATCCTGGCATGAAGCTCGCGCCCGCGGGCATTACCGTGCGCGAGTTGATCGACGAATATTGCGGCGGCATGGCCGATGGCCATCAGTTCTACGCCTACCTGCCGGGCGGCGCCTCCGGCGGCATCCTGCCGGCGTCGATGGATGACATCCCGCTTGATTTCGGCACGCTGGAAAAATACGGCTGCTTCATCGGCTCGGCGGCGATCGTGGTCCTGTCGCAGCAGGACAGCGTGCGCGCGGCGGCGCTGAACCTGATGAAGTTCTTCGAGGACGAGAGCTGCGGCCAGTGCACGCCGTGCCGCGTCGGAACGCAGAAGGCGGCGCTGCTGATGCAGAAGCCGGTCTGGAACCGCGCTCTGCTGGAAGAATTGAGCCAGGCGATGCGTGATGCTTCGATCTGCGGGCTCGGGCAGGCGGCATCGAACCCGCTCTCCTCCGTGATCAAATATTTCCCTGACGAGTTCAAGGAAGCGGCCGAATGACCAAAATTACGTTCGAGCTCGACGGCAAGCAGGTCGAGGCCAAACCCGGCGAGACGATCTGGCAGGTGGCCAAGCGCCAGGGCCGCGAGATTCCGCATCTCTGTTATTCGCCCGCGCCCGACTATCGCCCCGACGGCAATTGCCGCGCCTGCATGGTCGAGATCGAGGGCGAGCGCGTGCTGGCCGCATCCTGCAAGCGCACGCCATCGGTCGGCATGAAGGTGAAGACCGAATCTGCGCGCGCGACTGCCGCGCAGAAGATGGTGATGGAGCTCCTGGTCGCCGACCAGCCGGCGCGCGAGACCAGCCACGATCCGGATTCGAAATTCTGGCACTGGGCCGAAGCCACCGGCGTCACCGAAAGCCGTTTCCCGGCCGCCGAGCGCTGGGCAACCGACGCCAGCCATCCGGCAATGCGCGTCAATCTCGACGCCTGCATCCAGTGCGGCCTGTGCGTGCGCGCCTGCCGCGAGGTTCAGGTCAACGACGTCATCGGCATGGCTTACCGGAGCCACGGCTCGAAAATCGTGTTCGACTTCGATGATCCCATGGGCGAGTCCACCTGCGTCGCCTGCGGCGAATGCGTGCAGGCCTGCCCGACCGGCGCGCTGATGCCATCAGTGATGCTCGATGACAAGCAGACCCGCGTGACCTATGCCGACAGGAAGGTGGATTCGCTTTGCCCGTTCTGCGGCGTCGGCTGCCAGGTCACCTATGAGGTCAAGGACGAGAAGGTGATTTATGCGGAAGGCCGCGACGGCCCCGCCAATCACAATCGTCTTTGTGTGAAGGGCCGCTTCGGCTTCGACTACATCCACCATCCGCATCGCCTCACCAGGCCGCTGGTGCGGCTGCCGAACGCGAAGAAGGATGCCAACGACCAGGTCGATCCTGCCAATCCCTTCACGCATTTCCGTGAAGCGAGCTGGGATGAGGCGCTCGACATCGCCGCCAAGGGGCTCGTCAAGATCCGCGATGAGAAGGGCGTCAAGGCGCTCGCCGGCTTCGGCTCGGCCAAAGGCTCCAACGAGGAGGCCTATCTGTTCCAGAAGCTGGTCCGCACCGGTTTCGGCTCCAACAATGTCGATCACTGCACCCGTCTGTGCCACGCATCGTCGGTCGCCGCCCTGTTCGAGGGCCTGAGCTCGGGCGCGGTGTCGGCGCCGTTCTCGGCGGCGATGGATGCCGAAGTGATCTGGGTGATCGGCGCCAACCCGACCGTGAACCATCCGGTCGCGGCGACCTTCATCAAGAACGCGGTCAAGCAGAACGGCGCAAAACTGTTCGTGATGGACCCGCGCCGGCAGTCGTTATCGCGTCATGCCACCAAGCATCTGCAGTTCAAGCCGGGCTCCGACGTCGCCATGCTGAACGCGATGATCAACACGATCATCTCCGAAGGCCTGACCGACGACCAGTACATCGCCGGCTATACCGAAGGGTTCGAGGACCTCAAGGAGAAGATCAAGGAGTTCACGCCGGAGAAGATGGAGGCGATCTGCGGCATCCCGGCGCAGACGCTGCGCGAGGTCGCCCGCACCTATGCACGCGCCAAATCCTCGATCATCTTCTGGGGCATGGGCATCAGCCAGCACGTCCACGGCACCGACAATGCGCGCTGCCTGATTGCGCTCGCGCTGATCACCGGCCAGGTCGGCCGTCCCGGCACCGGCCTGCATCCGCTGCGCGGCCAGAACAACGTGCAAGGCGCGTCCGATGCCGGCCTGATCCCGATGTTCCTGCCGGACTACCAGCCGGTCGGCCGCGACGATCTGCGCGGCAGTTTCGAAAAGCTCTGGCAGCAGGATCTCGATCCCGTGCGCGGCCTCACCGTGGTCGAGATCATGAACGCGATCCACGCCGGCGAGATCAAGGGCATGTATATCGAGGGCGAGAATCCCGCGATGTCCGATCCTGACCTGCAGCATGCGCGCCAAGCGCTCGCGATGCTCGATCATCTCGTGGTGCAGGATCTGTTCGTCACCGAGACCGCGTTCCACGCCGACGTCATCCTGCCGGCCTCGGCCTTTGCGGAGAAGGACGGCTCGTTCACCAACACCGATCGTCGCGTGCAGCTCGCGCGGCAAGTGATCAAGCCGCCGGGCGATGCGCGGCAGGATCTCTGGATCATCCAGGAGATCGGCAAGCGCATGGGCCTGCCGTGGAATTATGCCGGCCCGGGCGAGGTCTACACCGAGATGGCGGAGCTGATGCCGTCGCTGAAGAACATCAGCTGGGAGCGGCTGGTGCGCGAAGGCGCCGTCACCTATCCGGCCGACGCGCCCGACAAGCCCGGCAACGAGATCATCTTCACCACGGGTTTCCCGACCGCGAGCGGTCGCGGCAAGATCGTGCCGGCCAAGGTCATCCCGCCGGACGAGCTGCCCGACGACGAATACCCGATGGTGCTCTCGACCGGCCGCGTGCTCGAGCACTGGCACACCGGCTCGATGACCCGCCGCGCCCAGGTGCTCGACCAGATCGAGCCGGAAGCCGTCGCATTCATGTCGCCAAAGGACATGCGCAAGAAGAAGCTCGCGCCGGGCGATTTCATCCGCCTGGAGACCCGCCGGGGCGCCGTCGAGGTCAAGGTGCGGTCCGATCGCGACGTGCCGGAGAACATGGTGTTCATGCCGTTCTGTTACGCGGAGGCGGCGGCGAACCTGTTGACCAATCCGGCGCTCGATCCGTTCGGCAAGATCCCAGAGTTCAAGTTCTGTGCGGCGCGCGCCGAGCGGGCGGAGATGCGCGACGCGGCGGAGTAGCGATCCGCGCAAAACAACCCCATGCACAGTAGGACGGGGTTTGAAAAGCTTGAGCGACTTTCGGTGTTACCGAAAATTGCTTGCAGCGTCGGGCAAAACACCTGTATAAGGGCATGATCACCAACCGCGCCCCGGCTTCGCCGCCCGTAGCGACGGCGGCAAACGTACCCCATGTCCAAAGTCACCCCGGCCACCCGCGCGCTCACAGCCGCCGGCGTTGCCTTCACCGTCCATGCTTACGACTATGATCCTGACGCCGAGAGCATCGGCCTGCAGGCCGCAGCCGCTCTCGGCGAGGACCCGGCGCGCGTTCTCAAGACATTGATGGCACTGGTCGACGGCAAACCCGTCTGCGTCATCGTCCCGTCCGACCAGGAAGTCTCGATGAAGAAACTCGCCGCTGCCGTGAGCGGCAAGTCGGCGCAGATGATGAAGCCGCCGGAGGCCGAGCGCGTCACCGGTTACAAGGTCGGCGGCATCAGCCCGTTCGGGCAGCGCAAGCATGTCAGCACCGTGATCGAGGGAAGCGCGCTGGCGCATGACCTCGTCTATCTCAATGGCGGCCAGCGCGGCTTGCAGGTGCGGATGAAGCCTGCCGATGTGCGGGATGTCGTGAAGGCGGTCGTGGCGAACGTGATCGCCTGACGGCCCTCGAGACAACGAGATCGACTGCGCTGGCTCTCCAGGCTCGATTAGCTCGAGCCGATGCGGTGCGATGCTTCTCAGCCATTCATAGGCGCGCGAGTCTTCGCCAGCTTGGTCTGGACGGCACAACGTCTGGACGGCGCGGCTCTGCACTTGCAATTTGAACGGATGCTGCTGTGATGCGACATATCGTTCGGCGCACCACGCGCCTTGGAAGTGCCCATGGAAGTCGATGATCACGAGTTGGTCAGACTGTTCGTCTCATCGGAGCCCTACGCCGAGAGCGGACAGCTCGATGCGTTCCGCGAAGTCTGGAGCCGCAAGATGCTTCGATATGAACTGGAGCCGATCGATGGCCATCCGCTTCATTTCGATGCGGTGATCCGCTCGCTTCCGGATCTCACCATGGCGAGCGGTTCGCGATCGCCGATGCGCACACGCCGCGCCAATGAGCACATCGATCACGACGATTTCTTCCTGGTGGTGTTCACGGAAGGCGCCGGCGAGCTGAACGAGCGCGGCCGCGTGGCCAACATAGGCGCCGGCGAGGCCGTGCTGTCGTCGAACGGCTCGCCTGCCAGCTTCGTCATTCCGACCTCGTCCCGCACCATCAGCTATCGGTTCAGCCGCGCGCTGCTGCGTCCCCACGTTCGCAATCTGGATGATCTCGTCGCGCGACCGTTTGCGCAGGACGACCAGATGCTTCGCCTGCTGGTCGGCTATTCCAAGGTGCTGAACGATCAGGACGCGCTGGCGACGGCGGGCCTGCGCCGCGCCGTCAGCGTCCACATGCACGATCTCGCAGCACTGCTGCTCGGGGGCAAGGCCGAACCGCCGCTGAACCAGGGACTCCAGGCCGCACGGCTCAAGGCCGTCAAGGACGAAATCCTGCTGCGCCTCACCGACAGCGATCTCTCGGTCGATGCGATCGCCGGAAGCCAGCAGGTCTCCGAGCGCTACATGCGCAAGCTGTTTGCGGCCGAAGGCACGACCTTCACCGATTTCGTGCGCGAGGCGCGCCTTGCTCACGCCCATCGACGGTTGACCGACCCCGGCCAGTCGCATCGGCCGGTCCAGGCGATCGCCTATGAGAGCGGCTTTGGCGATCTCTCTTATTTCAACCGCACGTTTCGCCAGCGCTACGGCATGACGCCGTCGGAGGCGCGCGAGCGCGCGCGGCAGGATGGTTGAGGCCGGTTGATCGCGTTCGGTCCGCCGCCGTGAGGGACTGTTTTACCGTGGTCAATGCTGCGCGGCGGCGGCGGGTTTCGCGACAGCGGCAATTGCAGGCGGGGCGGCCCTGAAGCAACTAATCGTTCCGATCACGTTGGCTCCATATTGCACGAAGCCGCCCTGCGCTGGCGGCGAATGCGCGGCCGTGATCGGCAGATAGATGTAGCAAGCGGTGCCGTCGACCGGATCACGCCAGCGCTGGATCAACGTGTCCTGCAGCGGGCCCGCGAACTGGCGCTCGAGCTGCATGTGCGGCAGCCTGGCCCACTCGCCGGACGGCTGCTGCAGCGGTTGCGCTGCTTGTGCCGGCTGCGCGGCTTGGGGCGGCTGCGCGGCTTGGGGCGGCTGTGCGGCTTGGGCCGGAGCCTGCGGCGCTTGTTGGGCCATGGCAGCAGGGCCAGCCATCGCCGCCGCAATGCTCACCAGCCCCGCGAGTCTGGCCTGGCGGGAATACATCGTCAGTTCAACGTCCAGGAG
Source organism: Bradyrhizobium campsiandrae (assembly GCF_014529705.1). Classification (GTDB taxonomy): domain Bacteria; phylum Pseudomonadota; class Alphaproteobacteria; order Rhizobiales; family Xanthobacteraceae; genus Bradyrhizobium; species Bradyrhizobium campsiandrae. The sequence goes on from NZ_JAANIH010000093.1 coordinate 23,542, forward strand.
CTGCCGATGGCGGCGCCGTACTGGTTGACCTGCGGAGTAGCGGTGAACGAGGCGTTCACGCGCCACTGACTGTTGATGGCATAGCCGAGGCCGGAGGCAAGGGCGCTCTGGCCTCTGAAGTTGCCGACCGCCGCGGCCACCGAGAGCTTGCCGGGCCGCGGGTCGTACTGCAACGCGCTCGAAGCAAGCGCCAGTGCGATGCCGGCGCGGGCTTCGGTCTGGTTGGCATTGATCTGATTCTGCAAGCCGGTCGTCCATCCGGTCGCGAAGCTGTTGAGCTGTGAGACGTTCACAGCATCGGTCGGCGCGATGCCGGCGGCGACATTGGTGAGCCGTCGCTCGTTGCCTGACGAGCCGAATGAGATCGTGTTCGGGGCGCTCGCGACCGAGCCCGAGCCTATCGCGACCGAATTGGCGGCGGTGGCCTGTGCGCCGTTGCCGATGGCAATGGCGTTGGCTCCGGTCGCAAACGCGCCGTTGCCGGCGCCTCCACCGGCGTTGCCGCCGAGCGCAATGGAATTGACGCCGAGCGCCTGTGTATTGGCCCCGAGCGCAGTGGAGTAGTCGCCGCCGGCGCTAGAGGACGCACCGAAGGCACTGCCGGCGGTTCCAGTCGCGATGCTGCCGGCGCCGTAGGCCGAACTGGTGCTGCCGGTTGCAGCACTCCCGGCGCCTGTTGCGGTGCTATTGGCGCTGCTCGCTGTGCTATTGAACCCGGTCGCGGTGCTTGAAAGGCCGTTGGCCTTGCTGTTTACGCCGATTGCGATGCTCTGCGAGCCACTCACGAAACTGTTGGCTCCGAGCGCGGTGCTGCTTGTGCCGGTGGTCCAGCTGTTGGAGCCGATCGCCGTGCTGTTGTCTCCGATCGCCTTACTGCTGTCGCCGTTCGCGGTGCTGTTGCTGCCGACCGCCTTGCTCAGGTTGCCGGTCGCAGTGCTGCTGATGCCGCTGGCAACGCTGTTTGCACCGCTTGCAGTGCCAAAGTCCCCCGACGATGCGCTGCCAGCGCCGATAGCAACGGCATCGGTGCCGTCCGCGCGTGCGCCGGTGCCGATCGCCGTCGAAAAACCGCCGTTCGCTGCGGCTCCTGCGCCGCAGGCGGTATTGAGGTTGCTGCCGTTGTCGGATCCCGCCGGATCAGGTCCGGCGCCGCCATTGTTGCACTCTACGGCATAGGCGGTCGAAGTCATCAGCATTGGCACGGTCAACAGGGCGCATACAGTCATGATCACTCTGGCCTGCTTGCGCAGGAGCGCATAGCCGACCAAATCCTGTCGTGAGGAGCCACAAATCGTGCCAACTACCAACGTCATCGTTCGCTCCGCTAGGCCGGGGCGCACCGGCTCAAAAGATTCAGGTCACTCGCCGGCCATTGCCGTCCAAAGGCGCCCGACGTGTGATCGGTCAGGACCGACGCGAACAATTTACCGAGGCAGGTCGGATCCGCTTGGGCCGGACGGCATTCCGAGCGGACGGGACGGCACGTGATCAACAATTTGAACGGCTGTTGCTGTTTAGCGACAAACCACTCTGTGCTTCGCGGGAAGCAGGCCCCGAGAAACTGATGGTCGCGAAATACGCTTCTGTCATTCGTTTGCCCCTTCACCACGCATAGCGCACGACGCCCTTGCCGGCATAGGAGCGGGTGACTTGCGAGAACTCGCCCTCGAAGGTCGCGGCCGCCGACCAGCCGTTCAGCCATTTCATCTCGGCCGATGCGGTCGTGAGTGCGGAATCGCGCGCCTGCGCCGCGCCGTTGACGACGAAGCTTGCGCCCGGCAGCGCCTGGAAGGTCGCAGCGATCGTACGGTTCGGATTGAAATCATGCGCCCAGGCGAGGCGGCCGCGCAGCGTCAGCACGCCGCTCTGCTGCGCGAAGGATTTGTCGCTGCGCAGGCCGAGCTCGCTGCGCGCATCGGTCACGTCCTTGGCCGCGTAATTGAGCGCGAAGGCCGGCGCCCCTGAAATCACCTGCTCGGCATAGGACGGCAGCTGGAACGTGGTGGCTTGCGCGGCCGCATAGGGCGTGAGACCGACGCCGCCGATCCACGGCGCAACGAAGCGATAGCCGCCTTCGAGCCGACCGGACCATGCATTGGCGTTGAACTCCGCGCGCAGCCGGTCGGCGCCCGTGATCGTCACGGTGCGGTCGGTGGTCACGTCCTGCCAGCCATAGGCGAGTGCGGCGGTGACGTAAGCGGGGCCGCTGGTGTGATGCACATAGGCGCCGGCCTGGAACAGATCGGAGCGGCCGCCGCCGAGCCCGCTGACGCCAAAACTGGTGCCGCCACCGGAGAGCGCAAAGCCGGCCAGCGTGTTCGGCGAGATCAGATAGTCCGCACCGACGGCGGTGCCGAAGATGCGGCTGGTCGCCTGGTTCGAGCCGACGATCGCGTTGCCCTCGGTGGTTTGCGTGCCGCCGAATCCGGCTGCCCACACGCTCCAGCGCTGTTCGAACGGGCGCCCGCGCAGCGGCGCCTTGGTGAACATCGCATACGCGTCGGCGCGGCCGTCATCCGCATACCCGGTCGGGCCCGCAGGATTGTCGCAACGATCGCGCGTGACGGCCGAGGAGCTACAGCCGGCATCGCGCATGAAGGGATCGGTCATGAGGCCCATGAACTGGCTCATGGCATCGAAGGTGGCCTGCTGCGAACCGGTCGCGCTCTCGCCCGAGGCCTGGGTCAGCCCGGCCGGCGAGAGGTTGGCGTAGACGGCCGGAATGCCGCCGGTGGAATTGAAGAAGTTCACCAGGCCATTGGCGACATTCTGCTGGTTGATATTGAGGCCGCTGGCCGGCGCCAGACTGAGGTTGAGATAGGCATTGTTGCTGTCGTAGCTCAGAACAGTCGTGAAATTGGCCGGCAGGTTGGTGTTGACGAGCGAGCCGAAGGTGCCGCTGACGCCGCCTGCCGCGCTCAGGATGGTGTATCGCTTGCTGAAACTGCTGCCGCCGGCGAACACTGCCTTCACCGTCGCGCCGCCGGGCGTCGCGGTGCCGCTTACGTTGGTGCTGGCCGCTGCCGATGGCGTGACCTGCACGAGGTAGATCGCGCCGGACTGGAAGGCGAGGTTGCCGGTGATCGTCAGCGTTCCCGTCGGATTCGCAGCATTGCCAGGCGCGAGCGTGCCCCCGCTCGCGATGGTGGTGGTGGCGGGATCGACGATGCCGATGCCGGAGAGCGTGCTGCCCGTATTGACGATCACGCTCGATGACGCGGCGATGGAGCCATCGACCTCGAGCGTGCCGCCGACGACCATGGTCGCGCCGGTGTAGGTGCTGACGCCGGTGAGGGCGAGCCGTCCCGTGCCTATTTTGTAGATCGACCCGAGCCCGAAACGACCTCGCCGAACGTCGTGTCGGTGGACTGGTTGAAGGTCAGCGTGCCGGCGACGGAGATGCCGCCGAGAACGCCCGCCGATGCGGTGCCGAACGTGATGAAGTTGGTGCCGCCGGTGAGGATGATGGACTTGGCACGTGTCACACCATCGCCGGCGAGGCCGCCCGCGATGACGCCGCTGTCGGTGATCGTAAGACCTGCGCCAATGACGCCGGCACCACCCGCACCGTTTGCGCCATTGCCGGCGCCGCCGAGGCCTCCCGTGCCGCCCGCGGCAGCTCAGGTTTCGGCGAGCTGGAGCGGCGAATTCAGACGACCGTGTTCTCCACTCCGGAAATCGGCCATGTCTGAGATCGCAACCCCAAAATTCGTTCGGG
>NZ_JAANIH010000094.1 GCF_014529705.1 Bradyrhizobium campsiandrae
TCTCGAACAGGAATCCCTCGTGGGCGTAGAAGTCCCCGACAGCCGCGATCACCTTGTTCAGCTCGGTCTGCATCGTGCCTCCCGCGCCACACCATCAATGTCGTCCCGGCGGAGGCCGGGACCCATACCGCGAGGTCCATCGAGTGCGCGCGGTGCGCATACCGGACCCCTGGTCGTCGCCAAACTTCTCCCTGGGGTTATGGGTCCCGGCGTTCGCCGGGACGACGTGGAGAGCTTGGTCGACCAAACCTACATCTGCACCTCGATCAGCCGCGGGCCCGGCTCGGCGACGGCTTCGGTCAACGCCTTGTTGAACTCGTCGGCATTGGTGACGGCGCGGCCGGGCACGCCCATGCCCTTGGCGAGCGCGACGAAATCGAGTGTCGGACGGTCGAGGCGGAGCATGTCGTTGGCGCGCTGGCCGGGCTCTCCGGCACCGACATTGTCGAACTCGCCGCGCAGGATCTGGTAGATGCGGTTGGCGAACACGATGGTGACGATGTTGAGGTTCTCGCGCGCCTGGGTCCACAGCGACTGGATCGTGTACATCGCGCTGCCGTCGCCGACCATGGTGATGACCTTGCGGTCCGGGCAGGCGATCGCAGCGCCGATCGACAGCGGCGTCGAGAAGCCGATCGAGCCGCCCATGTTCTGCAGCCAGTCGTGCGGCGCGGCAGCGGCCGTCGGCGGAAAGAAGCCGCGGCCCGTGGTGAGGGATTCGTCGACCATGATCGCGTTCTCGGGGATCGCGCAGGCAATCGCCTGCGCGATCGAGGCGAAGGTGAGCGCGCCGGTCGGCTTGACCAGCTCGGCCAAAGCCTGAGGTTTGACGTCCTTCGCACCGGCCTTGACGGCTCCGGCCAGCGCTTCCAGCGCAGCGACCGAATTCTCGCCCCAGGAGGTCATGCGATGCACCTCGCAGCCCTCGGGCTTGAGCATGCTCGGCTTGTTCGGATAGGCGAAGAACGCCACGGGATCGTCGGACTCGACCAGCACGATGTGACGGAATTTTGCCAGCATCGGCAGCGCGTTCTCGATCACATAATGGATGCGGTCGATCGAGAAGCGGCCGCGGCCGCGCGCCATCTTCGGGCGGAAGGTCGGGCCCATCACCGTGCAGCCGGTCTTGCCGGCGATGCGCTCGGCCAGCGCCAGGCCCTGCTCGCTCAGCGCGCTGCCGGTCATCAAGAGCAACGTGCCCTCGCCGTCGCCATGCAGGATTTTTGCGGCCTGCTCGACTGCCTGCGGCGAATAGCTGGCGCGCTGCTGCTCGGCCGGCACCTCGGCGATGCCGTCGGCCTCGTTCCAGGCGGTGTCGGCAGGCAGGATCAGGGTCGCGATCTGCGGCGGGGCGCTTTTGGCGGCGGCGATCGCCGCGGCGCCGTCGGCCGCGACCGATTTGGAATCCGGGGAGGTGCGGACCCAGGACGACATCGGCCGGGCGAGGCCCTCGATGTCGGAGGTCAGCGGCGCGTTGTAGCCGATATGGTACACGGCGTGCTGGCCGACGATGTTGACGATGCCGGAATTGGCCTTCTTGGCGTTGTGCAGATTGGCAAGGCCGTTGGCGAGGCCCGGGCCGAGATGCAGCAGGGTCGAGGCCGGCGTGCCCTTCATGCGGAAATAGCCATCGGCCGCGCCCGTCACCACGCCTTCGAACAGGCCGAGCACGCAGCGCATGCCCGGCACCCGGTCGAGCGCTGCGACAAAATGCATCTCGGAGGTGCCGGGATTGGTGAAGCAGACGTCCACCCCGCCCTTGACCATCGTCCGCACCAGGCTTTCCGCACCGTTCATTCTGTCTGCTCCCGCAACCGGCGATTTCCGTTGATCCCTGCGATCAATCATTGTTCGCGCGTCCCGTCAAAGCAATAGGCGGCATTGCCGCCCTGCCCCGCAGGACGATGCGCCGGCTTGGATAATGTTTTCCGACGAATTGGCACCGTTGCCGATTTGGTAACGCCATCCGTTAAGGATGACGCGTCTCACGGGGCCGTGGCTTGCGAAAAGCCCGCGAATATGGCCTCTGGCCTTTTGTTGAACAGATTTTTGCTGGGGGATCCCATGATCCGGTTTTTTGCCGCGCCGATTGCCGCCATCGCCCTCTTGACCGCCACCGCCGGCGGCGCCTTCGCCGAGGAGTTCGACTCCCGCGACATCATGGGCGGCGGCCCGAACTTCTTCCGCGGCGGCGCGAGCCCGATCCCCCGCACCACCGTCATGTACAACGGCAATTATGCCCCGGGCACGATCGTGGTGAACACCGCCGAGCGCCGGCTCTATCTGGTGCTCCAGAACGGCCAGGCGCTGCGCTACGGCATCGGCGTCGGCCGCGACGGCTTCCGCTGGGGCGGGGTGCACAAGATCACCGCCAAGAAGGAATGGCCGGACTGGACGCCGCCCTCGCAGATGATCGCCCGGCGGCCGGACCTGCCGCGCCACATGAAAGGCGGCATCGAGAACCCGCTCGGCGCGCGCGCGATGTATCTGGGCTCGACGCTCTACCGCATCCACGGCTCCAACGAGCCGGAGACGATCGGCCAGGCGGTCTCCTCCGGCTGCTTCCGGATGACCAATGACGACGTCACCGATCTCTACGGCCGCGTCGGCGTCGGCACCACCGTGGTGGTGCTGAACAACTAGCCGGGCGCGAGCGCCCGTAGGGTGGGCAAAGGCGCACTTGCGCCGTGCCCACGATCTCTATCAATGGCTGACCGATGGTGGGCACGCTCTGCTTTGCCCACCCTACGGCACCGTGCTTGAAGCGGCCGGAACCCGCTGGCCGCGTGAATTTGCGGGCTTGTGTACGGGCGCCGAATACGGCAGCGTTGGGTGCGATGCGCGCTTTCAACCCGCCCTCGGCTGCCCTTCGCTTCGCCCTGCTGGCGTTTGCGGCGCTTGCCTGTGTGTCTGACATCGCTACCACCGCCGTAGCCAGCGAGCTGCCCGCGATCGCCTCGCGCCAGCGCGCCGAGAAGAAGAGCTTTACCGACGCCGAGATCGTCGATGGCTTCTTGAAGACCGCCTTCGGCGCCGAATACCACCTCGCCGGCCGCGTCGATCGCATCCGCAAGTTCGATGGACCGGTGCGCGTGTTCGCCGAGAGCGACCGCGCCGACCGCAAGGCGCAGCTCGCCAACGTGGTGGCCGACATCGCCGCGCGCGTGCAGCATCTCGACATCGCCATGACTGCGACCGCCGAGGCGGCGAATGTGCGCGTCAAGCTGGTGCGCGACCGCGACCTCTACCGCACCATTGCGAGCTTCTACGGCGCGGAGAAGGCGCGCGAGATCCGCACCTCGCTCGATCCGCAATGCCTCTCCGGCTTCCGCAAGAACGATCAGTTCGAGATCGAGCATTCCGACGTCATCCTCACCGTCGACACCAGCGACTTCACCTTCCTCGACTGCGCCTATGAGGAGCTGCTGCAATCGCTCGGCCCCATCAACGACACCGCGAGCGTGCCCTGGACGATGTTCAACGACAATGTGTCGATGGGCTATTTCGACGTCTACGACCAGTACATCCTCAATGTGCTCTACGATCCCCGCATCCGGCCCGGCATGACCGTGCTGGAGGTGCGAGCGGTGCTGCCCGAGGTGCTCGCGGATGTGCGCAGCTGGGTGAAGCGGGTGAACGAGTTGACGGAGTGAGGTGATCCGTCATCCTGAGGTGCGAATGGCGCGATGCAAACGCATCGCGCCGGGAGCCTCGAAGGATGAACGGCCGAGATGCAGCCGGGCCCGTCGTCCTTCGAGGCCTCCGCCCCGCGGCGCAATTGCGCCGCAAGGCTCCGGCACCTCAGGATGACGGGATAACGCATGCCGCCCTACCCCACCAAATCAGCCACCGTCGTCGCGGCCTTCAGGCCCGTCCCGGTCAGCACCGCGACCGTGGTCTCGCTCGCCTTGATGGCTCCCGCGGCGGACAGCTTCTCCAACGCGGCCGCTGCGCTGGCGCTGGTGGGCTCGGTGAACAGGCCCTGCCGCGCCAGACGACGAAGCGCGGCGATGATCTCGTCCTCGGTGAGCGCAACCGTGCCGCCGCCGCTTTCGCTGATCGCGCCGATGATCTCGCGCAGTCGCAGCGGATGCTTGATCGCGGTGCCCTCGGCGATGGTCTTGCTCACCTCGCGCGCGACAGGCGTGTCGACGCCGGCCTTGAAGCTGGCATCAACAGGCGAGCAGTTGAGCGGCTGCGCCGCGAACAGGCGCGGCAGCCTTGCGATCTGCCCCGCCTTCTTGAGCTCGCGGAAGCCGAAAGCGCAACCCAAGAGGCTGCTGCCGGCGCCGACCGGCACGATGACATTGTCGGGCGCTTTAAAGCCGAGGTCTTCCCAGATCTCATAGGCGAACGATTTGGTCCCCTCGAGAAAGAACGGCTGCCAATTGTGGCTGGCGTAAAAGGTCTGGCTCGACTGCCTGATCGCCTCGGCCTCCGATTCCTCGCGCGGCCCCTCGACCAGCTGCACCTCGGCGCCATAGGCGCGCACCTGCGCGATTTTTGCGGGTGAGGTCGAGGCCGGCGCCAAAATCTTCACGCGCAGGCCGCCGGCGGCGCCAAGGCCCGCCATGGACGAGCCGCCATTGCCGGAGGAATCCTCCAGGATCGCGTCGACGCCGATCTGCCGCAGGAACGACAGCATCACCGCAGAGCCGCGGTCCTTGAAGCTGCCGGTCGGATTGAACCATTCGAGCTTGAAAAACGGCCGCAGCTCGCCCCAGGCCTGCTGCACCAGCGGCGTGCAACCGGTGCCGAGCGAGATCGGATCCTTGATCTCGACCGGCAGCGCCGCCCGGTAGCGCCACAGCGAGCGCGTAAGGCCATCGATGTCGTCGCGCGAGATCCCCGACCCCGGCGTCACCAGCAGCGGCGTGCGCTCGTCCGAGCACCAGCGCGGCTCGTGGAGGGAATAGAGCTTTCCATTGCGGGGATCGATGTAGCTGGCGGTGGACATGTTGGTTGAAGGCATATGGCGCACTCCGGGACAGGACCGAAGCCGTACGATATGTCTGATCGTGCCGGTTTTATCTAGAGGCCGATGCGGCGCATGAGCTCCGTGAACCGCGCATCGCTGCGCAGCGGGTCGAAGCCCGGACGCAGCAGGATCGAGGGGTTGAACCTGGCGGCATAGGCCTCGTCGAGCCAGGCGAAGGCTGCCTCGCGGTCGCCGAGACCGACATAGATCAGCGCGATGTTGGCCTGCGCCGACGGATAGGTCTCGCTGTGCGCAGCCATGTCGGTCGCGATCATTAACGCTTCGTCCTTGCGGCCGGACACGGCGTAGGCGTAGGCGAGGTTGGAATCGAACACGCTGCTGTGGCCGGAGATCGCGATCGCCTTGCGGAATTCGGCAATGGCGTCGTCGAAGCGGCCTGTCAGCACCAAAGCCTGGCCGAGCTCGTAATGGCCGAGGGCAAATTGCGGATCAAGCTCGAGCGTCTTGCGGCTCTGCGCGGCCGCCGCGTCGAAATCCTTGACGATGCAGAGCGCATCGGCGATGTCGGCGCCGATGATCAGGGACAGCGGATCGAGGCTTTGCGCCTGGGCGAACTCCCTCAGCGCCTCCGCCGTCTTGCCCGTCAGCATCAGATGCCAGGCGTACCAATGATGCGCCGTGGCGTAGCTGGGGTTGAGGCGGATGGCGGCCTCGTATTCGGACGCGGCGACGGCCCAGTCCCAGCCGTAGAGATCGAGCGCGAAGGCGAGCGAGGTGTGGGCTTCGCCGAGCGTGCCGTCGAGCTCGAGCGCCTTGCCAGCCGCCGCGGTCGCCTTGGCGAAGGCCGCCTCGGTCGAGAGCACGCCATACTCCCAATCGCCGGCAAGCGCATAGGCATCGGCAAGGCCGGAATGAGCTTCGGCATAGCTGGGGTCGATCGCGATGGCCTCGCGGAAATATTTGATGGCGGCCTTCAGGCCGTCGCCGGTGCGCTTGTTCAGGAAGAAGCGGCCCTTCAGATAATCCTCGTAAGCCAGCGGATCGAGGCTGCGCGCCCTTGCCAAGGCCGTGCGCTCGCCGCGATTGAGCGTGGCGCGGACCTGCCCGGCCACGGCGCGCGCGATGTCGACCTGAAGCGTCAGCGCGTCACGAACGTCGCCTTCATAAGTGTCGGCCCAGACGCGGGTGTCGTCGCCGGCGCGGATCAGCTGGGCTGATATCCGCACCCGCCCTTTCGCGCGCATCACGCTGCCCTCGATCACGGCGTCGACATTGAGCTCGCGGGCGATGGTCGCGAGCGGCTTGTGTGCGCCTTTATACGTCATCGCCGAGGTGCGCGAGATCACCCGGAGCGAATCGACCTTGCCGAGCTCGGTGATCAGCTCGCCGGTCATGCCGTCGGCGAAGAAATCCTGCGACGGGTCCTCCGAGGTGTCGACCAGTGGCAGCACTGCAAGCGAATGGATCGCCTGCTTGCCCTGATGCCAGGGATAGAGCCAGGCCGACAGCGCCACGGCAAGCAGCAGGGCCAGACCGAGCGAGGCGACCAGACCTGGCCGTTGCCGCGTGACGGGGCGTGCCGACGGTGCGGCTTGCGGCGGCGATGGAGTGGAAACGGGCTCGCTCGGCACGCTGCCGTCAACGACGGTGACGTCGGCGAGAAAGCGATAGCCACGGCGCGCCACCGTTTCGACGAAGCGCGGGCTCTCCGCGGAATCCCCCAGCGCCTCCCTGATCTTGCTCACGGCCTTGTTGAGCCCGTGATCGTAGTCGACCACCGTCTGGGGCCAGAGCAGCGTGCGCAGCTCCTCGCGCGTCACCACCTCGCCCGGGCGTTCCAAGAGGGCCGCGAGCAATTGAAACGGCTGCTCCTGCAAGCGCACCCGCCTGCCGTTCTTGACGAGCTCGCCACTGCGCGAATCGGCCTCGAACGCGCCGAACCGGGTACGCCTCGCTGCGGCGGGACTCTCGATCAATTCCGGTTCGTGCAGCATGGAGGTCTCGAAGCGTCGGGGAGGTGTAGCGGGAAGCCGATGATTTCACTCATCTTCCCGGGGGATTGCGAGTCCAGCCAAAGACCACGCGCGGTCCATTGAGACCGGCAGCCGTTTCGATCAGGAGAGCGGCGCACACCAATAAGGGATCGCGCGAGGCTGACGATGCAGGACGGCGTGAATGCAAATCGGGACGGCATGCTGACGCTCGACTCGGCTTACAATTTCGCGCGCTTCTTGAGTTGCGATGCGGAGGCCGCCGAGCACATCGTCCAGGCAGCCTTTCTTCGCAGCGATGGCGAAACCGGACCGAGACACCGGACGGCGCTGCTGAAGGGCGTACGGAATTGCTATCGGACATGGCTGACCACCCGGGGGCGACGCGATCGGCAAAGTGATGTATTCGCACACAAGCGGGTACCCGATACGATCGCCGGTTCCGTCCTCCGAACGGACGACCGCACCGACAAAATTACAGTGGGCGCTGACGTCGATGCGAGCGCTGTGCGCTGCGCCATCGAGACCCTGCCGCGGCGTCTGCGCGAGATCCTGGTGCTGCGCGAGCTCGGCGAGCTGTCCTACCGGGAGATATCAGAAGTGACGTCCCTGAACATGAGCGAGGTCATTTCGCGACTGGCCTGCGCGCGGCGCAGGGTCGCAAGATCGATCGCGCAAGGCCAATAAAAATATCAATTATATCAAATAATTAAACCAATCGACGCATTGGTGGCCCGATAGGCTGAGGGGCCATACCATACCCGTCAGGCCGGCCGATCCCCATATAAAAGCAAGATCAACGGCCCTGCCCGCATTGCACGATTAACTTGTCTGTCGTGGCTGGCCGCTACAATATGTTGGATTGCATCGCCGGGTCCTTGGCCCGGCAACGCTGATGAGCCAGGCCCGTCCGAGCGGCGGGCCGTTGGCTTTTTGGGAGTTTGGCCATGAGCCGCGCGAACCGTACTGAGCATATCCGCCTCACCTCTCACCCGGAGCCGGGCAAGAAAGCCGCCTATCCAATTTACTGGGGTGCGCCCGATGCGCGCGCCCGCGGGCCGATCATCGGCACGGTGTCGCGCGCCGGGGACCGCAACGTGATCGGCAGCCACGGCGGCTCCTACGCGATGTACCGCGCGCTCGCCGTGTCCGCCGGCGCGCTCGATCCGATTCGCAGGCCCGATCTCACCAACACGTTCCCTGCCGCGACCATCGGGCCGTTCGAGCAGTGGCGCGATCCCCAAAAGATCGTCGCGCTCGATCCCTGGGGGCACCTGGTCGCCGAGAACTTTGGCAAGGACATCGCCGAGGGCGTCGATATCAGGCCCAGCATCGCGGTGACGCGGGCACGGCTCGACCTGCCGGAGATTCGCGAGGCGCTCGCCGCAAAACGACTGCGCGCCGACGGCGAGGTCATGCACGCCAATGGCAGCGTCTCGGTGGTGAAGATCGCGATCGATCCGGTCTGGTACCTGCCCGGCCTTGCCGAACGCTTCAAGACCAACGAAACCGAGCTGCGCCGCACGCTGTTCGAGCAGACCGCCGGCATGTTCCCCGAGTTGGTGACGCGTCCGGACCTGAAAGTGTTCCTGCCGCCGATCGGCGGCACCACCGTCTACATGTTCGGCGATGTGACAAAGCTGCCGGATCATCGCACCAAGATCACCTGCCGCGTGCATGACGAGTGCAACGGCTCGGACGTGTTCGGCTCCGACATCTGCACCTGCCGGCCCTATCTGATCCACGGCATCGAGGAATCCGCGCGCGGCGCGCAGGAAGGCGGGCTCGGGCTCGTCGTCTACAACCGCAAGGAAGGCCGCGCGCTCGGCGAGGTCACCAAGTTCCTGGTCTACAATGCGCGCAAGCGCCAGGAGGATGGCGACGCGGCCGCCGCCTATTTCGAGCGCACCGAATGCGTCGCGGGCGTCCAGGACGCGCGCTTCCAGCAATTGATGCCGGATACGATCCACTGGCTCGGCCTCAAGCGCATCGACCGCTTCCTGTCGATGAGCGACATGAAATACGACGCGCTGACCTCGCAAGGCATCGACATCGTCGAGCGCGTGCCGATCCCGCCGGAGCTGATCCCGGCCGACGCCTATGTCGAGATCGCCGCCAAGAAGGCCGCCGGCTATTACTCGACCGACATCGCGCCGGAGAAGGACGTGGATGGCGTGGTCGGACGTTCGCTGGAAAAATATTGATCCGGTAATGGCGGACGTCTTGGAACAGAAGGCGCGCGCGCTGCTCACCGCAACGGCGGTTCGCTCGCGTGCCGAACAAATGCTCGAGATCGGCCTCAGGGGCGGGCTCACGCATTTCACCATCGATCTCGACCGCATGGATGGGGTCGCCGATGCCGTGCTCGCCGTGACGCGAAAGGCCTATCCGACGCTCGACATTCCCTTCCACGCGCGGTGGCGGCATTTTGTGTTCGGCGGCGCCGACCGCTGGGCGCAGCTGGCCGATGCGGCGCCGTGGCTGAATCGCGCGGCACGGGCGCGCGCGGAGTTCGATCTTGCCATCGTCAGCGTGCTGCTCGACGCCGGCGCGGGCGCAACGTGGCGATATCGCGACGCAATCATGGGACAAGGGATCGGCCGCTCCGAGGGGCTGGCGCTCGCGAGCCTCGATATGTTTGCCGGCGGGCTGTTTTCGCGCGATGCGCGCGCGCCGTTCAGGGTTGATGCGGATGTGCTGGCAAAGCTGCCGCTCTCCGCGCTGACGTCAGCCTTTCAGGCCAGCGATGCCAATCCGCTGCTGGGCCTCGAGGGACGTACCGATCTGCTGCAACGTCTGGGCCGGCTGGTGGCTGCGCGCGCCGACATCTTCGGCCTGCAGGACACGCCGCGACCGGGCGGCCTGTTCGATCACATCGCGGCACAAGCAACTGATGGTGCCGTCCCCGCCGCCGCGATCCTGTCCGCGGTGCTGAACCAGCTCGGACCGATCTGGCCGTCCCGGCTGGAGCTTGCGGGCGTTCCGCTCGGCGATTGCTGGCGTCATCCGGCCATCAAGGCTGACGATGCGACCGCCGGTCTCGTGCCCTTGCACAAGCTGTCGCAATGGCTGAGCTATTCGCTGATCGAGCCGCTGCAACGCGCCGGGTTCGAGGTCACCGACATCGACGGCCTCACCGGGCTTGCCGAATACCGCAATGGCGGCCTGTTCGTCGATCACGAGGTGCTGCGCCTGCGCGATGCGGCCGACGCCGAGCGCGGGCATGCGGTGGATTCGCTGCTCGTCGTCGAGTGGCGCGCGCTGACCGTCGCGCTGCTGGATCGTGTTGCCGATCGGGTTCGCGCCAAGCTCGGCCGCACGCCGCAGTCGCTGCCGCTGGCCAGCATCCTCGAAGGCGGCACCTGGGCCGCCGGCCGCGCCATTGCGTTTGCGCGCCGTCCCGACGGATCACCGCCGCTCAAGGTGATCAGCGACGGCACCGTTTTCTAAACCCTCTCCCCCTGTGGGAGAGGGTGGCTTCGCGAAAGCGAAGCCGGGTGAGGGGTTGTCTCCACAGGCACATCCCTCACTGGAGTTTGCCGAAACAGACCCCTCATCCGGCGCTTCGCGCCACCTTCTCCCAGAGGGGGAGAAGGGAAGAAGCAAGAGCATCCGATCATGGAAGGCGTCACGATCGTCGATCATCCGCTGGTGCAGCACAAGCTCACCTTGGTGCGGGACAAATCGATCTCGACAAAATCGTTCCGCGAGCTGATCAAGGAGATCGGCATGCTGCTCTGCTACGAGGTGACGCGCGATTTACCGCTCACCGATACCGTGATCGAGACGCCGCTGGCGACGATGCACTCGGCCAAGATCGCCGGCAAGAAGCTGGTGTTCGTGCCGATGCTGCGCGCCGGCACCACCTTCGTCGACGGCATGATGGACCTGGTGCCGACCGCGCGCGTCGCCCATATCGGGCTCTACCGCGAGCCCGAGAGCTTTGCCGCGGTCGAGTATTTCTTCAAGTCGCCATCCGATCTCAGCGAGCGCCTCGCCATCGTGGTGACCCCTGTCGTCGCCACCGCGAACACGGCCGTGGCCGCCATCGACCGGCTGAAGGAGCGCGGCGCCAAGGACATTCGCCTCGCCTGCCTGATTGCGGCACCCGAGGGGCTCGAGCGGCTGCGGGGCTTGCATCCGGACGTACAGATCTGGACCGCGGCGGTGGATGAAGGTCTCGACGACAACGGCTTCATCCTGCCGGGCCTCGGCGACGCCGGTGATCGCGCCTACGGGACGCGGTAGGCACGAACTAGATCTTCCCGCTGCCGCAGATGCCCTTCAGCGCCTGCCACTCTGTATCCGTCAGCAGCGGCGGGCCGCTGGCGGGGCGGTCTTCCCTGGTCATGCGGGCGAGGCGGTCCTCGGTGAGCGGATGGCTCGCCAGGATCGTCGCAAGGCCCGAGCCGCCCTCCTTGCCGGTGATGCGGAACATCAGCTCGGCCGCGGGCTTCGGCGAACGGCCGAGCTTGTGCATGATCTCGATCGCGAACGTATCGGCGGCCGTCTCGGCCTCGCGCGAATAGGAGGCCTCGACCACGCTGCGCGAGGCGAAGATCACGGCGGAGGAGCCGGTGACGTCACCGAACAACAGGCCGATCAGAAACGAGGTTCCGCCATTGTAGATCAGGCCACGCATGTTGTCGTGATGCTTGAGATGGCCGAGCTCGTGGGCGAGGATGCCGGCGAGCTCGTCGGGACTTTCGGCCTTGTCGAGCAGGGCGCTCAGCACATAGACCTTGCCGCCCGGCAGCGCGAACGCATTCGGCACGGACGTGCGCAGCACGCCTGCCGTCATGGCATCGTCGTCGAGGCCGGCGGCGTCGCGCAGGCGGTTGACGAGCTTGCGGAACGCCGCCTGTCCGGCCGCGTCGTTGCAAGCCTGCCCGCGGAAGATCGTTTTCACCTGCACTTCGGAGGCATCGCCGATGCGCCGCTCGATCGGCTTCGGCACCAGCGGCGCCAGCCGGTCCGCGGCCAGCGGCACGCCGAACAGCACGACGCAGACGATGGAGACGGCGGCCGCAACCGACCAGCCCACGATTTTCGCAACACCGCGGCCGGTGGTCTGGTGCTCGTCGATGCGGGCAGAGCGCGCGACGAGATCGGCACTGAGAGCCGCGTCGCGAATCTCGAGCCGCGCCAGCGGGGCTGCGGCGGTCGAGGTCAGTCGCAAGATTCCGGCCGGACCATCGACGCGACGGATCTCGTCATAGGCCCAGCGCGTGACGGTCCCGTCGGCCTGCTCGTCGCTCGGCTCGGCGATCTCGAGAGAGTCACCGAGCGTCAGCACGACCTGGCGCCGGCGGCTCGACAGGCCGTCGAAGAAGATCGCCTTCTGTCCAGGCTTCGGTTCGGCGCCGGGCCCGGCGGTCACGTCGCTCACGGCTCAAAATCCTGCGACATCGAGACCATCGGCAAAGCCTTCGCCGAGCGCGCTGGCGAGTTCACCGCTGCCGCGGACATCGGCCGCGGCTCCGATATCATGCACCGCCACGGTTTCCAGCACCTTGGCCCAGAGATCGCGCTGCAGATAGACGCGCATGATGACGTTCATGGCGAGGGCCAGCGCGAAATAGCCGATCACCATCAGCCCCAGCATCGGAATGCTCTTGGCGGCGTGGCCCGGCCCGAACAGCTGCTCGGCCGGAACGCCGCTCAACGTGACGACGAGCATGGTGGCGCCACCGACATAGAAGCCGAACAGGGTCGAGAGCAGCAGCCACCAGCCGACCATCTTCCAGTAGAGGCCGTAAAAGGCATTGTGCGGCAGATCCGAGGACAGGCTGACGCCGCCGATGCGGATGCCGTTCAGCCACCAGCGCCATTCGCGCGCCTTGAACTCGGCATAGAAGAACGGCGCGAGCGGGAAGATCACCACCGCGATCGGGCTGAGCAGCCACAGCCACCAGCCGCGCTTGAAGAACTCCCAGCCATTACCTTCGAAGTCGCCTTGCAGGTCGCCGAAATGGGTGTGCTGCATCTTGTAGCGCTCCAGCGACGCTTCGCGCCATGGCAGCGCCAGGCCGAGCGTCAGGAACACCAGCAGGCCCCACAGCATCGCGCGCAACGAATAGGCCCAGCCGGAGCCGTCCATCCAGAAGCGCACCCCACGCCAGACCGTGCGCGTCAGCCGGTAACGACGGGCGCGAAAGATTGCGAACTGGCCGAAGGCGTAGAACGCGATGAACAGCGGCGTCGAGGCAAAGCCCTGCCAACGCTCGAACTCGATGCCGACGAGGAAATAGGCCAGATAGATCGGCACCAGGATCGCGAGCGCGAACAGGAAGCCGATCAAGAGCTCCTTGCCACGGCCGGTATATTCGGCGGCGTCGCCATCGACGGACGTGTTCGACCACAGCTGGCGGCGGATGTCGGTGACGAGCCAGAAGCGGTAAAAGCCGAAGGTGACCAGCTCCAGCATGGCACCCTTGGTGACCATCTTGCGGAACTCGGTGCGATCGCCGGTGAAATCGACCCGCGTCGGCGGCAGCGGCGGGGGTAAGGGTTCGGACCCAATCGGGGTCCATTGCATGTCGTTCACGGCGGCAACCTCGGGGTGCGGATGTGATCCGTTCAAACTATAGATCAGAGATTAGTCGATCCCCAAGATGGGCGGGTTCGATTTAGCTCGATTTCGAGCGATTTCTGACAGGATTTCATGACGGCCGGCGTGTCGCAGGTCACGCTAGCCGATCTGCCGCAACCCGGATGGGACCTGCCTTGCGGCAAAACTGTCGCTTGCTCCGAAGCACGTAACGCGTTGTAATTGTAGTTCAAATACCGCGGCACAGAATTCAGAAAAATCGCGCGGTCGATGCCAGGGAGAGCGGCCATGCACGGGACCATCGAGAACACGGCGAAACTCGACGCATTGCGCGAGCGCGCATCGTCACTGCCGCTGGAGCAATATGATCCCGGCGATCCCGAATTGTTCAGGACCGATACGTTCTGGCCGTATTTCGACCGGCTGCGGCGCGAAGACCCCGTGCACTATTGCAAGGATTCGATGTTCGGACCGTATTGGTCGGTGACGCGCTACAACGACATCATGGAGATCGAGACCAACCATCAGGTGTTCTCCTCCGCTTCCGCGCTCGGCGGCATCACCATCCGCGACATCGATCCCGATCTGCGCCGCGAAAGCTTCATCTCGATGGACCCGCCGCGCCATGCCGCGCAGCGCAAGACCGTCGCGCCGATGTTCACGCCGACGCATCTGGACAATCTCGCCATCAACATCCGCAAGCGCTCGGCCGAATGTCTGGACAATTTGCCCCGCGGCGAAGTGTTCGACTGGGTCGACCAGGTCTCGATCGAGCTCACCACGCAGATGCTGGCGGTGCTGTTCGACTTTCCCTGGGAGGATCGGCGCAAGCTGACGCGCTGGTCGGATATCGCCACCACCATTCCCGGCCCCGATGGGCTCGTCGCCACCGAGGACGAGCGACAGGCCGAGCTGACGGAATGCGCGCATTATTTCGCGCGGCTCTGGAAGGAGCGCATCGCGCAGCCGCCCAGAAGCGACCTGCTCTCGATGATGGCACATGGCGCCGCCACCCGCGACATGGATGCGCGAAACTTTCTCGGCAATCTCGTCCTTTTGATCGTCGGCGGCAACGACACCACGCGCAACACGATGTCGGGATCGCTGCTCGCGCTGAGCCAGCATCCGGATCAGTATCGCAAGCTGCGCGAGAACCCCGCGCTGCTCGACAGCTTCGTGCCGGAGGTGATCCGCTGGCAGACGCCGCTCGCGCATATGCGCCGCACCGCTCTGTCAGACTTCGAGTTCCGCGGCAAGCAGATCAAGAAGGGTGACAAGGTCTTGATGTGGTACGTCTCGGGCAACCGCGACGAAGAGGCGATCGAGAAGCCCTACGACTTCATCATCGATCGCGCCCGTCCGCGCACGCATCTCTCCTTCGGCTTCGGCATCCATCGCTGCGTCGGCTTGCGGCTTGCCGAACTCCAGCTCAAGATTATTTGGGAGGAGATCCTGAAGCGTTTCAACCATATTGACGTGGTCGGCGAGCCGAAGCGGGTGTATTCGAGTTTCGTAAAGGGACTTGAAACCTTGCCGGTGAAAATTGCGGCGTGAGTGAGAACCAACTGG
Source organism: Bradyrhizobium campsiandrae (assembly GCF_014529705.1). Taxonomy (GTDB): domain Bacteria; phylum Pseudomonadota; class Alphaproteobacteria; order Rhizobiales; family Xanthobacteraceae; genus Bradyrhizobium; species Bradyrhizobium campsiandrae. The sequence goes on from NZ_JAANIH010000094.1 coordinate 15,050, forward strand.
AGCCTCGACCATGAACATCCAAGCGCCGATGAAAGTGGACAAGGCCGAACGCATGCGTCGTGCGCGCGAGGAGGCCTATGCGACGCCGCTGAAGAACTTTCATCCGGGCGCGCCCAGGCTGTTCCAGGACGACACGCTGTGGCCGTGGTTCGAGCGACTGCGCAAGGAAGAGCCGGTGCATTACTGCACCAACGCACCGATCGATCCCTACTGGTCGGTGGTGAAATACAACGACATCATGCATGTCGACACCAATCATGGCATCTTCTCCTCGGACTCGACGCTCGGCGGCATCTCGATCCGCGACGTGCCTGAGGGCTACGACTGGCCGAGCTTCATCGCGATGGACCAGCCGAAGCACTCCTCGCAGCGCAAGACCGTGTCGCCGATGTTCACCCCGACGCATCTGGATGAACTCGCAAAACTGATCCGGCAGCGCTCGCAGACCGTGCTCGACAATCTGCCGCGCAACGAGACCTTCAATTTCGTCGAGCGCGTCTCGATCGAGCTGACGACGCAGATGCTGGCGACCCTGTTCGACTTCCCCTGGGAGGAGCGGCGCAAGCTGACGCGCTGGTCCGACGTCTCCACCGCGCTGCCCAAGAGCGGCATCGTCGCCTCGGCCGAGGAGCGCCGCCGCGAGATGGACGAATGCTACGCCTACATGTCGAAGCTGTGGAACGAGCGCGTCAATTCCGAGCCGCGCAACGATCTGCTGTCACTGATGGCGCACAACCCGGCGACGCGCTACATGGACCCCGACAATCTCATGGGCAACATCATCCTGCTCATCGTCGGCGGCAACGACACCACGCGCAACACCATGACCGGTTCGGTGCTGGCGCTGAACGAGAATCCCGAGCAATACGACAAGCTTCGCGCCAACCCTGGCCTGATCGACTCGATGGTGCCGGAGGTGATCCGCTGGCAGACCCCGCTAGCGCATATGCGCCGCACTGCGCTTGTCGACACCGAGATCGGCGGCAAGCAGATCAAGAAGGGCGACCGCGTCGTGATGTGGTACGTCTCCGGCAACCGCGACGACGAGATGTTCGAGAAACCGAACGAGTTCATCATCGACCGCCCGCGCCCGCGCACCCACCTCTCCTTCGGCTTCGGCATCCACCGCTGCGTCGGCATGCGGCTCGCCGAACTGCAGCTCCGGATCGTCTGGGAGGAGATGCTGAAACGGTTCGACCGCATCGAGGTGGTCGGCGAGCCCAAGCGGATCTATTCGAGCTTCATCAAGGGCTATGAGTCGCTGCCGGTGAGGATTCCGGGGTAGCAGATAAAAAGCCGTCAGTCCTGCAAAGGGCGCACAACCCCATCCCCGTCATCCTGAGGTGCTCGTCCTGCGCAGCAGGACGAGCCTCGAAGGGCGACGGCCGGGCTGCGGCGGAGGCCGTTCATCCTTCGAGGCTCCCCGCACGGCGCATTGCGCCGCGCGGCTCGCACCTCAGGATGACGGAACCGGCAGCATCGTGCCAGGCGATATAGAAATCCGGCATATCAGCTCGCGCGAAATGGGATGAGAGCGGCGGCCCCCGTTGCCCTAGGAAATTTGCATCAGCAGGGGGCTGCGCTCAGGAGAGCTTGATGTCCCACACGCCGTCCATGCGGCAGGCGGCGACCTCCTCGCGCAGGAGTGCGGTGATGGCCAGCGAGGCCGTCGAGGCCGGGCGGTCGATTGGAGAGGCGAAAATGAGCTCGCGCGTCATCGGCTTCGATACGGCCGTGGTTTCCAGCCGTCCCTCGGCGACCTCGCCGCGGACCGACGAGGGTGGCAGCAGCGCAAAGCCGAGGCCCTCCTCGACGAGGCTCGTCAGCCCCCGGAACGAATCTGCCTCCAATTGGACGTTGAGCTTGATCTTGCGCTGGGCGGCCGCGTGCTCGATCAGCGCGCGAAGGCCGTGCGAATGACTGGGCAGCACCAGCCGTTGCCGCAGCAGCCAGCCGACGTCGACGCTCTTCTTGCGCGCAAGGCCGCAGCCGCGCGGGCCGACCGCGACGATGTTGTCGCGGCCGAGGCTTTCGACGTTGAGATGCAGATCGGCCGAACGGCCGTAGAGAATGGCGAGATCCATCTCGCCGCGGTGCAGCCATTCGACGAGATGGCCGCTATAGCTCTCGACGATGCGCAGCGAGATACCGGGAAATTTTTCGACGCAGCGCCGCGCAAAGCGCGCCGACAAGACGCAGCTCACCGTCGGAACCAGGCCGAGCACGACCTGGCCGGACGGCGGCCCCTTGGCCGACTGGATGTCGTCGCGGATCTGGTCGATCTGCCGCACGATGCCGGAGGTGCGCGCCAGCAGCAGCCGGCCGGCCTCGGTCAGCACCATGCCACGGCCATTGCGGGTGAACAGGTCGGTGCGCAGCTCGTGCTCGAGCAGCTTGATCTGCCGCGAGAGCGCCGGCTGCGCCACGCGCAACGTGTCGGAGGCTTTGGACAGGCTGCCGAGCTCGGCCACGCAACTGAAGGTCCTGAGCTGCCGGAAATCCATGCTTGCCAATCCTGGAAGGCTACTCCATACGCTATAGCAAATGAGCATAGGGGGCTGGCGATGTTTTCACAACGCCAGGGGATTGGCCGGCGTCACCTTGACTGCCGCGACAACGGGAAACGCCATGAGTGAACACCACCACACCGAAGATCACGCCGACATCCGCGAAGCCGTCGCCAAGCTTTGCGCGCAGTTTCCCGGCGAGTACTGGCGCAAGCTCGACCGCGAGATGGCCTACCCCAAGGCCTTCGTCGATGCGCTGACGACGGCCGGTTACCTCTCGGTGCTGATCCCGGAAGAGTATGGCGGCGCGGGGCTAAAACTGTCCGCGGCGGCGGCGATCCTCGAAGAGATCCAGCGCGCGGGCTGCAACGGCGGCGGCTGCCACGCCCAGATGTACACGATGGGCACTGTGCTCAGGCACGGCAATGCCGAGCAGAAGGCAAAGTACCTGCCGAAGATCGCCAGCGGCGAGTTGCGGCTTCAGGCGTTCGGCGTCACCGAGCCGACCAGCGGCACCGACACCTCCTCGCTGAAGACCTTTGCGCGCAAGGACGGCAACGACAGCTACATCGTCAACGGCCAGAAGATCTGGACCAGCCGCGCCGAACATTCCGATCTGATGGTGCTGTTGGCGCGCACCACGCCGAAGGAGCAGGCCAAGAAGCGCACCGATGGGCTCTCCGTGTTCATCGTCGACATGCGCGAGGCCAGGAACAACGGCCTTGAGATCCGTCCGATCCGCACCATGATGAACCACGCCACGACAGAAGTGTTCTTTACCGACATGAAGGTGCCGGCGGAGAATCTGATCGGCGAGGAAGGCAAGGGCTTTCGCTACATCCTGTCAGGCATGAATGCCGAACGCATTCTGATCGCCGCCGAATGCGTCGGCGATGCAAAATGGTTCATCGCCAAGGCAACCAATTACGCCAAAGAGCGCAGCGTGTTCGGCCGGCCGATCGGCCAAAATCAGGGTATTCAGTTCCCGATCGCCAAGGCCTATGCCTCGATGCGCGCGGCCGAATTGATGGTAAAGGAAGCCACCCGCAAATACGAGGCCGGGCTCGACTGCGGCGCGGAGGCCAACATGGCGAAGATGCTGGCGGCGGATGCGTCCTGGGAAGCGGCGAATGCCTGCATCCAGACCCATGGCGGCTTCGGCTTTGCCGAGGAATACGACGTCGAGCGCAAATTCCGCGAGACGCGGCTCTATCAGGTCGCGCCGATCTCGACCAACCTCGTGCTCTCCTTTGTCGCCGAGCACGTGCTCGGCATGCCCCGCTCGTACTGAGGTCGCACCATGGGAGCATTGGACGGGATCAGGGTAATTGCGGTCGAGCAGGCGGTGGCGGCGCCGTTCTGCTCCTCGCGGCTGGCGGATGCCGGCGCCGAGGTGATCAAGATCGAGCGGCCCGAGGGCGATTTCGCCCGCGGCTATGACGCGGCGGCCAAGGGCCAGAGCAGCTACTTTGTGTGGCTCAACCGCGGCAAGCAATCGGTCGTCGTCGATCTCGCCACCAAGGAGGGTCGCACAGAGCTGGAAAAGCTGATCGCGAGCGCCGACGTGCTGGTGCAGAACCTCAAGCCGGGCTCGATGGACAAGCTCGGTTTTTCGCGCGAGCGGCTGCTGAAGGACTATCCGAAGCTGATCTCCTGCACGATTACCGGCTATGGCGACGAGGGCCCCTATGCGCATCGCAAGGCCTATGACCTCTTGATCCAGGCCGAGAGTGGGCTCGCTTCGATCACCGGCAATCCTGATGGCGCCTCGCGCGTCGGCATGTCGATCGTCGATGTCGCGACCGGGGCCACCGCACATGCCGCGATCCTGGAAGCGCTGATCGCGCGCGGGCGCACCGGCAAGGGCGCCGACATCCGCATCTCCATGTTCGACGTGATGGCGGACTGGTGCACCGTGCCGCTGCTGAACGCCGAGGCCGGCAATCCGCCGAAACGCATGGGACTGCGTCATCCCTCGATCGCGCCCTACGGCGTCTTCACCTCGAAGGACGGCAAGGACATTCTGATCTCGATCCAGAGCGAGCGGGAGTGGAAGACGCTTTGCGCGGAGGTGCTGGACCGACCTGATCTGCCGGCCGATCCCCGCGTCGCCAACATGGTCGAGCGCGTGCGCAATCGCGATTTCACCGACACGACGGTCGCCGATATCTTCGGCAGGATGACGCGTGACGAGCTCCTGAAGCGGCTGTCGGACGCCGACATCGCCTTCGCGGAGGTCAACACCATGGCCGACCTCACCAACCATCCGCACCTGCGCCGCATCGAAGTGGACACGCCGAACGGCCGTGTCAGCTATCCCGCGCCGGCGCCGATCATCGTCGGCGAGACGCGAAAATATGGCGCCGTGCCGGCGATCGGCGAAAAGCCCCAAGCCAAGACATGACAGAGCGAGGCGTCATGACCGAAAAGCTCGACATCGACCATTTGCGGCAATGGATCGGCCGCAGCGAGGAGGCAACCGACATCGTCACCGCGCAGCTCGTCAAGGGCCTGCGCGCGACGCTGTTTCAGGACGTCGGGGCGCCCAAGACGGGCGACGCGGCGCCGTTCACGGTGCATTGGTGCCTGGCTCAGCCGGTGTTTCCGATGTCGATGCTGGGGCCTGACGGCCACCCGACCCGCGGCGGCTTCCTGCCGCCGGTGCCGCTGCCGCGCCGGATGTGGGCCGGCGGCGAGATCGAATTCCTGCAGCCGCTGCGCGTCGGCGATGAATCCACCCGCACCTCGCGCATCGCCGACGTGCAGGTGAAATCGGGCTCGACCGGCACGCTCTGCTTCGTCTCGGTCGAGCACAGCATCTCCTCGCCGCGCGGCATCGCCATCCGCGAACGCCAGGACATCGTCTATCGCGAGATGACCAGCAGCGCGCCGGCAGCAAAGGCACCGCCTCCGCCGCCGCAGGCGCAGCACCGCGAGACCCATGTCTCCGATCCCGTGCTGCTGTTTCGCTATTCCGCGCTGACCTTCAACGGCCACCGCATCCATTACGACCGCGACTACGTCACCAAGGTCGAGGGCTATCCGGGGCTGATCTTCCACGGTCCTTTGCAGGCGGCGCTGATCATCGAGATGGCGGCGAAACTTCGCGGCAAGGCGCCGAAGAAGTTCACCTATCGCGGGCTGCAGCCGCTGTTCGAAGGAACGGAGTTTTCCGTCAACGCCAATGAGATCGAGGCAGGGATGGAGCTCTGGACCGCGAATGCGGAGGGGCAGCCGACGATGAAGGGGACGGCGGTGTGGTGATGGTCTCTCCTCGTCATTGCGAGGAGCCCTTGCGACGAAGCAATCCAGGCTGTCGCTGCGGAGACAATCTGGATTGCGCTGCGCTCGCAATGACGGGGCGGGGCTACTCGCTTCGATAAACAACAGGGACGGAAACGATGACAAAAAACGGCAAGACCGGCAGCAAGTCCGTCACCGTCAAGCAGGCGACGCTCGACCTGCTGCGCGCCTTCGGCATCGACAAAGTATTTGGCAATCCTGGTTCGACCGAGCTGCCGTTCCTCTCCGACTGGCCCGATGACATCGACTACGTGCTGGCGCTGCAGGAGGCCTCCGCCGTCGGCATGGCCGACGGCTATGCGCAGGCGACCCGCAATGCCGGCTTCGTCAATCTGCATTCGGCCGCCGGCGTCGGCAATGCGCTCGGCAATATCTACACTGCGCATCGCAACCAGACGCCGCTGGTGATCACCGCCGGCCAGCAGGCGCGGTCGATCCTGCCGTTGCAGGCCTTCCTCTATGCCGAGCGCGCCTCCGAATTCCCGCGGCCCTATGTGAAATACAGCGTCGAGCCGGCGCGGCCGGAGGACGTGCCGGCTGCGATCGCGCGCGCCTATTACACCGCGATGCAGCCGCCCTGCGGACCGACCTTCGTCTCGATCCCGATCGACGACTGGACCCATGCCACAGCGCCCGTCGAGGCACGCAAGGTCAGCCGCGAGATCGGGCCCGAACTTGATGCGATGAAGGCGCTGGTCGCCGCGCTCGGCGCGGCCAAGCACCCTGCCCTCGTCGTCGGCCCCGGCGTCGATCGCGCCGGCGCCGTCGATCTGATGGTTGAGGTCGCCGAGAAGGCCAAGGCGAGCGTCTGGGTCAGCCCGTTCTCGGCGCGCTGCTCGTTCCCCGAGCGGCATCCGCAATTCGCGGGCTTCCTGCACGCCTCGCCGGCGCAGCTCTCCGATGCGCTGCGCGAGTACGACCTCGTCGTCGTGATCGGCGCGCCGGTGTTCACCTTCCATGTCGAGGGCCACGCCGCGATCTTCGACGGCGGCGCGACGATCTTCCAGATCACCGATGATACGGATGCCGCCGCGGTGACGCCGGTTGGCACCAGCATCATCGCGACGATGAAGCCGGCGCTGAGCCTGCTGCTCGACCTGCTGCCCGAGAGCAAGCGCGCCGCGCCAAGGGGCCGCACGCTGCCGCCCGCGCCGCAGGCCGGCGATCCGCTGCCGGTCGAATTTCTGCTGCATTCGCTGTCGCAGGCGATGCCGGAAGGTGTCTCGCTGGTCGAGGAAGTGCCCTCGCACCGGCCGGCGATGCAGAAGTTCCTGCCGATGCCTGGCCAGGATTCCTTCTACACCATGTCGAGCGGCGGCCTCGGCTACTCCCTGCCCGCCGCAGTCGGCATGGCGCTGGGCAAGCCGAACAGCCGCACCGTCTGCCTGATCGGCGACGGCTCGGCGATGTATTCGATTCAGGCGCTGTGGACCGCCGCGCAGCGCAAGCTGCCGCTGACCGTCGTCGTCATCAACAATTCCGGCTACGGCGCGATGCGCTCGTTCAGCCAGGTCATGCAGGTGCGCAACGTGCCGGGCCTGGAGCTGCCAGGGATCGATTTCGTCCGGCTCGCCGAAGGCATGGGCTGCGATGCGGTGCGGGTGAGCAGGGCCGCCGAGCTTGGCGAGGCGCTGGAGCGCGGCATGGCGCATGAAGGCACGAGCCTTGTCGAAGTCGTCGTGGATTCGGCCGTACCGGTGCTGTACGGGCAGAAGCATTGAGCGTCCCGGCGAAGGCCGGGACCTATACCGCGTGATCTATCGATTGTGCGCGGTGCTAATCCCCGAACAAGCAGCCTTCGCTAAACTACTCCCTGGGGTTATGGGTCCCGACCTTCGCCGGGACGACCCTGAATTTGTGGCACCAGCACCGCAATCACGCCGCCAGAAATCCCCCGTCCGCCGCCAGCACGTGGCCGACCACATAGGACGACGCGTCCGATGAGAGCCACACCACGGCTTCCGCCACCTCTTCCGGCGTGCCCATCCGCCGCAGCGGCAGGCCGGCGCCGACGGTTGCGACATCGCCGACGCCGGCGCGCAGCATCATGTCGGTGATGACACGGCCGGGCGCGATGGCGTTGATGCGGATGCCGCGCGGGGCATTCTCCATCGCCGCCGAGCGCGTCAGGGAGATCGCGGCCGCCTTCGAGGCCGAATACAGCGAGAAGCCGGGATTGGGATTGCGCACGCCGCTGACCGAAGCATTGACCACGATGCTTCCGCGCCCCTGCGCCAGCATGACAGGCAATTGGTGGCGCAGGCACAGGAACAGCGCGCGGACATTGGTGTCGAACACGCTGTCATAGATGTCGGTGCCCTGCTGTTCCAGCGGCGCGCGACGCTCCTGAAAGCCGGCATTGTTGAAGGCGACATCGAGCCGGCCGTAACGCTCGACCGCGGTGCCAACGAGGCAAGTTACGTCGTCCTCGCGCGTGATGTCGGTCTTGACCGGCACAGCGTCCGCGCCAAGTTCGCGGCATGCGAGGGCCGTCGCCTCGATCTCCGCCTGACGCCGGCCCGCGACGATGACGGCCTCCGCGCCTTCTTCCGCCATCCGCAGCGCCGTCGCGCGGCCGATACCGCTGCCGCCGCCTGTGACGAGGCAGACCTTGCCCCGCATCCGTATCCCGGTTGGCAAAGTTCCGCTCATCGCTGACTCCAAAACGCTTGCGCGCGTCGTTGCGCTCATATAGTTGTATGATACAACTATATGCCGGGAGTCAAGATGGTCGAGCTTTCGCTGATCGACGATATCCGGGCCGCCTCGCGGCTCATGGTGCGCGAGCTCGGCTTCATGGATGCGACGGTCGCGGCGTCCGACTATCCGCCGTCGGCGGTGCATACGATCCTGGAGATCGGCATCCGCGGCCCGCTGACCTCGGGCGAGCTCGGCGACTTCCTGCGGCTGGAAAAATCCAGCGTCAGCCGCCTGGTGCGCAAGCTGATCGATTGCGGCGAGCTGCGCGAGACGGCGGACGAGGCTGATGCGCGCAGCAAGCTGTTGTCGCTGACGGCGAAGGGCCGGCGCACGCTGGAGGCGCTGCATGCGTTCGGCCGGCAGCAGGTGCGTGGCGCACTAGCCGTGCTGTCGGAATCCGAGCAACGCAAGGTGCGCGAGGGAATGGTGCTCTATGCGCGGGCTTTGCGCGAGAGTCGCGTGGAGGATGAGGCGGCGGCGTAATTACAAGTGTCGTCCCGGCGAAGGCCGCGACCCATACCGCGTGATCTATCGGTAAAGCGCCGGTATCAGTACCAAATAACTACCGATATTCGCCAAACTTTAGCCTGTGGTTATGGGTCCCGGCCTTCGCCGGGGCGACAGCAAGTGTATGGCGCGCGCGTGCCTCAAGCAAGCAGACCTAACGGTCACTTCCCGAACTCCTCGCGCATCTTGGCCTGGATCTTGGCCATGCCGCCGATCCAGCGGTCGTAATTCTCCGTCTTCTTGCGCATGTAGCCGAGCACCTGGGGATGCGGCAGGATCAGGAAGCTCTCCTGCGCGAGGCCGGCAAGCACATCCTTCGCCACCTGCTCCGGCGTCAGATCGCCATCGCCGGATTGCGGACCCTTGGGGATCGAGCGCAGCATGTTGGTGTCGACGCCCTGCGGGCAGAGGATCGAGACCCTGATGTTGTCAGCCTTGTGCGAGATCGCGAGGTTCTCGGCAAAGCCGACCGCGGCGTGCTTGGTGGTGGAATATGCGGGGCTGCCGACCTGCGACAGCAGGCCCGCGGCCGAGATGGTGTTGAGGAAATAGCCGCCGCCGCGCGTCTTCATCCGCGGAATGAGATGCCGCGCCGCGTAGACATGCGCCATGACGTGGATGGCCCAGCTGCGCTGCCAGGGTTCGTCGGAAGCGCCGCCGGCGTTCACCGAGATCGGATCGAAGCCACCGCCGATGCCGGCATTGGAGCAAAAGAGATCAATGGGCCCGAATTGCCGCTCGGTTTCCTCGATGACATGGGCGACGTCCTTTTCCTGCGCGACGTCGCATTTGAAGGCGGCGCCGTCGACCGTGGCGGCGACGGCGCGCGCGTTGGCGGCATCCATGTCCGCGACCACGACCTTGGCGGCACCCGCCTTGTGAAAGGCCTCGCACAACGCTTTGCCGATGCCATTTGCGCCGCCCGTGACGACCACGACCTTGCCGGTCACCTGCATGCGACGTCTCCTCTTTTCTTGATGTCTTATCCCGCGGCGCGGGATGCGCTCAGCTCAATACGAGATCAAGCACCGCGGTATAATGGCATGCCGCGCCGGCCAAGACAAAGCCGTGCCAGATCGCATTCTGGAAACGCAGTCGCCGCCAGGCGTGGAAGATCACGCCGAAGCTGTAGAGCAGGCCGCCGGCGAGGATGAAGCCCAGCACCAGCGCCGGCAACGCCCTCACCACGGGATCATAGAGCATCACGCCGCTCCAGCCCATGACGAGATAGATGCCGACCGAGACACGATCAAACCGGCCCGGAAAGAGAAGCTTCAGCACGATACCAAGGATGGCGACGCACCAGACGCCGGCGAGCAGCACCAGCGCGAACACGCTGTCCTTCACCTCCAGGATGAACGGCGTGTAGGTCGCCGCGATCAACAGATAGATCGCGGAATGATCGAAGCGGCGCAGCAGCCATTTGGCTGGGGAGACCGGCCAGAGATTGTAGGTTGCCGACAGCACCAGCATCGACAGCAGCCCGGCGACATAGATCGAGACGCCGACGATGTCGGTCGCATCGGCATAGATCACGGCGAGCACCACCAGCACGGTCGCCGCGACGAGACCTGAGAGCACACCGATCGCGTGGATGATGCCGTCGGCGATCAGCTCGGCGCGATCGTAATTCCAGCCGATCACGTCGGCTGCGGCGTGGACGGAGGTGGAGGCAAGTTGCTTCAATTGGAAGACGGTCATGGCAATCCGCGAAGGCTGAGGTAATGCCCTGTTCTATGGGTCTTTCGGGGCCGGCGCGTCGTTCAATCGGCTGATTTGCCGACAAAGGCGGTGGAAGTATGAAGCTTGATTTTCCTGACGCAATTGCCACTTTTGTGAACGGCTTCACTGTTCCGCCCGCCCCGAGACTACCAACGTTCATATGGCATTCAGTTTCCAGGATATGGTCGAAGAGGCGCGCCTGTCGGCCCGCGCGCTGATCGACTATGGCGAGCATTTCTTCAACCCGACGGTGCGGCTCGGCGTCACCGGCCTGTCGCGGGCCGGTAAGACCGTATTCATCACAGCGCTGATCCACGGGCTGACACGCGGCGGCCGGTTTCCGGTGTTCGAGGCCTATGCCTCGGGCCGGATCGCGCGGGCGCATCTGGCACCGCAGCCCGATGATGCCGTTCCGCGCTTCTCCTATGAAAGTCACCTGCGCGCGCTGGTCGAGGAGCGGCGCTGGCCGAGCTCGACGGTCGACATCAGCGAGCTGCGTCTCGTCATCGACTACCAGCGCCAGAACGGCGCCGACCGCACGCTCACGCTCGACATCGTCGACTATCCCGGCGAATGGCTGCTCGACCTGCCGCTGCTGCAGAAGAGCTACGAGCAATGGTCGGCCGAGAGCCTGGCGTTGTCGCGCGAGGCGCCGCGCGCGCATCTCGCCGCTGACTGGCACGCGCATCTAGCGACACTCAAGCCCGAAGCGCGCGAGGACGAGCAGGCGACGCTGACAGCCGCAAAGCTCTTCACTCAGTATTTGCGCGCCTGCCGCGACGAGCGCTTTGCCATGAGTCTCTTGCCGCCCGGCCGCTTCCTGATGCCCGGCAATCTCGCCGACACGCCGGCGCTGACCTTCGCGCCGCTCGACGTCCCCGTCGGCGGACAGGCAGGCGAGGGATCACTGTGGGCCATGATGGTGCGTCGCTTTGAGGCCTACAAGGACGTCGTGGTGCGACCGTTTTTTCGCGATCATTTTGCCCGGCTCGATCGCCAGATCGTGCTGGCGGATGCGCTCGCCGCATTCAATTCGGGGCCCGAGGCGCTGCACGATCTCGAAGCGGTCGTGGCTGGAATGATGCAGATGATCCGCCTTGGTCGCCGCGAACAGGATGCGATCGATGCGCGGCCTGAACATGCTGGAGAGAAACGTGCTGCGGCCGATGTTGAAGCAATCGAGAATTCCT
>NZ_JAANIH010000095.1 GCF_014529705.1 Bradyrhizobium campsiandrae
AGTGAATCACAAATCAAGTTTGCAAGGAATCCCGCTCCAAGAGCCCGCTTTCTGGCAAATCCAACCACGGCAAGATGCCGTTTCTAGATTCCAAATCAACGGCTTGGAAGTTCTTCACGGGAGACCAGCACCGGTTTCAACGAGGGAATCAGCCTGGCACGTTCGCGCTTGGCGGGGATGGCGCGATAGACCTGCTTGGTCGCTTCGACGATGTGGACGCCGGCAAAAGGCAGCGACAGCGCCGCGCCGGCGCGTTCCCACATCTGCGCCGATTTGAGCACCCAACGCCCCGCATAAGGCGGCATGAACAATGCCTCGCCCCAGGCGGTCGGCGTGAACCAGGTCTGGCGCAACAGGTCGGTGATCTGCGAGCGCGAATAGGGGCGGCCGTGGCCGAACGGCGTGTTGTCGCTGCGCGTCCACACGCCGCGCCGGTTCGGAATCACGGCGATGACGCGGCCCGACGGCGACAGAACCCGCCAGACTTCCCGCAGCAGAGCGGCCGGGTCGTCCGACATCTCGAGCGCATGGACCAGCAGGATGCGGTCCACCGCGGCGTCAGGAAGCGGCAGCGAGAATTCGTCGACCAGTGCGGCCAGCGCGGGCCGCCCGGTCGGCCATTTCAACACGCCCTGGGCCGCCGGCATGAAGGCGATGCAGCGCTCCGCGTCCTCGCGGAACAGTCCGAGATAGGGTGTCGGATAGCCGATGCCGAGCACACGCTGGCCCTCGGCGCCCGGCCAGCGCTCCCTGATGCCGTGGTTGATCATCTGCCGCGCCACGATGCCGAGGCGGCGGGAATAAAACTCGCGGAGGTCGACGACGTCGATGGTCATGACGGCAATCTAACATGCACAAGGCTGCGGTCGCGCGCGGAATATTGCATTGCCTGCGCAACGTTAACGCCATATCTGTCAGGCGGGGCTGAGCGCGATGGAGAAGTCATGGCCGCCGAAATTCGTACTTTCACCTGTTTAAACGACAATTTCGGTTATCTGATCCACGATGTGGAAACCAAGGCCACCGCGTCGATTGACGCGCCGGAAGCCGGTCCCATCATCAAGGCACTGGAGCGGGAGGGCTGGCAGCTCACCGACATCCTGATCACCCATCATCACGGCGATCATGTCGGCGGGGTCGCCGAGCTCAAGCAGAAATATGGTTGCCGCGTCGTCGCGCCGCACGACAAGACGACCAAGATCGCCAACGTCGATCTGCGCGTCGCCAACGGCGACGTGGTCAAGGTCGGCACGCTGCTCGGGCGCGTGCTGGAGACGCCCGGCCACACGCTCGATCACATCTCCTACGTGTTCGACACCGAGAAGACGCTGTTCGCCGCGGACACGCTGTTCTCGATCGGCTGCGGCCGCGTGTTCGAAGGCAATTATCCGATGATGTGGGACTCGCTGCTGAAGCTGCGCGCCCTGCCCGACGACTTCAAGCTCTATTGCGGCCACGAATACACCGCGTCCAACGTCAAGTTCGCGCTCACCGTCGAGCCTGATAATGCCGCGCTCCAGGCGCGCGCGGCCGAAGTTGCGAAGCTGCGGGCGGAGAACAAGCCAACCATTCCCTCACTGCTTGGTGATGAGAAGCGAGCAAACGTGTTCCTGCGCGCCGATGAACCGGCAGTCGCAGCCAAGCTACACATGAAGGGTGCGGATGCCGCCGCGGTGTTCGGCGAGCTGCGCGAGCGCAAGAACAAGTCCTGAAGTACCGACGACCAAGTCCTGACGGGGATCAATGCCGACCGCAGCCGAGATCATCGCGCGCCTTGAACTCAGACCCCATCCCGAAGGCGGGCACTACCGCGAGACCTTTCGCGACCAGAGCACGGACGCCAATGGCCGTTCGCGCTCGACGCTGATCTACTTCCTGCTCGCGCGCGGCGAGCGCTCGCACTGGCATCGCATCGACGCGGTCGAGACCTGGCACTACTACGCCGGCAGCCCATTGACCTTACGTATCGCCCACGACGGCTGCTCCCAGCACGAAGTGCGGCTCGGCACCGATCTCGTAAGCGGCGAGCGCCCCCAGGCGATCGTGCCGGCCGATGCCTGGCAGATGGCGGAGACGACAGGCGAGTGGACGCTGGTCGGCTGCACCGTGGCGCCGGCGTTCGAGTTCGCAAAGTTCGAACTCGCGCCGAAGGGCTGGGAGCCGTAGCCCGCGTCACCGCTTCCGCAGCACCATGTCCTTTGCGGCGATCAAGCCGCCCCCCGCGATCAGCACTGCTGCAATCGCAATGTTGGCGCTGGCTTTGGCGAAACCCGCCGCGATGAGGAAGCCGGTCGACAGCAGCGGCGTCGCATAAGAGGCCGCGCCGAGCACGCGGATGTCGCCGCGCTTCATGCCGATGTCCCAGGCGTAGAAAGCGGCGCCGACGGGGCCGATGCCGAGCCCGATCACGGCGAGCCATTGCAGCAGTGTCTCAGGCCACACCGTGGCTTCCAGCACACCGTGCATGAGCGCGGCGAGCACCGATGTGACGAGGCAGAAGCCTGCGACTGCATCGGTCGGAACGGCTTTCAACCGCCGCGACAGCACCGAATAGGTCGCCCAGACGAAGGCGGCGATGAAGGCTGCGATCAATCCCGGCACCGCGCCCGGCGCGAAGCCCGACGTGTTGCCGGCGAACAGCAGCACCGTGCCGACGAGACCGAGCACGGCGCCAATGATGTGATGCACGGCCAGCCGCTCCCCCGGCAGGAAGGACGAGAACAGCACGATCAAAAGCGGCCACATGTAATTGAGAAGACCGGCCTCGGCCGGCGGCGCGAAGCGCAGCGCGAGGAAATAGAGCGCGTGATAGCCGAACAGGCCGCCGACGCCGACGACCCACACGACCGGCGGCTGACGCAGGCTGTTTGCGGCATCGCCACGGCCGATCCAGGTGAGGAGCCCCACGAGACCGCCAATGGCAAACGTCATGGCGGCAAGCTGGAACGCGGGGATCTTGCCGGTCGCCACCGTCATCACGGACAGCAGCGACCACATCAGAATCGCGGTCAATCCGATCAGCGTGGCGGTGCGCGGGGTCATGGATCACAAGGCTTGCGAGGACGCTTATGCCCGGCACGAGGCCGGGCATTTGGGTCTTCACTATCGCCTTGTCGCGGCTGGCGCTACAGACTTGATGTCCTATCAGGCCTGATACTGGCCGCCATTGATGGTCATCGTCGAGCCCGTGATGAAGCCGGCCTCATCGGCTGCCAGGAACACGACCGCGCGCGCGATCTCCTCGGGCTCGCCGAGGCGAGCGACCGGAATCTGCGGGATCACGTTCTTCTCCAGGACCTCCTTCGGCACCGCCTGCACCATTTCGGTGTTGATATAGCCCGGGCAGATCGCGTTGACGGTGATGCCACCCTTGGCATTCTCGAGCGCAAGCGCCTTGGTGAAACCGATGTCGCCGGCCTTCGCGGCCGAATAGTTGACCTGGCCAAACTGGCCCTTCTGGCCATTGATCGATGAGATCGAGATGATGCGGCCGAACTTGCGCGCCCGCATGCCCTCGATCACCTGACGCGTCATGTTGAACAGCGAGCCGAGATTGGTGTTGATGACGGCGTTCCACTGCTCGAGCGTCATCTTGTGGAAAGCGGTGTCGCGGGTGATGCCGGCATTGTTGACGAGCACCTCGATCGGTCCGAGATCGGCTTCGACCTTCTTCACGCCCTCGGCGCAGGCGTCGAAGCTGCTGACGTCCCATTTGTAGACGGCGATGCCGGTCTCGGCCTTGAACTTCTCCGCCGCCGCATCGTTGCCGGCGTAACTCGCCGCAACCTTGTAGCCGGCTGCCTTCAGCGCCTTGCTGATCGCAGCACCGATGCCCCGCGTACCACCCGTCACCAATGCAACACGTGCCATATCGTATTCCTTCCCTTGGACTCGTCGGACGCTTCTGAGTGATCGTTTTTAACGGCGGATTATGCGGCTGGTTTGACGGACATCAAGAACAAAACGCCCGGCGTTGAGCCGGGCGTTTGTATTTAGTCGAGGCGTGCGCGGATGCGAAGAATATTTGATTTGCAACCGCTGCCTTTTTAGTCGCGTGCAACGCACATCGTTGATGTGTGCGCTGCACGCGCAAAGTCCAGGTCAGTCAGGCGTCAGCTTCAGTCGCGCGCCAAACACATCGCGATGCCCATGCCGCCGCCGATGCACAGCGTGGCAAGGCCCTTTTTCGAATCACGCTTCTGCATTTCGTGCAGCAGCGTCACCAGCACGCGCGCGCCGGAGGCGCCAACGGGATGGCCGATCGCGATCGCGCCACCGTTGACGTTGACCTTGGACGTATCCCAGCCGAGGTCCTTGTTGACGGCGCAGGCCTGCGCCGCGAAGGCCTCGTTGGCCTCGATCAGGTCGAGATCGCCGACGTTCCAGCCGGCCTTCTTCAGCGCGGCGCGGGAGGCCGGGATCGGACCCGAGCCCATGATCTTCGGATCGACGCCGGCCTGCGCCCAGGACACGATGCGCGCGAGCGGCTTCTTGCCTTCCTTGGCGGCCTGCTTGGCCGTCATCAGCACCACGGCGGCGGCGCCGTCATTGATGCCCGAAGCCGAGCCTGCGGTCACCGTGCCGTCCTTCTCGAAGGCGGGCTTGAGCTTGGCCATCGCATCGAGCGTGGCACCGTGGCGCGGATATTCGTCGGCGCTCACGACCACGTCGCCCTTGCGGGTCTTGATGGTGACGGGGACGATTTCGTCGTTGAACTTGCCGGCCTTCTGCGCAGCTTCGGCCTTCTGCTGTGAGTGGACCGCGAATTCGTCCTGTTGGGCGCGGGTGATCTGCCACTGCCGCGCGACGTTCTCGGCGGTGTTGCCCATGTGGTAGCCGTTGAAGGCGTCCCACAGGCCGTCCTTGATCATGGTGTCGACGAACTCGACTGGTCCCATCTTGACGCCGCCACGCAGGTACTGGGCGTGCGGAGCCATGCTCATGGATTCCTGGCCACCGGCGACCACGATCTCCGAATCGCCGTTGAGCAGCGCCTGGTAGCCGAGCGCGACGGTGCGCAGGCCCGAGCCGCAAAGCTGGTTGACGCCCCAAGCCGGGCTCTCCACCGGAATGCCGGCGCCGATCGAGGCTTGGCGGGCCGGGTTCTGGCCCTGGGCGGCGGTCAGGATCTGACCCATGATGACTTCCGAGACCCGGCCGGGCTCGATGCCACCGCGCTCCAGCGCGGCCTTGATGGCGACGGCGCCGAGATCATGGGCGGGAAGGGTCGCGAAGGCTCCGTTGAAGCTTCCGACCGGGGTGCGGGCGGCGCTGACGATGACGACATCGTCTGACATGGGCATCTCCTGGGGCTTGAGGTTCTTAAGAAGGGGCGGGCGAGCGCAAGAAAAGGGCCCGTCAGTCTCGGCTGGCATCCTGTTAACGTCGTTGAGGCATGTCAATGCCGCGGCGCATTCAAAATAGCGTTCTTGGCGCTTTCGCAAGCAAGATTTTGCTCCGCAATTAACCGTGCCGCACAAAACGGTGGCGTGAGCCCTTTGAAAATGCTTATTTTGTTGCGTTGCGTACTCTTCCCGCCCTGCGGCACAGCCCTGCAGGTCCCCGTTCTCCGCGCTTGCAAGTGAGAGCCCATGGCGAAATCAGACCAACCCACCACCATCAAGAAATACGCGAACCGCCGGCTCTACAACACCGGAACGAGCACCTATGTGACGCTCGAAGACCTCGCCGCCATGGTCAAGGACGGCGAAGATTTCCTGGTCTATGATGCCAAGACTGGCGACGACATCACCCGCTCCGTGCTCGCCCAGATCATCTTCGAGCAGGAGAACAAGGCCGGCCAGAACCTGCTCCCGACCACCTTCCTGCGCCAGCTGATCCGCTTCTACGGCGACAGCATGCAGATGGTGGTGCCGAAATATCTGGAACAGTCGATCGCGACGCTGACTCAGGAGCAGGAGAAGTTCCGCAAGCAGATCGCCAACACACTGTCCGGCACGCCCTTCGCGCCGCTGGAAGAACAGGTCCGCCGCAACATGGAGCTGTTCCAGCAGACCTTCTCGATGTTCAAGCCCTTCGCGCCAGCGGCGCGCTCGGCCACTCCGGAGCCGGAGCCCGATGCGAATGCCCCGGCAGCGACCGATACCAACATCGACGACCTGCGCCAGCAAATGAAGGACATGCAGGAACGCCTCGAGCGGATGTCGAAGAAGGACGAGTAGGTCCTTCGTAAGCCGCTCCGGCCGCGGGTTCGCCCGCGGCGGGTTTCGACTGTCTCATCATCGTCGCTGCGCGCGCAATGAGGGAGTTCGTGGGGACAGCGGCGACCTACGCCGCCAGCTTCACCGCATGGGCAAAGTCCCAATAGAGCTTGCGCGCCTTGGTGTAGAGCGGGCCCGGCTTCAGCTCGCGCTGGTCGATCCGTATCACCGGCGCGACCTTGGCGAAATTGCCGGTGGAGAAGATCTCGTCGGCGGCAACGAAATCCTGATAACGCAGCGTCTTCTCGACCACGGTGACGCCGTCACCACGCAGCAGGCTGATCACACGCTGGCGCGTGATGCCGTTGAGGAAGGTGCCGTTCGGCACCGGCGTGAACACCACGCCGTCTTTCGCCATGAACACGTTGGAATTGCCGAACTCGGCAACGTTGCCGAGCATGTCGACCATCAATGCGTTCTGAAAGCCGCGCGAGGCCGCTTCCGCGAGCGCGCGCGAATTGTTCGGATAGAGGCAGGCCGCTTTCGCCTCGACCGGCGCGCATTCGGCCGTGGGCCGGCGGAACGGCGAGAGCGTGATCGCGTTGCCTGTTGGCTTTGGCATCGGCGCCTCGTAGATGCACAGGCACCAATTGGTGGTTTCGGGGTCGAACAGCACGCCGCCGCCGGAACCGTTCTGCGCCCAGTACATCGGACGGATATAGAGTTCGGCATTCGCGGCAAAGCGCGCGATGCCTTCGCTGGCGAGCGAAAGCCAGGTACCGGCATCGACCACCGGCTTCAGGCCGAAATTGATCGCGGACTGATTGGCGCGGGCGACGTGACGATCGAGGTCGGGCGCGACGCCTTCGAACGCGCGCGCACCGTCGAACACGACCGAGCCGAGCCAGGCCGCATGCGTGCGCGGCCCCATGATCGGCACATTGCCGTCGTGCCATTTGCCCTCGAAGAAGGTCCAGCTCGGCGAATAGTCGATCGGCTTGTTGATCTCGGCCATATCAGGCCTCCCTCGAAAAACATCCGGGCACTATTGCCCCAATTTCTAAACGATTTGCTGCGGCCAGACACTATCGCCTCCTGTCGGAGGAGGACCACGACAAGTCCAAACCGGCTATAGTGCCGCGCACGTCCCGGAGCTTTCCCATGCCGCTCGATCCGCTCGCAAAACGCTTGTTGACCATGATGGCTGCGGCCGCCCATCAGGCCCGGAGTCGGCCGAGCGTCGAGATGCGGCGGCAATCGCTGGCGAAGCTGATGCAATTTTCGCGCGCCGAGGCGCCCGGTGTAGCGGCTTCCGACGGCGTGTTGCCAGGTCCGGGCGGAGAGCTGCCCTATCGGCTCTATTCGCCCGCCTCTGCCGGCGAACGCGCGCCGGGCTTCGTGTTCTTTCATGGCGGCGGAATGGTGGCCGGCAGCATTGCGACTCATGACCGCATCGCGGCAGCGCTGGCGCATGCGACCGACTGCCGTGTCATTTCAGTCGAGTACCGGCTCGCGCCCGAACACAAATATCCTGCCGCCGTCGATGATGCGATCGCGGCGACCGAGTGGGTTGCGCGCCAAGCGTCTTCGCTCGGCATCGACGCCGAACGGCTGGTAGTCGGCGGCGATTCCGCCGGGGCGACGCTGGCCGCGATCGTCTGCCAGGAGGCCGCGCAGAGCGCCGGCCTCTCCATCGTCGCGCAATGCCTGATCTGCCCGGTGCTGGATTTCGAGGAGATCTCGCCCTCGCGCGAAGCCTTCGCCGAAGGCCATCTGATCGACCGCGTCACGGTCGAGGCCGATCTGTCCGATTACCTGCCCGAAGGATTGGATGCCGCCGATCCCCGCATCTCGCCCTTGCGCGCGACGCGGCTCGCAGGCCTGCCGACCGCGATCATCCACACCGCCGAATACGACCCGATGCGCGACGAGGGCAACGCCTATGCGCGCAAGCTGCTCGCCGCGGGCGTTGCGGTCGAGCACGTCTGCCACGACGGCATGGTTCACAATTTCCACGCCATGGGCGCGATCCTGCCGCAGGCGCAGCTCGTGCTGTCGCAGATCGGTGAGCAGGTCAGGCGGGCGGTTGAGAAGTAGTCAAGCGCGCGCGTCGAGCACCGCCCTGGCTGCCGGGACATAGTCGGGCCAATGCGCATCCGCGTAGCGTTCGGCCTGGCGCGTGCAACCCCGGTCGGGCGCGTGCGCCGCGGCAATCATGCGCGCGAAGCGCTCTTCGGCAACCGTCGCATCGCCCACGACAGGCGCAGCGGCCAGGACCGTCGGAGCCACGGCGAGACCGGCCAGACCAGCGAGCAGAATGCGACGTGACGTGTTCATGGCTGAGGTCTCCATTATCCTGTCCGCACCGTGGCTGGTGGGTGTGTCAGTGCGATCACGGCAGGGTAACCGCGAGCATCCGTATCGTCCATGGCCCGCGGATGGACCTTGACCGCACCAACGATCACGTTCCATCTACGCGCTATTCCGTCACCAAAGCGCTACGCGTCGGATTGCCACGTGTCCCACCACACCCCGCCGTATCGATCTGCTTGGCGCGCTGTCGCAATGGGGCTGCTTTGTCTGACCATCCTGGCCGGCACGGCCCGCGCCAGCGAGGCGGACGAGGATGCACCGGCAAAGCCCGACATCCCGAATATCTATCTCGATCTCCGCACGACCTATGCCACGATTCCCGCGGGAACGCTGGGGCTCGGCTTTGGCAACACCTCGCTCTCGGCCGCGTTCGAGGCGCTGGCGGCGCAGCGTGGCGTGACGTTGCCGAACGGCTTGCCGGCGGCAAAGTCGATTGCGGTCGACCTGCCGCTGACCGTGGATGTCAGCGATCGCGTTTCCCTCTATGGCGGCGTCTCCGGCTCGTCGACGAATGTCGGTGGCGGCTGGTCGTCCTTCGACATCACCAGCTGGAATATCGGCGTGCAGGCCGATCTCTACCAGCAGAACGGCGGCAAGATCCCGACCATCACGCTGCAATCCACCCTGACGCAGTCGGTACCGAACGAACAGGGCATGACGAATTCGTTCAACCATGTTCTGGAATTCGACTACGCGCTGGACGAGGACGAGACGCGGGGCTGGCTCGCCGGCCTGCAATATACCCACACCGACATCGCCAGTCAGCTCGCCAGGATCAAGCCGAACACGATCCTCTATGCCGGCGGCTACTACCAATGGCCGAACAACTGGAAGTTCACCGGACGCCTGGGCGTACAATCATTCGGCGGCGCGCTGATCGCGGGCCGGACGCTGGCGGAGTCCTTCACCCAGCCGATCCTGCGGCTCGACCTCGACCGCATGGATGACAATGACAACCGTCTGTTCGGCATCACCGCGCAGATCGCCTGGATGCCGAAACCGTCCTATCAGGTGACGATGAGGACGCCGCTTTACGCCGTCCGCAACTGACCGACCGCCGTGGCGGATCTTTTGTAAACTCCGCGTCAACCGGTCGTTAATCCTCATCCGAAAAGGTCGAGCGCGTTACATCGCCGCAAGTAACCTTGCGCGACACTGAGGCGGCTTTTCGCTTCGTTTTCGCACTGGAGGCTGCGAATGTCCCGCGTGGTCACGGAACGGACGTTCCTTGCTGGGAAGATCTTCTTCAATTTCGGCCAGTCGTCGATCGACTGCGTCGTACGCCGGCTCTCCGAGGAAGCTGCGACGCTCGAAATGGAGAGCGGCCTCGGCGTTCCCGACCGGTTCCAGCTCAGGCTTCAGGGACGCGATATCCTGAGCTGCCGGGTGATCTGGCGATCGGACCGTCAGGTCGGGGTTGCCTTCGAGCAGCCGGGCGCCATCGATCGCCCTGCCAGCGACGAGCAGGGACGTTCGCCCGATGCGCTGATGCGCGCCCAGATGCTCGCGCTGCGCGCAGCCCTCGATCACGTGCCGACGGGAATCGTGCTGCTCGATGCCAATCTCAGGGCCCGCCTCATCAACCGGTCTTTCCGCCAGATGTGGCACCTGCCTGACCAGGTCGCCGACAGCAATCCGTCCATCCTCACGCTGCTTCACCATGGGCGCGACATCGGAGCCTATGAGGTGCCAGACACGGTCCTCGAGGCCCATGTGATGGCGCGTGTCCGCGTGATCGAGGCTGGCGATCCGACCCCCATCGATGTGCGCCAAACCAATGGCGACGTCGTGCGCGTCCAATGCACGCCACTGCCGGATGGCGGACGCATGCTGACCTATACGCCGGTCACCGACATCGTGCGTACCTCGGACGAGCTTAAGCTGTTGCGGGATGCCCTGGAGAATGTTCAGGACGGCGTCCTCCTGCTCGACTCCGAGTTGAACGCAAGCTTCATGAATTTGCGGATGCGCCGGTTCTGGGACGTGAGCGAGGAGGAGGCCGCGGCCCGCCCGGCCTATGCTGCGCTGGTGAGCCGCATGCAGCGCGCCAGCGCACCCGACCTGGCGGCGAACGAGCTGGCAAAATTCCCGGGCAAGCGCGTTGCCGAGGTCATGGCCGGCGATCACGTGCGCGACCTTCAAACGCCCGACGGGCGGCGGATCAGGGCGCATTGCACCACGATGTCGAATGGCGGCCGGATGCTGACCTATGTCGACATCACCGATCTGACCAAAAAAGCCGCCATGCTAGAGCGACTGGCGACCACCGATTCGCTCACGGGCCTGTACAACCGCCGGCATTTCCTGGGGGCGCTCGATGCGGAATGGAGCCGCTTCCAGCGCTACTACCGCTCCGTCTCGGTTCTGATGCTCGACATCGATCATTTCAAGTCGGTCAACGATCGCTATGGTCACGCGGTCGGCGACGAGGCAATCAAGGCTGTCGCGGCCGCATGCAACGAGGGCAAGCGCAAGTCCGATCTCGTCGGTCGTATCGGCGGCGAGGAATTCGCGGTGCTGCTGCCGGAGACCAGCCTGTCACGCGCCAAACTCGTCGCCGAGCGAATCCGCAAACGCGCGATGGCGATCCGGCTGAACGCCGATCAGGTTCAGTTCGGCATCACCGTCAGCATTGGAATTGCCGAGGCCACCGTCAGCATGTCCGGCATCGATACGCTGATGGGCGCGGCCGATCAGGCGCTCTACCGGGCCAAGGCCGAAGGCCGCAATCGCTGTATCGCCTTCGCACCTCCGTCGCCGATGAACAAGGCGGCGGAGTGATCGGGGAAAGCGGCGTCTAGTCCGGCACCGGCACGTCGAAGGTGTTGAGCGTGACCGAGACCATGCAATAGACGCCGACGAGATAGGACAGTTCGGCCGCGCCGTGCTCGCCGAACTCCTTCACCGCCGCGCGATAGGTCAGCTCCGGCAGCACGCCGCCGCTCACCAGCGCAGACGCCATGTCGTAGGCAACCGCCTCCTGTTTGGTGAGGTCGACCGGCCGTTGTCCGGCGACGATGGTGGCGAGCTTCTCATCGGACAGGCCGCGCTGCTCGGCGACCAGCACATGCGCATAGAGCTCGTAACCGGAGCGGAAATGCGAGCCGGTGACGAGGATCGCGACCTCGCGCACCGGTGCCGGCAGCAGCGGGTTCGACGCAATCGCCTTGACCAGCTCCCACACCGGCTTGCCGAAGCGCGGCTCGCGGATCCAGGGATTCCAGGGGCCGAGCAGCGCGCCATCGTCGCGCATGTTCACAAAGCCCTTGAAGTGGTCCTTGATGCCCGCTTGCATGTCGGCATAGAGCGGCTTCTGTTCGTCGCTCAGCTGTGTCGGATCGAGAATGGGAAGGCGCACGGCGAGGATCTCCGCGTTGAGAAGAGACGACCGTCGCCCGCATGCGCGTACGTGGCAAGTGAAGTTGCTGTGACGACCGTGCGATTTTATAAGTGGTGTGGAGAGCCGGCACGCTCCAGTGTACGCGCCTCGGAGGTCCGCGCCTGGCTCAGAGCAGGCGTCGTCCTTGATCGTCTTACACCGTTCAAAACTCCAGCGGCGCGTTGTCGACGACCTCTTTCATCACGAAGAAAGTGCGGGTCTGACGCACGCCGGGGAGCGCGATGAGTTGCTCGCCGTGGATCCGATTAAAATCCTCCATGTCGCCGACCCGGATCTTGAGGAAGTAGTCGAAGTCACCGGCGACGAGGTGGCAGTCGAGCACGAATTTCAACCTGGTGATCGCCTGCTCGAAGGTGGCAAAACTCTCCGGCGTCGAGCGGTCGAGCACGACGCCGACCATCACCAGCGTGCCTTTGGCCACCTTTTTCGGAGCGATCATGGCACGGACGCCGGCAATGAACCCGTCCTCGAACAGGCGCTGGGTGCGGCGATGGCAGGTGGCAGGGCTGATCGCGACAGTTTCGGCCAGCTCAGCGTTGCTGAGCCGGCCATTATTTTGCAGCAATCTCAACATCTTAAGGTCAATGCGATCGAGGCGAGCTGGCATGGAAGAAGCTTCCGAAAAATTTGAATAGATTGGAAGAAAATCTACCAAATTGGTCCCTTACCGCAAGGTTGCATGCAATATCGGCGCAACATTCGAAAGCACCTTTGAGCGGTACAGTGCTAGCTAAATCCCAGACACAACGCCATCAGGGATGATCCCATGAACCTCGACAAATTCGCGCGCTATCCGCTCACCTTCGGCCCGACCCCCATCGAGAAGCTGGAGCGACTGTCAAAACATCTCGGCGGCAATGTCGAGATCTACGCCAAGCGCGAGGACTGCAACTCCGGCCTCGCCTATGGCGGCAACAAGCTGCGCAAGCTCGAATACATCATTCCCGACGCGATCGCCTCGAACGCCGACACGCTGGTGTCGATCGGCGGCGTCCAGTCCAACCACACCCGCATGATCGCCGCCGTCGCCGCCAAAATCGGCATGAAGTGCCGCCTGGTGCAGGAAGCCTGGGTGCCGCATGAGGACGCCGTCTATGATCGCGTCGGCAACATCATGCTCTCGCGCATCATGGGCGCCGACGTGCGCCTGGTTGACGACGGCTTCGACATCGGCATCCGCAAGAGCTGGGAGCAGGCGGTCAAGGAGGTCAAAGCGGCGGGCGGCAAGCCTTACGCGATTCCCGCCGGCGCGTCGGTGCACAAATTTGGCGGGCTCGGCTATGTCGGCTTCGCCGAGGAAGTGCGCAAGCAGGAAGCGGAGCTCGGCTTCAAGTTCGACTACATCATCGTCTGCACCGTCACGGGCTCGACCCATGCCGGCATGCTGGTCGGCTTCGCCGCCGACGGCCGCGCGCGGAAGGTGATCGGCATCGACGGGTCGTTCACCCCCGAACAGACCAAGGCGCAGGTGCTCTCGATCGCGCAGAACACGGCCAAGCTGGTCGAGCTCGGCAAGGACATCGTCGCAGACGACGTCGTGCTGATCGAGGATTACGCCTATCCCGCCTATGGCGTGCCGTCGGAAGAGACCAAGGAAGCGATCCGCCTCACCGCGCGCCTCGAAGCCATGATCACCGACCCCGTCTACGAGGGCAAGTCGATGCAGGGCCTGATCGACCTGACCAAGAAGGGCTATTTCGAGAAGGGCGCGAAGGTGCTCTACGCCCATCTCGGCGGCGCCCCGGCGCTGAACGGCTACGGTTACGCGTTCCGGAACGGCTAGTGAGAGCGTAGCTCTCGCGTCACACACTGCTGTCGTCCCGGGCAAGCGTCAGCGCAGACCCGGGACCCATACGCCGCAGCAATCGTTTTGCGAAGACTCGTGGTTACCAGCGCGCCGCGACAACGTCGTCCTGTGGCTATGGATCCCGGATCGGCGCGCGCCTTTAGGCGCGCTTGTCCGGGATGACGATGTGGGGAGATGGTCGCGCCGCTACCGCGTCCTGATGATCTGCAACAGCTCCTCGCCGTAGTGCTCGAGCTTCTTGTCGCCGATGCCCGGCACGTTGCGCAGCTCGTCCAGCGTGGTCGGCCAGGCCCGCACGATGCCATCGATGGTGGCATCGTGCAGCACGACATAGGCGGGCACGCCGCGCTCGCGCGCCACGTCCGAACGCCAGGACCGCAGCCGCGCGCGCAATTCCGGATCAACATCGCCCGGCGGCGCGCTCGCTGCCGGCGCAAGGTCGCCGCGCCGCGATTTCGAGCGGCTGACACGGACGCGGCTGGCAGGCGCCTCCTCCCGCAGCCACACCTCTGTCTCTCCACGCAGCACGCCGCGCGCGGTGTCGGTCAGCTTCAGCGCTCCATAGGCCTCGCTGTCCGCCTGCAAATGCCCCATCGCCACCAGCTGTCGCAGCACCGTGCGCCATTGTTTCTCGTTGAGTTCGCGCCCGATGCCGAACACCGAGAGCTTGTCGTGGCCGAACTGCGTCACCTTCTCGGTCAGCCGTCCGACCAGCACGTCGATCAGGTGCATCGCGCCGAAACGCTGTCCGGTGCGATAGGCGCAGGACAGCAGCTTCTGCGCCAGGACCTTGCCGTCGCGCATTTTCGGCGGGGTCAGGCAATTGTCGCAATTGCCGCAATTCTCCGCGGTCACGGTCTCACCGAAATAGGCGAGCAGCCGCTTGCGACGACACTGCGCGGTCTCGGCGAGCCCGACCAGCGCATCGAGCTTGCCGATCGAAACCCGCTTGAACTCGTCGGAGCCGCTCGATTCGTCGATCATGCGGCGCTGCTGCACGATGTCCGACAGTCCATAGGCCATCCACGCCGCCGACGGCTTGCCGTCGCGCCCTGCTCGCCCGGTCTCCTGATAGTAGGCCTCGATGCTCTTGGGCAGGTCGAGATGGGCGACGAAGCGCACGTCCGGCTTGTCGATCCCCATGCCGAAGGCAATGGTCGCCACGATGACGATGCCGTCTTCGTTGAGAAAGCGGTCCTGGTTGCGCGAGCGCAGCTGGCTGTCCAGCCCGGCGTGATAGGGCAGCGCCGCAATGCCGGCCTCGGCAAGCGCGGCGGCGACCTCCTCGACGCGATTGCGGGAGAGGCAGTAGACCACGCCGGCCTCGCCGGCATGACGATCCCGGATGAACTCCTTCAGCTGCGACACCGCGTTGCGCTTGTCGACGATCTCGTAACGGATGTTAGGCCGGTCGAAACTGGAGACGAATTGCGGACTGTCCGCAAGCTGCAGTCGCTGGACGATCTCTTTGCGCGTCAACTCGTCGGCAGTCGCGGTCAGCGCGATGCGCGGCACGTCGGGAAAGCGCTCGGCAATGATGGAGAGGCCGACATACTCGGGCCGGAAATCGTGTCCCCATTGCGAGACGCAATGCGCTTCGTCGATCGCAAACAGCGCGACCTTCGTCTGCGCCAGCATCGACAGGCAGCGCGGCGTCACCAGCCGTTCCGGCGCGACATAGAGCAGGTCGAGATCACCCGCAATCAGGCGCCGCTCGATGTCCGAGGCTTCCTGAAACGACAGCGACGAGTTCAGGGCGGCAGCGTTGACCCCGGCCTCGATCAGCCCCGCGACCTGGTCGCGCATCAGCGCAATCAGCGGCGAGACCACGATGCCGCAGCCCTCGCGCAACAACGACGGCAATTGGTAGCATAGCGATTTGCCGCCACCGGTCGGCATCAGCACCAGGCAATTGCCGCCCTCGGTGACATGCCTGACGATCTCGCCCTGCGCCCCGCGAAAGCCGGGCAGGCCGAACACCGAATGCAGCACCGAGAGCGCGTCGCGGCCATCGGCCGGCGCTGGCAGCGGAGCGGTGGAAGGGGCGGACATGGGCGAGTCGGGGGTTTGCAGGATTCGGCCCAACGCCAGTCGCATGGCGAGGCGGGTGTGGCAAGCCCATCTTCATCCCCTCCGCTTGCGAGCAGAGGCGAAAAGCTACGCCCCAATCCGGCGCAGGGCTTCGGCGACCGTCACGATCGGCATGTTACGCTTCTCCGCCGCCCGCAGCGCGTGGCGCAGCAGGGCCGGCGTGCAGCCGTAAGGGCTCGGCGCATCGACCACGTCGTGGCCGTAGAAGATCAGCCAGCCGCCGCTTGTGACGGCCTCGTCGAAATAGCGGTCGACCCCGTTCGTATCAATCTCGCGATCGACCAGCGGCGAGGCGCGCAGGAACTGGAGATCGATGACGTCGCGGTTGACGCCGGGAAGGATGCCGCGCGCCGAGCGGAAGCTTTGCGCGAGCTGCGGCTTGCGCCAGACCGAGGCAAGGCCATAGGGGTACGCGAAATTTTCGAGCCGGATCGAGGCATCGACACCAAAAAAATGACTGCGATTCCGTTCGATCTCGCGCGCCATCGCGCTCTCATTGAGATCGACTGCGCGCAGATGCGAGAACGTGTGGCAGCCGATCTCATGTCCGTCGCGGTGCAGCCGAACGACCGCATCGTTCGACAGGCCATGCCAGTGATCCGCGGGCTGGTCGATCAGGCTGCCGGCGAGGTAGAACGTGCCGCGCCCGCCATGCGCTTCCAGCAGCGAGGCCCCCTCGCCTGCGGCGCTGTCGGGCGCGTCATCGAAGGTGAAACTCACCATCGGCGCGTGCGCAGGCAAGCGATGCGGCGCGGCGCGGAAATGCCGGGCCAGCCGATTGCTCAAGCGTCCGTTGAGGGCCGACAGCACGCGTGCATTCCCTGTATTCCGGTATTTCTCGACTGAAACATTTGTGTGCGGTCCGAGGCAAGCTTAACGCCGGGGTAATCCTAACGGGGAACCAAGGGCCTTCGACGAGCGCGCGGGAGCGGCGCATCGGTATCCGCGCCGAGATATTGCAGCCAATTGCGGAAAAGCGCCGCGGCGGCGGTGCCTGCGGCAATATCGGTGCGCAAAGTCAGCGCAGGCAGCTCGTTGGTCAGCGCCGGATGACGCTGGTGCCTGGCCCGCTTCTCGAAACGCACGAGCCTTTCCTCCGTCGCTGCGTCAAAATAACTCACGGGGAGAGCCGGATAGACCTCGCGCTCACGCGCGAGATAACGGCCGATGTCGCGCAGATATTCGCGCTGGAGCGAGAGCGCGTCATATTCGGGGTGCCCCTGGAAGAACACGAAGCGACTGGCATATTGCCGCGTGAAGACGTCGACCCCGGCTTGAGCCGACCGGGTCAGCACCTGATAACCGGCCTGCGCGAGATCGCGCTCGGTGACTTCGTTCAGCCGCGAATGCGAGATCTTGAGCGGCGCCGGCGCGTCGCGCGTCAGCGGATCGCTGCTCACAGCCTCGCAATCGAAAATGCCGTGGCATTTGGTCGGCAGCCGCTGTCGTTCGACGCGGTCGAGGTGCAGCACCGCCGCATGTGCAGCGAGGCAGGACCAGATCGTCGAGCGGGTGTTGACCTTGGCCCAGTCGATCAGCTCAGTAAGGTCGCGCCAATATGGTTCCCGGTCGAGCTCCGGCGCCACCGGCTCGGCGCCCGTCACGATCAACCCGTCGAATGACTGACGCCTGAGATCGGAGAGATCGGAATATTCGCTCTCGACATGCCACTTCGCTTCCGGCGAACGCTTCACCGACGGCAGCGAAAAGCAGTGGAAGCGGATGCGGCGCGGCCCCGCGGCGGCCTGGAGCAGCTTCATGAACTGCCGCTCGGTCGCCTTCAGCGCCGTATCCGGCATATTGTTGATCAGCCCGATGGTCAGCTCGGCGCCGGCATGATCGCGCGCAAGGTCGCCTTCGGCGGGCACCAACGCCGGGCTTGCGATACCTTGATCCCTCGCGATCAAGACGCTCATCGGCCCGATTGCCTACTCCGCAGCCTGGAGACGCGCGGCCGGACAGGCCTTCTCCAGCGCCTGGTCGATGTCTTCGATGATGTCGGCGGCGTGCTCGATACCGATCGAGAGCCGGATGGTCTCCGGCAGCACGCCGGCGGTGCGCTGCTGCTCTGCCGACATCTGCCGATGCGTGGTCGATGCTGGATGGCAGGCCAGTGACTTGGCGTCGCCGATGTTGACGAGACGCGTGATCAGCTTCAACGCATCATAGAACGTCTTTCCGGCTTCCATGCCGCCCTTGATGCCGAAGGTGAACAGCGAGGAGGCGTTGCCGTCGAGATATTTCTGGACCAGCGGATAATAGGGGCTGTCCGGGAAGCCCGTGTAATTGACCCAGGCGACACGCGGATCGGCACGGAGGAATTCGGCGACCTTGCGGGCGTTCTCGACGTGGCGCTCCATCCGCAGCGCCACGGTCTCGATGCCCTGGAGCAGCAGGAACGCGTTGAACGGCGACAGCACCGAACCCATGGTGCGCTGATAGACGCTCCGCGCGCGCTCGATATAGGCGGTCCGGCCGAAGCGTTCGGCATAGACGAGGCCGTGATAGGAAGCGTCCGGCTTGTTGTAGGCCGGGAAGCGGTCGGCATGATCAGCCCAGGGGAAGTTTCCGGAATCGACGATGGCGCCGCCGAGCGTGGTGCCATGACCGCCCAGGAACTTGGTGAGCGAATGCACGGCGATGTCGGCGCCGTAGTCGAACGGCTTGAGCAGGATCGGCGTCGCAACCGTGTTATCGACGATCAGCGGAACACCATGCGCATGGGCGATCTTCGCCAGCGCTTCGATGTCGCAAACGTTCCCGGCCGGATTGCCGATCGTCTCGGCGAACACCGCGCGGGTGTTGTCGTCGATCAGCCTTGCGACCGCATCAGGCGCATCGCTCTCGGCAAAGCGCCCGGTGATACCTTGCCGCGGCAGGATGTGGGAGAGCAGCGTGTGCGTGGTGCCGTAGAGCTGCGGCACGGACACGATATTGCCGCCGTGATCGGCGACGTTGACGAAGGCGAAATGCAGCGCAGCCTGGCCGGTCGCAACCGCCAGTGCGCCGACGCCGCCCTCGAGCTGGGCGATGCGTTTCTCCAGCACGGCGCTGGTCGGATTGGCAATGCGGCTGTAGCGGAAACCTTCGGCCTCGAGATTGAACAGGGCTGCGCCGTGGTCGGCGCTGTCGAAGGCGTAGGCGGCGGTCTGGTAAATCGGCACGGCAACCGCGTGCGTGGTCGCCTCGGGCTCGTAGCCGGCGTGAATAGCGATCGTCTCGTTGCGCATCGTACCACCTCCGCGTGGCGCGGGCCGCACTTATTGGCCTGTACGAGGCATGTGCGTTGTCCGCCGTCCCTCTGTTAGAGGCGGGTGGTAAAGCGGACAATAATTCGCTTAGAGATCGAGGAAGTAACCCTAATGGTTGCTGGTGAATTGGCTAAAGCTTGAGTTAAATTGGATTAATGAATTGATCCGGTCCGGCTGCGCGATCGCGAGGCGATTGCCGCCTCGCATCTGACGAACGGATCCTGCGTATCATCGGGGCTTCGCGCCGGCGCGCGCAGCCCCGATGAGCATACTCAGGCCATCGTTTCCCACAATTGGTGGGCCAGCACGCCGACGCGCTTCTCGATTGCAGCCGCGGCATCCAGTGCCAGATCCTCACGGTAGCGGCCCGCGATGAGCTGCACACCGATCGGCTTGCCGTCGTGCACGGCCGCGGGGACGACGGCGCCGGGCAGGCCCAGCACGTTGATCGCGGAGATGAAGCGGATCTCGCCCCAGAAGATTTCCTGCACGCGCGCGGCGCTGATAGTGTCGTCGCGCGGGCCGGGCGTCGGCTGCACCGTGGTCGGCGCCAGCACCACCGGATATTCCTCGAAGAACAATTGCCAAGCACGGATGTGGCCGCTGCGCGCAGCGGTGGCGCGCATCCAGGCGGGGAGATCGAGCGCTTTGGCCTTGGTCTTCATGCCGTTCCACGCCTTGTGGAAATCCTCTGAGGTGACTTTCAGCATGCCAGCCTCCTGCATCACCACCGTCTCGTTGGTGATGATGTCGCACCAGGTCTGCCAGACGCCGTTGATGTCGGGCACCTCGACCTCGCTGACGCGATAGCCGGACCGCTCCAGATGATCGGCGGCCTGGCGAAGGGCCGCGCTGACCGCCGGATCGACCGCCATGTCTGCCGGAATCCTGGCCAGCGCGACCTTGATCGGCCCCTTCGGCTTCGGGCCGGTCAGCGGCGCCGGCACCCACCAGGGATCGCGCGGATCGCGTTGGCTCATGACTTCGAGCGCCAGCCGGACATCGGCGACGTGGCGGGCGAGCGGCCCCTGCGCCGACATCAGATGGGCCAGCATCGGACGCTCCGCGGTCGCACTTGCGTTGAACGCGGGAATGCGCCCCTGCGTCGGCTTGATGGTGGCGACGCCATTGCAATGGGCCGGCCAGCGCAATGAGCCGCCGATGTCATTGCCATGCGCAATGGTGCCGATGCCGGCGGCGACCGCCGACCCTGCGCCACCCGAGGAGCCGCCGCAGGTGATATCGGGGTCCCAGGGATTGAGCGTCAGCCCGTGCAGCGGATTGTCGGTGAAGCCGCGGAACGAGAATTCCGGCGTGTTGGTGAGGCCGATGACGATCGCGCCTGATTGCTTCAGATTGCGGACCACAGGCGAGTCCGACGGCGCGATCAGATCCTTGTTGGCGGGAACGCCATTGAAATTGGGCCGGCCCTCGTAGTCGACGTTCTCCTTGATGGTAACGGGCACGCCGTGCAGGAGACCGAGTTCACCGCCCCTGGCGCGGTGCCGGTCCGCCGCATGCGCCGCCTTCAGCGCCTGCTCGCCGAGATCGACGACGACTGCATTCAGCCTCGGATTGACGGCATGCATCCGCGCCAGATGCGCCTCGACAGTTTCCACCGCCGAGATTGCGCCGGAGCGGATCGCAGCGGCGGTCTCCACCGCCGACCATTGCCAGGCCGGGCCCTTGGGACGGCGCGATCCGGCTGATTTTCGCGCCGGCGGCGCGACTTTCCGCGTCGTCTTGGCGACCGCCCGCTGACGGACCGGGCTTTTCTTGCCCGACGTCTTCGCTGCCTTACCCGAAATGCTTCTCTTCCTTGCCGTCTTCTTCGCCACGTGCTCGTCTCCTGAAAATAGCGCGGGGAAAAGTAACGAAGGACGTGCAACCCTGTACAGTCGCGTTTCCGCATGGCGCGCTGCCGCAACGCCGCATCCTGCCAACGAACCGGCGCCAATCCGTCTTGTCGAAAACCGCTTCGCGTTGGACGCTACCATGGCGGCCTCGCTTGTCTTTGACCCGCCGCCCTCATCTTTCAGCGCGGCACGTCGAACCGTTTGGCGCTGACAGAACACCAACATTCCTGGATCTGGACGAAGCGGGGCGCGTCGCATTTCGCGTTAACCGTCACCGTTGTGCAACAGCATCCTCGCTCCGTCCGGTCGAGGCACCTTCCATTCGCGGGAATCGACGGACATGATCCTATGTATCGACTTGCCTTGTTCGTCCGGGCACAGGACAACCTCGAAGCCATCGCCATGCGGATCAGGAGGCGCGAGATGATCCTTAAATGGCGACGGAAAGCCGTTGCGCTGGCGGCCGGTTTCGTCCTTGTTGCGGCGCTCGCAGTGCCGCCGGCGGCGGCACAACGCGCCGATATCGAGACGGTGCAGAAGCGCTTCAATGCATTGCTGGCCGCGGGCAAATATGCCGACGCACTCGTCGAATGGCAGAAGCTCGAGGCCGCCGTGAAGGCCCGATTCGGGACCGAGCACCCGAACTATGCCCTCATTCTGCTCAAGGTGGCCGTCACCTATCAGAACCAGGGCCGCTATGACGATGCCGAAGCGGCCTACAAGCGCGCTGCCGCGATCCTGGAGAAGGCCCTCGGGGCAAATCATCCGCTGGTCGCGACGGCGCTCGACGACATGGCTGCCGTGTATCTCCACGAAGCGCGTTACGGCGAGGCCGAGGCGCTGTTCAAGCGCGCATTGGCGATCCGCGAGCAGGTCCTCGGACCGGATCATCCGGACCTCGCCGCGACGTTGAACAACCTGGCCGTCGTATATCAAGGCCAGGGACGCTTTGGCGAAGCGGAGCCGATGTTGAAGCGCGCGATGGCGATCACGGAAAAAGCCCTCGGCCCGAACCACACCCAGGTCGCGGCCGCGCTCGTCAATCTCGCCATTCTCTATCAAGACCAGGCGCGCTATGGCGACGCCGAAGGCCTGTTCCGGCGAGCGCTGGCGATCCAGGAAAAGGCCACAGGCCCCGTTCATCCGATCGTCGCCAACATCCTGCACAACCTTGCCTCGACCGCCGAGGACCAGGGCCACACGGCCGAGGCCGAAGCGCTCTACAAGCAAGCGTTGGCGATCAAGGAAAAGATGCTGGGGCCGAACCACCCCGATCTTGCCGATACCCTCGACAATCTGGCAGTGCTGTACGGCGGCGAGCACCGCAGCGACGAGGCGGAGGCGCTGTACCGGCGCGCGCTGGCGATCCAGGAACGGGCGCTGGGTGCGGATCATCCCGACGTCGCGCACATCCTCAACAATCTCGCTCTCGAATTCGAGGCGCGCGGCAAGTATGCCGACGCCGAGGCACTCACGGCCCGCGCGCTGGCAATCTACGAGAAGGCCCTTCGCGCGAACCACCCCGACACCGCCAATGCCCTTCACAATCTAGCGCGCGAATATGCCGAGGCCGGCGACGGTGCCAACGCCCTCGCCTATTCGCGCAAAGCCACCGCCGCGGTGCTGGCCCATGCCGCCCGAGAGGCCGAGAGCACCGGGCAGAAGCAGCGATCCGGCGGCCTCGTCGCACAGCGTGCACTGTTCTTTCGCCGCCACGTCGCCAATCTTGCCCTTGCGGCGCGTCAACAGATCGCGCCCGAGCCGACGCTCGCCCGCGAAGCCTTCGAGATCGCCCAATGGGCCGACCAGTCGTCGGCGGCGGTTGCCGTGCAGCAGTTCGCAGCACGCTTCGCTTCCGGCGGCGGAGCACTTTCCGCCCTGGTGCGCGAGAACCAGGACCTCGCCGCCTCATGGCGCGACACTGATCGCAAACTCGTCGAGGCCTTGTCGAAGCCTGAAGGCGAGCGCGACCGCAAGGCGATCGATGCGTTGCGCCGGGCGAGCGGCGAGGCCGAGGCACGGCTCACCGAGAGTGACGCAAAGCTGGCGCGCGAGTTTCCGGAATTTGCCGCACTCACAAGGCCGCAGCCGCTGGAGGTGAAGGCAGTCCAGAACCTGCTCGGCAGCGACGAAGCGCTGGTCTTCTTTCTGCCTGACGACAAGGAGAGCCGCGTCTTTGCGGTGACGCGCGAGGCCTTCGCTTGGCACGACATCGCGCTCGGCGCCGACGCCTTGGCCGACAAGGTCAAGGCTTTTCGCCGCGGCCTCGATGTCGGCGAATGGGCGGCGGCGCGCACCGCCGGCGCGCCGGGAATGTTCGATCTCGGCCTGGCGCGCGACCTCTACATCGCCCTGCTCGACCCCGTCGACACCTTGATCAAGGACAAGCGCCATTTGCTGGTCGTGCCGACCGGCGCGCTCACCGCCCTGCCGTTTCATCTCCTGCTGACGCAGCAACCCGCCGCGCCGACCCCCACCGACGTCGCGGGCTATCGCGACGCCGCATGGCTGATCAAGCGTCAAGCCGTCAGCGTCCTGCCGTCCGTCGCGAGCCTCAAGGCATTGCGCGCCTATGCGCGCCAGCGGCCGGCGGCGCAGCCGCTGATCGGCTTCGGCGATCCGGTGTTCGGCACGCCGGACGCGCGCGGTGCGCCCGCTGCCGCGCGGACGGCGGCGCACACGCGCGCCTACACCGACTATTGGCAAGGCGCCGGCGTGGACCGCACCGTGCTCGGCAAGGCACTGCCGGCCCTGCCCGAGACCGCTACCGAGCTTCAGGCGATTGCCCAGAAGGTCGGTGCGGCCGCGAGCGACATTCATCTTGAAGCCGACGCGACCGAGGCCAACGTGAAACGGCTGCCTCTCGCCGACTATCGAATCGTCTATTTCGCGACCCACGGTCTCGTTGCCGGCGACATCAAGGGCGTGGCCGAACCGTCGCTGGCGCTGAGCATTCCGCAGCACGCCAGCGATCTCGATGACGGACTACTGACCGCGAGCGAGGTGGCACAGCTCAAGCTGAATGCAGATTGGGTGGTGCTGTCGGCCTGCAACACCGTGGCGGGTGAGAGGCCCGGCGCCGAGGCCCTGTCGGGGCTGGCGCGCGCCTTCTTCTATGCCGGCGCGCGCGCCCTCCTCGTCTCGCACTGGTCCGTCGCTTCCGACGCCGCGACCCGGCTCACGACCATGACCTTCGACGTCATCAAGTCAGAACCCGCCATCGGCCGTGCCGAGGCCCTGCGCCGCGCCATGCTGGCCTATCTCGGCGATACGGCGAACCCCGACAATGCCTATCCGGCGTTCTGGGGACCGTTCTCCATCATCGGCGAAGGCGCTGCGCGCCGGGAGACGCCCGAATGACGATTTCTGTGAGCGGCCCGAGACATAGGTGACAAATCGTACCGGACACATGGGTTACACTTTCCGCTTTTGTTCTGCGGGAGGCGTGGATGCCGTGGAAAGCGAGTTCGGTAATGGAAGAGCGCCTGCGCTTTG
>NZ_JAANIH010000096.1 GCF_014529705.1 Bradyrhizobium campsiandrae
GATGCTACACCTCTTGAACGCCATCATGCGGCGCTCCTGCATCGAGACGACCGCGGAAAGAACCATGAACCCGGCAGTGGATCATGTTTGTCGATCGGGGTTGACACCGTGCCCGCGATTAAAGAACCGACGACTATTTAGCGGGCGTCAGCGGGCTCGGATCTCTTGTGAAGGCGGCGGTAGCCATCGGCCGCGGGCGTCAGCTCACGGAGCGCCTATCCGAGTGGGACGAGGCGATCGTTCTCGCCACGATGTCCGCCGGCGCGCATCTGATCGCCGGTCACTTGGACACTACATGAAGTACGTGACCCCCATGGCGACCGCGGCCGCTGCCATGACAGCGGTCGCTATCCATCCCAGCCCGGTCAGCCAACCGCCGATCGTGAATTCGCCCATGATCTTCGCGTTGGCCACCATCAGCATCATCAGCCCCATCACCGGCACCGCCACGATACCGTTGATGACCGCGCACCAGTACAGCGCCTTGATGGGATTGATCGGCGCAAAATTGAGGAGGATGCCCACGAGGGTCGCCATGACGATCGTCGCGTAGAAGGCCTTCGCTTCCTTGGGCTGTCGCGTAAGCCCGATCGGCCATTTTCGGGCTTCGCCAATGGCGTACGCTGCGGAGCCGGCGAGGACGGGAATCGCCAGAAGTCCCGTGCCGAGAACGCCCAATGCGAACATTGTCGCGGCGTAGTTGTCTGCGATCGGACGCAACGCCTCGGCAGCCTGGGCGGAGGTCTCGATGTCTGTCACGCCGGACACGTTAAGCGTGGCTGCGGTCGTCAAGATGATGGCCAGCGCGATGAGGTTTGAAACGCCCATGCCGATCAGGGTATCGAGTTCGATCCGCTTGATGGCGTCGGGGCCTTGTTCTGGCGCCCGTTTCAGGACCTGTCGTTCAGGAACGGCGCGGATGTCCTCGGCCTCCTGGGACGCCTGCCAGAATAGAAGGTAAGGGCTGATCGTCGTGCCAAAGACCGCGACGATGGTCTGAATGTATTCGGTCTTCCATGTAATGGACGGCCACACGAATTGGCGCAGCGCTTCGCCCCAATGGACGTCCACCATAAACAACGTCGCCACGTAGGCGAGCAGCGCGAGCGTCAGCCATTTCAAGTAGGATACGTACCGGGTGTACTGCAGCAGGACCTGCAGCCCGATGCAGACGACGCCGAATAGTGCCACATAGAATGTTTTCGAGCCCCCGAGCACCAGACTGGTGGAGTCGGCCATGGCACCGAGGTCGGCGCCAATGTTGATGATGTTGGCCGCCGCCAGCAGCGCCACGAAGGTCTGCAGGAGCCAATTGGGGTAATGCTGACGCAGGTTGCCTGCGAGGCCACGACCCGTCGTCCGTCCGATCCGTCCGCTGATCATCTGGACCGCCGCCATGAGCGGATAGGTCAACAGCATTGTCCAGCTCAGGGTGTATCCGAACTGGGCGCCGGCCTGGCTGTAGGTGGCAATTCCGCTGGGATCGTCGTCGGAGGCGCCCGTGATCAGCCCCGGTCCCAAGGTGTCCAGAAGGCGTGGTTTGCTGGTTCCGACGACCGGGCTAGGCAGTGTCCGCACGCTTTTTTTCGTCGAACTCATCCCGCAATGCCCCTAAATCCTAAAAAGCCAAAAATTGGCGTTTGATTGCGCGCGGGTTGCGCCCGAGTTCCCGGGAAGTCAGTAGACGGTTTTTGGCCAGGGCGCCGGTTTAGCGTACAGGGGCCATTAGGTTCCGGCGATTCGCCCGGCTAAGCGCAAGGCTGCATTCGATGTCACCCACACAAAGAGCCTTCTTCGTCATCGGAATTCTATTGACGACTGCCTTGGCCGCGACGGTAGCCGGTATTCTTCTGCATCGTGCGTTTCCGGATCATCCCTGGGTCACAATAATCGGACCCCTCGGCGCAGCAGGGACGATCATCGGGTTGGCCAAAATCCTTCGGCGCAGGTAACAAGCGCCTGTTGCCGCACAATCAAACCCGGCCAAACTGCAGGTCAGGCCGTCATGGAGATGAAGCACACAATGTCCGGCATCAATTTCGGCTATTCGGATTACCATGCGCTTGTTCAATGACTTGATATTGGCCCCCATCAGGCGCCACTTTAGCAAGCGCAATTTCAGGACTGCGGACGAGCACTTACCGTCCAACTCACTTTGGAACTAAAAGTTTCAACTCAGCGATGGCTGCGCCGTGCACGACTTCCTCCGGCCCACAAGTAGAAATCAGCCGCTGCA
Organism: Bradyrhizobium campsiandrae; assembly: GCF_014529705.1. GTDB lineage: Bacteria > Pseudomonadota > Alphaproteobacteria > Rhizobiales > Xanthobacteraceae > Bradyrhizobium > Bradyrhizobium campsiandrae. The sequence goes on from NZ_JAANIH010000096.1 coordinate 2,237, forward strand.
AAGTTTCACGGGCTTGATCTCGCTCACCGTTGTGAAGCGCGAATTCGCCGGTGAAAAATCTGGCCTCACAATCCCGTTTGGTCTTCTCGCCGGGAACGCCCTGGAGGGCCGCCGCTGTTACGGATTCCGTTTTCTCCGTCCCAAGGTAAAGCCCAAGCACTGCAAAGGGCCACTCATTGCGCGTCACCTTTTTGGCGGCTTCGGCAACCTCTTCTCGATCGTCTTCGCCCTTATGAACACGAGCAATATGTGCCCAGATGATCGGATATGGATTATTCGGGCGAAGTCGCGCCGCGGTCTTGAAGTCGGCAATGGCGCTATCCAATGCGCCCGCGATCAAATGCACCCGCCCTCTGCCGAGGAAGATAGCCGCATTGCCCGGATGGAGTAATAAAGCCGAATCGAAGTCGGTGAGCGCGTTTTCGTATCTTTCCATAGTCAGGTTGATTGTGGCGCGATTGGTCAGCGCCGTCACATCTTTCGGATTAATTCGGATCGCGGTGTCGAGATCGGACAACGCTGCTTTGAAGTTTCGAAGCATGAGATGTAAAACCGCCCGGTTGACGTATGCGTCCGAGAACAGCGGTTGTAACGATATGGCCTGGTCATAGTCCGCAATTGCGCGTTCTCTTTCTTGCTTCAGCGCGTAAGTGTGGGCTCGGTTGTAATAAGCCTGCGCATAATCCGCTCGGAGGCCAATCGCCCGATCGAAATTGACGATCGCCTGATCGAGGTCGCCCAAACGATCATAAACGTTGCCGAGATTATTAAAAGCGAGCGGGTCTGTCGGAGTTAACCTGGAGACCGTCAGAAAATCTTGCAAGGCTCTCTGATATTCACCTTTGTCGCCCCAGATCACCCCCCGATAAAGATACAGGTTGGGAAATTCCGGGATAAGGACGATGGCCGCGTCGAAGTCGGCGAGAGCACGATCGCGCAGCCCCAGCGACTCGTACGAAGCGCCGCGGCTGTACAAGAGGAACCCGCGCTGCTTGTCTTCCAAAATCCCCTGCTTGAGAGCGTTATCGAATAGCCGGATTGCAAGCTCGAATTCACCCCGGTCCTTTGCCAAAAATCCTGCTTGTGCGAGATCAAGCGCGCTGCGCTGCGCAAAGCTCGGTGACGCTAAACAGGCCGCCGTTACCGACGCGGCGACGAGCAGCAAGTACCGAAATTGTTTGAATGAAATCTTCATTGATCGATTCTTCCGCACGCTTGCCGAAATCACATCCTTTGAAAGCACGTCAGAAGGTGCTGGCATCATATCAAACGTGTCAATCCGGGAAATGGGCGTTTAGGCCCGCGCTGGGCAGGTTTGCGCGCCAGCCGATGAGCAGGCAATCTTGACCTCCGTTTGCTTTCTTCGGCGGCGTTTCCAACGAATTTGGGCATTCGACGACGTGTGACACTCGTGCGCTTGCGGCAGCAGCGTTGCCATTGTGGTGGCGTAGCTTGGGAAGCACCTTCCGAGATTGGACTCTAACACCGTTATTCGGCGTGTCGCGCAGCTCTAGCTCTAGGCAATCATTCCTGCGTTTTCTCGGAATTGCGGCCAGAATTAAATTTCATAGTACACTTCGAATATTCTCTTGCAATTAAGAATGAGTTGCAACTAAGTTGTGTGGCCAATGCGGACTTTCGGCCTCTATCTGTTGCGCTGCCGCAACCGAAGCGCCCTGTCCGAGGGCGTCCGATGTTGGGCATTAAAAGCTGTTACAAACGGCCGTTAAAACCGTGCCAATGGATTGTTACGTGAAAAGAATCTCGACATTCGTCGGCGCGATATGCGGCGTTTTGACCGCCAATTCTTGGGCATCAGCCGAAAGTGGGCGCGTACCACTTCCCGTTCAAGCTTCGGTTTCCAGTATATTCGATTGGACCGGCTTCTATGTTGGAACTCATTTCGGTTATGCTGCGGGGGCCTCCAACTGGTCGGCAACGCAAGCTGACGGATCTGCGCCGCGCTTGATGGGCAGGCTTGATTTTTACCCTCAGTACGACGCGTTCAAGGGGACTGGTAGCTTTTCGAGCGGTCTACAAGCTGGCTATAATTACCAAGCTGCATCACGGTTGTTGCTAGGCGTTGAGGCCGATATCTCATTTCCAAACAGCGTTTCAGCCACCCAGACATTTTCGACTACACTTGGCGATCAAGCGAGCTACGGAGAAACAGTGCTTCACGCCGGGAGCGTCCGCGGGCGTGTCGGCTACGCGTTTGACAACTGGTTGGTTTACGGCACCGGCGGTTTTGGCTGGAGCTTCGATCAATTCACGCGCACGCAGCTGATGGGCAGCCCAATGGGTGGCAGCGCGGTGCCCGGAACGCTCGAAAAACATTCACTATGGCGGCTCGGCTGGGTGGCGGGTGCCGGTGTCGAGCTTCCGGTCGCGCCAAGCTGGACGGCGAAATTGGAATATTTGCTGTCCGAATTTGGCGGTCAGTCGATATCATTTCCCGCCGGAGCCCAAAAATTCGAAGGGGATTATGCTTCTCACAGCATCCGTCTCGGTCTGAATTATCAACTTCGTGACCCCGGCAAAAAAGACGTGGCTTCGGCAAATGGAATTTCCGCGCTTGAGACGGAGAATTTCAGCCTTCACGGCCAGACGACTTTTGTCGGCCAATACGCCGCTCCTTTTCGGGCACCGTATCGCGGTCCGAACAGCCTCGCTCCGAATTCAGCACGCGAGACCCTGGATATTACGTTTTACGCAGGTATGCGGCTGTGGGAAGGAGCAGAACTGTGGATCAACCCTGAGATCGATCAGGGGTTTGGCCTCAGCAACACGCTGGGAGTTGCCGGTTTTCCAAGTGGTGAGGCCTACAAAGTCGGCGCTGAATACCCCTACACGCGCCTCCAGCGGATGTTTGTCAGGCAAACGATCGACCTCGGTGGCGAGAAGCAAAAAGTCGAATCGAACTTCAATCAATTTGCCGGCTCGCAGACCGCCGACCGTTTGGTCATCACGATCGGGAAGTTTGGCGTCGGCGATGTCTTCGATACCAACAAATACGCGCACGATCCCCGGACCGACTTCCTGAACTGGTCGATTATCGACAGTGGCGCCTTCGACTATGCGGCGGATGCCTGGGGCTACACTTACGGTGCTGCTGCCGAATGGTACCGCGGAGCCTGGACATTGCGTGCAGGATTATTCGATCTCTCCAAGGTGCCTAACAGCACCGAGTTGGATCCGCGATTTTCGCAGTTTCAGGCGCTCGCCGAAATCGAACATCGTCATGAACTCTGGGGGCAGCCCGGCAAGATCGCGGTCACCGGCTTCCTCAGCCGGGGACGCATGGGAAGCTTCGATGATGCAGTGCGACTGGCCCAAGTCACGAATCAGCCCGCCGACGTTGCAGCTGTCCGGCGTTACAGAAGCCGAAGCGGTATCAGCATGAACCTTGAACAGCAACTCATGCCAAACGTTGGTCTGTTTGCACGTGCCGGCATAGCCGACGGCAAAGTGGAGCCGTATGAGTTCGCCGATATCGACAAAACGGTTGCCGCCGGCTTGTCCGTATCTGGCGATCTTTGGGGACGAGCCGGTGACACTGCCGGAATTGCCGGTGTCTTGAACAGTATTTCAAAATCGCATCAAAGCTATTTCAATGCCGGAGGGCTTGGCATTCTCATTGGGGACGGTCAGCTCCCCAATCCAGGTCTGGAAAAGATCATCGAAGCCTATTACAGCTTGGCCGTTACGCCGGCGTCACGCCTGACATTCGATTATCAGCTCATTGCAAACCCGGCCTATAACCGTGACCGAGGTCCGGTTTCCGTGTTTGGTACACGCCTTCACGCTCAGTTCTAGCGATCAATAAAGCTCCTGATAGCGATGTCAGATGAGCTCTGGACCAGACACCCACTGCGCAGGAAGTTGGAATTGTTGCGGCGCACACAGAATCGAGCTTTTTCTTTCCGTCTGGCAGTTCGTTGCGCGCGCATCAGGCTGGGTTTCCCTCATGGAGGGGGCGTGTGGCCAATTTTCACAGGTTTGACGGCGATCGCGGCGAGGATTGTCCTGCCTTTGATTTTGCAATCAACCGCAAGCCTTCACTCGCCCGTTTAACCCTCGTGGCCAAATTTGAATTCCCTAGTGGCCTGTTTTGGGGTAGGAAAGTGTTCGTTGGTTAGCTTGCGGAGGCTCCAATGTGTCGCATCCGCTTCCTAATGTTGGTAATCGCGCTCACGGCCGCAACTTGCTCGAATTGCCAAGCCATCGGGTCCTTTCAGACCAAGCCGGCGTTTCCGAAGGTGGTGATGGCCGGTGTTGCACCTCCACCACCAACCGTGAGATTGCCCGATGTGTCCGAACGCGATCTCGTTGTTGGCTGCGGTAGGGGGCGCATCCGCGATCATCGAGCACATGGTTGCCGTGGCCCGGCCGATATCGGCCAGTACCAATAATCCTGCCGAATCCGGTTGCAGTCGAACCGGCTTGAAATAGTTTGGCATGCTGCGACGTGAACGGGGTTTCCCCGCAGCTGTCGCAGTCGTCTATGGCGGTTATCGAATGTTGACGCCCACCACGAAAACCGGTTGCGACGCTCAGCGACCCTTTCGATCTCGCACAGGCTGGCTTCGTTGCAAAAGACAAACCAGCAAGATCCGCGGTTTTTCGGCACAACCGCTGAATCCTAGGTGATCGATTACGGTCCATTAAACTTGCAACTCACTTCTCGCCCCCGGGGGGGGGAGGGCGAGTTTATCCGCGCCGCTCAAGAGCCGCATTTACATGCAGACGCGGACCCGCCGGGTTCTGTAACCGTAAGGGGTCCAAACGGCGCGTTGGCGAATGAAACAATCCGCGGCATACGCGTATGGATAATAGCTGCCATAATAGGGGGCCGGATAAAATCCACCATAAAAACCGTAATGCCCGCCATGGTGTCCGCCAAACCCGCCGTGGTGACCTCCGCCGAAGTGACCTCCAAAATAGCCACCTCCAAAATGACCACCTCCATGATGGTCCCCGCCGTGATGCTGCGCCAGTGCCGGTTGTGCAACAAACAGAATTGCCGCCAGAACGGCCACGGCCGTCAAATGCTTGATCATGTCCCTCTCCCTCGAACCTTAAGACTATCAGCGTCGTCCACAATCATGGCATGATTTGGTTTGTTGTCGCCGAGCTTACTCGCAAGTTCCCGGATCGGTAACGCGCTTTTCCCAGATCCCTAAAGCTCAATAAACCCTTTCAAAGGGATGCGAGTGTCATGTCCCCTTCTGCGCCATGAAAGAGACGCTTCTCCAGCAAATAGGTGATGCTGTGCTGCGGCCCTTTTCACAACGTCCGCCATCGTGAATTGGAATGCAGACAGAAATTCATTCAATAAATATCGCAACTGACTCAGCGTCCTTGCAGTGTCCGAGACCGCGTTTCCCCAGCGCAACATCGTGTTTGATGAAAGTTCCAGTTATGGATTGGCTCAACAAGCGTCACCACCTGAAGAGACTCAAGCTGTTTTTCGTGGTGGCAGGTTTGGTCATCGCGATCAGCTTGCTCAAGGTATTCGTTCACTGGATGCAGTTTGAATTCGTGACGCTCAGCACCTTGCTGACCAGTGCGATCGGCGGCGCCATCTTCATCATCGGTTTTTTGTTGTCCGGCGTTCTATCCGATTACAAGGAATCGGAACGCTTGCCAGCCGATATTCGCGTCGCTCTGGAGGCGATTCATGACGACGCCATGTGCTTTGCCGAAAAAGCAAAGAGTTTTCAACTTGGATCCCTGCGGGCTATTCTATCGGGCATTCTGGTGACACTGCAGAAGGGCTTGGGGCACGAAGGCGCCCACAGCAGACTGCAACCCGTCATCGCCGAGATCGACAAGCTCACACCGGTGTTCGCACAGATGGACTCGCTCGGGATGCCCGCCAATTTTATTGTTCGACTGCGCGGTCAGCAGGATCAGCTTCGCAGATGCGTATTCCGCATCTATCACATCCAAAGCATGCAGTTCGTGCCGTCGGTCTACATCCTGGTAAAAACGCTGGTTGCAGCGATCGTCCTGCTATTGCTGTTTCTAGAGACCGAAGGTTCGCCCGGCACCGCACTGATTTTTGGGTTCATCTCCTATATGTTCATCTATGCTCTTTATCTCATCGAAACGCTTGAGCAGCCGTTTCGCAAGGATCACGAATCGCTCGACGACGTAAGTCTATTTCTGCTCCGCGAGTTCGCAGACAAGTTGGCTCAGTGCGACGCAGCCGATCCCGCGACAGTCGTGCGCGATCCCGGTCCATGAACAGCGAAAAGGAATAGAACGTGAAATTGGTAGGAATACGTGGCGACGCCAAGACCTCGAGATCTAGACTCGCAGAGCCGGCTCAGCCGCGCGAATTTCTTCGTCCTCAATTTGCAAAGTCACGTGATCAATCTTGAACTTCTCCTCCAGAACGGCTTTGGCGCGTTTCAGCACCGTGGCTGCGGCCTGCATGTCAGTCACGACGAGATGCCCGGTCAGGGAGTCCGTTCCGGACGTAATAGTCCAGACGTGCAAATCGTGAACCGCCGTAACGCCCGGAATTTCCCGCAGCGCCTTTTCGAGGAGTGGGAGATCGATCTCGGCCGGTACGCCTTCCATCAGGATATGAACGGCCTGATTCAACAGCTTCCACGTGCGCGGTACGATGAAGAGGCCGATCCCGGCGCCGATAATCGGATCGGCAAGGGTCCAGCCGGTAAACATGATGATCAGGGCCGCGGCGATCACGCCCAAGGAACCAAGCATGTCGCTGAGAACCTCGAAATACGCCCCTTGGACGTTGAGGCTCTCGGAGGAGCCGGCCGACAATAACTTCATGCTGACGAGATTGACGATCAGCCCGACGGCGGCGACCGCCAGCATCGGCGTGCCCAAAATTTCGGGCGGCGACAGGAACCGCTTATATGCCTCGTAAAGAATATAAATTGTCAGCAGCAGGAGAACGACCGCATTAATCAGTGCGGCAAGGATTTCAGTCCGTAGATAGCCATAGGTCTTTTGCGGCGTTGGAGCTTTTTGAGCGAAATGAATTGCGAACAACGCCAGGCCCAACCCGCCGGCATCGGTCGCCATATGCGCGGCATCCGCGATCAGGGCGAGGCTGCCGGTCCAGATTCCGCCAACGATTTCGGCGGTCATATACGTCAACGTCAGGGCCAGCGCCGCGTAAAGAGGCTTGCGGTGCCGCCCGGCCGCCGACGGGATTGCACCTCCGTGCGAATGACCTTCACCCATAACCAAAACCTCTCTCTATTGCGAACAACTTCAAGCTCATTTTCCGCCAGTGTGACGGCCAGGTGAACGTTGTCTGACAGAACCAGCTATTCGTAAATCTGGGGGTTCCGGACGGACGCGCGACAATGTAATAGTATTACTCTGCAAGACTTGCTAATCGGAACATATGAGCCATCGGCTGAACAAAAGGTTGCCTACATCGAAAGCGTCGGGCGCTCGCCGTGCGCTGCTGGCTTTGCTTGCCTTTGCGTATCTTTTCGTCGGAATGTCCCATGCCGTGTCCTGCGCCGACGAGGCCGTGGGAATCTCGCTCGCCTCCGATTTCAGCACCGCTTCGGATGAAGGCGGTCCAGATGACGATGGAACCAGAAAGTTGCCGGTGGTCGCCAGCCATTGTTACGTCTGTGCACCGGTCCTGACGCCAGCGCTGGCCGCGGTAAGCGGTCGGTCTGCCAAGCTCGTCAGGCGGTCCTTTGTGGCTCAACACCATCTTCACGCCAACCCTCTCTGGCTCGATACGCCGCCACCCAAGCATCTCACCTGAGCAACTAGCCGAACGCGCGACTAAAGTCGCGTCGTCATCTGTTTCGCTATTCAGGTTGATCTTATGTGGTTGGTTCGAGTGGCTTTGCGCCTGGCGGGTGCAATGCTTTTATTCACAATTCCCGTACAGGCCGCCGAACGCGCGTCGCCCGCCATTTCGCTGCCGCAAGCACTGCAGCGGGCCTTGGCAGCGAACCCGAGGCTGACGGCGGCGGAGCGTGACATCGGTATTGCCGGCGGGCTGCGCATCCAGGCCGGCGTACTGCCCAATCCGGACGTTTCGTTCGAGCTCGACAACGCGCTGGGATCGGGACCTTACAAAGGCCTACGATCAGCCGAGACCAATCTGCAGCTCAGCCAGCTCGTCGAATTGGGTGGCAAACGGGAAGCGCGCATCGCTGCCGGTGAGGCCGGCATCGGCACGGCAGTGTGGCAGCGACGCGCAACGCGGCTGGAGGTTTTGTCGGAAGCCGCGATCGCGTTCATCACGATCATCAGTGCGCAGCGGCGGATCGAGATCTTCGACGAGCAGATCGAAAGCTTTGGCACCCTCATTCCCCTGTTGGAAAAGCGCGTTCAGGAAGGTGCTTCTTCACCGGCTGAAACACTGCGTGCGCGGGTCGCGGCCGATTTATTCCGGGTCGAGCGGGAGCGCGCCAAGACACAACTCGCTTTAGCGCGTCGCGACCTCGCAATCCTGATGGGCGACAGCAGCCCTCATTTCGGCAAAGCGTTGGGGCGGCTAACCAACATTGGACAACCGCCGCCGTTCCGGGACGTGTTGCAGGCGATTGAAGCCAACCCGCAATTGTTGCGTTGGACGGCGGTTGCGGCCCAACGCAACGCAGAACTCCTGATCGCGCGTCTGAAAGCAATCCCCGATCCGCGCATTTCGGCGGGCTGGCGGCACTATCAAGACACCAATGACAATGCCGTACGGCTCGGCGTGTCGATTCCGATACCGATTTTCGATCAGAACGCGGGCAACATCATCGCTGCTCAGGAAACGCTTGCAAAGACTGATGCCGAGCGCGCGATCAACAAGCTCGTCCTCACCAGTATCGTCGGCCGTGCCTACGATACCCTTACCGGCGCCTTGGCCGAGCTCAAGCTGCTGCGGACGTCAATCATTCCGAATGCACGTAGTGCTTCCGAGACGATCCAGAGCGGCTATCTGCAGGGACGGTTTACGCTGCTTGAGCTGCTCGATGTCAAAGGCTCGGTCTTGCAGGCGCTGCTTCGAGAACAGGAGGCCCTGCAGAACTTTCACATTGCCATCGCGACGATCGAAGGTCTTGTCGGCAACCCGTTTACGCTCACGCGCGAGACGTCAAGATGAAACGACTTCTGAGATACTTTTTTTTCGTGTTGGTCGCAGCGGGGCTGGTCTATGGCGGCTATCGAATGCTGAAACCGGCCGTACCCAAGACGGCTCCTACCGAAAAAGCCGAGAAGGAAGAACATGCAGACAGCGTCGCTTTAAGCGACGCCAAGATTGAGGCCGCTGGAATTGAGCTGGTAAAGGCCTCAACCGGTGTGTTGCGGGACAGCCTGTTGCTTAACGGTATCGTGCAGCCGAACCAGGAGTCGCTGGTTCAGGTCACACCGCGCTTTCCTGGTATCGTCCGGGACGTCCGCAAGCGGATCGGCGACGTCGTCCAGAAGGGCGATGTGCTGGCCGTCATCGAAAGCAATCAGAGCTTGACGCAATACGAGTTGAAGGCATCGCTTGCGGGCACGGTCATCGATCGTCAGATCTCGCTGGGTGAGTTCGTCTCCGAACAGAAATCGGCATTCGTGGTAGCGGATTTGTCGAATGTTTGGGTGGACTTCTCGGTCTACCGCCGCGACCTGAAGCGGGTCAGCATGGGCGATCAGGTACTCATCGATCCGGCCGACGGTGGACCCCCAATCGAGGCCAAGATTTCCTATCTTTCCCCCGTTGGGAGCAGTGACACCCAAAGCGCCATTGCAAGGGCAATTGTCACAAATCCCAGCCAGCGGCTGCGGCCTGGACTGTTCATCACGGGGCGCCTCACGTTGTCGGCCAAGACGGTTCCGGTCGCGGTCAAGTCGTCTGCGCTTCAGACCGTGGAAAATCGAACCGTTGTCTTCGTGCGCAAAGGCGAGAAGTTCGAGGCACGCGATGTCGAGGTGGGCGACCGCGATCCGCAGCTCGTCGAAATTCTGTTCGGCGTCTTCGATGGCGATCTCTACGCGGCGCAAAACAGCTTCATCGTGAAGGCGGAGATGACAAAGGGAGCGGGCGGCGATGAGCATTGAGGGCAGCAAGACGTTGATCACCGCGCTGATCCGGCCGCACATGGAGGGTCATGTCGTTCGTGCGCTGCACGACCTTGCTGATTTCCCCGGTTTCACCTTCGACGAAGTGAGGGGACAAGGAAGAGGGCGCGGACAGGGCGGCAGTTACATCTCGACTGACGCGGACCTCACTTACCATCAATATTTGGAGCTGAGATTGGTTTGCCGCTCCGACCTCGCTGAGGACATTTGCAGGCGGATCGCCTCGGCCGCATGGACCGGCAGGAAAGGTGACGGCGTCGTCTACACGACGCCGGTCCATTCGTTCTCGCGCGTCAGGGAAATTGGCAAGCGCCCGGAGCAACCTCATGATTAACGGGATTCTTTCTTTCTCCATCCGGCAGCGTTGGCTGGTGATGATCGGCGTTTTTGTCATGGCCGCTTTCGGAGCGTGGAATTTCACGCGTCTGCCGATCGACGCCGTGCCTGACATCACCAACGTTCAGATCCAGATCAACAGTCGCGCGCCCGGCTATTCGCCGCTGGAAGTCGAGCAGCGGATCACGTTTCCGATCGAGACCGCGATGGGAGGTTTGCCTCATCTGGACAGCACCCGCTCCCAATCCCGCTACGGCTTGAGCCAGGTCACCATCATCTTCAAAGACGGGACCGACATCTATTTCGCCCGGCAATTGGTCAACGAGCGGATTCAGCAGGTCAAGGACCAGCTTCCGCCCAGCATCGAAACTGCGATGGGACCAATCTCTACCGGCCTCGGTGAAATCTATCTGTTCACCGTCGAGGCAAAACCGGAAGCACGCAAAACCGGCGGTGACGAATACACGCCAAGCGACCTGCGGACGATCCAGGATTGGATCATCAAGCCACAACTACGGAATGTTCCCGGCGTCATCGAGGTCAACACCATTGGCGGCTTCGAACGGCAATTCCATGTGCTGCCGGATCCGGCGCAACTGATGGCCTACAAGCTCAGTTTTCGCGAGGTCATGACGGCGCTGGCCGCGAACAATGCCAACGTTGGAGCGGGGTATATCGAACGCAACGGCGAGCAGTATCTCGTTCGCACGCCCGGCCAGGTCGCAAATGTCGAGGAAATAAAGCAGATCGTGATCGGCTCCCGCCACGGCGTACCTGTGCGGGTGATGGACGTGGCCGATGTCAAGGAAGGCAAGGACCTGCGAACGGGTGCGGCAACGGTGGACGGCAAGGAGGTGGTGTTAGGCACCGCCATGCTGCTGATCGGCGACAATAGCCGGACAGTAGCTCAACGCGTGGCGGCAAAGCTGAAGGAGATCGGGCGGTCCCTGCCGGAAGGCGTGATCGCACGAGCCGTCTATGACCGGACCAAGCTGGTCGAGGCGACGGTTGCGACCGTGGAAAAGAACCTCGTCGAAGGCGCTCTTCTCGTCATCGTGATCCTGTTCCTGATCCTTGGAAACTTCAAGGCGGCGATCGCCACCGCCTTCGTCATCCCGCTGTCCATGCTGTTTACCATTACCGGCATGGTGGAAAACAAGGTCAGCGCAAACCTGATGAGCCTTGGCGCCATCGACTTCGGCATCATCATCGACGGCGCGGTGATCATCGTTGAGAATTGCCTGCGCTTATTGGCCGAGGAGCAAACCAGGCAGGGCCGTGTCCTCGATCGGCAGGAACGGTTCGAAACCATCTTGACGGCGTCAAAAGAAGTGATTGGTCCGAGCCTGTTCGGGACGTTGATCATCGGCGTCGTGTATCTGCCGATCCTGACGCTCACCGGCGTCGAAGGAAAGATGTTCACGCCGATGGCGTTGACAGTGCTGATGGCGCTAACCGGCGCGAGCATCCTGTCGCTGACGTTCGTGCCGGCTGCCGTGGCCTTGCTGGTGACCGGCAAAGTCTCCGAGCATGAGAACTGGTTCATGCGCGGTGCGCGCTATGTTTACACGCCACTGCTCGCCGCTTCGATCCGCAACAGATGGGGCGTTGCGGGAATCGCGGTCCTGCTGATGGCCGTGTGCGGCATCGCGGCTTCCCGCATGGGCGGGGAGTTCATTCCGAGCCTCGACGAAGGTGATGTTGCACTGCAGGCGATCCGTATTCCCGGCACCAGCCTGACGCAGTCGCTGGAGATGCAGGCCATGCTCGAAAGGCGATTATTGAAGATACCGGAGGTCCGGGAAGTGTTTGCCCGCACCGGAACCGCGGAAGTTGCAACCGACCTGATGCCGCCCTCGACGTCCGACGGATACGTGATGTTGAAACCGAGGAAGGAATGGCCCGATCCGGAGAAGCCAAAAGCTTCGGTTGTTTCCGAGATCCAGGAGGCCGCCGAAGAGATCCCGGGCAACGTCTATGAGATCTCGCAGCCGATCCAGCAACGCTTCAACGAGCTGATTTCCGGCGTCCGCAGCGACGTCGGCGTCAAGATCTTTGGCGACGACCTCGACGTGCTCGTCCAGTCCGCGGCCAAGGTGCAGGCAGTCCTGCAGGGTGTACAGGGCGCCGCCGACGTCAAAACCGAACAGGCGTCGGGGTTGCCTGTGCTTACGGTCAAGCTCAACCGTCAGGCGCTGTCTCGCTACGGCATCAGCGTCGGCGACGTGCAGAACCTGGTCGAGATCGCCGTCGGCGGTAAGAATTCCGGCATGGTGTTCGAAGGAGATCGCCGTTTTAACATCGTCGTCCGGCTTCCGGAACATTTGCGTTCCGACATCTCGGCGCTCAAGGCGCTTCCGGTGCCGCTTCCGCCGCTGGAGAGCCAGGCCAAGCCGGTGACAGCGCTCTGGAGCAACTCGCCTCTTTCTCAGATTCGCTATGTGCCGCTTTCGGAACTGGCCCAAATCGACGTCGCGCCCGGACCCAATCAGATCAGCCGCGAAAACGGCAAACGGCGAATTGTCGTGACCGCGAATGTCCGTGGACGAGACCTCGGCTCTTTCGTCGCGGACGCCCAAGAGCAGGTCGAAGCCAAGGTCAAACTTCCGGCCGGTTATTGGATCGGCTGGGGCGGCCAGTTCGAGCAACTGGTGTCCGCGACGCAGAGGCTGACGATCGTCGTGCCGGTCGCGCTTCTGTTGATTTTCCTGCTTTTGTTCATGAGCCTTGGTTCAATGCCGGACGCGCTACTGGTGTTCAGTGGCGTACCGCTGGCTTTGACTGGCGGAATTATCGCCCTGCTGCTTCGAGGCATTCCGCTGTCGATCAGCGCCGGGATCGGTTTTATCGCCCTGTCCGGCGTGGCGGTGCTCAACGGCCTCGTCATTATTACTTTTATCGAGCGGCTCCGGAGCGAGGGCAAGAACGTGATCGATGCGGTCCGGGAAGGATCGTTGACGCGGCTGCGGCCGGTGCTGATGACTGCGCTCGTCGCATCTCTCGGTTTCGTGCCCATGGCAATTGCGACCGGCGCCGGGGCAGAGGTGCAGCGGCCGTTGGCGACGGTCGTCATCGGCGGAATCATCTCGTCGACCATACTGACCTTGTTGGTACTACCGGCTCTCTACGTCTTGTTCAGGCGGGAAGATCTGGAAAATGGCGAATCCAAATCACAGGCTACAGAACCCAAATCACCGGCTACAGAAGGAGCAGTGTCATGAAATACCTGATCGCTATCGTTTGTGTTGTCTTTATGTGGTCCGCACCCTCCTATGCTCAGCACGCGCATGGCGGCGAAAAAGGCCCCAACGGCGGCCCAATGGAGGATGTTGCTGGCATTGATGCCGAACTCATGACATCCGGCAACAAAATCACAATCAACGTCTTCGATCCCAAGACGACAAAACCCGTTGCAACCAAAAACTTTACCGCAGCGGTCATGATTGCGAGCGGCAGTACGCGTGAAACGGTCACTCTCGCCCCCCAAGGCGACAACTCCCTTCAGGGCGACGCGAAGAGCCCCGTGACAGCAGGCGCCACGATCACCCTCACCATCAAGACGGCAGACGGACAATCCGGTCAGGCCAAGTTCAAAAAGTAGGACGATCGTTGGAGCAAGACGAGCGAAGCTTAAAAGAATGTCGCAAGGTGAACCGCCATGTGACCGTGCCGGCGCGTGTTAGTAGCGCCGCGCGCGTGCTCCTGATCGTTTCGCTGTTTTTGGCTGACGTTTTCGCGGCCGGCGCATCTCGACCCCTCCGGGCGCAGGCACAAACGGCAAAAATCGTCGGTCTGGGCGCCACGACGTGCCAGCGGTTCTCCGATGACGTCAAAGCCAATCCTGCGGTTCGACGAGACTATCTGGCGTGGGCGCAAGGGTTCATGAGCGGAATCATATCGAGCCGGCCGCCGGGTGTTGATGAGGGTCTCGACCTCGCTCCGGTGTCCTTCGATCTGATCAAACAACTGCATTATTTGGAAGATTACTGCGCGCGGAACGTCTCGCTGGATTTCTCGGACGCCGTAGCAGCGCTGTATAAGCGGCTCCGTCAGGAGGGTAAGACGTGAAATTAAATCAATGCGTCAAGCTTCGCCGGTGCGGTCAAGGAGTCGATCATGAGCGACAACTCACAAGCTGTTCGGATGCGCTTCCGCATTGAACCTTCGGATGGGAGCATTGCGGTCGCAACGCTCGGGTACGGATGACATGAACACAGCGGTAGCCAAAAGCGGCTTGGGTCGTGACTTGAGGTTGGACCTTTTCCGCGGGCTGGCAAATTGGGCGATCTTTCTCGATCACATTCCCAATAACGTGGTCGCCTGGATCACGATGAAGAACTACGGGTTCAGCGACGCGGCCGACCTGTTCGTTTTCATCTCCGGCTACACGGTCGCGCTCGTCTATTCGCGGACGATGGCCGCGGGCGGCTTTGTCGTGGCCGCGGTCGGCATTCTGGCTCGGGCCTGGCAGCTATACCTCGCGCTTATCCTGCTGTTCGTCGTTTATGTCGCCGCGATCGGCTACGTGGCCCAGAATTACGGTCACGCCTATCTGCTCGACGAATTTAACATTCGGCGCTTGATCGCCGATCCGATCGAATTCCTGAAGCACGGGCTGCTGCTGGAGTTCAAGCCGCTCAATCTGGACGTCCTGCCTCTCTACATCGCGCTGATGGTCACGTTCCCGCCGTTCCTCTGGCTATTGGTGCGGACGCCCGGTCTGGCGCTCGCAGTCTCCTTCGCAATCTATGCTGCGGCCCGGACCTTTGACTGGAATCTCGCGAGCTATCCCGATGGCGAGTGGTATTTCAATCCCTTTGCCTGGCAGTTTCTGTTCGTGATTGGCGCCTGGATTTCGCTCGACGGAACGGGCCTGGTGAGGCGGTTGACCGCATCCCGCCTGGTCCTGTGGTCGGCCGTGCTCTTCCTGCTGCTCGGTCTTGCCGTCACGCTCGCTGCGCGCCTCGGCTTCTCATCCGCGATGCCGGCACTGGTCGTGGATCTGTTTCTCCCGAACGACAAGACGAACCTGGCACCGTATCGGATCCTGCATTTCCTCGCACTCGCGCTGATCGTCGCGAGATTGGTGCCGCGCAGCGCGACGGCGTTGAAGTTTGCCGTCCTGCGTCCCGCGATAATCTGTGGCGAGCGCTCCCTCGAAGTATTTTGCGTCGGAATATTCCTGTCGTTCGTTGGGTGCTTCCTCATCGAATTGGTTTCCACCTCAATCGCCTTTCAGTTGTTCGTCAGCCTATCTGGCATCGCCTTGATGACAGCCGTCGCCTACTACCGATCGTGGATCAACAACCTGCGACCGGCATCGACGGCCGACAGATTGAGGGCTGTATGATGTCTGACTCTCATGGAGCCAACCCGATGGCGTCCGCGACTTCAGTTACCACCCGGTTGCGGGTTGAGGGGATGGATTGCGCCGGGTGCGCGATCAAGATCGAAAACGCCCTACGGCGGATACCCGGTGTTACTGAGGTGAACGTATCCGTCGCTGGGGGCGCGGTCACTGTCAGGCATGATCTGGCGGATACCAGGACGATGAGCAGCCAGATCGCGGCTGTTGGATATGCCGTTACCGGGTCGGAAGAGGTCGGAGCCAAACACGCTGGTCATGAAGTGTCCGCTCCCGAGGAAGACACCGGCCGTTTCCACGTCCACGATCACAGCCCCACGAACAAGAGCTGGTGGCAGACCAGCAAGGCGGATTTGACGATCGCGTCCGGAACCGCGCTCGCAGTCGCCTTCGCATTGGGAAAAGCCATTCCGGCCACCGAACAATGGGCATTCCTTCTGGCGATGATGGTCGGCCTGGTCCCGATCGGCAAACGCGCAATTTCCGCAGCGATTGCAGGAACGCCGTTCTCGATCGAGATGCTGATGACGATTGCCGCGGTCGGCGCGGTCTTCATCGGCGCGACAGAGGAGGCGGCAACGGTCGTTTTCCTGTTCCTGATCGGCGAAATGCTCGAGGGCGTCGCTGCCAGCCGGGCGCGAGCCAGCATCCAGGACTTGACAAAGCTTGTTCCAAAGACCGCCCGGCTCGAGGATGATGACGGTCAGGTCCGCGAGGTGGAAGCCGACACGCTATCGGTCGGCGCCATGATCCAGGTGCGTCCCGGCGACCGCATCCCGGCCGACGGCGTCATCGTATCCGGAGAGAGCGCCATCGACGAAGCGCCGGTCACAGGCGAAAGCACACCCATCCGCAAGGGGACGGATGCAATGTTGTTTGCCGGTACCGTCAACGGCGACGGATTGTTACGCGTACGCGTCACCGCCGCTGCAGCGGACAATACGATCGCGCGCGTGGTGCGCCTGGTCGAGGAGGCGCAGGAGTCTAAGGCGCCGACCGAGCGTTTCATCGACCGCTTCTCGCGCTACTACACGCCCGGCGTGGTAGCGGTCGCGGCTCTGGTGGCCATCGTCCCGCCGCTGCTATTCGGCGGAGCCTGGAACGGCTGGATCTACAAGGCTCTGGCTATTCTTCTGATTGGCTGTCCTTGCGCCTTGGTTATCTCTGTGCCTGCGGCGATCGCTGCCAGCCTGTCTGCCGGCGCGCGTCGGGGACTTCTGCTGAAGGGCGGCGCGGTCCTTGAACAAATCGGCAAGGTCACCGTGGCATGTTTCGACAAGACCGGCACGCTCACCGCCGGCAAGCCCCAGGTGACGGACATTATCGGCTTCGCACGCAGTGAGGCCGATGTCCTGCGTTTCGCCGCAGCGCTCGAGTCCGGTTCAAGTCATCCGCTCGCTACTGCGATCTTGGCCAAGGCGGCAGAGCAGAATGTCTGGTTGCCGGCGACCTCCGGCTCGAATGCGATCGGCGGGAAGGGAATTCGGGCCAGTGTCGAAGGCGCGGAAGTATTCTTGGGATCGCCAAAAGCTGTCGCGGAGATCTGTACACTGACAAACGAGCAAGACAACAAGATCGCAGCGCTGAACGACGAAGGCAAAACGGTTTCGCTGGTTGCGGTCGACGGGCAGATCGCGGGTGCAATCGCGATGCGTGACGAACCCCGCCCTGACGCGAAAAGCGGGCTCAAGCTTTTGACGGATGCCGGCATCCGGACCGTCATGCTGACGGGTGACAATCGCCGCACGGCGGATGCGATCGGCAAGCAGCTGGGAATAGAAGTTGAAGCGGAGTTGTTGCCGGAGGACAAGCAGCGCATGGTCGGCAACTTTCAAAAAGCGGGGTGGTCGGTCGCCAAGATCGGCGACGGTATAAATGATGCGCCAGCGCTGGCGGCCGCCGATGTCGGCATCGCGATGGGCGGCGGTACGGATGTCGCGCTGGAAACCGCCGACGCCGCCGTGCTGCACGGGCGAGTCGCGGATGTCGCAGCCATGGTCGACCTGTCGAAGCGGACGATGGTCAACATCCGGCAGAACATTTTCGTCGCACTCGGACTGAAGGCGGTCTTTCTCATCACCACGGTCGTCGGGCTCACCGGCTTATGGCCCGCTATCCTTGCAGACACGGGCGCGACGGTTTTGGTGACAATGAACGCGCTCCGTCTACTTCGCCTTCCGGCAACCGGATCTCTTGAACCTAAAGTAGCCAGGAAACTATAACTCAACAAAGACTCGCACTCAGAGAAACCATCCGATGCTTCATCGATCATGCGTGTTTTCGCTGCCCAAGAGACTTCTTATTTCGGTCTTCGCACTCTTATTCGCCGCCGTCATTTTTGGGTTAATAATGGATGCTGCATTCGCAGCTCCAGGCGAAGCGGGCGGAACGACAAGGTTCGATCTGGCGCTTCTCGTCCGAATCGGCGTTGCCGTCGCGCTGGCTTTCCCCATTGGATGGGAGCGTGAATTTCGCGGTTCGGAAGCAGGCGACCGTACCTTCATGCTCGTCAGCCTGGGAGCGGCTGCGTTCACCGCGGTCGGCGTCGAGAACTTCCCGGCGACCGCCGAAAAGGTGATGGCGGGCGTTGTGACCGGCGTAGGATTTCTGGGCGGAGGCATGATCCTCAAAGATGGCGGCAACGTCCGTGGCTTGACCACTGCGGCCGCCATCTGGGCGACGGCGGCTGTCGGGATGCTCGCAGGGGTTGGCGAACTTCTCATAGCCGGGCTGGTGACTGCGATGGTGATCCTTATTCTAGAGTTTGAGTTTTTGCCCGTGTTCGGCCGTCTCGACGCGCGACGCTGGAGACCGACGAAAATTGATCAGGAAAAACATGGACGCGAATTCTGATGGTTCTTCTAGTTGTGCATAGGCTGGGTGCGGGTCCTGCCATCGCGTCTAACGCACCTATCGCGGGCGGAGGGGCGATTATGGTCGGCGGCGGCGGAAACTCTTCGTTTCTTCCTAATTTGTCGAGGAGCCCAAAGGTTAGCCTGCGAAGGCAATACGTGTATAATTGAATCGATCATCCGCACGACTGGCTTGTAACATTGACTGTCCCCCCTGAAATACAACTGGCGTCTCGAACTCAGTGTCATCTTAATGCGAGGAGATCAAAATGGGCTTCGATCAATATCACGAACCGCCAGAAGAGCTTTCGCAGGAAACGCGTACCTTTGCGCGAATGATCACGTCGCTGATCGAGGAGGCGGAGGCAATCGGCTGGTATGAACAACGGATGTCGCTCGAAAAGGACAAGGAAGCCAAGGCCATCATGGCGAACGCGCAAAAGGAAGAATTCAAGCATTTTGGCATGAATCTCGAATTTCTTCTTCGTCGCAACAAGGATTGGCGAACCGAGCTCCAAGGGATTTTATTCACGAAAGGAGACATCGTTAAGCAAGGCGAAGCTGCCGAGAAGAAAGTCGATTGATCCACTCTTGAGGTGGCTGCCATGGTCGATAAGAGGTCGATCCCGCGGAAGAGGGTATTCAAGGCCGGAAAGATCACGTTCGGCGGTGCCGTTATCGATTGCACCGTCCGAAATCAAACAGTGTACGGGGCTCTACTTGAAGTGGAGAGCCCGCTTGGAATTCCCCGGCACTTCGTACTGGATATTGCGGTCGATCAGTTTCGGCGCGAATGCGAAATCGCATGGATGAAGGAAAAGCGGCTGGGAGTCGTTTTTCGAGGAGGCTGATCGGTAAGATTGATGAATTGGGAGGAGAGCTTCCGATGCTGAAACTAGCCCTCGCGCTGGCGTTTTGTCTTGCCGCCGCGGACGCTCAGGGCAGAGCCTCCGGCGCCGCTCAAGGCGGCTGGTCGAAACTTTCGGCTGCGCAAATGCATCGTCTTCCCGGGGTTGTCCGTCTGGCGCTTCATCAAGTACAAGCGGGGTGCGGGGCAGATGCGATCAGGGTCAAAAACGGCTTTGCAACATATTTGCCGATCTCTGATGGGCGACAGGTCATAACGATCCACTTCGAACATGTTGAATGCGGCAACGGTCAGCTTTGCGCGCCTGAAGGATGCCTTCACCGCGTGCTCTTCTCGGGCGCTGACGGCAAGATTCAGCGCGAAATCTGGCGGGGAAAAGTTCGCGAAATCGATACGGCGTTCTTTGCTGGCAGTCTGCTTGTCGAAATCGATTGCAGCCAAGGAGACAGCATTTGCAAGCGCCAGTTGAAGTGGAACGGCAAAAGCTTGCAGATCTCGACAAGCAGTGGAGCTATTCGGGCACGTTAGCGAGTTTGCTTATTTCATTGATATCCTGCGAGTCTTTCAGCAGCTTGCTCGCGACTTCATAGGACCGGTTGAGCTCGGCCAAGCGGCTCATCTCGATCGTCGGCTGAACATTTGATTGTTCCAGCATGGCTTGCAGTACCGTCGCCGAGCCCGCATTCGCTTTTGGCGGTTGAGCGGACCGAAGCAAATTGCCTCCTGCTGCCTCTAGCCTTGCGCCGGGGTCAAAGCTGACAAGCTTCAGTTTTCCGAGTTCTACTTGTTGCATTGAAACACGGCCGGAGGGGTCGATTGTGATCTCACCCGCTCGGGGAGGAACGGTTATAACGCCCTTATCGCCAAGAACGGGCAGACCTTCCAATGTCACCAGACGGCCCTTGGCATCCAAACTAAAGGAGCCGTCGCGGGTGTATCGCTCCCCCTGGCTCGTCTGGATTGCAAAATACGCATTTCCGTTGATTGCCAAGTCTAGCGGATTGCCGGTAGACCGGAAGGCGCCGGACGCAGAGGATGTAAAAGGCAGCGCCGCATCGACCAGCGACAACGGGCGTTCGGGCTTTTCACCTATTTCGGGGGGCTTGTCGGGCTTGAGATACTCTTGAAAGGCAAGCTGCTTGGCACGATAACCCGTCGTTTGGCTGTTCGCCACGTTGTTCGCGGCAACATCGAGCCGGCGCTGCAGCGCCATCAATCGCGAGAGACTGATGAGAGTGGTTTCTCCGACCAACTGAACCTCTGCGTTGCCGAATCAATGCAACGTTAATCGGAATTAGGGGTTGCGCCAAGATCAGAACTGACGCACCCAGCGCGAGTGTCCTGAACAGGGAATTTGGCCATTGCACGAACGTGATGTAAGCCGGGTGCAATAGTAACAATGGCAGGAGACATTCGATGGCTGGCCCTAAACATACCAAGCCGTCTGCTGACCCTTTCAGCTACGAGGATTTGGACACCGCGCCGTTTATATATTTTGACATTGTGCCCGTCCACGGCACGATGGGCGGCTGCTTGCAGATCGAAGTTGCCGCCCGCGTTTTGACCCCGGCACCGGGAGGAAAGGTTGAAGTAAAATTCCTGACCACCGGACGGTTGAGGTGCACCAAGGCGGCCGCAGCCAATCTTCGCGACGCGATAGATTTGGGATTGCGCATGATTGATCAAACCGAACAAGGTCCCGCCATCGCTGCAAAATTGAATTGAAAGGGAGACTTTGCAGACCTACCGCTTTAGGATGACGCAAGCCAGTCAACCGCGATAACACGACGCCCATCGTGGTTTGAATTATTGCGGCGACAACGTCGTTCAAAGATCGGTAAGTCCGTTGGCGCCAAAGTGCTGGTATGGGCACACGCGAAAACGCATCATCGTTTTACGTCAGAGGTTCGTTCGTGGACCAGCCTTATTGCTAAGCAGGTGTAGGAAATTATATCAGAATTTCAATAACATAAGAGTTCGTAGTTTTATTCTGAATGGCGCGCCATCAATGGCGTGTCCGGCCTGAAGACATAGGTAACAGGTTGTACCTAAGACATGGGTGACAACCTCGTGCCGAACGGGTTGTCGTGGGTTTCAGGGTCATTCCACGCATTCATGGCGCGGCTCCATTATTGCTCGGC
>NZ_JAANIH010000097.1 GCF_014529705.1 Bradyrhizobium campsiandrae
GGACTCATCTGATATGTCCGTCGCACAATTTGCAGTCCTGGACACCGGCTCCAACCGGACCCTGGCCGAACGACTGATCGACCAGCTTGCCGACCGCATCGGCGGCCTCGGCGTCGAGCTCGCCGACATTGCCGGCAACGTCCAGGAAGTCGCACATCGCGTCGCCAACCAGTCGGAGCGGTTCCACCACCTGCAGAAGACCGCCGAGACCATGGTCTCGGCCAACCACGATATCGCCAACGCCTCGCAAGCTGTGCAATCGACTACGTCGGCCGCGGTCGGCGAGATCGCGCAGTCGCGCAGCGCCGTCGATGCCGCGGTCAGCCACATCTCCGAGCTCGTCGCGGCCGTCGAGCGCATCGAGGCGCGGCTGTCCGCCGTCGGCTCTGCGCTGGCGCAGGTGGCAAAGGTCTCCGGCTCGATCGAGGCGATCGCGAAGCAGACCAACCTGCTCGCCCTGAACGCAACCATCGAGGCCGCGCGCGCCGGCAATGCCGGCCGAGGCTTTGCGGTGGTCGCAAGCGAGGTCAAGAACCTCGCCGAGGCGACGCGCCAGGCCACGCATCAGATCTCCGACACCGTGCGCGATCTCGACGGCCAGATCGAAGGCCTGATCGGCGAGAGCAGCGACGCCTCGCAGCGGGCCAAGACCGCGGGCGAAGGCGCGCAGGCGATCTCCGGCATCATCTCCCGCGTGCAGCAGGGCTTCGCTTCGGTCGAGGCGGAGATCGACAGCGTCACGCGCGCGGCGACCTCCAATCTCGGCCATTGCGACACCGTCATCAGCGAACTCAGCGAGCTCGCCAGGGGCGTCGACCTGTCCTCGCGCGATCTCAAGCACGCCGACGAGCGGGTGGCCAAGCTGCTCGACACCTCCGAAGGCCTGATCACGCTGATCGCCGACAGCGGCGTCGAGACGTCGGACACGCCGCTGATCCGCATCGTGGTCGAAACGGCGAAGCGGATCTCGGCCGAATTCGAAGCCGCCATCGATCGCGGCGAGATCACGCTCGACAAGCTCCTGGACGAGAACTACCGCGAGATCGCAGGCACCGATCCGAAGCAGTACCTCACCGATTACGTCGATTTCACCGACCGTGTCCTGCCCGCGATCCAGGATCCGCTGCAGAAATCGGATCCGCGCATCGTCTACTGCGTCGCCTGGGCGAGGAGCGGCTACCTGCCGACTCACAATCCGAACTACCGCCTGCCGCAGGGCAAGGACCCGGTCTGGAACAACGCCAATTGCCGCAACCGCCGCCTGTTCAACGACCGGACGGTGAAGAAGGTCGCGGCCAACACAAAACCGTTCCTGCTGCAAACCTATCGCCGCGACATGGGCGGTGGTCAGTTCGTGCTGATGAAGGACCTGTCGTCGCCGATCATGGTCCGCGGCAAGCACTGGGGCGCCTTCCGGATGGGATTCCGGCAGGGCTGAGGGCTCTCGAGCCAAAACTGCAAAACAACCCCATGCACAGTAACCGGGGTGCTGGGAATCAACGGCTTAGCCGCCTCACCGCAGCTCTGAGCGCCTGACCAGGCCGCCCATTCGAATTTCGTCCGCGCACGATTTTACGCGTTCGCACGATCATCCGCGACGGTCAACGGTGCGCATGACGGAAATGCGTCAAAACATGACGGTTATCATATCAACTAGCCTAAAATTGCCGCACCGATCGCTGCACAAATTCGTGAACGTCATGGCCTCACGCGCTGCCCGCGCAGATATGCATTCCTGCGAATTAGGAAGCTTCATCGTTTCGCATCGGTATGATTATGGTCGCGCGAAATCTCGCCGACCCGATCATCGTCAGCGATCCGGCGAACCAGGGGATGCATATGGCAACAACTCTCACCATCAACGGCGAAACGAAGTCGTTCGACGCGCCACCCGACATGCCGCTGCTGTGGGTGCTGCGCGACATCCTGGGCATGACCGGCACCAAATTCGGCTGCGGCATTGCGCAATGCGGCGCCTGCACGGTGCATGTCGACGGCAAGGCGGTGCGCTCCTGCGTGCTGCCGGTCAGCGCGGTCGCGAACCGCGCCGTGACCACCATCGAGCATGTCGGCAGCACGCCATCAGGCGCGAAGGTGCAGAAGGCCTGGCTCGACGCCGAAGTGATTCAATGCGGCTATTGCCAGTCCGGCCAGATCATGTCGGCCGCGGCACTCCTGGCGGCAACACCCAATCCTGATGATGCCGATATCGACGCTGCGATGGCCGGCAACATCTGCCGCTGCGGCACCTATGTGCGCATCCGCGAGGCCATCAAGCTCGCCGCCACCGGCCGTCAGTCGTGAGGTCCGCCATGAATGCACCTGACAATGTCTCCCGCCGCGCGCTGCTCACCGGCGGCCTTGCCACCGGCCTCCTGCTCGCCTTCCACCTGCCGCTGCGCGCCGATCCGAACGAGCCAGTGCAGAAGGATGTAACCGACGGCAAATTCGCGCCGAACGCCTTCATCCGCATCGACGCAACAGGCCGCACCGTTTTGATGATGCCGCAGGTGGAGATGGGCCAGGGCGTCTACACCTCGATATCGATGATCCTCGCGGAAGAGCTCGATGCCGACTGGGACAAGGTCGAGGTGCAGCACGCACCGCCCAACGACAAATTCTACGCCAATCCCGTCTTCGGCTTGCAGGCGACCGGCGGCTCGACCTCGATCCGCGCCTGGTGGATGCCGCTGCGCAAGGCCGGCGCGACTGCGCGCGCGATGCTGATCCAGGCTGCGGCCAGCCAATGGGGCGTCGACGCTGCCAGCTGCACGGCCTCGAAGGGCGAAGTCGCCCATGCCGCCAGCGGGCGCAAGCTCGGCTATGGCGAACTCGCGCTGGCCGCGCAGAGCCAGACGCCGCCCAAGGACGTGGCGATCAAAGACCCCAAGAACTTCGTCCTGATCGGCCAGCCGCTGAAGCGGCTCGATACGCCTGACAAGGTCAACGGCAAGGCGCTCTACGGCATCGACGCGATCCTGCCCGACATGAAGATCGCGGTGATCGCCAATTGCCCGGTGTTCGGCGGCAAGGTCGGCAAGGTCGACGACAGCGCGGCGACGAAGATCGCAGGCGTGCGCAAGGTCGTCGTGCTCGACGACGCGGTCGCCGTGATCGGCGACCACATGTGGGCGGCGAAGAAGGGCCTCGACGCCGTCAAGATCGAATGGAACGAGGGCCCGAACGCCAAAATCAGCACCAAGGACATCTGGCAGGACCTGCGCGCGGCGAGCGAAAAGGACGGCGCGGTGGCGAAATCCACCGGCGACATCGCCAAGGCGCTCGCGTCAGGCGACAAATTCGAGGCGGCCTACGAGATGCCGTTCCTGGCGCATGCCTCGATGGAGCCTGTGAACGCCACCGTGCGGGTCACCAAGGATTCCTGCGAGATCTGGACCGGCACGCAGATCATGACGCGCGTGCAGTCGGAGGCCGCGAAGGCCGCCGGTGTCGCGGTCGACAAGGTTATCGTCAACCAGCACCTGCTCGGCGGCGGCTTCGGCCGCAAGCTCGAGCCCGACATGGTGGTCGCCGCGGTCAGAATCGCAAAGCAGGTCGACTATCCCGTCAAGGTGATCTGGACCCGCGAGGAGGACATCCAGCACGACGTCTATCGTCCTGTCTATCGCGACCAGATCACCGCCTCGCTGGTCGACGGCAAGGTCGCCGCCTGGAAGTACAAGGTCGCGGGCTCGGCGGTGATTGCCCGCTGGCTGCCGCCGGCGTTCCAGAAGGGCATCGACATCGACGCGATCGACGCCGCGGTCGATGCGCCCTACGACTTCGCGAACTTCCACGTCGAATATGTCCGCGTCGAGCCGCCGGCGGTGCCGACCGGCTTCTGGCGCGGCGTCGGCCCGAACAACAACGTGTTCGCGATCGAATGCGCCATGGACGAGCTGGCGCGCAAGGCCGGCAAGGACCCGGTCGAGTTCCGGAGGTCGATGCTGACCAAGAATCCGCGCGCGCTCGCGGTGCTGAACCTCGTCGCCGAAAAGTCCGGCTGGGGCCAGCCATTGCCGCCGCGCGTCGGCCGCGGCGTCTGCCTGCAGCCGTCCTTTGCAAGCTTCCTCGCAACCGTGGTCGAGGCCGAGATCGACGACAGCGGCGAGATCGCGCTCCGCCGCGTCACCTCGGTGGTCGATACCGGCATCGCCGTCAACCCCGACACGGTGAAGGCGCAGATCGAGGGCGGCCTGGTCTTCGGGCTCACCGCCGCCCTCTATGGCGAGATCACCATCGACAACGGCCGCGTGCAGCAGTCGAACTTCCACGACTACCGCATGATGCGCATCAACGAGACGCCGAAGATCGAGGTCACCGTGGTCAAGAGCGGCGAATCCCCTGGCGGCATCGGCGAGGCCGGCGTCAATGCCGGACCGCCGGCGCTGCGCAACGCGATTTACGCCGCGACTGGCGTGGTGCTGCGGCGTTTGCCGATCGATCGGAAACTGCTGGCTGTGGGGAAGAAGGCATGAACAGGACAATGCGTATCCTCGCGAGCCTCGTCGCCATCGGCATCGTCGCGGTCGTATCAGCAATCTTCATCATCCGCGGACCCGGCCCGCTCGATTTCGCCGGCGGCACCAAAGTGGCGCTGGCGGATTACCGCGCCGGCAAGCCTGCCGGCGTGCCTGCCGGGCTCGAGAAGGCGAGCCTGGTCGAACGCGGCGAATATCTCGCCAAGGCCGCCGACTGCATGGTCTGCCACACCAAGCCCGGCGAGAAGGACTATGCCGGCGGACTGGCCTTCAAGCTGCCGTTCGGCACGCTCTATTCCACCAACATCACGCCTGACAAGGACACCGGCATCGGCAATTACAGCGACCAGGATTTTCTCAACGCAGTCCAGCGCGGCAAGCGGCATGACGGCGCCCGGCTCTATCCTGCGATGCCTTACACGTCCTACACCTATATGAGCGACGAGGACGTGCTGGCAGTGAAGGCCTATCTGTTCAGCCTGCCGGCGGTACGCGCCACCGCGCCTGACAACACGCTGTCGTTCCCGTTCAACCAGCGCTGGGCGATGATCTTCTGGTCGGCGGTGTTCAATCCCGACACGCGCTTTGCGCCTGATACGTCGAAGAGCCCTGACTGGAATCGCGGAGCGTATCTGGCCGAAGCCCTCGCCCATTGCGGCGAGTGCCATACGCCGCGCAATCTCGGCTTTGCATTGGACAACCGCAAGAAGTTCGGCGGCGCCATCACCGCCGGCTGGCGCGCCTTCAACATCTCCTCCGACAAGGCGACCGGCCTCGGCAGTTGGAGCGATGCGGATCTGATCTCCTATCTGTCGCTCGGTCACGCACCGGGCCACGGCTCGGCCTCGGGTCCGATGGGCGAAGCTGTCGACCACAGTTTCAGCCAGTTCGCGCCTGAGGACATCCGTTCCATCGTGGCTTACTTGCGCAGCGTGCCGCCGGTGTCCTCGCCGGACCTGCCGGCGACGACAGCGCCGGTCGCCCCCGCCTCGCACAAGGACGGCGTCACGGCGGACGCGCGCGGCAAGAAAGTATTCGCCAGCGCCTGCGCCAGCTGCCACGGCTGGAGCGGCGAGAGCCCGGTGTCGCCGATGGCGACGCTGACCGGCACCTGGGCCGTCAACGACCCCGCCGCCACCAACGTCGCGCAGATCGTGATCTCGGGCACCAAGCGGCATACGCCTGATGGCGCGCTGTCGATGCCGGCGTTCGGCAACGCCTATACCGACGACGAGATCGCGGCGGTGGCGAACTACGTCACGGCAAGGTTCGGCACGAAGGGCTCGAAGCTGACGGCCAAGGATGTGGCGGAGCTGCGGGAGCAGACGGCGGAGTAGGTCTTACGCCGACAAACGCTGAACCCTCTCCCCTTGTGGGAGAGGGTGGCTTCGCAAAGCGAAGCCGGGTGAGGGGTATCTCTCCGCGAATCTCACTTTCGATTGCGTGCGCGGAGAGATACCCCTCATCCGGCGCTTCGCGCCACCTTCTCCCACAAGAGGAGAAGGTGGCGCGGCGATTGCCGCACTATTCTACCCAACCAAAACACCGGCGTGGGCTTTTCCTACCCGCGCCATTCCCCGCTCACGTGATCGCGATCGGGCACCCATTGCTGCCTGTCGCCCCCTTGATTGGGGCGGGCGCGAAGCAATAGACGAACTGGTACTTCTTGTCGGCGATCAGATCGTCGAAGAAGAGGTTTTCGTGGTTGTGGATGCCGTGCTTGGTCTGCAGTTCGGCGTGAACCACGAAGGCGAGCGACTTGTCGGGATTGGGCACCACCTCGACCGCCCAGGTGTCGGCGCCGGTCAGGGCAAGATCCTTTTCGATCACCCATTTCGCGGCATCAAGGCCGATGCCTGGCTCGCCGCTGTTGAAGCGATCGTTGTTCTTCATCCACAGCGAGCCCCAGCCGGTGTGGAACATGATGGCATCGCCCGGCTTGATGTCGCTCTCGGGAATGTTCTGCTTCGCCAGCGCCGCCTTGATGTCGGCCGCGGTAATCTCCTGGCCGACGTCCATCATCCCGCCTTTCAGGGCGACCATGTCGACCAGATGCGCGCGGGTGAACAGCGGCTTCAGCTTCTCGACGCCGAGCTTCTTCAGGCCATAGGCGTCGCTGATCTCCGTTGCGGTGAAGCCGTTGTAGAACCGCATCTCGTTCTTGTCGCCGTCGCGGCCGAGCTGGATTCCGATATGGCCGAGACCATCGAACTGCGTGCCGGTCTGGCCGATCTCCGTGGTCAGGAATTCGTCGTGATAGACCATCTTGTTGTCGCCGAACGGACCGCCGGTCGGGCTGCCGGGAATGCGCAACGTAAAGGCGCGCGGACCGAACAGCGGCATGGCACCTTCATAGACGCGGCCGATCTTGTAGATCTTGCCGTCCTTGATCCATTTCGCGGCGTCGAGAACCTTCTCCGGCGTGATGTGATTTGACGCGCCGCACTCGTCGTCCTTGCCCCATTTCGATGGCCACCAGGGCTTGTCGGTGCCCTTGGGCATGGAGGTCGCGGTCTGCGCCTGGGCCTCACTGATCGGTGCGAGCGAGAACTTGCCGTGCATTGAGCCGGCGAGCGCCGCGCCGGCAACACCGGCGATGCCCGCGGTGCGGAGCAAGGTGCGGCGATCCGTCGTGGAACCGCCGCCGTCTTGATCTACGTCGTTGATCTCATTGGACATTGCACCCTCCCAGGTTGTGGTCAGAATAAAATCTGACTCTCAAATTGTTTCGGCTAGCCTCCTCCTCCGCTACGTTGTTGTCCAGCGACAAAAATAAGACGATGAACGGGAGAGTTCCCCATGAGCCTGTTCGAAGCCGACAAATCCGCGCAGCGCCTCCCGGTGTCGCTGATCACCGGCTTTCTCGGCAGCGGCAAGACCACGCTGCTCAATCGTCTCTTGCGCCGCGACGACATGAAGGACAGCGCCGTCATCATCAATGAATACGGCGAAGTCAGCCTCGACCATCTCCTGGTCGAGCGCGTCGATGGCGAGGTCGCCGTGCTCGCAAGCGGTTGCATCTGCTGCACCGTCCGCAGCGACCTGGAGCAGACCTTGCGAGACCTTCTGGTCAAGCGGGACCGCGGCGAGATCCCGCCGTTTCGCCGCATCCTGATCGAGACCACCGGGCTCGCCGATCCCGCGCCGATCGTGCAGCTGCTGCTCAACAATCCGCTCGTCTCGCACTTCCTGCGGCTCGACACGGTCGTGACCACGGTCGACGCCGTCAACGCACCGCATCAGCTCGATCGTCAATACGAGGCGGTGAAGCAGGTGGCGCTGGCGGATCGACTGCTGATCACCAAGCGTGATCTGGTCGAGGACATCGATACGCTCGACTTACGGCTTCGGCGGCTCAATCCAGGCGCCGGAATCGAAACCATCAGTCACGGCGAAGTCGAGCCGGCAACGCTGTTCGGCGCCGGCTTGATCGATCCCGAACAGAAGACCGACGCGGCGCGCTGGCTCAACGAGCGTGCCTTCGCCGAGCCGCACCTGCAGGCCGGCCATTCGCATCACAATCATCATCACGCGCACCACGATCATGATCACGACCATCATGACCACGATGCGTCGATTGCAAGCTTCGTGCTCGTGTTCGACGAACCGCTCGACTGGATGGAAGTGACGCACTGGCTCGCGCATCTGCGCAACGCGCGCGGCCAGGATCTGCTGCGGGTGAAGGGAATTCTCAATCTCAAGGACGAGCCGGCTCCGATCGTAATCCACGGCGTGCACCACGTCTTCCATCCGCCGGTGGCGCTGAGCGGCTGGCCCGATGGCGATCGCCGCTCGCGCATCGTCTTCATCACGCGCGGCATTTCACGTGGCGACGTGCTGGAGCTGTGGCAGGCGGTTCGCGCCGCGGCGTGAGGCGATGCAGAGCCCGTATCAACCTCCGCCGTCGTCCCGGACAAGCGATCCGGGATCCATACGCCGCAGCAAGAGTTTTGCGAAGACGAGTCATGACCATCTCGCGCGACAACTGCTGCTGCGGCGTATGGATCCCCGCCTTCACGGGGATGGCACCGAGGGTGTGGCAGTATCGTAGGGTGGGCAAAGCGAAGCGTGCCCACGCACTTTTGCGAACATGGAGAGGGATCGTGGGCACGGCGCAAGTGCGCCTTTGCCCACCCTACGATTTCCGAGCTTGTGGTGCCGTCGTTCAGCTCAACCAGAACTTCGGCGTCGCCGGCTCCAGCCTTCCGCCGATGCGCACCGGCGCGACCTTCAGCGCGAGGCCCGTCGCATCGTCGGTTTCCACCGCAACACCGCTGAGCGTCGCAACGCCCGCGGCCGGCTCGAAGCGGCCGGACGGAATTCCCGAGGTGAAGCGGCGCAGCGGCTCTTCCTTCTGCATGCCGATGATGGAGTCGTAATCGCCGGTCATGCCGGCGTCGGTCATGTAGGCGGTGCCGCCCGTGAGGATCTGATGGTCGGCGGTCGGCACATGCGTGTGCGTGCCGACGACGAGGCTGGCGCGTCCGTCGCAGAAGAAGCCGATGCCCTGCTTCTCGCTGGAAGCCTCGCAATGGAAATCGACGACGATGGCATCGGCCGCAACGCCGAGCGGACAGGCGCCGAGCTCGCGCTCGAGCGCGGCGAAGGGATCGTCGAACGGGGTCATGAAGACCCGTCCCAGCGCGTTGACGACGAGCGCATGCTTGCCGTTCTTGGTCTCGACCAAGGCGGCGCCGCGGCCGGGCGTGCCGCGCGGATAGTTCGCGGGCCGCACCAGGCGCTCGGCGCGCTCGATGAACACCAGGGCTTCGCGCTGGTCCCAGGAGTGGTTGCCCAGGGTCACCGCATCGGCGCCGGCATCGAGGAATTCCTGGTAGATCGCTTCGGTGATGCCGAAGCCGCCGGCCGAGTTCTCGCCGTTGACGACGACGAAATCGAGCGACCAGTCCTTGACCATGCCGGGCAGATATTCGGCGATGGCATTGCGCCCGCTACGGCCGACGACATCACCCACGAAGAGAATGCGCAACTTCAGAACTCCGGAAATCGAACACGTCCGATTCCGTTAGCACATAATCCAGCGCCACGTCGTGGGATAGTGCCGGAACCGCCTTGATCTCCTGCGCCGCGAAAGCAAGCCCGATGCCGACGATGTGCTTGGCCTTGCGCAAATGCGCGAAGGTGAAATCGTAATGCCCCGCACCATAGCCGATGCGATGGCCGAGGCGGTCAAAGGCCGCAAGCGGCGTCAGCATGATATCGGGGATGACCTCAGTGGCGGCCGGCGACGGCTCGGGAATGCCGAGCGGACCGAGCATCAGGCGATCGTTCGGATGGAAAAGGCGGAAGATCAGCGACTGGCCGCGCGCGGTGACGCAGGGCAGCGCCAGCCTCGCGCCCTCCTCGGCGAGCTTCTTCATCAGCGGCAAGGGGTCGATCTCGCTGCGGATCGGCGAATAGCCGGAGACGATGCTGCCGGGCAGGAGCTTGAACGGCAGCCCGCGCCTCGCGAGTTTTGCGGCAGCAGTGGTGCGCTTCTTCTCGCTCAGCGCGTCGCGCGCGGCGAGGGCTTTGGCGCGGAGTTCGGATTTGCTGTTGGACATCTGCGTTGGTCCCCACGTCACCACCCGCGAAGACGGGTGATCCAGTACTTCAGAGGCGGTCGTGCTTCACACAAAAGCCGCGGCGTACTGGATGCCCCGGTCCTCCGTGCGCAATTGCGCACCAGGGGGCATGACACCTGTTGAACTGGCCGCAGTCGTTTCAACAGGTACAAACCAAGCAAACAAAAGTGCGAAGCCGCGGACGCCGTTGAAGCACTCGATCCCGGAGTTCCCTACGAAAGTAGGTGGGCACCATATGTCCGGGCCCACGGGCCCGGCCAGGGACAGTTCCCTAAAGGATCGATAAGGCCCCGGGGATATATGGCTCCTGACGCGCGTCGCAGCCTCGCGGAGGCAATGTAACAACGATACTGACGAATCGCCAGCCCGGATGGTGGTTTACTCACCTCTCCCGCTTGCTGGAGAGGTCGCGCCGAAGGCGCGGGTGAGGGCTCTTTCCTCTTGGGGAGTCTCCCTGGAGGAGACACCCTCTCCCCACCCTCTCCCGCAAGCGGGAGAGGGTGCGCACCGAACGCGTGGCTACCCGATCGCGATCCCGCCTCCGACGGTCCGGTTCAGCACCTGGGTCGACTTCTCGATGCGCTCGGCGGCGGCGTTCAGCGCGTTGACGACGGCGGTCTGGGTCATGCGGGCGCGCTCGACGGCGGCGTTGCGGAAATCCCGCAGCTCCGTCAACTCCTGCTCCAGCGTTCGGACGCGATTGGTGGTGTCGACCAGCTCGTCGCAGACGGTCAGCGCGGCCATCACGGTGAGGCGCGCATCGCCGATCTCGCCGAACTTTCCGCGCAGCGACTGAATGCGTGTCTCCAGGGTTTCGGCGAGCTTGAGCAGCCGCACCTCCTGGCCTTCCTCGCAAGCCATGCGATATTGCCGGCCGTTGATGGTGACGTTGATGTGGCTCATCCGTCCTCTCCGGTATCGAGCACCGAGCGTATCGTGACGATCGCGGAATCCAGCCGGTCGGAGATCTCGCGATTGGCGCGTTCGAGCTTGCGCGCCTTCACCAGCGCGCCGTCGAGCTCGTCCGCCAGGCGCGAGCGATCCGCGCCCAGCGCCTGGATTCGCGTCGCAAGCTCGTTCTCGTCGCGATCGGCATCGCGCCGACGTTCGACCGCGCTTTCGAGCGCGTCGAGTGCCGCCGTGAGTCTGCGGGTCGCGATCTCGATCTCGACGGCAGAGGATTCCGTCATGGCAGAGCTTTTGGACACGCGATCGTTCATGCAGTCAGCGGCGGAACCTGTGGGGCTGTGCCCGTGGCCTTGAACCTTGGGGCTTGCCGGCCGGCAAAAGACTCGGTTCGGCAAGCGGTTAGAAGCAGAAATTTACGTGGCAAGCTAGCAAATCGCAACGCCGCCGCGAAACTATGCACTGATAAGCAACTTTCGAGGCGCGGATCGCGTTTGACCAGCTTGGACTCCCGGAACCGAGGTGCTATCCCAGCCCCGTCCTTCAGTGGCCGAAAGGCTCCTTTCCGCGCGGGCGAACTGCCGCCAAGCGCCTCATTTCAGACGGATTTCAGACATGACGCAGGTCGATCACAACCGCATGGCCAACGCGATCCGCGGCCTCTCGATGGACGCTGTGGAGAAGGCGAAATCGGGCCATCCGGGCCTGCCGATGGGCGCCGCCGACATCGCCACGGTGCTGTTCACGCAGTTCCTGAAATTCGACATCGCTGCGACCGAATGGCCGGACCGCGACCGCTTCGTGCTCTCGGCCGGCCACGGCTCGATGCTGCTCTATTCGCTGCTCCATCTCCTCGGCAGCCCGGAGATGACGATCGACCAGCTCAAGAACTTCCGCCAGCTGGGATCGCTGACCCCGGGCCATCCCGAACACGGCCACACCAAGGGCATCGAGACCACCACCGGCCCGCTCGGCCAGGGCATCTCGACCGCGGTCGGCATGGCGCTCGCCGAGAAGATGCTGGCCGCCGAGTTCGGCAAGAAGATCG
The DNA here is from genome assembly GCF_014529705.1 of Bradyrhizobium campsiandrae. Lineage (GTDB taxonomy): Bacteria > Pseudomonadota > Alphaproteobacteria > Rhizobiales > Xanthobacteraceae > Bradyrhizobium > Bradyrhizobium campsiandrae. The sequence goes on from NZ_JAANIH010000097.1 coordinate 12,021, forward strand.
TCGACCACCACACCTATGTGCTCGCCTCCGACGGCGACCTGATGGAAGGCGTGTCGCAGGAAGCGATCGCGCTGGCCGGACACTGGAAGCTGAACAAGCTGATCGTGCTCTACGACGACAACGGCATCTCGATCGACGGCCCGACCTCGATCTCCGACTCGGTCGACCAGGTGAAGCGCTTCAAGGCGGCCGGGTGGGCCGCCGAGAAGATCGACGGCCACGACCAGGCCGCGATCGCAGCTGCGATCACCCGCGCGCAAAAATCCAACAAGCCGACGCTGATCGCCTGCCGCACCACCATCGGCTTCGGCGCGCCGCACAAGGCCGGCACCAACAAGGTCCATGGCGAGGCGCTCGGCGCTGACGAGCTGAAGGCCGCCAAGGAAAATCTCGGCATCTCGCTCGAGCCGTTCTCGGTCCCCGACGACGTGCTGAAGGCTTGGCGCGCGGCAGGCTCGCGCGGTGCAACGGCGCGGCAGGAGTGGGAGGCCCGGCTCGGCGAGCTCGGCAGCCGCAAGCGCGCCGAGTTCGAACGCCGCCTGCGCCATGAACGTCCGGCATCGCTGGCCAAGGCGCTACGCGCCTACAAGAAGGAGCTGCTGGAAAAGCCGATGAATGCGGCCACCCGCAAGTCGTCGGAAGCGGTGATCGAGGTGATCGCCGGCGCGATGCCGATGGAATTCCTCGCAGGCTCCGCCGACCTCACCGGTTCCAACAACAACAAGGCGAAGTCGGCGACCGCTTTCTCGGCCAAGACGCCGAAGGGCCGCTTCATCCATTACGGCATCCGCGAGCACGGCATGGCGGCGGCGATGAACGGTATCTTCCTGCATGGCGGCTTCGCGCCCAACGGTGCGACCTTCCTGGTCTTCACCGATTATGCGCGGCCCGCGATGCGCCTTGCCGCACTGATGGGCGCCGGCGTCGTCTATGTGATGACGCACGATTCCATCGGCCTTGGCGAAGACGGCCCGACCCATCAGCCGGTCGAGCATCTCTCGGCGCTGCGTGCCATTCCGAACATGCGCGTGTTCCGCCCCTGCGATGCGATGGAAGTTGCCGAGTGCTGGGAACTGGCGCTCAATCGCGTGGACGGTCCGACCGTGCTGGCGCTGACCCGCCAGAACCTGCCGCAACTCCGGACCACCGCAACGAACGACAATCCCTGCCAGCACGGCGCCTATGAGCTGGTCGCCGCCCAGGGCGAAGCCAAGGCCACGCTGTTCGCATCGGGTTCCGAAGTGGAGATGGCGGTGGCGGCCCAGAAGCAGCTTGCCGAGCGCGGCATTCCGACACGGGTCGTCTCGGTGCCCTCGCTCGAACTTTTGCTAGCGCAACCAAAGGAGCGCCGCGACGCCATCATCGGCAACGCCCCGATCAAGGTCGCGATCGAGGCCGCCGTGCGCTGGGGGTGGGATGCCGTGATCGGCCAGGATGGCGAATTCGTGGGCATGCACTCCTTCGGTGCCAGCGCGCCTCTGAACAAGGTCTTCCAGCACTTCGGGATTACCGCCGAGGCTGCGGTTAACGCTGTCCTGAAGCGCGTCAGCTGAGAGTTGAGCTTGCCCGAAAAAAGGACTACGTAACGTCTCATATGATCAAGCACCGTCCGGCCGAACCGGGCGTCCGCCTCTAAAAAAACCCTCGCAAGCGCGCACACCGCGACTTGTGCGGGACGATGGGGTTATTGAACAGCCGTCACTGAACGGTCACAAGGAGACGAAACATGGCAGTCCGCGTTGGAATTAACGGTTTTGGTCGCATCGGCCGCAACGTCCTGCGGGCTATCGCCGAGTCCGGCCGCAAGGACATCGAGGTCGTCGGCATCAACGATCTCGGCCCGGTCGAGACCAATGCCCATCTGCTCCGCTACGACAGCGTCCATGGCCGCTTCCCCGGCACCGTCACCGTCGACGGCGACTCCATCAGCCTCGGCAACGGCAAGATCAAGGTGACCGCCGAGCGCGATCCCTCGAAGCTGCCCTGGAAGGATCTCGGCGTCGACATCGCGCTGGAATGCACCGGCATCTTCACCTCGAAGGACAAGGCGAGCGCGCATCTGACCGCCGGCGCCAAGCGCGTGCTGGTCTCCGCGCCCGCTGATGGTGCCGACGCCACCATCGTGTTCGGCGTCAACCACGAGACGCTGACCAAGGATCATCTCGTCGTCTCCAACGGCAGCTGCACCACCAACTGCCTCGCGCCGGTTGCCAAGGTGCTGAACGACCTCGTCGGCATCGAGACCGGCTTCATGACCACGATCCACGCCTATACCGGCGACCAGCCGACGCTGGACACGCTGCACAAGGATCTCTATCGCGGCCGCGCGGCGGCGATGTCGATGATCCCGACCTCGACCGGTGCTGCGAAAGCGATCGGATTGGTTCTCCCGGAACTTAAAGGCAAGCTCGACGGCGTCGCGATCCGCGTGCCGACCCCGAACGTCTCGGTGGTCGACCTCAAGATCGTCGCCAAGCGCGCCACCGACGCCAAGGAAATCAACGCGGCGATGAAGCGCGCCAGCGAGCAGCAGCTCAAGGGCGTGCTCGGCTACACCAACGCGCCGAATGTCTCGATCGACTTCAACCACGACCCGCACTCCTCGACCTTCCACGAGGACCAGACCAAGGTGCAGAACGGCACGCTGGTGCGCGTGATGAGCTGGTACGACAACGAGTGGGGCTTCTCGAACCGCATGGCCGACACCGCGGTTGCGATGAGCAAGGTGATCTAAGCAGGGTCTCGTGTCCCGGACGCGATGCAGCGTGAAGCGCTGCATCGCAGAGCCGGGACCCATCGAAGCCCGGGACTCGCTGCAACATGGGTCCCGGTTCTGCACAGCAGCGCTGCGCGCCGCAATGCGCCCGGGACAAGGAAGCGTCCAATGACCAACAAATTCCGCACCCTCGACGACGTCGACGTGAAGGGTAAGCGCGTGCTGCTGCGCGTCGACCTCAACGTGCCCATGGACAACGGCCGCGTCACCGACGCGACCCGGCTCGAGCGCGTCGCGCCGACCATCACCGAAATCTCGGACAAGGGCGGCAAGGTCATCCTGCTCGCGCATTTCGGCCGGCCGAAGGGACGCGACGCCAAGGACTCGCTCAAGCCCGTCGCGGAAGCGCTGTCCAAGGTCGTGAACAAGCCCGTGGCCTTCGCCGACGACTGCATCGGCGAGCCCGCGGCCAAGGCGGTTGCCGCGTTGAAGGACGGCGACATCCTCTGTCTGGAAAACACCCGCTTCCACAAAGAGGAAGAGAAGAACGATCCGGCCTTCGTGGCGGAGCTCGCCAAGCTCGGCGACATCTGGGTCAGCGACGCCTTCTCGGCGGCGCACCGTGCCCACGCCTCGACCGAAGGCCTCGGCCACAAGCTGCCCGCCTATGCCGGCCGCACCATGCAGGCGGAGCTCGACGCGCTGGAGAAGGCGCTGGGCTCGCCGACCAAGCCCGTCATCGCCATCATCGGCGGCGCCAAGGTGTCGACCAAGATCGACCTGTTGGAAAACCTCGTCACCAAGGTCGACGCGCTGGTGATCGGCGGCGGCATGGCCAACACCTTCCTGCACGCCCAGGGCGTCGCGGTCGGCAAGTCGCTGGCCGAGAAGGATCTCGCCCCGACGGCATTGCGCATCATGGAGAAGGCGGAAGCCGCCAACTGCGCCATCATCCTGCCGGTCGACGCCACCGTCGCCTATCACTTCGCGGCGAATGCGCCCTCGCACGCCTACGGCCTCGATGCGATCCCGGCCGACGGCATGATCCTCGACGTCGGCCCGCAATCGATCGTGCGCGTCCAGGCGGCGATCGACGATGCCGCCACGCTGGTCTGGAACGGGCCGCTCGGCGCCTTCGAGATGCAGCCGTTCGACCGGGGCACGGTCGCGGCCGCCAAGCACGCCGCCGAGCGCACCAAGGCCAAGAAGCTGATCTCGATCGCCGGCGGCGGCGATACCGTCGCGGCCCTCAACCAAGCCCATGTGGCCAGTCAATTCACCTATGTCTCGACCGCCGGCGGCGCGTTTCTTGAATGGATGGAAGGCAAGCCGCTGCCAGGCGTCGAAGTGCTTCGCACCAAGTAACTTGGCAGCAAGTAATCAATAGGCCGAACTGGCCCAAACGGGAGAAAGATACACATGGCTCGGATCACGTTGCGTCAATTGCTCGACCATGCGGCTGAGAACGATTACGGCGTACCGGCCTTCAACATCAACAACATGGAGCAGGCGCTGGCGATCATGGACGCGGCCAACCAGGTCGACGCGCCCGTCATCATCCAGGCCTCGCGCGGCGCGCGCTCCTACGCCAACGACGTCATGCTCAAGCACATGATGGACGCGGTGACCGAGATCTACCCGCACATCCCGGTCTGCGTGCATCTCGACCACGGCAACGAAGCCGCGACCTGCATGACCGCGATCCAGGCCGGCTTCACCTCCGTCATGATGGACGGCTCGCTCAAGGCTGACGGCAAGACCCCCGGCGACTGGGCCTACAATGTCGGCGTCACCAAGACCGTGACCGACATGGCCCATCTCGGCGGCATCTCGGTCGAGGGCGAGTTAGGTGTGCTCGGTTCGCTCGAAACGGGCATGGGCGACAAGGAAGACGGCCACGGCGCCGAGGGCAAGCTCAGCCACGACCAACTCCTGACCAATCCGGACGAGGCCGTGAAGTTCGTCAAGGAGACCAAGGTCGACGCGCTCGCGATCGCGATGGGTACCTCGCACGGCGCCTACAAGTTCACCCGCAAGCCTGATGGCGACATCCTCGCCATGAACGTGATCGAGGAGATCCACCGCAAGCTGCCGAACACGCATCTGGTCATGCACGGCTCCTCCTCGGTGCCGCAGGACCTGCAGGACATCATCAACGCCTATGGCGGCAAGATGAAGCCGACCTGGGGCGTGCCTGTCGCCGAGATCCAGCGCGGCATCAAGAACGGCGTGCGCAAGATCAATATCGACACCGACAACCGCATGGCCATGACCGGCCAGATCCGGAAAGTCCTGCAGGACCACCCGGAAGAGTTCGATCCGCGCAAGTACCTGAAGCCGGCGATGGAAGCCATGACCAAGCTGTGCAAGCAGCGGCTGCAGGAATTCAACACCGCAGGCCAGGCCTCGAAGTTCAAGAAGATCCTGACCACCGCCGAGATGGCCAAGCGCTACGCCAAGGGCGAGCTGGATCCGAAGGTGGCGTGAAGGATCATCGCCTGCCTCCGCGAACTCGGATCACCTCTCCCCATTGGGGAGAGGTGTAGGACCCACCTCCCCCTCCCCTGCGACCAACGTTGTCTCGGCAATTGCCCGAGAACGGTCTATTTTCAGGAGCAAGGCAGAATCGTTTTGGGAGGACCTCTCGATGAATCTGACTGAGCTCAACAAAGTCGCGACCGCCATGGTCGCCCCGGGCAAGGGCATCCTTGCCGCCGACGAATCCTCCGGCACCATCAAGAAGCGGTTCGACGCCATTGGGGTGGAATCGACGGAAAGCAACCGCCGCGACTATCGCGAGATGCTGTTCCGCGCGACCGAAGCCATGAGCAAGTATATTTCCGGCGTGATCCTCTATGACGAGACGATCTGGCAAAATGCCGCGGACGGTACCCCCCTGGTGAAGCTGATCGAGAGCAGCGGTGCCATTCCCGGCATCAAGGTCGACGAGGGCACGCAAGCCTTGCCGATGTGCCCCGGTGAGCTTGTCACCGTCGGCCTCGACAAGCTTGCCGAGCGGCTGAAGAAATATTACGAGCGCGGCGCCCGCTTCGCCAAATGGCGGGCGGTGATCGACATCGGCAGCGGCACTGACGGCCGGGGCATCCCCTCGATGACCGCGATCAGCGTCAATGCCCACGCGCTGGCGCGCTACGCCGCGCTGTGCCAGGCCGCGCAGATCGTGCCGATCGTCGAGCCTGAGGTGCTGATGGACGGCGATCACGACATCGACCGCTGCTACGAGGTGACGAGCCGCGTGCTCAACAAGACCTTCCAGGAGTTGCGCGTGCAGCGCGTCGCGCTCGAAGGCATGGTGCTGAAACCGAACATGGCGATCTCAGGCAAGAAGTGTCCAAAGCAGGCCTCGGTCGAGGAGGTCGCGGAGAAGACCATCCGCCTGCTCAAGGCCTGCGTTCCGGCGGCAGTGCCCGGCATCGCCTTCCTCTCCGGCGGCCAGTCGGATGAAGAGGCAACCGCGCATCTCAACGCCATGCACAAGCTCGGGCCGCTCCCCTGGGGCCTGACCTTTTCCTACGGCCGCGCGCTGCAAGCCGCGCCGCAGAAGGCCTGGTCGGGTCGCCCGGAGAATGTTACGGCCGGACAAAACGCATTCAGCCATCGCGCCCGCATGAACGGCCTCGCCTCCAAGGGCGAATGGCAAAGCAGCCTGGAAAAGAAGGCAGCCTAGACCTTGTCGAACAAACCGCCTCCGCCGCGCCCGGCGCCGCGTCTCTATCTCGCGACGCCTGACGTCGATGATCCCGCCCCGCTCCTCGCCGAACTGCCTGATCTGCTGAAGACAGTGGACGTCGCCGCCGTGCTGTTGCGGCTCAAGGAGACCGACCAGCGCACCATGATCTCGCGGATCAAGGCGCTGGCGCCGGTGGTGCAAAATGCAGGCGCGGCGCTGCTGGTCGATGGCCACCCCGAGCTGGTCGCACGCGGCGGCGCCGATGGCGCGCATCTTCGTGATATCGCGGCGCTGGAAGAGGCGATGCCCTCGCTCAAGCCGGACCGCATTGCCGGCGTCGGCGGGCTGGAGACGCGCCACGAATCCATGAACGCGGGCGAGATGGGCGCAGATTACGTGCTGTTCGGCGAGCCCGACGCGAAAGGCCAGCGTCCCCAGGCCCAGGCGATTGCCGAGCGGCTGGACTGGTGGGCCGAGCTGTTCGAGCCGCCCTGCGTCGGCTTCGCCACCTCGTTCCAAGAAGCCTACGACTTCGCCGCCAGCGGCGCCGATTTCGTGCTGGTCGGCGATCTCGTCTGGGCCGACCCGCGCGGACCCAAAGCCGCGCTTGTTGAGGCCGATGCCGCGATCAAGAAGGCCTTCACCGCTGTCGCCGCGGGTCAGAGCTAGCGCCCCGCCATGAAGCCCCCACGCATCACGCTTCTGGCCACGCTGCTGCTGGCAACGCAGCTGCTTGCAACCCCTTCGGCCGCGCAGCTGCAGATCACGCCGCCGGCGACGATTCCGAGCCCCGCGCCTGACAAGCAGAAGGCCAAAGAAACGGCAAAGGAAAAGCCCAGGGTCGCGCCGCACGCGATCACCAAGAAGAAGGAGCCTTCGCCAAAGCCGTCGGCCTCGCCGAGCCCGAATTTGCCGGCAACCGTGATCCCGGCGCCGGCGACCGACAATTCCAATGTCGACCTGGTGTTCGGCGCCTATCAGCGCGGCCAGTACAAGACCGCCTTCGACCTCGCCAGCGCGCGCGCCCAGACCGGCGATGCCAAGGCCATGACCATGCTCGGCGAGCTCTATGCCAACGCCATGGGCATCAGGCGCGACTACGCCAAGGCGGTCGAGTGGTACAAGCGCGCATCCGACGCCGGCGACCGCGAGGCGATGTTTGCGCTCGCCATGCTGCGCATTGCCGGCCGCGGCGGCCCGGTCGACAAGGGCGAGGCGGTCAGGCTGATGGCCTCCGCCGCCAAGCTCGGCGAGCCCAAGGCGGCCTACAACCTCGCTCTGCTTTATCTGGACGGACAGACCCTGCCGCAGGACGTCAAGCGCTCCGCCGAGCTGCTGCGCCAGGCCGCCGATGCCGGCCTGCCCGAGGCACAATATGCGCTCGCGACCTTCTACAAGGAAGGCACGGGGGTGCCGAAGGACCCCGAAAGGGCGGTGCGGCTGCTGCAGGCGGCGTCGCTGGCCGACAATGTCGATGCCGAGGTCGAATACGCCATCGCCATGTTCAACGGCACCGGCACGCCGAAGAACCAGCCGGCGGCCGTGGCGTTGCTGCGCAAGGCGTCCCGCCAGGGCAGCGCGATCGCGCAAAACCGCCTCGCCTGGGTCCTGATCAACGGCATGGGCGCGCCGGTGGACAAGGTTGAGGGCTTCAAATGGCATCTGGTGGCGAAAACGTCCGGCAAGGGCGATCCGGAGCTCGACAAGCAGCTGTCCGATCTGCCCGCCGAGGACCGTGCCAAGGCGGAGGCTGGAGCCAAGAAATGGCTCGGAAACAAATGAGCTGAGGCCAAATGGCCTGCAGATGACCCGCAAATGCCCTGAATGACTTGACCTTTGGCCCCTCGCGGGGCACCCAATCCCTCAAATGGCGCCCTTCCGCGCCCCTCCCCCATCAAAGACCGATCTCATGCTGTATTCCGCCACTATCAACGTCATGGTCAAAGCCGCGCGTCGCGCCGGCCGCAGCCTCAAGCGCGATCTCGGCGAGATCGAGCATTTGCAGGTCTCGCTGAAGGGACCGGCGAACTTCGTCTCGCTCGCCGACAAGCGCGCCGAGGAGATCCTCTACCAGGACCTGTCCAAGGCCCGCCCCGGCTACGGCTTCATCGGCGAAGAGGGGGGAATGCGCGAGGGCACCGACAAGAGCCACACCTGGATCGTCGATCCGCTCGACGGCACCACCAACTTCCTGCACGGCATCCCGCAATTTGCGATCTCGATCGGGCTTGCGCGCGAGGGCACCGTGATCGCCGGCGTGATCTACAACCCCGCCAATGACGAGCTCTATATCTCCGAGCGCGGCAAGGGCGCCTTCCTCAACGACCAGCGCCTGCGCGTCGCCGGCCGTCGCCAGCTCAACGAATGCGTGGTGGCGTGTGGCCTGCCCCATATCGGCCGCGGCGACCACGAGGAATTCCGCCGCGAGATGACCGCGATCCAGGACCGCGTCGCGGGCCTCCGCCGCTTCGGCGCCGCCTCCCTCGACCTCGCCTTCGTCGCCGCCGGCCGCCTCGACGGCTACTGGGAGCGCAATCTGCAATCCTGGGACATCGCCGCCGGTATGCTGATGGTGCGCGAGGCCGGCGGCACGGTGAGCGACATCAACACGCCGGGCGATGCGCTGGTCACCGGCGATGTCGTGTGCGGCAATGAGTACGTGCACGGGGAGCTGGTGAGGATTTTGCGGAAGTAGGCTCGCTCTGCGAGACCGAATGGAGGCCGCTTCAGCGCGGCCTCCAATCTCAAGCTCTACCGGCGGCTTACCACGCCACCCACTTGCGGCCGTGCCAATAGCCGCGGCCTTCGTGCTCGCGGAACGCAAACTTTTCGCGCGGGCCCCAGTGCCAATTGTCCTCGTGAACGACGACGCCGGCTTCGTGCGGGAAGTCGTAGGCCTCATGCGTGTGCCAGCAGGTGTGGCCCTGACACACGATCGCCGCCGACGCGGTGAAGGTCGACATCACGAGCACGCCGGTACCGACCGCAGCAGCGGAAAGGATCTTCTTCAACATTTGGACGATTTCTCCGTGGAACCCTAACCCCGCGGGCAAACACATTTGCCGAGATCGGGTTCCGCGAGAAAACGTGAAGCTTTCGTAAGGATTCGCGGGGCGCCTGCAGAGGCTTAGGCTTAGGCTTAGGCTTAGGCTTAGGCGTCGTCCTCTTCCGCTTCCTCATCGCGATATTCGCCGCCGAGGGTCAGGCCCTCGATCGTCGTCGCGCCTTTCGGCTTGATGACGCGGCGGAGCGGGACGGAGCTCTCGGCTCGCAAGGCCTCCATCAGATGTTCGGAATGCGTGACGATCCAGATGTCGGCGCGCTGCGAGGCCTTGGCGATCAGCCGCGCCAACGGCGCCAGCAGCGACGGATGCAGGCTGGTCTCGGGTTCGTTCAGTGCGATGAATGGCGGCAATCGATAACCCATGAAGACGGCGAGCAGGCAGATGTATTTCAGCGTGCCGTCGGACAGTTCATGCGCCCGGAACGGACGCGGCATGTCCTCCAGGTGCAGATCGAAATCGCAGAGGCCGCCCTGCTCCCAGGCACGGAGATCGGCGCCGGGGAACGCATCCTGGATCGCGTCCTGCAATTCGGTGGCGTCCTCCCTGATCGTATAGAGCGTGGCCAGGGCCGCGGCCAGATCGCTGCCATCGGCACTGAGCGAGGGCGTCGTGATCGCCAGACACGACTTTCGGATCGGTGAGGCCGGATCGGTGCGAAAGTCGTGATAGAAGCGCCAGCCCAGCATTGCGTTTCTGATCAGATCGATCTCGGGACATTGCTTGCCGTCGTAAAATCCCGCGAGCGCCGTCTCGGACGGCAGCACCGCATCCTTGTGGCTGCTCCATGCGCCGCTGTCGTCGCGGACGCTGACCAGCGAATTCTTCCGCTCCATCAACTTGACCGTTCGCTTGCCCTGCGTCGCCTCGATGCTTTCTTCCTTGATCATCGGCTCGCCGGCAAACGCCGCTGCAAGCGGGCTGGGAAATCCGATCTCGATGGAATATTTCAGACGCTCAAATCTGGCCGATAATCGCAGCCGTCCATCCTCGCCTTTCTTGCGCAGGCCGGACCAGCAGACCGAATCCAACCCGCCTTCGTCGGCGATCGTGCGCGTGATCCGCCCGGTCGCCGCATCGCGCAACAGCGACAAGGACTTGTAGAGGTTGGATTTGCCGACGCCATTCTCGCCGACGAACACCGACAGGGGATGGATGGGTATGGAGAGCCGCCTGATGGAGCGATAGTTCGAGATCGCAATGTCGGTCAGACGCATCAGATGCTCTCAATCGGCAGGCTGGCTGCGCATTCGGCGGAGTGCGAATGCAAGCTCCTTCAATCCAGGGATGCAGTCTGGATCGAGACCTCCGGGAAAGCAAGCGGACCGATCCCGCGCTGTCATCGCCCAGCCAGTGCGCAATTGCGCACTAGGCGGGGCATGACGGTGTGCCCTATGGCTTCACCGGCGCCGGAGGCCCATACGCCTCGCCGTCCTTCTCCGCCTTCGCCCGGTCCCCGCCCAGCACGCGCTGCACCGAGACGAAGAACACCGGCACCATCAAGAGCGCCAGGATCACCACCGCGATCATGCCGCCCATCACGACGCTGCCGAGCGCCTGCTGGCTGGCGCCTTCGGCGTCACCTTCGAGGACATCAACAACACGATCTCGACCAATCTCGGCTCGCACTACGTCAACGACTTCCCGAATCGCGACCGCCTGCCGCGCCGCGTGCTGCAGGCCGCCAGCCGCG
>NZ_JAANIH010000098.1 GCF_014529705.1 Bradyrhizobium campsiandrae
TCGGCCACTACACCGACAAGAAGGCGCAGCCGTACTCGCTGTCGATCGGCATGGCCTCGACCTTCTTCGGCCTGCTTCTGCTCAGCATCGCTCACCAATATCTCGTCATCCTGATTGCCGCGGCCTTGATCGGTCTCGGCTCGGCGGTGTTTCACCCGGAATCGGCGCGCATCGCACGGCTCGCCTCCGGCGGCCGCTACGGCTTTGCGCAATCGGTGTTCCAGCTCGGCGGCAGCTTCGGCACCTCGATGGGCCCGGTGCTGGCCGCGCTGATCGTGGTGCCGTTCGGGCAGGGCTCTATCGCCTGGTTCTCCTCGATCGCGTTCCTCGCGATTGTCATCCTCTGGCGCATCGGCGGCTGGTATCAGCCGCAGATCAAGGCGAAGAAGGCCGCGGCGGTCCAGGCCCATCCCGACGCGCCGAGTTCGCGCCGCGTCGTCGTCGCACTGCTCGTGCTGGTGGCGCTCTTGTTCTCCAAGCAGCTCTATGTCTCCAGCCTGTCGAGCTATTACATCTTCTACCTGATCGACCGCTTCGGCGTGTCGACGCAAACAGCGCAGATCTATCTCTTCATCTTCCTGGCGGCGAATGCGGTCGGCGCGTTCTTCGGCGGTCCGTTGGGGGATCGCTTCGGCCGCAAGATCGTGATCTGGATCTCGATCCTCGGCGCGCTGCCGTTCACGCTGGCGCTGCCCTTTGCCGGGCTCTATGCCAGCGCGGTACTGTCGGTGATCATCGGCCTCATCATCTCCTCGACGACGTCCTCGATCATCGTGTTCGCGCAGGAGCTGGTGCCGCACAGATTCGGCATGATCTCCGGCGTGTTCTTCGGCGTCGCCTTCGGCATCGGCGGGCTCGGCGCCGCGGTGCTCGGCAAGCTCGCCGATCACACCTCGATCGAATTCGTCTATCAGGTTTGCGCCTATCTGCCGGCGATCGGCCTGCTGGCCGTGTTCCTGCCCAAGCTGCCGCGGCACGCGCGTTAACAAAGCGTTCTTCGCCGCAGGGCGGCTTCATACATCGTTAGCAATTGCGGCGAAGGCGCCGCTTTTGGCGCGGCATTTTCGCAACGCCCGCGCCGCATTCACGTGTGCGCTCAGAAAAAATCAACCTTAAAAATTAGGGTTAAGTGGCGCTTAAACATTTGCTGCCATCGTCCCGGTCGTGAGTTTCCAGAACGTGAGGCGTCCGTATTTAGCCTCACCGGCCATAAGGACGAAGCCAATGCGTAGCGTTAAGTCTCTCCTTGCCGCGGGTGCGGCAACCCTGATCTCGTCGATGGCGTTCGCCGCCGACATGCCGATCGCGGCGCCGCCCCCGATGTACGCGCCGCCCGCCCCGCCCGCGGATTTCGGCGGCTGGTATCTGCGCGGCGATATCGGCTTCAGCAATCAGAGCGTGAAGAGCGTTCGCAGCGCCAACGACGCGCTCTACACCGGCCTGACGTCGTACAACCAACAGACCGGGTTCGACACGGGCGGCATCTTCGGTGCCGGCGTCGGTTACCGGGTCAATAGCTGGTTCCGTGCCGACGTGACCGGCCAGTATCGCGGCAAGTCGAATTTCAAGGGCACCGACAACACCGCTTTCCCCTGGGCCGGAGCCACGGCGAGCGGGATCGATAATTACAGCGCGAGCAAGTCGGAGCTCCTGTTCCTGGCAAACGCCTATGTCGACCTCGGCACCTGGTGGTGCGTCACGCCGTTTATCGGTGCTGGTATCGGCACGGCGCGCGTCACCGTTTCGAACTTTACCGATAACGGCCTGACCAACAAGAATTTCGGACCGGCACCGACGAACACGCCGTATGTCGGCGGTCCGCCCGTCGCGAGCTCCTACTCCGCGTCGAGCGCCTCACAATGGAACTTCGCGTGGGCTGCCCATGCCGGTCTTGCCTACAAGGTCAATCCAAACCTCACCCTCGAGCTCGCATATAGCTACGTCAATCTGGGCGATGGGGTCACCGGTCGGGCCGTCGCATTCGACGGCTCCGGTGGTGGCAATCCGTTCAAGTTCAAGGAAATCACCTCGCACGACCTCACTCTCGGCGTGCGCTGGAATCTCGACAGCCCGCCGGTCTACGCGCCGCCGCCGCTCGTCACCAAGGGCTGATCGGAAAGCCTGATCGCTTAACTTCTCTTAACGGCGCGGGATCATCCCGCGCCGTTTTGCTTTGCGTATTTTTCATGGACCGCGGCGACCAAAGCCCCTGGCGCAACCATTGGTTAAGGTTAACGAGCCATGATCACGCTCGAAAGTTCGAGTTGGATGGAGCGTTGCAATGCGTAGGCTTTGGTTGGTGGCGGCGGTGTTCGGATCTGTGTCCGCCGCACACGCGGCCGACATGCCGGATCTGCCCGTCCTGCGCGGCGGCTTCACCGACGGTCTGTCCAAGACGGCTCATCGCTGGGACGGCGCCTATGTCGGCGGCAGCGCGGGCTACGTCTCCGATGCGACCGATTTCAGCCAGAGCGTGGTCGGGCTGACCAATTTCATCTTCCGTGACAGCGTGCTGCAGCAGCCGACTGCGAGCTGGTCGCTCATGAACAAGACCAACACGCAGAGCACGAGCTTCAGCGCCTTCGTCGGCCGCAATTGGCAATGGTACGATGCCATTCTCGGTCTCGAGGGCACCTACAGCTACTTCAACAATCTGTCGACGAGCACGACGGGCTCCAACTCGCTCACGATCGTCAATCCGCCCGGCGATTCGCATGCCGCCAACGTCACCGACAACTACGATGTGACATTGACCGGCACGGCCGCGGCGAAAGTCAAGGACATGATCACCCTCCGCGGCCGCGTGGGTTGGGACGGCGGTGACTTCATGCCATATGCGTTCGCAGGCGCGGCCGTCGGCCGAATGGATGTGTCCCGCTCGGTGGTCAGCACGGTGGATTTGCGTCAGGACGTGACGAACTCGATCGTCGTCGGCGGCGTCACGGTCACGAGCACCACATTCGGAGCGGCGCAACCGGTTCCGGCGCAGTCGCAGTCGCAGATTCAGCGCCGGACCAACGCCTTCGCGGTGGGCTGGACCGCAGGTCTCGGCGTCGAATATTGCATCTGGGACGGTCTGTTCGCGCGCGTCGAATACGAATATGTGAAATTCTCGCCCGTGATGAACACCAGCGTAACGCTCAATAGCGCGCATGTCGGGCTCGGCTACAAGTTCTGACCCAGCTTCGCTGCGGCGCGGTTGACAGCTTCGTCGTGGCCTGATGCTCTGCCGAGGCCTGTCTCGGTTTTCCGCTCGCGCTGTGTCCGGAGTGTTCGTCGTGAATGATAAGTCCGTTTCCATCCGCCCGGCACGCCGCGAGGACGTGGCGGCGATGATCGCGATGCTCGCCGATGACCATCTCGGCCGCGCCCGCGAGCGGCTGGAGGATCCACTGCCTGCGGTCTATTACGAAGCGTTCGAACGGGTCGAGCACAATCCCAATCTCCAACTCGTGGTCGCCGAGAGCGAGGGCAGGGTGGTTGGCTGCCTGCAACTTGCCCTTCTGCCCGGTATCAGCTCGCAAGGCGGAATTCGCGGCCTGCTCGAGGATGTCCGCGTTGCATCCGATTGCCGCAGCCGCGGTATCGGCGAAAAGCTGGTGCAATGGGCGGTCACGGAAGCGAAGGCGCGCGGCTGCATTCTGGTCGAGTTGCTGACGCATTCGAGCAGAACGGACGCACAGCGCTTCTACAAGCGGCTCGGATTCTCGGCGAGCCATGTCGGCATGACTGTCCGCTTTTGACGCAGCTCATCGCAAGCGTTGCGCAAGCTGCGAAATCGGATCGCGCGTTCGTTCATCTTAACAGCTGATAAACTACCCCTTGGTCGTTCACGTTGATCGGGGAACGAACGGTGCTACGTCAGCGTCCAGACACCGGGCTCGGTCGGTTCGGGGATTTTTCGATGACAAGCTATTCCATGATCAAGGTCGGCAACGATTACGTCGTGCAGGCCAACGACAAATGCATTTTGAAAGTCGGCAGCCGCCGCCGTGCCGCGCAATTGATCAGCGATGCCACGGACTTGCTGAACGCGCTCGCCGTGGTCGAATCCCCCGAAATCGCGCCGGAATCGCCTTCAATCGCGCGTGAGGTACCTGAACTTCCTTGACTGTCCTTCCCGATTCCCGTATCAGCCGCGGCGGGACACCTCCCCCCAACGGGAGGCTTACTATCTGGAAGGGTAGATCATGACTGTAGCGAAGCCCGCTTCGCGGCCGACCGTGCCGCATTTCTCCTCCGGCCCCTGCGCCAAGCGCCCCGGCTGGAACGCCCAAAATCTCAAGGACGCAGCGCTCGGCCGTTCGCATCGCGCGAAGGTCGGCAAGGCCAAGCTCAAGCTCGCGATCGATCTGACGCGCGAAGTGCTCGAAGTGCCCGCCGATTATCGCATCGGCATCGTGCCGGCGTCCGATACCGGCGCGGTCGAGATGGCGCTGTGGTCGCTGCTCGGTGCGCGGCCCGTCACCACGCTCGCCTGGGAATCCTTCGGCGAGGGCTGGGTCAGCGACATCGTCAAGGAATTGAAGCTCAAGGACGTCACCAAGCTCAGCGCTGGATACGGTGAGATCCCTGATCTCTCCAAGGTCGATCCGAACAGCGACGTCATCTTCACCTGGAACGGCACCACCTCAGGCGTGCGCGTTCCGAACGCCGACTGGATCAGCGCAACCCGCGAAGGTCTCACGATCTGCGACGCGACGTCTGCCGCCTTCGCGCAGCCGCTCGATTTTGCCAAGCTCGATGTCGTCACCTTCTCCTGGCAGAAGGCGCTCGGCGGCGAGGCCGCGCACGGCATGCTGATCCTGTCGCCGCGCGCGGTGGAGCGGCTCGAGACCTACAAGCCGGCCTGGCCGCTGCCGAAGATCTTCCGCATGACCAAGGGCGGCAAGATCAACGAAGGCATCTTCGTCGGCGAGACCATCAACACGCCGTCGATGCTCTGCGTCGAGGATTATCTCGATGCGCTGAACTGGGCCAAGTCGATCGGCGGCCTCAAGGCGCTGATCGCGCGCGCCGATGCCAACACCAAGGTGCTGGCCGACTGGAAGGCGAAGACGCCCTGGATCGACTTCCTGGCGAAGGACGCTTCGATCCGCTCCAACACCTCGGTGTGCCTGAAGTTCACCGATCCCGCCATCACTTCGCTCTCGGACGATGCGCAGGCGGAGTTCTCCAAGAAGCTGGTCGCCCTCGTCGAGAAGGAGGGCGCCGGCTACGACTTCGCGTATTATCGCGATGCGCCGGCGGGCCTGCGCATCTGGTGCGGCGCCACCGTCGAGGCCAGGGATGTCGAGCTGCTGACGCAGTGGATCGACTGGGCTTTCGCCGAGACCAAGGCCACGCTCGCCAAGGCGGCTTAGTTTTTCTCAGCCTTTCCCCGTTCTTACGGGGAGAGGCCGGATTGCGCAGCAATCCGGGTGAGGGGCTCTCTCCATTCGCGCCTTCGCCCGTGGCTGCCCCTCACCCCAACCCTCTCCCCGTAAGAACGGGGAGAGGGAAGTGCTCCGAGACAGTCACCCATTCCGGTCTAAGGCCCTTCCTTTAGGGAAGGCAGAGGACACATCCATGACCAAGCCCAAAGTGCTCATTTCCGACGCGCTCTCGCCCGCTGCCGTGCAGATCTTCAAAGACCGCGGCGTCGAGGTCGACTTCCAGCCCAATCTCGGCAAGGACAAGGACAAGCTCGCCGAGATCATCGGCAATTACGATGGCCTCGCGATCCGCTCCGCGACCAAGGCGACCGCCAAGATCCTGGAGAAGGCGACCAGGCTCAAGGTGATCGGCCGCGCCGGCATCGGCGTCGACAATGTCGAGATCCCCGCGGCGACCGCCAAGGGCATCATCGTGATGAACACGCCGTTCGGCAATTCGATCACCACCGCTGAGCATGCGATTACGCTGATGCTGGCGCTGGCCCGCGAGATCCCGCAGGCCGACGCCTCGACCCAGGCCGGCAAGTGGGAGAAGAACCGCTTCATGGGCGTCGAGATCACCGGCAAGGTGCTCGGCGTCGTCGGCTGCGGCAACATCGGCTCGATCGTCGCCGATCGCGCGCTCGGCCTGCGCATGAAGGTGATCGCGTTCGATCCGTTCCTGTCGCCGGAGCGCGCCAAGGACATCGGCGTCGAGAAGGTGGAGCTCGATGATCTCCTCAAGCGCGCCGACTTCATCACGCTGCACACGCCGCTGACGGAGAAGACGAAGAACATCATCGACGCCGCCGCGATCGCCAAGATGAAGAAGGGGGTGCGCCTGATCAACTGCGCTCGCGGCGGCCTCGTCGACGAGCAGGCCGTGGTCGATGCGCTCAATGCCAAGCACATCGCGGGCGCCGCCTTCGACGTGTTCGTCGAGGAGCCCGCGACATCAAACGTGCTGTTCGGCCACCCCAACGTGATCTGCACGCCGCATCTCGGCGCCTCCACCACGGAAGCGCAGGAGAACGTCGCGCTGCAGGTCGCCGAGCAGATGTCGGACTACCTGATCTCCGGTGCGATCTCGAACGCCATCAATTTCCCGTCCATCACCGCGGAAGAAGCGCCGAAGCTCAAGCCCTTCATCGTGCTCGCCGAGAAGCTCGGCTCGTTCGCCGGCCAGCTCACCGAGAGCGGCATCTCGAAGGTCACGATCACTTACGAGGGCCATGTCGCCGAAATGAAGATCAAGGCGCTGACGTCCGCCGTGCTGTCGGGCCTGCTGCGACCGATGCTCGGCGAGGTCAACGTGGTGTCCGCGCCGGTCGTTGCCAAGGAGCGCGGGATGGTGGTCGACGAAGTGACCCGCGCCGCCCAGAGCGACTATGAGAGCCTGATCACCGTCACGGTGGCGACGGAGAGCCAGGAGCGCTCGGTCTCCGGCACCGTCTACCATGACGGCAAGCCGCGCCTCGTCGACGTCAAGGGCATCCGCGTCGACGCCGAGTTCGGCAAGTCGATGATCTACATCACCAACGAGGACAAGCCGGGCTTCATCGGCCAGTTCGCGAGCCTCCTGGGTGATGCCAAGATCAACATCGCGACCTTCCATCTCGGCCGCGTCGCCCCCGGCAGCGATGCCATCGCCCTCGTCGAGGTCGACGGCGCCGTACCCGCCGACCTGCTCGTCAAGGTGCAGGCCCTGCCGCAGGTCAAGCAGGCCAAGGCGCTGACGTTCTAAGCAACGGTCTCTCCTTCGTCATGGCCGGGCTTGACCCGGCCATCCACGTCTTGCCCAGCGCGCAGAAAGACGTGGATGCCCGGGTCGAGCCCGGGCATGACGAGCAGATAGAGCGGCGTCTGCGCCGCGGAATGACGGTCATCATATATTCCGACCTGCGGAACAACGCCGCCCTTTTTCGCGAGGGGCGGCGTTTTTGTTGATGCAGCGCCGCGCTTTATTTCTCCCGCGCTCCCCAAACTTTGTGTACCAATGGCATCCAGAACGCCTCCATGCCAATCGTTCGATCAGGGAGAAAACAAATGCGTGAAGCCGTCATCGTTTCCTACGCGCGCACGGGCCTCGCCAAATCCGGCCGCGGCGGGTTCAACATCACGCCGCCGATGTCGCTCGCGGCCCACGCCATCAAGCACGCGGTCGATCGCGCCGGCGTCGAAAGCGATTATGTCGAGGACTGCTATCTCGGCAATTGCGCCCATGGCGCGCCGAATATCGGCCGCCAGGCTGCGCTGCTCGCCGGCCTGCCGAAGTCGACCGGCGGCGTCTCGGTGAACCGCTTCTGCTCCTCAGGGCTGCAGACCATCGCGATGGCCGCCAATTCGATCCGCTCCGACGGCGCCGACTGCATCGTCGCCGGCGGCGTCGAGAGCATCTCGATCCCGGGCGGCGGCTCGCCGAAGGAATGGGTCGATCCGGAATTGCTCAAGACCGCGCCTGACATCTTCATGGCGATGATCGACACCGCCGACATCGTCGCCGAGCGCTACCAGCTCAGCCGCGAATATCAGGACGAATATTCGCTGGAGTCGCAGCGCCGCATGGCCGCCGCGCAGCAGGCGGGCAAGTTCAAGGACGAGATCGTCCCGATGAAGACGAAGATGAAGGTCGTCGACAAGGCCACCAAGGCCGAGAGCATCGTCGACTACGTGGTCGATCGCGACGAGTGCAATCGCCCCGAGACCACGCTGGAAGGCCTTGCCAAGCTCGAGCCGGTGAAGGGCCCGGGCAAATACGTCACCGCCGGCAATGCCAGCCAGCTCTCCGACGGTGCTGCCGCCGTGGTGCTGATGGAAGCCAAGGATGCCGAGAGGCGCGGCCTCAAGCCGCTCGGCCGCTTCGTCGCCTGGGCCGCTGCGGGCTGCGAGCCCGACGAGATGGGCATCGGCCCGGTCTTCGCCGTGCCGAAGCTCTTGAAGCGGCATGGCCTCAAGATCGACGACATCGATCTCTGGGAGCTCAACGAAGCCTTCGCCAGCCAGTGCCTCTATTCGCGCGACAAGCTCGGCATCGACCCCGAGAAATACAACGTCAATGGCGGCTCGATCGCGATCGGCCATCCCTTCGGCATGACCGGCGCCCGCCTGACCGGCCATCTGCTGCAGGAAGGTGCCCGCCGCAAGGCCAAGTGGGGCGTCGTCACCATGTGCATCGGCGGCGGCCAGGGCGGCGCCGGCCTGTTCGAGATCTACAGCTGATCTGACGCTCGGGAATTGCGAAAGGCACGGTGCCATCAGCGCCGTGCCTTTTTTTCGTTGCGCATGCAACGCCACGAAACTATAGAGACCCCGTCGGAAAAGGCAGATTTGGTCTGGTCAGCCCAAATCCTTCTGGTAACGGAAGCTCTGGTCTTTGGCCTTGTGCACGAGATCCCCACGACGAACAGCGGGCGCCATCAGGGCGCTCAACCGTTCGTCCGTGTGGTCCTCGAAAGCATCGGGAACGCTCCGGTCGAACATCGACCACAGGAGCGTCTCATGCAAACCCGATTCCCTGATATCCATGACGTCATCATTGCCGGTGCCGGCCCCGTCGGCCTGTTTCTCGCCTGCGAGCTGCGGCTCGCCGGCCTTTCGGTGCTGGTGCTGGAGCAGGCGCAAGACCCGCATTCGCCGCTGAAGCAGCTCCCGTTCGGGCTGCGTGGCCTGTCGATCCCGACGACTGAGGCCTTTCACCGGCGCGGCCTGCTGGAGGAGATCGTGGCGGCGCAGCGAGCGAAGTCGGGCGCGATCGAGAGCGCTGCACATTGGATGCGGCAGGCGCGACGGCCGGCCGGTCACTTCGCCGGACTCCAGTTCTTTCAGGACGATGTCGATGCCGCGAAATGGTCCTGGCGGCTGCCGACGCCGGCCGATGCCGGCGTCGCCGTCGATATGGAATCGCTCGAAACCGTTCTGGCCGCGCGCGCGTCCGGCATGGGCGCCGACATCCGGCGCGGTTTCGGCGTCACGGCCGTTGCCCCTTCCGACCACGATGTGACCGTCCAGGCGGCCGGCGAGACCTTTCGCGGACGTTGGCTGGTCGGTTGCGACGGCGGCCGCAGCACCGTGCGCAAGTCCTGCGGCTTCGACTTTACGGGCACGGACCCCGAGTTCACCGGCTATTCCATCGAGGTCGAGCTCGCCGATGCGGAGAAACTCAGTCCTGGCCGCAATTCCACGGCCGCGGGCATGTACACCTACGCGCCACCAGGCACGATCGCGCTGGTCGATTTCGACGGCGGCGCTTTTCATCGCACCGCGCCGATCACACTGGATCATGTGCAAGAGGTGTTGCGCCGCGTCTCCTGCACCGATGTGACCATCATCGCGCTTCGTCTCGCGTCCACCTGGACCGACCGCGCGCGTCAGGCATCCACATATCGCAAGGGCCGCGTGCTGCTCGCGGGCGATGCCGCCCACACCCATTCGCCGCTGGGCGGCCAGGGCCTCAATCTCGGGCTTGGCGATGCGATGAATCTCGGCTGGAAGCTGGCAGCGACGATCCGCAGGTCAGCGCCGTGCGATCTCCTCGACAGCTATTCGCGCGAGCGGCATCCCGTCGGCGCGCAAATCCTCGACTGGTCGCGCGCGCAGGTCGCGATCATGCGGCCGGCGCCGAGCGCCCGCGCGCTCCAGGCCATCATCCGCGATCTCATCGCGACGCGCGACGGCGCGAGCTATTTCGCCGAACGCGTCCGCGGCGTTTCGCTGCGCTACGACCTTGGCGGCAGTCATCCGCTGGTCGGCCGCAGCGTTCCCGATTTCGCACTTCCTGACGGCGCGACAGTCGGCGAACATCTCAGGACGGCGAAAGGCCTCCTGCTGGATTTCGACGTGCGTCCATCGCTTCAAGCGCTCGCGAGCCGCTGGGATGATCGGATCGCTTATGTTGCCGGCGAGCCGAGGGATCGGCTGGGACTGAGCACGGTGCTGGTGCGGCCCGATGGCTTTGTGGCGTGGGCCAGCGACGGCGCGCCCAATCATGACGAAGCCGTTGAAGCCCTGTCGCGCTGGTTCGGCGCCTAAGCCCGTGCCGTCACCGGCGCGAACACCACCTCGATCAGCGTGCCCGAATGGCCTGCGCTCTTGATGTTGAACCGGGCGCGGTTGGCTTCGACCAGGGCCTTGGTCAGCGACAGGCTCAGCGCCGAGCTGTCCGCGGCATCGCCGGGCGGCGGCGTGCGGAACGGCTCCATCGCGGCGGCGACCTCGTTTTCGCTGAGGCCATGGCCGGTGTCGCGGATGCGCAGGACGATCTCGCCGCGATCGGACAGCGCGGTCGAGACGATGACCTGGCCGCCGGCGCCCGCGAGCCTGATCGAGTTGGAGATCAGGTTCATCGTGACCTGGCGCAGCGCGCGCGTATCCGCCGTCACCTGCGGCAGCGCGTGTCCGAGCGAGGTGCGGATGATGATGCGCTCGCGGTTGGCCTGCGGCTGCATCACGGTAACGCAGGCTTCGACCAGGTCATTGAGGTTGAGATTGGCGAAGTGGAGATCGAGCTTGCCGGTCTCGATCCGCGACAGCTCCAGGAGATCGTCGATGATGGTGATGACGCGCTCGCCGGAGGCGCGGATGTCCTTCATGTATTCGCCGTAACGCTCGTTGCCGAGCGAACCAAATCGTTCGGAGATCATCACCTCGGCAAAGCCGATGATGGCGTTGAGCGGCGTGCGGATCTCGTGGCTGATCCGCGCCAGCATGTCGGCCTTGGCATTCGCGGCGCCGTCGACGAGGCGGCGCGCCTGCGTCAGCTCGCTCTCGCCCTTCTTCGCGTGCGAGAGGTCGCGGAACACGGCGAAGAAGTTCGGGCCGTCGGGCCGCGTGCGGCCCATGATCATGGCAAGCGGCAGCACGCCGCCCTTCTTCTCGCGGCCCAGCACCTCGCGGCCGTGGTCGAGCAGGCTCGCGATGTCCTGGCTCTTCAAGCTTTCGAGATAGTCGACGACGATCTGCTGGCTCTCGGGCGCGAACAGCGTCAGCAGGTTCTGCTGCAGCAGCGCCTCGCCGTCATAGCCGAACAGCGCCTCCGCGCTGCGGTTGCAGGCGTGGATGTTGCCTTCGGCATCGAACATCACGATGCCCTCGGCGGTGGTGTCGAGGATGGCGGCGAGGTCTTCGGCGTCGGCTTCGCCGACTTCTGGCTCGGACCCGTAGGGGAAGGATTCGAGGGCAACAGTCTCGGTGGCAACGGACGGCGCGACGATCACGGGCGCGGCGTGCGGCAGCGCGCAGATCAGCGCGAGCGCGCTTTCGCCGTTCCAGTCGATCGTATGCAGATGAGCCTCGGTCGTCGCCAGCCTCTGTTCGCCGTTGGCGATGGTCGCGCTGATCGTCACCGGCGTGCCTGCTTGCGAGGTGCTGCTGGCGGCGGAGACACCAGGCTCGACATAGAGCGCGTCCAGCCCGCCGGCCTCTTCCAGCGCGTTGAGGCTCGCATAGCCCATGCGCGCGAGGAAGGCGGGGTTGGCGTAGAGCAGGCGATCGAGCCGGTAGATCAGGACGCCCGATGGCACGAGGTCGAGCAGCGTGCGGTCGCGCGCGCCGTCGCCGCGCGCGGGCGGCACCGGCTCGGTCAGCCATTGCGCCGCTGCCGGCGCCGCTTCGGGCTCGGACTTGGACTCGGACTCGGACCCGGGCTCCGGCGCCTCGGGCGTGATCTCCGCGGCCGGCGGCTCGGCCGCAACGGACGCGATCTGTTCGCGCTCGCGTTCGAGCCGTTCGGACAATTGCCGGGCCAGCTCGTTGAATGCGCTGTTCTCCACCGGCGTCAGCGTCGGCGATCTCTGGTCACTTTGCGACCTGAGATCACCAGGTGATCTGAGATCACCGGGTGCACGGAACGGCACGACATTCGGAGGCGTTTCCACGGGCGTTTCCGGATCGGTTGGGTGTGAATTCGCGTCGGTGAAAAATGCGGGCGGTTCGGGCTCGGTCGTAACAGGCGGCTCTAGCGGCTGCGGCTCGTGCGGCGGCGGCGCCTCGGCCTTGAGCTCTTCCTCGGGCCTGGCCTCCGCTTCAGGATCCGGCTCGACCATTTCGGCCGACAGGCCCTGCGTTGCGCGCGGCTCGGCGAACAGCTCGAAGCGGCGGAGCGCCTCGAGCCGGTTGAGGCTGTCGAGATCGCGGCAGACGCCAAAGCCCTTGAAGCCGGCAAAGTTGCGCGCACGGTCGTAGACCGGCAGGCCCGCAAGCTCGACCGGCAGATGTTCGCCGCCGTCGGCCGGCCAGTTCACGGTGATGCCGGCCCAGGTGTCGTGGCTCGCCAGCGCCTGCGCGACGCGGCCCTCGGGGTCGAGCGCAAACTGCTCGGCGATCTCGCGCCAGGGCCGGCCGAAGCCGGCCGCGGTGTGCGCGCCCATCAGGCGGATGAACTCGTCCGAGCCGAGCACGAAGCGCCCCTCCGCATCCATCTGCCACAGGAAGCGGAGCGGATGCTGGCGCGGTGTCTCCGCAGGTGCGGGCGGCTCGACCATGGGGCTGGTGATCGGCGCGGCTTGCGGCGGCACGATGGCCGCGGGCGGGTTTTCGACAGCTGTTTCGGGCGCCGCGACCGGCTCGATCGGCTCGGCGACCAAATCGTCGACCGGCGCGATATCCGCCGCCTCGTCCGCGCTCGGCTCCGGCGCGGCCGCGATCATCTCGTCCGGCTCGGCAAAGGCGTCGAACAGGTCGATCCCGGCGGCGGGCTCATGCGATGACGGCGTTTCGGCAGCAACCTGCGGCGCGGGCTCGGTCGACGTTTCGGGCGCCGCGGCCGGCACGGCTTCCGTCGCAGCCGCCGTCGGGCGCTCGGCCGCCGGTGCGGCTTGCGCGCCGGCCGGCTCGATCAGCGCGACGAGGCCGACATCGGCGCCGATGCCGACCCGCTGCAGCACCATGTTGCCGATGCCGATCGGCAGCTCGACGCGGCCATTCGCCAGGGCACCCTTGCGCGCCTGTTCGAGGCCGGCTTCGCCCAGATCGCGAAAGCCGAGCAGGGGACGCGCGGCTTCGCTGGCTCCGGCGAACATTCCATCCGGCGCGAATGCCGCCATCGGCGTGGTCGCGCCGTCGACCAGGCGATGCAGCCGCTCGATCAGCGGCATGCTGCGCGCGAAAGCATCCATCGCCGTCACCAGCACGCCTTCGCCGCCATCGGCAAATACGAGCCGCGCGCAGGCGCAGGTCATCAGCGTGCCGAGCCGCGCGCCGAAGCCGCGCAGCCGCTCCAGCCGGACCGGGCCGTTGGCGGACAGCCGCCGGCCGAGCTGCGCGACCTGGCGGCGATGGGGATCGGCGGGTCCGAATGTCTTTTGCGCCAGCGCCGCCGCGTTGGCCGCGCCAAAGAATTTTGCGCCGACCGCGTTGGCCCACAACACGCGTGTGCCGTCGAGCGACCAGAGCCACGCCGGCAGGGGTGAGGTGGCATGCACGGACAGCCTGGGATCGCCGACGCCTCGCAACTGGAAATCCGAACTCGTCATCCGACCGGCTTTAAGTCCCGCGTGTCAGGTTGATGTTTAAAGCTGCCGGGAATGACAGCCTTAAGAAAGAGTTAGTATTGCCCGCGGGCGCGGGCAGGTCCACGGCTCCGCGATCCCAAGGGCGGCCCAAAGCCGCGATAACCTTAATATGGCCGAACCCGCAAGCCGCATGGTCGTGGCATCCGCAGGATTTCGCGAGGGAGGCGGGGCGTCATACCGGCAATAGCATTGCCGGCTAGTCTCAGCGGGGCGGAGCGAAAGCAGGACGCGCAAGGACAGAGGAGTCGCCATGACCGACCAGGCCCAAAACCACGGCCATTTCGAGCTTCCGCCGGAGATGCGAAACCTGGCGGAATCGAGCTTCAGGCAGGCCCGCGGCGCCTTCGAAAAGCTGCTCGCCAATGCCGAGGCCGCCGCCGGCTCGATGGAGGAACGCAGCGCCAGCGTGCGCGCCGGCGCCAGGGACATCGGCGCCCGGGCGATCGCCTTCGCCGAGAGCAATGTGCAGGCCTCGCTGGATTACGCCCAGTCGCTGGTCCATGCCCGGGACCTCACCGAGGTGATGCGGCTGCACGCCGACTACGTCCAGGCCCAGATGAAGGCTTTGGCCGACCAGGCCGGCGAAATCGGCCAGGCCGTCAGCCGCGCCGCGATGGAGGCGACCAGGGCGAGGCATTAGGCCGCCTTGTCGCCGCGCCGACGCAGCGTTCCCTGCCCGGCAACCCCCGGTTCCGCAGCTCAGGAGCCTCACCCTCAGGATTAAATTATCGCAACGCATCCCCGCTTCGCATTGCGCTGCACAATGTTGACATGTTAGGCACAGATAGTGCTGGGCGCTGGACGAGCCATCTCGTTTGTTCTGCGTTTCCAGTCTTTCGTACCCGCCATCGCGTAACAAGAAATGGCCCCGGTTGGCCGGCGGGCGCGCCAGAAGGCTCACTCCTTTTTTCATTAGCGTGAGGGACATCAATGACAGGTGCGACTGATCCGTTTTCTGCCTCGATCATTCCGTTCGAGGTCCCCGAGCAGGTGCGTGCGTTCGCCGAAAAGGGCGTGTCGCAGGCCCGTGAGAACTACGCCAAGTTCAAGGACGCCGCCGAGACCCACAACGGCACCATCGAGGCCGTGTTCGCGTCCGCCCAGAAGGGCGCGAACGAGTACACCGCCAAGCTGATGGAATTCGCCAAGGCCAACGCCACGGCCCATCTGGATTTCACTCAGGAGCTGCTCGGCGTGAAGTCGCCGACCGACGCCTTCCAGCTCTGGACCGGCCATGCCAAGACCCAGCTCGAGACCTTCCAGGCCCAGGCCAAGGAACTGTTCGAGATCGCCCAGCGGTCCGCCAGCGCCACCGCCGAGCCGATCAAGGCCTCCGCCTCGAAGTTCTACCCCGCCGCCTGAGCAAAACGGCGGATCGAGCAAATCAAGAACCCGGGCCCCAAGGCCCGGGTTTTTCTTGGAAATAACGGTGCCCAAGGCGGGAATTATCGGCTTTTGCGGCCTTGCCAAAAACGCCCGTTGCACCTAGTTTCCGCCCCGTCCAGCCCCCTTCGGCAGCAGGCCTTTTCAGGCAGCCCCCAAAGGCGCGGCTCGCAAGGATGCAGTTGTAGCTCAGTTGGTTAGAGCGCCTGTCTGTGGAACAGGAGGTCGGTGGTTCGAGCCCACCCAACTGTACCAGCGACATCCACGACACATCCTGCGTTCGGACAGGCATCCGGCCGCCGCCCGGGTGCGGTATTTACGAGCTTGTCACGTCAACAAATCGAAGGTGTGGTGCAGGTTCGGATCGCTCACGACTTGGCCGATCGTTTCAGCAGCGTAGCTGTGCGCCTCGGGAGTTGACGCCGAGCCGCTCGCATTGGCGGGCGCCGGTGGCAGGTTTGACTGGCTGGCAACCGGCAGGAAAAGCTGCGACATGGCGGTCGCGCTCTGGGCGGTCGCATTGACCCAGGAGACGACAAACCCTCCATTCGAAAGCGCGGCGACGCCCAGCTTGTCGGTGAGCCCGGCATCGGCGCTGACGGTGATCACCGAACCGATCGTGTGCCCGGTAGAGTCGAGCACCTGAGCGTCTATGACCGGCGTTCCGTTGTCGTACTCGTGCCAGGCCAGGACGAAGTCACCGTTCTTCAGCAAAGCGATCTGCGGATTGGTCTCGTTGGGGAGAGCTGCAGTGGGATTGACCGTCACCTTGCTGATCGTTGCGAGGCTGGAGCCGTTGATCAGCTCGAACGCGACGCGGCCTGCATAGTCCACCGCCATCGCAACGTTGCCGTCTCCCGTCGCAACCATCGAGATGCTATTGCCGGCCATGACGCTGGGATCGAGTTCTCGCGTCTGCAGGACATGCCCGCTGTGATCAACCAGGCTGAGCCATTCGGCCGAAGAATTTCCGTTCTGGCCTTCCCAATTGATCACGAAATTGTCTGCACCGGTCAGTTCCTGAACCAGATGCGTGGGGTATGACACACTCGGGTTGTACGACCAGCCGGAGGGGGCGGCGATCGTGAGTGTCGTATCCGAAATCCCACCAGAGCCGTGCAGGAAGTTGTTCTCGCTGGTCAGCTCGAGCTTCAGAGCTGTCGTGCCGTTGGCCACGTCGTAATGGGCGATCGCGATCGTATCGGTGCCTGCGGTGATGCTCGCATCCGAGAAAACGTGGTTCGCCTGTCCGGTGACCAGGACGCCGCTGGTGTTGCCACTGGGGCCCGAAATCACCAGGCTGATCATCGGCGTGGCGCCAGCCGTAAAGGTCTGTGCGGTCGCCAGATTGCCTTGAACTGTCCCTGCGACGACATCACCCGAGTGCAGGTCTGCGCCGGGATTCGTCACGAAAGCGCCATTGCTGGTGTAGATGGCGGCCGGCAGGACATTGGGTCCACCCTGGGCGTCAGTCGTTGCCGACCAGATCACGCCATAGTCGCCCTGATACGACCCCGTGTTGAAGCCAACAACTGCAATGTCCGGAGTTGGGGTCGGATAAGCGGTGAGACCAGTGAGAGAAATCTCGCTTCCGGTTCGTTGGAAGATTTGGGGCGCTGTACCCTGGTCGGTGATGTCGACCTCCACCCAGCCAGCGCTGTCCCAGGAGCCGTTATAGGCTTCGAGCCAGATCTTGTCGGTGCCGGACGTGGCTGAACCCGTATAGACGAGCCCGCTCAGGCTGGAGAGCGTGACGGCCTGGTCGGTCGCAACAGCCGCGCCATTGTTGGTGAGCGTGCCCTTGGCAGGTGTGCCGTGCGCCGCATCGCCAAACCAGACCTTGTATTGCGTGATGCCGCTGCCCGTCACCGAATAGAGATTCGAGAACGCGACGGCCTGATTGGAGGCGACGCTCTGGCTGTGCGGCGTGATGACAGGAGCTGCGATACCGGCGCCCTGGTCGGCGAGATCGACCTCCACCCAGCCGGCGCTGTCCCAGGAGCCGTTATAGGCTTCGAGCCAGATCTTGTCCGTGCCGGAAGCGGCCGAACCCGTATAGACGAGCCCGCTCAGGCTGGAGAGCGTGATTGTCTGGTCGGTTGCAACAGCAATACCGTTGTTGGTCAGAGTCCCCAGCGCAGGCAAGCCGTGCGCCGCATCGCCAAACCAGACCTTGTATTGCGTGATGCCGCTGCCTGTCACCGAATAGAGATTCGAGAACGGAACGGATTGACTATAGGCCACGGTCTGGCTGTGCGGCGTGATGACGGGAGCAGCGATGCTGGCGCCCTGGTCGGCGAGATCGACCTCCACCCAGCCTGCGCTGTCCCAGGAGCCGTTATAGGCTTCGAGCCAGATCTTGTCCGTGCCGGAAGCGGCCGAACCCGTATAGACGAGCCCGCTCAGGCTGGAGAGCGTGACCGCCTGGTCGGTTGCAACAGCAATACCGTTGTTGGTCAGAGTCCCCAGCGCAGGAGAGCCGTGCGCCGCGTCGCCAAACCAAACCTTGTATTGCGTGATGCCGCTGCCCGTCACCGAATAGAGGTTCGAGAACGGAACGGCCTGACTATAAGCCACGCTCTGGCTGTGCGGCGTGATCACAGGAGCGGCGATGCTGGCGCCCTGGTCGGCGAGATCGACCTCCACCCAGCCGGCGCTGTCCCAGGAGCCGTTATAGGCTTCGAGCCAGATCTTGTCCGTGCCCGCCGCGGCCGAACCCGTATAGACGAGCCCGCTGAGGCTGGAGAGCGTGACGGCCTGGTCGGTCGCAACAGCCGTGCCGTTGTTGGTAAGCGTGCCCTTGGCGGGCAGGCCGTGCGCGGCATCGCCAAACCAGACCTTGTACTGCGTGATGCCGCTGCCCGTCACCGTATAGAGGTTCGAGAACGGAACGGCCTGATTGTAGGCCACGCTCTGGCTGTGCGGTGTGATCACAGGAGCCGCGATGCTGGCGCCCTGGTCGGCGATATCGACCTCCACCCAACCGGCACTGTCCCAGGAGCCGTTATAGGCTTCGAGCCAGATCTTGTCCGTGCCGGAAGCGGCCGAACCCGTATAGACCAGCCCGCTCAGGCTGGAGAGCGTGACGGCCTGGTCGGTCGCAACAGCCGTGCCGTTGTTGGTGAGCGTGCCCTTGGCGGGCAGGCCGTGTGCGGCATCGCCAAACCAGACCTTGTACTGCGTGATGCCGCTGCCGGTCACCGAATAGAGATTCGAGAACGGGACGGCCTGATTGTAGGCGACGCTCTGGCTGTGCGGCGTGATCACAGGGGCGGCGATGCTGGCGCCCTGGTCGGCGAGATCGACCTCCACCCAGCCGGCGCTGTCCCAGGAGCCGTTATAGGCCTCGAGCCAGATCTTGTCCGTGCCGGCCGCAGCCGACCCTGTATAGACCAGCCCGCTCAGGCTGGTGAGTGTGACCGGCTGGTCGGTCGCAACAGCCGTGCCGTTGTTGGTCAGAGTCCCCAGCGCAGGAGCACCGTGTGCGGCGTCGCCAAACCAGACCTTGTATTGCGTGATGCCGCTGCCCGTCACCGAATAGAGACTAGAGAATGCGACGGCCTGATTGTACGTCACGCTCTGGCTGTGCGGCGTGATGACCGGAGCGGCGTTGGATGATCCATAGGGTGTTTCAGTCGTCGAACCCGTTCCCGCCATTGCGTTGAGAGCGGCCTGGGGGGTCGAAGCGATTGCATACTTGACGCCCGACAGGTTGTTCGCGATCAGGGCAAGCCAGTTCTGGGAAGATACGTTGTTCGGAATGTAATAGGCGGTGAGGGTATACGCGCCGGAATAACTCTCGACGAAGGAGTAATAGGGATCGTCAGTGCCGTAGCCTTGAGCGATTTCCAGATCGAGATCGACGGTCTGACCGTTGAGAAGAACCGCCGGGCCGCCGCCCACGTTTCCAGCGATATAGATCCATCGGTCATTGTCGATTGTTCCGGCGGCGCCAACGCTGCTCGGGACGTAGTAAATGTCCACATCGCTAAGGCTGTTGACGTATCCGACCGTCGGGGTCGAACCCAGCTGATAGACTTGTCCGACCGTCGCTAGCGACCATTCATAGTCGAGAGAGGAGTACGGATGCTGCGCGTTGCTGAGGGTTGCTCCCGGAGAGACGAGATCAGTGCCGGACGTATCCATGATACCGTAAACTCTTCAAAATTTTTCGGAGATCTTGCAGGGGAGTAAGAGGGCGTCAATTGCTGGAGTTGGCGGTGGTAAACGCGACGACCGCTCGAAGTTGCGCCCAAGCCGAAGGTGGCCTCCGTGGCAGGCAAGTCGGGCCGCGGGAATTCCTCATCAGCTTGGCTCCGTGATCGCATACAAGGTTTCATTCGAAACCACGCCATGCGTTTGTTCCTGACGTTCAAGATGTGGCGAGCTCATCACGCACTGATCTCGATGAGATGAGTTAGGCCGGTCGCATCGCGCGCGATCGATAGATCGGCCGGGTCAAAACCGGCGTCCGTGACGATGTCCCGAATGTCCGCTTCGGAGCGATGGATCAGCTTCCAGTCCGCGATGGCTTCCATCCAGACCCGAAACGGGTTTCCGGTCGCGATGTTGGTGAAGGCGACCGATCCGCCGGCCCTGAGCACGCGCTGCCGGAGTTCTTTGAGGATGAGCACGATCGTCCGGTCGTCGAGATAGTCGAACAGTCCGCCGCAGACGACGATGTCGAACGGGCCCTCGTCTTGAGCGCGTCGTATCGAGCGCCTGACGTCACCACAGACGATGTGCACGTCGCAGTAGCGCCTCAACCGCTCCTCGGCCAGCGCAAGTGCCTGTTTGTCGATGTCCACGAGGACGACGGTCGATCCCGTGAACCGGTGGGGAGCGATCTGGAAATCCGCCGCTCCTCCGCAACCGATGGACAGAATGCGTCCGGGCGTCGTTGCGCACATTTTGAGATACTGCCAGAGGATCTTGTTCCGGTGCTGCTGCGCGATCGCCGTGTTCAGCGCATACCATTCGATCCAGTCGGCTCCACGGTTCGTCGTTGGCGGGCGAGAGCCGGCGGCCAGCAGCTCGACCGTCTCGAAATCGCCCGGATAGCCCCGTGGCCACTCCCGGAGCCGGCGGACAAAGTTCGACTGGGAGTGGAGGTTGATCGCCGGGGCCAACAGCTTCTGGGTATGAGGGGCACTCCACTCGGTCGGCGGAAGCGTGGCCAATTCGCTGCAGAGCGCGTGCATTTGGGCGACCGTGCCGTGCATCGCCGCAGCGGGGTCGGATGGCATGAGCTCGAAATAGCGGCAGAACTCCGCCACTTTCCGGTCAAGGCGCCCGGTGTCCGTCCTGCCCAGGGTTTCGTCCATGTCCTCGCTCTCCCGATCCGGAAGAGGAATGACAGAGGTTGGAGCCTCCCTCATGACCCAACTGGGTCATGCCGGCGGTTACGAAGGGTTGCCTGATGCGGGCCAATACTCGCACCGTTGCCTCGGCTCCTGCTTGTCCCAGCATCACGCTCGCCAAACGGTGAGGCGACTGCCCTTGATCCGGCGACGTCAGATCAGCGCCTGGAGCGCGTGACAATGTCAGATCGTGTCCACATCCTTCTCAACTTGTGATAAGGAAGGGCGCTGGCCCTCTGGTCGAAATCGCGAGTGCCGCGCAAAGACAGGACGGTCGGTCGATTCTTCTTTCTGCCACGGCAATTCCAAAGAGGAGTCTCTGGATGCACCGGAAGAGTGGAACGCTGCTTCGGCTCGGCTGCGTCGTCCTGTTCGGCGCGTTGGCCTTGCTGGCCTCGCCGGCGATGGCCGCGGAAGATCCGCCATGCCCGCCGGTCCCTAACCTGGAAAATCATTCCGTCACCGTCGATACGAAGACGGCCGTGGATGCGATCGGCAAGCTGCTCGGCCGGCTCGGGATCGACATCAATGTGCGGGATACCCGGGACAATGTGCTGAAGAACAACCCGCGAGCCGATCAGGTCGTGATCGTGCTCACGATGGCGAACATCTACTGCAAGATGATCTGGTCGGACACGGCGTTGAAGGGCGAAGACAAGGCGTCCCACTTCAGAACCATGATGCAGGAGCTGCTGACGCCGGCCGCGGGTCCGACGCCCGTTGCGCGAACCGGTGCGACCGGATGGATCAGGAGCGTGACCAGGCTGGCTTCCAACGATACGTTTGCAGTCGCTGATACGGAAACGCCGGCACTGCCGAAGCCGCAGACCGGATTTCTGCGCGATCCGCCTTTTCTGATCAACGACTACAACAAATACTTCGTGATCGTCGGCTCTGCCGCTACGCGCGAGGAAGGACTGCGTCTCATGAACAGCCTCAAGTCCAAGGCACCCCAATATGATTTCGCG
The DNA here is from genome assembly GCF_014529705.1 of Bradyrhizobium campsiandrae. Classification (GTDB taxonomy): domain Bacteria; phylum Pseudomonadota; class Alphaproteobacteria; order Rhizobiales; family Xanthobacteraceae; genus Bradyrhizobium; species Bradyrhizobium campsiandrae. Next base: position 21,633 of record NZ_JAANIH010000098.1, read on the forward strand.
TTGTATGAGCCCTACGGCGACAATCCGAATTTTGGAATCATGATGGCCAGTTGGGTGCCTCTCGACGTCGCCCAAAAGGCCCTCGGCATCGCGCGACGAACGGTCGCGAAAGACGCATTTCTCTGGGCCTGCCGTTCGACGGGCAGCAGTTGTTGATTGCGGTGCTCAAGCGCGAGTTGGGGGCTGCGGCGGTGGTGCGCACGTCCAAGACTACGCCTGAGCCTTGGCCAGTTGATACGGCGAGGTGAGTAGCGCGATGGGGATGTGCCATTGCGCGCTGATCGTGCGGATCATGTCGAGCGTCAACGGGCGGACGCGATTGAGGATCTCGGACGTGCGATTCCGTCCAATGAGCTCGCTCAGGCCAGCGTGGGTTTTTCCCATCGACTGGATCGCGAACTCCAGCACCTGCACCGGATCGGCATTCGGAATTTGGAAGTGCGTGTCTTCGTACGCCCGGATGAGCGTTGCGAGCACCTCGAACCTGTCGCTCGCGGGCGTGCCGATTGCGGGCTGAGCCTCGAAATAACGGCTCACCTCGCCAACCGCCCAGTTGTAGTCATCCTCGTCATGGAGAGGCCGGACATCCATCGCCACACGGTCCCCGCGTCGATCAAGGCAGCGGCTCGCAAGGATGCTGTTGTAGCTCAGTTGGAGAGCGCCCGTCTGTGATACAGGAGGTCGGTGGTTCGAGCCCACCCAACTGTAACAGCGTTACCCAGTTCGACCGCTGCCGCTGGCGATAGATCAAACCGCACGCCAGTGATCCGGCGTTTTCTTATCGTTCAGATGCCGAACCCGGGCGACGTGCGGTGAGTGACCATTTTTCCTTGTCCAATCGATCGCCTCCTTCTGCGTCTTGAACGTTCCCAACACATGATCAGCGTGGTCTTCAACCACGTAGTCGGTGATTGGACTTCCCTCCGGCCTTCCCTTCGGGCGCGCTTCCACAAATACAGTGGCCACCATCACCTCCATCACAAATATGCTTGCTTGGGTAGCTTAACTCATGTTGGAAACTTAAGGTAGCGAATTCCATTGGGCGTCCTTCGCTTTGAAAAATTCGAATTGGCCCAAACCGACGTTTGTCCGCCCGGGATATGGTGGCAGCGCGGGTTGGGGCGTAGGATGGGTTGAGCACTTGCGAAACCCATGCAGCGGAACGGAAGCTGTCGTTGCCGACGATCCTGCCACGGTTACGGAGAGCGACGAACGAGAAGTGATGGGTTTCGCAAGTGCTCAACCCAT
>NZ_JAANIH010000099.1 GCF_014529705.1 Bradyrhizobium campsiandrae
CAGCTTCGGACTCCTCGCCCGATAGTTCCATCCGTCAGTCTCCTCCTGGCTGCCTCAACAGCCAAGAATCGCAGAGCACAAACCGAGCGGAAACCCATCAATCAAATGGGAGAAAAGCCTCGCTTACAATTCGCCCGACAGCGCGACAACAGAGAAGCCGCGTTCCAAGAGCGCCGCCTGCAAATGCCTGACGGCATCGCGCGTGTTGCAGAACACCAGCGCGCTCGGCGCCTCGTAGAACCTCAGGATATTGACGGCCGCATGCTCGACATCACCAGGCGCGACGCGGATGGCGCGATACTCGATGTCGGCGTGACCGCCCTCGTCGCCCGCGACCTCGATGCGAAACGCATCCTGCTGATACTGTTTTGCCAGTGCCACGATGCCGCGCGGGAACGTCGCGGAGAACAGCAGCGTCCGGCGCGTCTCCGGCGTGGTCTCGAGGATGAACTCCATGTCCTCGCGAAAACCGAGATTGAGCATCTCGTCGGCCTCGTCAAGCACGACGACTTTCAATTCCGAGATATCGAGGCGATTGCGCCTGAGATGATCGCACAGGCGTCCGGGCGTGCCGACGACGATGTGGGCGCCCGCGGCCAGCTCCCGCTGCTCGCGGCGCGGATCCATGCCGCCGACGCAGGAGACGACGCGCGCTCCGGCATGCTCATAGAGCCAGGTGAGCTCGCGCTGGACCTGCAAAGCGAGCTCGCGGGTCGGCGCGACGATCAGCGCCAGAGGTGCTGCGGCCTGCGCGAACCGCTCGGCATCACCCAGAAGGTCCCTGGCCATGGCCAATCCGTAGGCGACGGTCTTGCCCGAGCCCGTCTGGGCCGACACCAGCAGGTCGCGGTCAACGGCGTCCTCGCCGAGCACGGCGAGCTGAACCGGCGTCGGTGAATCGTAATTGCGCTCAGCCAAAGCACGGGCGAGCGGCGGGGTCAGGGCCGGAAAGGACACGGGGTGGAAAACCTTGGTTGGTCCGGGTGAGGAACGGAAAGAGCCGAGGGGCCTTGAGGCTGCAATCATTGCAGAAGGCCCGCTCACACCCGTGATGATTTCGATTTGGACGCTCTTTACGCTAGCGGCGACCAAATCACCATGCCTTTGATGCATGGCATTGGCGACAGGGTGAACAGGTTTGGGAAGCTCGGGCCGGCGCTTTTGAGCCGGAACGGCGGACTTTTACCGCCATCTCGCGTAAATTGGCCGCAACTGGAGGTGCTGGGATGCATGTATGACCTCATCAGGCCAACGACGTTGCGGTGATTGCACGCTCTGCTGCAAGGTGATGGCCATCGAGACCCTCGCCAAGCCGGCCAGCAGCTGGTGCGCGCATTGCAAGCCCGGCCGGGGTTGCGCGATCTATGACACCAGGCCCGCCGAATGCGAGACGTTCGCCTGCCTCTGGCTCGTCAACGACCTCCTCGATGAGCGCTGGAAACCGAGCCGCTCAAAGCTCGTCTTGACCACCTCGGACGACGGCATCGAGATCCGCTGCGACGCCGGCTCTCCCAATGCGTGGCGCAAGGAACCGTACGCGAGCGAGATCCGCGCCTGGGCCGAGCAAGGCGAGCGCAACGACATGACCGTCGTGGTGATCGTCGGCCCGCGCATGATCCTGATAACGCCCGAGCACGAGTTCGATCTCGGCATCGTCGGGCCGGATGAACGCATCGTGCGCGAACTGGAGGGGACCAAGGTGGTGGGCGCGACGGTGATGAAGGCGAGTGAGCTTGGTGCGTCCCCGGAGGTCAGTGGAATGAGATTGACCGCGAGGCGGTCCTAGTCCCTCGAGGTCACGAGCCTGCTGACACCGCCGGCCAGCTTTGCCCTGGCCCGCACCACAGAGGCTTTCGCCGCGAGGCTCAAGGCGCGGATGGCGCGCCAGGCTTCGGTCGCCTGCAGCCATGCCTTCATCTCGGCGAACCTTGCATAGCCCCAGGCGAATGCCGGAATCCGCATCAGCTTGTCGCGCGTCAGATGGAACAGGCGTTCGACCAGCACGAGCTTGAGCAGCTCGCAGCCGATGAACGCGGCTACCCCACTCAGGAACTGGCCGGTCGCGACGAGGTAGGCCGCCACCGGCTTGATCGGCTCCAGAATGATCACGGGGACCGAGAACAGCGCCAGCGACGGATAGGGCGGCAACGACCTGATCCAGGCGCGCAGCCGCTTGAACTCGAAATGTCGGGAAAGCCAGCGCGAGATCGGATGCGCCACCGCCATGAACACCGCATCCACCAGAAAATAGATGGCGGCAAGGATGTAGGTGACCGGTTTCAGGACTTGCTTCACGAGGTCTCTCCGGTGAATTGAAAGCCGGAACCTGGGCCGAAGTTTCCCGTCGGCACGGATCATTTGCGGATTCCCTGTGGAACTTTTGGGGCACCCAGCCCCGGCCGGGCTCACAGCTCGGCATAGACCTCCAGCAGATTGCCGTCGGGATCCCTGAAGAACAGCGTACGATGCCCGAACGGCTGGTTGGTCGGCGGCGACAACAGTGCGACGCCCTGGCGCACGAGTTCTTCGGCGCAGGCATCGACCTCGGCCGCGGAAACCTTGAAGGCCAATTGCAGCGAGGCACTGCCGGCCGGCGTCGGCGCGTCAGCGGCGATGCGGCTTGGCCTCGCCAATGCGAGCGTGTTGCTGCCGATCCCGTACTCGATCCAGTTCGGCGACAACTCGCGCGCGAGGGACAGAGCGAGCACGTCCTCATAGAAGCGCCGCATCGCCGCCATGTCGCGCGCGAAGATGACGGTGTAGTCGATCGCGCGGATGGCGCTGAAGGGCGAGCGGGTGCGCGGGTTGAAGTCTGTTGTCTGTTCGCTTGTCATCTCGTCCTTCATTCCAAACGCCGACTCGTAGTCCGCATGGAGCAAAGCGAAGCGGGACCGGTCCTGGATTGCGCTCCGCTCGATCCGGGCTACCACACCGAGACTTATCGCAGCAGCCCGCCACTATAGCGCAGCTCATACAACACGGGGCCACCATGCCGCGCAATCGTCTCGACACCATGGAAGCGGTCGAGCCCGCCCTCGACCTCATTGCGGTAGATCATGTCCGGCTGCTCGAACAGGGGCGGTCCTCGAAACGGCTGTTCGAGGCGGACCGCCAGCAGCGCCTGCCGCAGGAATTTGTAGATCGCGAGAAGAGTGTCCCGGTCGGTGATCGCCGCGAGGGTGCCGCCGCTGTAGCTCATCGACCAGATGACGCGATCGTCCCGCGACACGGTCTCCTGCCCGACGAAAAAGCCCATGCCAAAATAGATATCGCGATAGGCGTAAGGCGGCGCGCGATACTCAAGTTGTTTGGAGCCAGTGAGCAGCGGCGCGGCCACGGTCGCATCGTCGTCGAGGCCCGCATAGGTGCGCCGTTTGGCGTCGACCAGGAACATCGCAAGATCGTGAGGAATGGGGGACATCGGCTAGTCCACCAGATCCGGCCACGGCACGATGGTCGACTTCACCGTCTTCATCGCCATCGCGTCCTTCACTGCCTGCGAAACGCCCGCTTCCGTGAACGGATAGATCGTCTGCATCTTCAGCCAGGGATATTTACCGCGGGTGCGGTAGAGCATGTCGACGCCGAGCGGCAGATCATTGCCGGTGAAGCCCCAGGATCCGAGCACGTTGAGGTCCTTGGTGCAGATGCGATGCCAGGAGGTCTCGATCGAGCCCGCGTCGGTGAACTGGCCCATCTCGACATAGGTGCCGCCGTCGCGCAGCATCTCGATGCCTTCGGGGCCGGCTGTAGGGTGGCCCGAGCAATCCATCACCAGATCGGCGCCGAAACCGCCGACGATGTCGCGGACGCGCGCGATGCGCTGTTGCGGCGTGGTGAGTTCCTCGATGTTCACGGTCGCCTCCGCACCGAACTCGCGCGCGAGCTTCAGCCGCGGCTCCTCCGGCGCGCCGACGCAGATGACGCGCCCGGCCCCCATCTCCTTCGCCGCCGCGACCGCGAGAATGCCGATCGGGCCGGAGCCCTGGATCACCACCGTGTCGGCCCAGGTGAAGCCGCCGGCGCGGCTCGCGCGATTGAAGGCACGAATGCACGAGGTCAGCGGCTCCGACAGCGCACCGAGGCGCAGCGACATGTCGTCGGGCAGTTTGTAGATCTTGGTGCCCGGCAGCATGTCGAGATCGACATAGACATATTCGGCCCAGCCGCCCCACATGTGAGGTGGTTTCTCGAAGCCGAGATAGCGCCCGTAATAGACGGGCGTCAGGCATTTGTTGGCGGTTTGCGGATAGTGGATGCAATAATAGCATCGCCCGCACGGCATCAGCGGCGGGATCATCACCTTCGAGCCGATCTTGAGCGGCTTGCTCATGAAGTCCTCGGTGAACGCCTCGCCGCATTCGACGATGACCCCGCCGAGTTCGTGACCGAGCGTGAACGGCCAGGGCAGCGGCTTCGGCCAATGACCTTTCAGGATATGCAGATCGGTGCCGCAGACGCCGCACGCGCCGATCTTGATCAGCGCACCTTTACGGCCGACCTTCGGCCACGGCACGGTCTTGATCACGGGCTCCGAGCCCGGTCCGGCGTGGGTGCATACGCGGATGGATTCCATGGCGGTTTCCTCGATGCCCGTCTGTTATGATGGATGGTGCGGGCTGAGGCTCAGCGTATGTGAGATGCGCGATCGTGCCAAGGCGGTCCCGTAACCTGCCACCAACGCCGCCGTCATCCTGAGGTGCGCGCTCTTGCGCGCCTCGAAGGATGACGGTGGAGCTTGTGGCTGCAGTGCATGGCTGATGGTCATGCACTCCCAATTGTCTTGAGCCGCCTGCACCGAACGTGTAATGCCGCAAGAGTTCTTTCCTGGTGCCACTTGAACCCCCTTCCGCAAAATCCAATGGCCGCGTCCGGCTCCTTCGCCGCGATGAAATCCGTGCCCTATCGGCTGCAGTTCATCGCCTATGTGCTGGCGATGATGGCCGACAATATCGAGCACGTGATCAGCTATTGGGTGGTGTTTCAGAAGTTCCACTCGCCGACGCTCGGCGGTTTTGCCGTGCTGTCGCACTGGCTGCCGTTCCTGCTGTTCTCGGTGGCGGTCGGCGGGCTCGCCGACCGTTTCGATCCGCGCCGCATCATCCAGTGCGGCATGCTGCTGTTCATCGTGGCCTCGAGCGGATGGGGCTTCTTCTTCATCACCGACACGATCCAGATGTGGCACGCCATGCTGCTGCTGGTGATCCATGGCTGCGCCGGCGTGCTGTGGCAGACGCCGAACCAGCTGCTGCTCTACGACCTCGTCGGCCCCGCCGATCTGCCGAGCGCGGTGCGGCTGAATGCGATGGCGCGCTATCTCGGCATTCTCGTGGGCCCGGCGGTGGGCGGCGTCATCATGCTGACGCTCGGCCCTTCGCACGGCATCATCTTCAACACGCTGTTCTACCTGCCGATGCTGCTGTGGCTGTTCTGGGCCCCGGTCCGCGACAAGAGCATCGCTATCCGACGCTTCGCCGTGCGCGGCCTGGCCGACATCCTGCTGACCATCCGCGCCATCGGCACCCAGCCGGTGCTATCAGCGATGACCTGGCTCGCCGGCCTCACCTCGTTCATGATCGGCAACGCCTATCATGCCCAGATGCCGGGCTTTGCCGGCGATCTCGGCCGCGGCGATCCCGGCGTGTCCTACAGCGTGCTGCTCGCGGCCGACGCCGCCGGCGCGCTGCTCGCCGGCATCGCCCTGGAATCCTGGGGACGCCTCAAAGGCACGCCGCGCACCGCAATCACGCTCGCGATGCTCTGGAGCATCGCGCTGCTCGGCTTCGCATCGGTGCGGATCTATCCCGTCGCGATCGGGCTGCTGTTCTGCGCCGGCTTCTTCGAGTTGTCGTTCAACACCATGGCGCAGGCGCTGGTGCAGCTGAACGCACCAGCCGACATCCGCGGCCGCGTCGTCGGCCTCTACAATATGGCGGGCCTTGGCATGCGCGCCTTCAGCGGCATCACCGTCGGTTTGTTCGGTGCGGCGATCGGCATCCACTGGTCGCTTGGACTGTCGGCCGCCGTGCTGCTGGCACTGCTGCTTCTGCTGTCGCAACGCGCTGCAAGGAAAGCGGCCGGTTGACTCCGGCCTCTTCCCACCACAGGTTTGGCGGAGCGGGTTGGGGGATCAGGCATTGCGCAATCGCTGGGCTACTCTTGCGATCCTGTTTGTCGTTCGCCTCACGATCGCGTTTCAATTCCAGAGCGTGGCGGCTGTCGCGCCGCTGCTTGAAAAGAGGTTTGACGTTGGCCTCGCCGATATCGGCATCCTGATCGGGCTCTACTTTACGCCAGGCGTTGTGCTGGCGCTGCCGGGCGGCGCGATCGGACGAGTGCTCGGCGACAAGCCCACGACGATCGCAGCTCTGCTGCTAATGACGGCCGGCAGCCTGGTGATGGCAACCACCGAGATCTGGGGTTTGCAGATGGCGGGCCGGCTCGCCTCCGGGGCCGGCGGCGTGCTGCTGACGGTGCAGCTCACGAAGATGGGCACCGACTGGTTTGCCGGGAAAGAGATCGCAACCGCCATGGCGATCTTTGTCAATTCCTGGCCAGCGGGCGTTGCGATCTCGCTGCTGCTGTTGCCGGCGATCGGCACCGCCTATGGCGCGAGCGCCGTCTTCGCGACAACGGGTGCGCTCAGCGCGATCGGCATCGCGCTGATCACGCTCTACCAGCCTCCACCGGGTGCGATGACCGGCGGGACCGGCTCGGGCCGGCTCGATCGCCTTGCGCTGCTCGCCGTGATCGTCGCGGGCATGATCTGGGGCCTCTACAATGTCGGCTTTGCCATGATCTTCTCGTTCGGCCCGTCGCTGCTTGCCGAGCGCGGCTGGAGCATTGCGGCGGCGGGCTCGGCGATCAGCCTCGTGATGTGGCTGTCAGTGGTTTCGGTGCCGGCTGGCGGCTATCTCGCCGATCGCTTCAAGCGGCCGTTTGTTTTGGCGACCGTGGCCAGCCTCATGGTGGCCGGGCTGCTGGTCTGGCTGCCGCGATCGGACAGCATCATCACGATCCTCATCCTGATCGGGTTGATCGGCGGCCATCCAGCCGGCCCGATCATGAGCCTGGCCGCCCGCGTCCTCGCGCCGGAAACGCGAGCAATCGGCATGGGCGTGTTCTACACGCTCTTCTATGCCGCGATGATGCTGGGACCGGCGGTCGCCGGCCGGCTGGCCAAGTCGGCCGGAACGGCCGCGATCGCCCTCGACCTCGGCGCCCTGACGGTGCTCGCCTGCCCGCCGCTCATGTGGCTTTTTGAACGTATTGTGTCGGTGCGTCATCGCGGCGCGAAATCATAACGCGGCATTAACCCTATGCACCTTAGGGTCGTGCCGGACTCCGCCCGGGCGGGGGGTCGGGTAGTGAAAATGGCGTTGGCGAACAAAAAATTTCTTCCGGCCGCCGAGGAACGTCGGCGTTTCCAGCGGGTGAAGGTGCACCTGCTCGGCCGTTACATGCTGCCGGACCGCCGCGAATTCCCCTGCCAGGTGATCAACATGTCACCGGGGGGCCTTGCGCTGCTCGCGCCCGGCATCGGCAATGTCGGCGACCGCGTGGTCGCCTATCTCGACCATATCGGCAGGGTCGAGGGCAAGATCACTAGGATCATCGACAACGGCTTCGCCATGACGGTCGGGGCGACGCCGCGCAAGCGCGACAAGCTCGCGGCCCAGCTGACCTGGCTTGCCAACCGCGACATCCTCAATCTGCCGGAGGACCGCCGCCACGACCGTATCGTGCCGCGCAACCCGATCGCGGTGCTGACGCTCGAGGACGGCACCAAGATGACCTGCCGCATCATCGACCTATCGCTATCAGGCGCGGCCATCGCGGCGGAGAACCGCCCGCCGCTGAAATCAACCGTCCTGCTTGGTCGGGTCCAGGGCCGCGTCGTCCGAAACCTCGAAGACGGCTTCGCGCTCGAGTTCCTGCACGCGCAGCCGATCGAGACTCTCGAAGAGAGCGTTACCGCCCGGTAAAGCCAAAACGCGTCAAATCCCCTGTTTTTCGTGCCTCAAAGGCGGCGTCCGTGATGCGGACGCCGCCTTTTCGCATCCGGCTGCAGCCCTGGCACGGGTTAACGCGCTGGCCTGTCGGGACAGAAATGGCAGTTCCGCCAGCGTTCCCGCGTTAATGCCTACAATTTGAATCAATTGCAGTATTGTCAAATTTTAGTCGAGTTCTATTCAAGTATAGATCGAATTCGCGAAAACCTTTACTTGCATTCGTCTCAAGTTGACTTGGTTGACTTAGCGGCAACTCAAAAGCTCCATGCGAAATGTGGTCCCAACAAGAAACGGGGGCCGCAATGTTGGACTTCAGGGGACAGGGGAAGGCGCTGGCACTGGCTGCCACGCTCTTCGGGATTAGCGCGGCGGCGCAGGCCGGCGAAAGCCGTCTGCTCTACGCGAGCCTCGGCGACACCACGCGTGCGCCGATCGGCTGGGTCGAGTTTTGTGCGGAGAATGCCGCTCAGTGTCAGGGCGGGCCGACGCAGCCGCGCGACATCGTGATGTCGCAGACCGCGTGGCGCGACCTCGTCAAAGTCAATCGCTGGGTCAACGAGACCGTCAAGCCTTTGACCGACCAGGACCATTGGGGCGTCATCGAGAAGTGGTCGCTGCCGACAGACGGTTACGGCGACTGTGAAGACTACGTGCTGTTGAAGCGCAAGATGCTGATGGATGCCGGTTGGCCGCGCGAGGCCCTGCTCATCACCGTCGTGCGCGACAAGAAGGGCGAAGGGCACGCGGTGCTGACGGTGAAGACCGACAAGGGCGAGTTCGTTCTCGACAACCAGAACGAGAGCGTCGTTGCCTGGACGGAGACCGGCTACCGCTTCGTCAAGCGCCAGTCGCAGAGCGATCCCAACGTCTGGGTCTCGCTCGGCGATACCAAGCCTGCGGTCTCCACCGCCAGCGCAAGAGATCAATAGATTGATCAGTAGGAACGAGACAACAGGTTACGCGACCCGGTCACATCCCCACCCCTCCCCGTCCCAGACCGGTTCGCGCGCGCCCAGCCATCCCCCAATGGCTGGGCGCAACTTTTTTGGAGGCTAGGCCGGCGCCGTCCCGGCTTGGATCTCGGCTCGGATCGCAGCCGGCCGCGCGATCAGGGCGTAGGCGACGGGCACCACGAACAGCGTGAACAGCGTGCCGATCGATAATCCGGTCGCGATCACCAATCCCATGTTATAGCGCGACACCGCACCCGCGCCGCTCGCCGTGATCAGCGGAACGACGCCGAGCACCATGGCCGCCGTGGTCATCAGGATCGGCCGCAGCCGGATCGTCGCCGCCTCGATGATTGCCTCGGTGACCTCCCTGCCGGCTGCGCGCAGCTCGTTGGCGACCTCGACCATCAGGATGCCATGCTTGCTGACGAGCCCCATCAGCGTGAGCAGCCCGACCTGGGTATAAATGTTGAGACTCGCACCGCCGATGCCGAGGCTGATGAAGATCAGCGCACCGGCAAGCGACATCGGCACCGACACCAGGATAATGACGGGGTCGAGGAAGCTGTCGAACAGCGCCGCCAGCGCCAGGAAGATGATGATCACCGCAAAAGCGAAGGTGGTGACGAAGCCGCCGGACTCCTGCTCGAGCTGCCGCGAGGCGCCGCCGTAGTCGACGGTGTAGCCCGCCGGCAGAGTCTTGGCGAGATCCTTCAACGTCGCGAGCGCGCTGCCCATGGAAACACCGGGCATCGCGACACCCGAGATCGTCGCCGCATTGATCTGCTGGAAGTGATTGCGCGACTGCGGGATGGTCTTGTTCTCGAGATGGGCCACGGTCGACAGCGGCACCATCGAATTGTCGCTGGCGCGGATGTAGTAGCCGAGCAGCTGGTCGCTGGTCAGCCGCTCGTTCTGACGGGCCTGCGGAATCACCTTGTAGGAGCGACCGTCCAGGCTGAAATAGTCGAGATAATTGCCGCCGAGCATGGTGGCGAGCGCGCCGCCGAGATCGCTCATCTTGAGGCCGAGATCGCCGGCCTTGTCGCGGTCAAACATCACCATGGTCTGCGGCTTGTCGACCTTGAGGTCGGTGTCGAGGAAAATGAACTGTCCGCTTTTGAGCGCCGCGGCCATGAAGTTGCGCGAGACCTCGTCGAGCTCGATGAACGAGCCCGTCGTGCCGATCACGAACTGGATCGGAAGCCCGTTGCTTCCGGGCAGCGGCGACGGCTGAAAGGCGACGGACCGGGTGCCGGCGATGGTGTTGAGCAGGTTCTGGAAGTCCGGCTGGAGCGTCTTGGTGGTGAGGGCTCGCTGCTCCCACGGCTTGAGCACCCAACCGCTGATCACCTGCGTCGAGGTGTCGATCTGGAAGACCGTTGCGGTCTCGGGGCGTTTGGCGACGAGATCGTAGAGCTGCGTGCCGTAGAACTGCCGCTGCTGAAGCGTCGCCGAGGGGGCGGCCGTGGTCAGCGAGAGCACGACGCCCTGATCCTCGTCCGGCGCAAGCTCGCTGGTCGAGGTCGTATAGAGCCACGGGATCGCGGCAAGCAGCAGCAGCGCGAACACGGCCACGACCGGCTTCATGCCGAAGACGGCCTCGAGCCGGCGACGATAGGCGCCCGAGAGTCGCTCCAGCACGTGGTCGATCGCGCGCACCAGGCGCGCTTCCCAATTGGTCGCATCGCGCTCGGTCTTGCGCAGCAGCCAGGCGCAGTTCATCGGCGACAGCGTGAGCGCGATCACCGCCGACACCGTCACGGCGCCGGCCAGGGTGAAGGCGAATTCGGTGAACAGCGCGCCCGTGAGGCCGCCCTGGAATCCCACGGGGACGTAGACGGCGATCAGCACCACGGTCATGGCGACGATAGGGCTCGCCAGGGAACGCGCCGACTGGATGGCCGCTTCGACCGGCGCAATGCCCTCGTCGATCAGGCGGTGCACGCTCTCGACCACGATGATGGCATCGTCCACGACGAGCCCGATCGCAAGCACGAGCGCGAGCAGCGTCAAGAGATTGATGGAGAAGCCCATCAGCAGCATGAGGCCGAACGTGCCGATCAACGACAAGGGGATGGCGATGACGGGGATCAACACCGATCGCCAGGAGCCCAGAAACAGGAACACCACGATAATCACGATCAGCACCGCCTCCAGCAGCGAGTGAACGACCTCTTCGATCGAGGCGTTCACGAAATCGGTGGAGTCGTAGAGCACCTCGCCGACGAGCCCGTTCGGAAGCTGCGCCTTGATGTCCGGCAGCACCGCCTTCACGCCGTTGATGACGTCGAGCAGGTTGACCGTCGGAGCGGTCTGGATGCCGATATAGACTGCCGTCTTGCCGTTGAACTTCGTTTCGCTGTCGTAATCGTCGTTGCCGAGCGTGACATTGGCGACGTCGCGCAGGCGGATGATCGCGCCATTGACGGTCTTGACCACGAGGCTGCGGTACTGCTCCAAGGAATGGAGGTTGGTCGAGGCGGCGAGGTCGACCTGCACCAGGCGCCCTTTGGTGGAGCCGAGGCCCGAAATATAGTCGTTGCCAGACAGGGCCGTCGAAACGTCGCTCGCGGTCAGGCCGTAGGCGGCGAGCTTGTCGGGATCGAGCCAGGCGCGGAGCGCGAACTTCTTGGCGCCCAGCAGCTCGGCCGTCTGCACGCCCGCGACGGCCTGAAGGCGCGGCTGCACCACGCGCGTGAGGTAGTCGGTGATCTGGTTCGGCGCCAGCACGTCGCTGGCAAAGCCGATATACATGGCGTCGATGGTCTGGCCGACCTTGAGCGTCAGTGTCGGCTGCTGCGTGCCGCTCGGGAACTGGTTGAGAACCGAATTGACCTTGGCGTTGATTTCCGTCATCGCCTTGCCGGAATCGTAGTTCAGCCGCAGATTGATCGTGATCGTGCTGGTGCCGGTAACGCTGCTCGACGTCATGTAGTCGATGCCGTTGGCCTGCGCGATGGCATTCTCCAGCGGCGTGGTGATGAAGCCGCCGACGATGTCGGAGTCCGCGCCGGCATAGGCCGTCGTCACCGTGACGATGGCATTCTGGGTCCGCGGATATTGCAGGATCGACAGCGTCGACATCGAACGCAGCCCGAGCACCAGGATCAGGGCGCTGACCACCAGCGCCAGCACCGGCCGGCGGATGAAGATATCGGTGAAACGCATCGTTGTTGGCTGCCTGTTCGAACGCGTGGCCGGGATTATTGATCGACGATGTCGGGCGCGACTTCCGCGACCGGCACATGGGAATTGTCGATCTTGACTGGGCTGCCGTTGCGCAGCTTGAGCTGGCCGGCGATCACCACCGTCTCGCCCGGCTTGACCCCGTCGATTACGGCGACGCGGTCGCCCTTTGCAGACTTTGTCTTGACGAACATCTGGCGCGCGGTGCCCTGCCCGTCGTGCAGATTGTCGATGAGATAGACGAGATCGCCGTAGGAGTTGTTGACGATTGCGGTCAGCGGCACCGTGACGACCTGCTCCGGCTTGCCGACGGCGATCTCGACCTTGGCGAACATGCCTGGCAGCAGCCGGGCCTCGCCGTTTCGCAAGGTGGCGCGGACCTGGACGTTGCGGCTCGTCGAATCCACCTTGGCGTTGATTGCCGTGATCTGCCCGTTGAATCGCTCGGCCGGAAACGAATCGACGGAGATCGCAATATCCTGGTTGATGCGGATCGAGGCCAGTGCCTGCTGCGGCAGATAGAAGTCGACATAGATCGGATCGAGGCTCTGCAGCGTGACGATGCTCGTGCCGGCGCTCAGATACTGGCCGAGATCGACGGCGCGGATGCCGAGCCGGCCGGCAAAGGGCGCCTTCAGCGTCTTCTGCTCGACCACCGCCTTCTGCTGCTCGACCAGAGCCTGCGCGTTCTTCAGATTGGCCTTGTCGCTGTCGAGCGTTGCCTGACTGACCGCGTTGAACTTGATCTGCTCCTCGTCGCGCTTGAGCACGATGGCGTAGTTCTCGGCGGTCGCCTGCAACGAATGCAGCTTGGCGATGTCGTCGGTCGCGACCAGCGACAGAAGGGGCTGCCCTGCCGCGACGCTGTCGCCGGAGGAGAACTGGATGCCCTGGACGATGCCGGCGACCTGAAGTGCGAGATCGGCGCCGTTCACCGCACGCAGCGAGCCCACAGCGTTCAAGGTGGTTTGCCAGGGCGTATTGGCGGCCACCACGGTGGACACGGTCTGCGGTGGATTGGCCATGCCCCCGATCGCCTTCCGGATCATCATGTCCTTGAAGGCCTGGAAGCCGTAGAGGCCGCCGAACAGGAGGGCCATCCCGCTCAGCATGATTGTCATGCGCTTGATCATCGCATTGCGTCCTGAGTTTTCTTGTCGGATCCGGCGAAATAGCCGGGATTGGCGCGCGGCAGCGCCTCGGGGGTTTCGTCCGTCCGATTCCACCAGCCGCCGCCGAGCGACTGGAACAGCGCGGCGGTATCGGTGAAGCGCGCCGCCTGCGCCTTGATGCGAGACACGCGCGCATTGAGGTAGGACTGCTGGGCGTTGATGATGTTTGCGTAGGGAACTGCGCCGGTCTTGAACTGCTCGACCGCCATCGCAAGACTGTCCGCGGTGGCCTTCTCGGCGGCTGCCTGCGCCTTCAGCGTCGCGGCGTCGTACTGGATGGCGCGCAGGGAGTCAGCGACGTTCTGGAATGCCGTGACCACCGCGCTCTTGTAGAGCGCAAGATCCTGCTCGAACGCGGCGACGTCGGCCTCCTTGGTGTGATAGAGCGTGCCGCCGTCGACCAGCTTCTGGCTGACGCTGGAGGCCGCGCTCCAGACGATGGTGTCCGGCGAGAACAGCCGCTCGGGGCCGCTGGCGCCGTAGCTGCCCGACAGCGTGAGCTGGGGCAGCAGATTGGCGATGCCGACGCCGACGGTCGCAGTCGCCTGATGCAGCGTCGCCTCCGCCTGGCGGATGTCGGGACGCTGGCGCACCAGGGTCGAGGGCAAAGACAGCGGCAGCCGGCCGGGAAGGCGCAGCTCGGCAAGCATCACATGTTCGCCGCGGTCCTGGCTCGGCAGCCGGCCGAGATAGGCCATCAACTGGTTACGTTGCTGCGCCAGTTGCTTCTGGAGCGGCGCCAGCGTCGCCCGCGCCTGCGCCAGCGTGGCTTCCTGCGACAGCACGTCCGACTTCGAGATCGCGCCGATGTCGAACTGGTGCTGGATGCGCGCCAGCTGATCCGCCTCCGCCTTGATGATCTCCTCGGTCGCGGTGATTTGGTCGCGCAGCGAGGCATCCGTGATCGCCGCGGTGACCACGTTGGCGGTCAGCGCCAGATAAGTCGCCTCGAGCTTGAACGCCTGATAATCGGCCTGTGCCTGAAGAGCCTCGACCTGCCGCCGCGTGCCGCCCCAGACGTCCAGCGCATAGGAGACGCTGACCGAGGCGCCATAGAGCGCGTAAGTCGAGGTCTGCGCCGGCCACTGCCCCGACTGCGAGGTCGAGGCCTGGTCGCGCTCCGCCGATCCGTTCGCCGTCACTTGTGGAAACAGGCTGCCCTGCTGCGCCAGCGCGCTCTCGCGCGCGTTGCGCAATGCGAACTGCGCCGCCTGGACATCCGGGTGATTGCGAACAGCCTCCTCGACGAAGGCGCTCAGCTGTTTCGATCGGAACAGCGCCCACCAATAGCCGGAGATGTCGCTGCCGGACGCAAAGCCCTGCGCGTTGCCGCCGGCAACCGGCGCGCTGATCGTCGCCGCAAGGCGCTCTCGGGTAAAGCCGTCGACCCCCGGGCTCGCGGGCGCGACGAAATCCGGGCCCACGGCGCAGGACGCCAGCAGGATGCCGGGGAGAAGCACGCCCGCCGAGGCAAGCGCTCGGCCCGGCCAGCCCGACGAAACGGAGGGCCGGCGCAGGCCACGATGGTTAGATGTCACAGAACTAAACCGTTTAGTTTTCTATCGCGGCCATGTATGTTGCTAGCCTCGGCGCATTGTCAAGCCTTGGAGAATTGCAGAACATGGCCGCTGCCGCGCAAAAGCCACAAACACGTCGGGCGCCGCCTCGGGCCGACGACGGCGAACCGTCGCGCGCGAAGGCCAAGCACCGCCAGATCCTCGATGCCGCGCGCGAGCTGTTTCTCGATCTCGGTTTCGACACCACGAGCATGGACGCGATCGCACGCCAGGCTGGCGTGTCGAAGGCGACCCTCTACGTGCATTTCGACGACAAGGACGACCTCTTGCTGGCGCTGGTCAGCGACGAATGCCGCCGATTCGGGCCGAAGACGCTGTGGCGAGACGACGGCGAGCCGATCGATCTCAGGAAGGGACTGCGCGCGATCGCGAAGACGTTCCTTGAGGGCTTTCTCGATCAGCGGGGACTTGCAATGCACAGGCTGATCATGTCCTGCGCCTCGCGCTATCCGCGGGTGGCCGAGGTCTTCATGAAGGCGGGACCGGAGCGCTGCGACACCGAGGTCGCCGCCTTCCTACGCGCGGCGCAGGCGCAGCAGCTCGTCGACATTCCCGACATCAAGCTGGCCGCGACACAATTTCTCAGCCTCATCCAAGGCAAGGAAATCCTGAAATGGGCGCTGTCCATGAGCAAGCCGAGCGAGGCCCAACATCGCGCCCTGATCGACAGCGGCGTCAACGTGTTTCTCGGAGCTTACGAGCGCGGTCCGGCGGCTGGGCGACAGCCCGGCCAACAGAAGCGCGGCCGTTCAGCGAAGACACGCGGAGCACGCTAGGATGAGGCGATCCGTGGGTAACCTCACGCGCCCAGCACGTCGGCCAGCCGCAGCTCGTCGGCGACGGGATCTTTCAGAAACAGCTCGGCTTCGATCTCATTCAGATGCGACAGCATCTGGGCGCGTGCGGTCTCCTTGTCGCGCTTGCGGATCGCGGTGACGATGCCGGCGTGATGCTCGGTGCCGCAGGCCGGTGTGTCGTGACGGCGGTAGAGCAGGATGATGAGCGAGGAGCGCGCGATCAGCTCCTTCAGGAAGCCGAGATAGATGCTGTGGCCGCTCATCTCGGCGACGAGCTTGTGAAATTCGCCGGAAAGCCGGACCGAAGCGCGCGCGTCGCCGCGCAGCTCGGCGTCGCGCTCTTCCGTGAGATGCTGCTGGAGGCGCCCGATCCAGGCCGGCGAGACCGCATCGACGGCATGATCGACGATGGTCGGCTCGATCAAGCGGCGCGCCTCGAACACTTCGCGGGCGTCCGCGGGCGTCGGGCGCGCGACAAAGGCGCCGCGGTTCTTCTCGATGTTGACGATGCCCTCATGCGCGAGCTGCTGCAGCGCGGTGCGAACCAGCGTGCGGCTCGCGCCATAGATCTCGCCGATCTCATCCTCACCGAGCTTGGTGCCCGGCAGCAGGCGATGCTCGAGGATCGCCGCGGTCACGCCCTCCCTGATCCTGATAACGCGATCACTCACGTCGGGCGCATCGGATTTCGGGCGGGATTTGGCAGCCATGAGAGTGAGGGCTCGATCGGCGACATCAAAGGCTTCGAATGGTAGTCGACGAGCTGTATCCAATCACAGGCGAAACTTTATACAATTTTCGCCCATTTCGTGTGCACATCCCCGCCCGCCTGGTGCGCCATGCAACTGCCCTGGATTCGATCTAACGAACTGACTCCGCTACACAGTTTTCGAATTGGGCACTCCCTGCATTGTTGGCACGGACCTTGCGGAGAGAGGCGAACATCGCCCCTCCCAGCGGACACGCCATGGCCACTCCCGCCGCTCTCGAACTGGTCGCCGTCACCAAGCGCTATGACACGACGCTGGCGGTCGACAACGTCAACCTGAAGATCCCGGCCGGCACCTATTGCTGCCTGCTCGGCCCGTCCGGCTGCGGCAAGACCTCGACCTTGCGCATGATCGCCGGCCACGAGGCGGTCAGCGAAGGCGACATCATCCTGGGCGCCCAAAACGTCACGGATCTGGAGCCCGCCAAGCGCGGCACCGCGATGATGTTCCAGTCCTACGCGCTGTTTCCGCACCTGTCCGTGCTCGACAATGTTGCGTTTGCCCTGAAGATGCGCGGCATCGACCGCGCCGTCAGGCACAAGCGCGCCAGCGAACTTCTGGAGCTCGTGGCGATGACGCCCTATGCCGCGCGGCTTCCGGCCCAGCTTTCCGGCGGCCAGCAGCAGCGCGTCGCGCTCGCGCGCGCGCTGATCACCGAGCCGCAGATCCTGCTGCTCGACGAGCCGCTGTCCGCGCTCGATCCGTTCCTGCGGGTGAAGATGCGGGGCGAGCTGAAGCGGCTGCAGCGCGAGCTCGGCATCAGCTTCATCCAGGTCACCCACGGCCAGGAAGAGGCGATGGCGCTCGCCGACCACATCGTGGTGATGAACCACGGCAAGATCGAGCAGCAGGGATCGGCCCGCGACATCTTCCATCATCCCCGCACCGAATTCGTGGCACGCTTCATCGGCGGCCACAACGTGCTCAGCGACGCCGGCAACCTCATCGCCGTGCGCGCCGATCAGCTCGGCATCAAGCCGGTCACTGACGGCGCCTTCGGCGCGCCGGCGCTGCTGACCCAGACCGAGTACCAGGGCTCCTATGTCGCCGTCTCGCTCACGCTCGACGACGGTACCGCCCTGTTCTCCCACGTTCCCGAAGCCACCTTCGACGTCCATCCGTTCCGGCCGGGCGACCGCGTGCTGGCCACCTGGGATCCCGCCAAGGCGCAACGTCTGCAATAGCGCCGTCGTCATAGAAAATGCGCAACACAGAGGAGTGACTGGAATGACCGAGACCACCAAGAAGACCGGCGTCAGCCGCCGCACGCTACTCAAAGGCACCGCAAGCCTCGCCGGCCTTGCCGCCGGCTCCGGCGCCATCACCGGCTTCCCCTATGTGATGTCGGCCGAGCCGAAGGTGCTGCGCTATCTCGGCACCGCCGTGAACGAGGGCGACGACATCTCCAAGCAGTGTCTGAAGGACACCGGCATCAAGATCGAATACATCACCGCCACCACTGACGACGTCACCAAGCGCGTGATGACCCAGCCGAATTCCTTCGACGTGCTGGACACCGAATATTTCTCGCTGAAGAAGCTGGTGCCGTCGGGTAACATCCTTGCCCTCGACGCCAAGAAGATCAAGGAATTCGACAACATCACGCCCGTCTTCACCAAGGGCGAGACGCCCGGCGGCAAGAAGATCGGCAACCAGGGCACCGCGCCCTGGAAGGTGCTATATCTCGAGGGCAAGGACTCCAAGACGTTCTCCAAGACGGCGACGGAGTTCGTCACGCTGATCCCGACCGTCTACAACGCCGACACGCTCGGCATCCGCCCCGACCTGATCAAGCGGCCGATCAGCTCGTGGTCCGAGCTGCTCAACCCTGAATTCAAGGGCAAGGCCTCGATCCTCAACATCCCCTCGATCGGCATCATGGACGCCGCGATGGTCGTGGAAGCCACCGGCAAATACAAATATGCCGACAAGGGCAACATGACCAAGGAAGAGATCGATCTCACCATGAAGGTGATGACCGAGGCCAAGAAGGCCGGCCAGTTCCGCGCGTTCTGGAAGGACTTCAACGAAAGCGTCAACCTGATGGCTTCGGGCGAGACCGTCATTCAGTCGATGTGGTCGCCGGCGGTGACGAAGGTGCGCTCGATGGGCATCCCCTGCACCTTCCAGCCGCTCAAGGAAGGCTATCGCTCCTGGGCTTCCGGCTTCTGCGTCTCCAAGGGCGTGTCGGGCGCGAAGCTCGACTGGGCCTACGAGTTCGTCAACTGGTTCCTGTCCGGCTACGCCGGAGCCTACCTCAACCGCCAGGGCTACTATTCGGCCGTGCTCTCGACCGCGAAGGCGAATATGGAGCCCTACGAGTGGGCCTATTGGATGGAGGGCAAGCCTGCCGAGAAGGACATCAAGGCGCCGGACGGCTCGCTGCTGGAGAAGGCCGGCGCGGTTCGTGACGGCGGCTCCTACGAGGAGCGCATGGGCGCGGTCGCGTGCTGGAATGCCGTGATGGACGAGAACGACTACATGGTCCGCAAGTGGAACGAATTCATCGCCGCGTGATGGATACGTCTGAAGACATCCTGCAACGGACATCCCCGGATCTCGTCCGGGGATCGGACAAGGCGCGCCCCGCGAAAGCGGCGCGCCTGTCGCCCTCCTTCGTTTCCTGGCTGCAAGCCGGGCCGATGATGCTGGTGTTTCTCGCCTTCTTCCTGATCCCGCTCGTCTTCGTCGTCATCGTCTCGTTCTGGGACTACAATGAATATCAACTGCTACCGGCTTTTTCGGGCCGCGGCTACACCGACACGTTCGAGGGCTGCATCGCGCAGCTCCCCGATCTCTGCACGATCGCCAAGACCTACCTGAAGACGCTGAAGCTGTGCTTCCTGGTCTGGGCCATCACGCTCTTCATCGGCTTCTGGGTCGCCTATTTCCTCGCCTTCCATGTCAAGTCCAAGACCTGGCAGATGGGCCTGTCGCTGCTCTGCACGATCCCGTTCTGGACCTCCAACGTCATTCGCATGATCGCCTGGATCCCGCTGCTCGGGCGCAATGGCCTGGTAAATTCAGGCCTGATGAAGACAGGCCTGATCAACCAGCCGGTGGAATGGCTGCTGTTCTCCGAATTCTCCGTGGTGCTGGCGCTGGTGCACCTCTTCACCTTCTTCATGGTGGTGCCGATCTTCAATTCGATGATCCGGATCGACAAGTCGCTGATCGAGGCGGCCTATGACGCCGGCGCCACCGGCTTCCAGACGCTGGTCAACGTCGTCATCCCGCTTGCCAAGCCGGGCATCGTGATCGGCTCGATCTTCGTCATCACCATCGTGATGGGCGACTTCATCACCATCGGGGTGATGGGCGGCCAGCAGATCGCCGCCGCCGGCAAGATCATCGAGACGCGAGTGAACGCGCTGCAATTCCCGGCCGCAGCCGCCAATGCCGTGATCCTGCTCGTCATCACCTTCCTGATAATCACCATGATGTCGCGCATCGTCGACATCAAGAAGGAGCTGTAGGCGATGAAGGAGGGACGGCCGCGTTCATTCTACGTCCTCGCGATCTTCTTCGCGGCTTATGTGCTGTTTCTCTATGGCCCGATGATCGCGATCTACGTGCTCTCGTTCCAGGGGCCGCAGGGCGGCCTCACCTTCCCGATGAACGGGGTGTCGACCTATTGGCTGACGAAGCTGTTCCAGGGCACCGGGATCGTCGATCTCGGCGCGGCCTTCCGTCGCTCGCTGCTGCTCGGCGTCATCGTGATGACTGTCACCGTGGTGCTGTCGGTCGCCGCCGGCATGGCATTCCGCAGGAAGTTCAAAGCGCAGAGCATTCTGTTCTACTCGGCGATCGCGAGCCTCATCGTGCCCTCCATCATCACCTCGCTCGGCATCTCGCTGGAATTTCGCATCATCGACGATCTGATCAAGGCGCACTGGAACGAGAATTTCGAGACCTCGATGGGGCTGCTCACCTCGGGTCTCGGCGCGCATCTGACCTGGACGCTGCCGTTCGGCCTGCTCATCATGTTCGCGATCTTCAATCGCTTCGATCCCAGGCTCGAGGAAGCCGCACGCGATCTCGGCGCGACGCCGTGGCAAACGTTCCGCCATGTCGTGCTGCCGATCATCCTGCCCTCGGTGATCGGCATCGGCCTGTTCGGCTTCACACTGTCCTGGGACGAGCTTGCGCGCTCGAGCCAGGCAATCGGTGCGGTCAACACATTGCCGCTCGATCTCCAGGGCCTCACCACGACGGTGACGAACCCCGACATCTACGCGCTCGGCACCATCATCTCCGCGGTCTCCTTCGCGGTGATCACGCTTGCGCTCGGCACCATCCACATGCTCAACAAGCGGCAGGCGGCCAAGGGCTCGGACGCCGGCAAAGGGCTCGTCTGACCGAGATGCGGCTTCACGTCGTCAACCCCAACACGACCAACTCGATGACGGCGAAGATCGCCGCGGCCGCGCGTGCGGTCGCGCTGCCGGACACGGTGATCGACGCCCGCGAACCGACGATGGGACCGGTTTCGATTGAAGGGTTTTACGACGAGGCCTTCGCCGTTCCCGGCATGCTCGGCTGCATCCGTGCGGCCGACCACGACAATGCGGATGCCCATATCGTCGCCTGCTTCGACGACACCGGCCTCGACGCGGCACGCGCTGCGGCGAAAGCGCCCGTCATCGGCATCGGCGAAGCCGGTTTCCACCTCGCGAGCCTGATTGCAGCGCGCTTTGCCGTGGTGACGACGCTCAGCGTCTCCGTCGTGCCGATCGAGCATAATTTGCGGAAGTATGGCCTGGCCGAGCGCTGCGCCCGCGTCCGCGCCGCCGAAGTCCCCGTGCTCGCGCTCGAGCAACGCAACGCGGACGCCCTCGGCAAGATCTCTGCGGAGATCATCGCCTCGATCCGTGACGACCGCGCCGAGGCCATCGTGCTCGGCTGCGCCGGCATGGCCGACCTCGCCACCGAGCTTGCCGCGACGCACGGCCTGCCCGTGATCGACGGTGTTGCCGCTGCGGTGATGCTGGCGGAATCGCTGGTGCGCCTGGGGTTGAAGACCTCCCGGCTAGGGCCCTATGCGGCCCCGCGGCCGAAGACCTATTCCGGGGCGTTTTCGCCGTTTCAGCCCTGAATCTCGGTGCCCGGCCTCATCGCAAGAGGGTAAAGGCCAAGTCCCGGCTGTTTTTTGGCCGCCAGCCTCTTTTTGGTCCCAATTGTTGCCGAACAGTAACACTTTCTGGACGTCCCGGCCGCCCTGTTCTGCGTTCGCGTGCTGCCGCTCTTCGCCACTCACCAAGTTTCAATTTGGGTTTTGTCAGCGATGATCGATCTCGCAGAGGACACACCGTCCAATCCGCTTCTTCGTCTCGGTGCCCAGCCGATCGCGCTGACGGCTGCGGCCCTGTTACTGCTGATCGCGGGCGTCACCTCGATCGCAATCTGGCGCGCCTATACCGGCGCTGCGCCAGAGACCGACCGGGTCGTCGCGTCACGGCAGCTCCAGGTGCGCGCGACGCAGGCTTCCGAGCAGCTCGTCGAGAAAACCAAGGGGCTGGAGGCAACCCAGCAGGAATCGATCGACCAGCTCCAGGTCGTGCAGGATCAGCTTCAGACCATGAAGAAGCTGCTCGCCTCGCAGCAGGCGGACACCAAGCGGCTGTCGGAGCAGGTCGCCAATCTGAACGAATCCATCGACGGGTTGCGGCAATCCTTTGCCAGCGTCCGCGCCACCGAGGCCGACGCCCCGTCAGTTACCCCAAGGAAACCTGCGCGCCACCGTCACGCCAGCGCCCACAAACGCTCTCGGGGCTGATTAGATCCGGCCTCGCGGGCTTTATTTTCGCCAGATGTGAAATGGATCACATTCGTCCGTATGATTCCGCGCGATGCTCGCCGATACCGGATGGCGTAAGCCGATTTCAATGTCCGGGGCTGGCAAGGTCGTTGACGGTATACTGCGTCAACGGCCTTGTTCTTTAGTGCATCGGTATTTTGGTGCCTCGGCCGGGCACCCGCGCCCGGCGTAGTCCCCTATTCGCAGACCTGAACCCGGCGGACGCGCCAGCCCCATTGCGTCATCACGCGCTGCCGCTCAAGGTAGCACTGCGCGCCATAGTCTTCGTAGCCGACACCGTAAGCGTAGGGGTCGCCATAGTAGGGATAGCCGTAGCCATACGCGCCGTAATAGCCGGCCCCTGCGATACCGGCGCGTATGGCTACGGCTATCCCTACTATGGCGACCCCTACGCTTACGGTGTCGGCTACGAAGACTATGG
>NZ_JAANIH010000009.1 GCF_014529705.1 Bradyrhizobium campsiandrae
TGCCGGTCGCCGCGGTGGTGCCGCCGGCGGTGCCGTTATAGATGACGTTGCTGCTGGCGGTGGCGCTGGCAAAAGAGGTCGTGCCGCGCAGGTCGGCCGCCGTCGCACCGGAGATCGTGGTGGAGACATTCGACTTGGTGGAGTAACCGACCGTGGTCTGCAGCGCCTGGTTGGCGATCGACTTCGCGGAGTCGACGAGCTTCTGCAGCGAAGTGATGCCGGTGTTGGCAGCCTGCAGCACCTGCACGCCGTTGCCGATGTTGTCGAGCAGGTTGTTGATGTCGCTGGCGCGGTTGTCGAGCGACTGGGCGGTGAAGAAGTTGGTCGGATTGTCCAGCGCCGAGTTGACGCTCTTGCCCGTCGACAGACGGTTCTGCGTGGTGGCGAGAAGATCAGCGGTGGACTGGAGGGAGAGCAGGTTCTGACGAACCGATGCGGAAAGAACGATACCGGACATGGGGTGTTACCTTTCTGGTAAACGACGCTACTGTTACGCGTCCTGGGGATCTTGATGACCCAGCGACCGGCGGACGGTGGCCCCGAGACTCTAACGAAGCATGAAATGAAACCGGCACTTTCGGCGAGTCGCGGCGTGATTCGGCTCGCCGAAGCGGTGGCCGCGCCACGCCGCCAGGCAACTTAATCATTGATATGATTGCGCTTTTTCCCAGCCACGACCCGGATTCAGAACTCATTAACTAATGTTGAGGGAGTATTGCGCCCTGATCCGCCACAACTCACGCTCGGTTACGAAAGCGTTGATGGAGAACAGGCAAAATGGCCCTCAAGGTCGAGCTCAGGCCGCACGAACGCATCATTGTCGGTAATTGCGTCATCACCAACACCGACCAGCGCGCCCGCCTTCTGATCGACGGCGAGAACGTGCCGATCCTGCGCGAGCGCGACATCCTCACGCCCGAGACCGCCGATACGCCGGCCAAGCTCGTCTATCTGGCCGTCCAGCTGATGTACATCTCGCCGGATCCGCAGAGCCAGCACGGCACCTATTTCAACCTGGTCCGCGACATCATCACCGCCGTGCCCAGCGCCTGGCCGATCATCGAAAGCATCAACAACAACATCATGAGCGGCGATCTCTACCGGGCCCTGAAGGACGCGCGCAAGCTCATTGCCTACGAAGACAAGCTGCGCGAGCAGTTCGAGGCAACTCATCCCAAAACTGATGCCAAGAACGACACCAATACCGAGCCCGGCAAGAGCGACGTAAGCACGGCGGCCTGATCCGCGCACTCCAGCCCAAACGACGACGGCCCCGGATCATCTCCGGGGTCGTTGTCGTTTCAGCCGTTATCGTTTCAGCCGTTGACGATCACTGCGACGCAAGTGGAGGCGCCTGGACCTCGATCAGTCCACCGGTCCGCTTTGCACCGAACTTGATCACCGCCGACACCAGCGCGTCGATATCCATCTCCGCGGTGCGATGATTGACGATTGCCGCGCGGATCGCGAACTTGCCGTCGAGCGTCGTGCCCGACGGCACGGAGATGCCGGATTCCTGAACGTCGGCGACAATCTCGCGATTGACCGCATCGCCGGCGCGGTAGCGGAAGCAGACGATGTTGAGATTGACGGGCGCCAGCAGCTCGAGCCGCGGCTCAGCGATCACGCGCGTCTCCAGATATTTTGCCAGCGCGCAGTTTCGCGCGATCACTTCACCGAGCCTGATGGTACCGAACGTCTTCAGCGTGAACCAGGTCTTCAGCGCCCGGAAGCCGCGCGACAGATCCGGACCGAGATCGCAAGGCCAGACGCTGCCGGCCGCAAGCCCCCTCGCCTCGCGGCTCAGATAGGCCGCCGGCTGCGCGAAGGCCTGCCGATGACGTTCGCCGTCACGCACCAGCAGGAAGCCGGCGTCGTAGGGCACCTGTCCCCATTTGTGGAAGTCGAGCGCGATCGAATCCGCGAGCTGGATGCCCTCGAGCAACGGCGCGAGCTCCGGCGAGAAGATTGCGAGCGCACCGAAGGCGCCGTCGACGTGAAACCAGATGTCCTCCTCGCGGCACAGCTCTGCGATCGCTTTGAGATCGTCGATCGCACCGATGTCGACGGTGCCCGCCGACGCCGTGACGAGGAACGGTCTGAAGCCGACCGCGCGATCAACGGCGATCTGCGCGCGCAACGCGGCGACGTCGATACGGTGATCGGCATCGACCTCAATCTTGCGAAGCGCATCGGTGCCGAAACCGGCGATGTCCATCGCGCGGGAGATGCAACCATGTGCAGCTTTCGACGCATAGGCCGTGAGCAGCGCGCCGTCATGACCGATACCCTGCTGCCGCACCATCGTGCCGAGCGCGTTCGTACGCGCCACCAGCACCGCCATCAGATTGGCCGACGAGGTGCCGGTGACGAAGATGCCGCTCGCGCCTTGCGGAAAGCCGAACAGACCGCGCATCCATTCGACGATCTGGCGCTCGACCTCGATCGGCATGTGATCGCGTCCGCCGAGATTGGCATTGAGGCCAGCTGCGAGCATCTCCGCGACCATACCGACCGCAGTGCCGCCGCCATGCACCCAGCCCATGAAGCCGGGATGAACATTGCCTGTCGCGTAAGGCGCGACATGCTCGGAAAATTCGCGATAGACCTCGGCGAGATCGGTTGCCTCACGCGGCACGTCGGTTCTGACTGAAGCGCGAACCTCATCCGGAATCGGCTGCCAGACCGGCCGCGCGCGAACATTGGCGATGCCGTCGATCGCCTCGTCCAGCATGCGGTGAGCAAGTGTACGGAACGCGTTCCAGTCCTGGGGGTCGAGCGATCCGTCCGTGACGCCGGCTTGCGGCCTGCGGATGAGCTCGTTCATGCCGCGCTCCCCAGGCTCGCCTTCGCATGTCCCTTGGCATGCCGCGACAGCATCGCGGTGAACGCGGCAAAGATCTTACGCATCTGCGGCGGCTTGTATGGAAACACAACAGGTGAATCCATGTTATGCACGACGGCGGTGTTGTCGGCCTCGAACACCAGAAGCTCGCCATTCTGGTTCTCGGCGCAATCGACGATGAAATAATCGAGACCGACGCGCCGGCTCATCTCGTCGAGTGCGTGTCTGTGGCGAGCCGCGAAGGCACGATCGAAGTCTTGCATGAAGACGGCTTCTTCAGCGCGCTTCTCTTCGCTGAACGCCATGTAGGCATTGAGATACCAGATGTCCCAGCGATCGGCAATCGCCATGTGGCACGCATAAGGTTTGCCGTCGACCATGGTGAGCCGGATCTTGCGATAGAGCCCGTCGGGGCTTGCATAGTTGACGAAGCGCGCAACGAAGAAGTCCTGCTCCTGCCGCTCGGCAAGATAGGCGACGAGCGCCGCCGCATCGTCGAGCTTGGCAAGCCCGACGCCGGCGTGGGTGCCGCGCGGCCGTGCGATCATGGGAAAGTGCAATTCGCCCGTGATCTCCGTGCAGGCAATACGGCCTTCCGCGAGATCAGACAATTGCGCGCGCGTCGCGTGCGCGGTCACGGGAATGTCGAGGCCGGGGATGCCGGCCAGCAAACGGAACAGCTTGTCGCGATCGAGATTGGCGATCAATTCAGGCCGATTGAGCAGCGGCCGCGGCCAGTTCGGCGCGGCCCTTTCGATCAGTGCAAGCGCTTCGCGGCACTCCTCTGAATCGGATGCGACCACGATGGCGACGTCGTGCTCAGGCAGCGCTTCCGGCAGCCCCTTGTCCTTGGTCACATACAGCGTCAGGAGCTCGATGTCGGATCCCTCGAGCAGAAATTCGATCGGGGTGTTGCCGCCCATGTCGATGTCGGCCGCAAGCGCGAGCACGCGCAAGCCCGGCTTCAGGACCGCCGCGGGCGTGCGAAACAATTGGTGGAAGGAGAGCACCTCGGACTGGATCACGAGCCCTGCTTCCTTCTCGCCCATCAGCTGAGCGATCAGCGACAGATCGAGCCCCTCGCCCGCCTGCGCCGTCCCCTCCGCGATCCGCGCCAGCAACTTGTCGCGCAACGGATGCAGATCGACACCCTCGAACGCCTGACGCGTCAGATGCGCAAAGCCGATGCGATCGGCATAATCAGGCGCGGCAAGCGGATTCAACATCTCACACCTCGAATACAGGCTACGCCGGCACGGCGGCGGTACGGTCAAGCAGCAGTTCGATCTTCACCAGGACATGGGCGATGCGATCGAGAATGTGCTGCACATTACGTTGCGCTTGCGCGCTGTCGGCCGACCAGGCCTCGGTGACGAGCCGCGCGCCGACACATAGCCGCAACGCAGCCTGCGGCACACCGTCCGGCCGCTCCAGCCGGACCGGCTGACCAACGAGCGAGCGCTGCGCTGCGACCTGGCGGTCCGCCGTGCTGCCGCCGATATCATCGCCCATGTCGCGCGCGAGCGCGCGATAGACCACGCTGGTATCGGAGATCGACACCGGCTCATTGTGGCGCAAGAGGGTGAACGGAAAGATCGAACGCTGCATAAACTCTTCATCATCGGCATCGGCGGCGTCGGCCGGTGCCGGTACGGCGCGCAGCGACGGTGACAGCGTGATCATGCTGTCGATGCCGGCGGCGAGCTCGGTCATTGTCCCGGCACGGAACGCGCCCGGCACCGCAAAATAGCTGGCGATCTCGGCCAGCGCGGCTTCCCAGCGCAGCCATTGGCCGAAATTCGGACGGCGCTCGAAGCGCGAACGCAGCCCCGTCCACGCCATCGGCCAGTCGCAGCGGCCTGCATAGTCGAAGTAGCCGGGCGCGATCCGATCGATCCGGTCGATCGCCCGCGACAGCCCCTTCGGCACCAGCAATGCACCGCTGAAGGCAGGCCCGCCGAAGAATTTTGAGCCCGTCACCAGCACCATGTAGCCGCGGTCGAGATAGGAGCGCAGCCGCCGTCGGCCGAGCCGTGCCTGGCAGGCATCGACGACGACCTGAACCTTGCGCGGCCAGCGCCGCGCGATCTCATCGAGACAGGCGGCACTCGGAGCACGCCAACCAAGCTTTGACGAATCCATGATGTGCAACAGAACCCGCCGGCCTTGCGCGAGGCTGTCTTCGATTGCACGCATCACCGCAGCATCCGCATCGATGCGCATTGCGAGTCCGGATGTAACGTCGCGCAGCGGCACGGCGATGGAGTCGCCGGCCAGGCCCGCGATCGCAGCGTCCTTACGCACCGCAACACCGCTCGCCGTCCTCGTGCTGAAATGGTGCCCGCGCGCGGTCTGCGCCGTACCGCTGCCGGTCTGGTCGGCGCCGACCACGATCGTCATCGGCGCAGCGCCGAGCACGGCGCCGGCCAGGAACAGGGCATGAAGCTGCGAGTCCGTGCCCGATGGCGAGAACACCACATCGACGCGCGGCGACAGCTGGAAGTGACTGCGCAGTTCATCGCGCATGTCCTCGCAACGCCGGTCGAAGGCGATCTCGACCTCGTCGAACAGCGATTTGTGGACCAGCTCCTCGCGCGCCAGCGCGGCGCGGTCATAGGCAGCCTGGGAGATCGTCGATGCGGTGGACGAGGCGAAATTCCAGATCCCGGGCTCGGGCGACGGCGCGCAGCCATAGGCGTTGACGCGCTCGTTCGGGTCGAGCGCCAGCCGCCCATCTCCGCCGGAGGCGAGCAGCGTGTCCAGCGGCGTGAACAGATCGCGCAGGCGATAGCGCGAGCCGCCCTGGGACGCTCGCTCGATGTCTGACAGGCGGGATGCGCCGATGCTCATCCCGGCAGGCTCACGCCGCGTCGGCGGCCGCGGCCACCGGGGCCGGCGCGAACTGCGAGGCGATGTCGCCGTGGAACACCGACGGGCCGACATGGTCGAGCGAGCTCTGGATATCTGCCCAGATCTCGCCGCCGATATCGGTCCAGCGCTTGCAGAAGGCGAAGTCTTCGGAAAGGTAGGTGCCGGTGGCCGGATCGATCATGCACTCGAACAGCGCGAACCGGTTCGGGCTCGCAACGAGCGTGTCATGCGAATGTTCGCGGAAGAACTGCAGATTGGCATAGTCCGGATGGCGGCACATCGCCTCCAGCGCCTGGCGGCGGATCATCAGGAATCCGGTGCCGGCGTAGCGGACGCGAGTGAAGCCGTTGACCACCACGATGCGATCGGGATCCGCGATCTCGAGCACGTAGTCGAGCGAGGCCGCGGTCACGTCGGTCCTGCCGGCCTGGATCGCCCGCCGCGCCTTGTCCCAGTTGACCCGCTTGATCGGATAGCAGCCGGCGACGACGTCGGCGCCGCATTCGATCAGCCGGAACACCTGCTCCGGCTTGAAGCCGATATCGGCGTCGATGAACAGGAAGTGCGTCGCCTCCGGGTCATCCAGGAACATCGCGACCAGATTGGCCCGCGCCCGCGTGATCAGCGCGTCCCCGTCCCGCAACAGCACCTTGAGCCCGAGGTTGGACATGCCGTGCACGGCGCGCTGGAGCGCGAAGATGGAGCTCGCGTAAATGCTCGACACCTGCCCACCGAAGCAGGGTGTCGCCACCACCAATTGCATCTTGTCCGACATCGACAGCTCCGCCCGCCCAAATCCTCTCCAAGAGGTAAAGAGGCATGGTTAACGGCGCCTTAATGCGCCGTTACAGGTACTTGACCAGCGAGAGATCCGCGAGCTTGGCGGTAGTCTGGTAGGACGCCTGTAGCGCGTTCTGGAGCGACAGGATCTCGCTCGCGACCTGATCGGGCGAAGCCGACTCCGCCTGGTCGATGATGGTCTGGAGCTGCGCCTTGGCCTGGGTCTGGCGCGTGCTCGCGTCCTTCATCGTGTTCTGCGCCATTGCGATGTCGGTCTGGATGTCCTCGATCTTCTGCTGGCCGGGCTGCGGCGTCAGCGCCTGCGTGGTGCGCAGGCTCAGCGCCGCCACCTGCCCCCCCGCATATTGGCCGGTCGGCGAGGTCGAGAACGTGCCGAACACGGCGATCGCCTGCAACTGCTTGCGGATCGCGTCCTCGTCGGCCTGCGCGCCATATTGCACGGTGACGGAATCATCCACCCGCGCCACCGCGGTCGAGCGCGCCGAGCCCGGCCCGTCATTGCCGGTGTACCATTTCACCGTATTGGCCGTGCCGTTCACCAGCGTCGTCGCCGAACTCGCCGGCGAAGGCACGCGCAAAGGCGGCGTTGCCGCCGTGACGGGCGACGTCGTGAAGCCGAGCGCCGCGAACGCCGCGCCGTTCGAGCTCGTGATGTTGAGGCTGCCGGGATCGTCGGTGTTGATCGTGATCACGCCGCCATGGATGGTCGACGGCTTGGTGGTGCCGGTGATCTGATCGATCTTGCTGAGCAGAGTCGAGACGCTGTCGGTAATATTGATCTGGTTTGGGCCTGACGCGCCCGAGGCGACAAAGGTCAGCGTCTGACCGTTCACCGTGATCGTATCGGGGCTGACCGCAGGCGGACCCGCCGACCCCGCCTGGAACGAGGTTGAGAGGACTTCCGGGCCGCCCGTGGTCGCAGGGCCGCTCAGCACCGTTGAACCGGTGATCGGAGGCGTGGTCAGCGCGCTGCCGCGCGTCACGCTGCTGAGACCGAGCGCCGTGACCGCCGCGCCGCCCGTGACGGCCACGTCGGCGGCGGTGCCGGTCGCGATCTGGATATTGCCACTGGCGTTCAAAGTGACGTTAGCAGCGGGGACGCCGGCGGCTGTGGCGATCGCATTCAGGATATCAGATACCTTCGCGGCGCTGCCCGAAGCCAGTCCGATCGTGGTATTGGCGCCGGCCGTCGTGACCGTGGTGGCACTAGGGTCGAAGGTGATGGTGTGGGCGCCATTCGCGCCGGTGATGGTCAGGGTGGTGCCGGTCGGAGCGTTGGCGAGCGCGCTGAGAGTGGCTCCGTTGAGATGGGGTGTCGCAGAAGGATCGAGCGACGTGGCCGTCGACGCAGCCGCCGATGCGCTGTCCTGCAACGCGACCGAGCCCGTCCCGGTCGTCGAGGTATAGGAGCGCAGATTGCCGGCGGGCGCCACATTCGCGGTGGCTGATCCCACCGTATTGAAGAAATTGTCGCCGGCCGTAACCGCGGACGCCGCCACCAGCGAAGTGCCTGCGAGCTTCTTGATCGCGGTGTTCAACGCGGTGTTGAGGTTCGAGGCGGTGATGTTGGGGTTCGGGGGAACCGGCGGAACGGCGTTGGGATTGCCGGGGTCGATCGCAAAGCTGCCGACCGGCGTCGGCGTCGCAGTGGACGCAGTCAGGTTGATCTGCTCGCTCGAACCATCAGGCAGCGTGAACTGCACACTGAGCGTATCGCCATTGCTCGGATTGACGCCGTTGAGATCGACCGAGAAGGACACCGGCGATCCGCTCGGGCCGGTGACCGTCGCAGTCGGCATCTTCGAGGACACCGCGGCGATCTTCAAGCCGAACGGCGATCCCGCGACGTCCTCCGACACCTTCACCGAGCTCGCCGTCGGCTGCGACTGCACCAACCGTCCCATGCCGTTGGCACCGAGGTCGGCGGCCTGACGCTCCGCCATGACCTGCTTCAGCCCCGCCTGCGTGGTGGTGCCGTTGATGATGGTGCCGGCATCGGCGACCGACTGGGTGTTGTAGGCGGTGCCGGAGAACAGATAGCGGTTACCCGACTGCGTGTTGAGCACGCCGACCATCGAGCCGAACTGCGCCGCCGCGGTGTTCTGCGCGATCGTCTGTCCGTTGACGTTGAGATCCTGTGCGGTGCTGGCCGAGCCGGTCTGCACCGTGTTGCGGATCGTCGTCAGCGACTGCAGCGCGGTATTGGCGAGGTTGATGTTGACGTTGACGTTGGTGATCGTGTCCGTATAGGCGGCGATGTTCGAAAGCTGCGCGCGCCCGGCGATCGCGAAGCCCTCGTTCGTGCCCATGCCGGAATAGTTCTGCGACAGCTTGCCGGTCGAGAGCTGTGTCGACAGGTCCGTGAGCTGCTGATTGATGTTGCGGATCTGCGCGCCGAGGACTGACGAGCCGTAATTGATGCTGCTGATTGACATGTTTTCAGAGCCCTACTGATTACCCTTGAGCCTGGAGTAACGTGTTCATCATGCTCTGCACCACACTCATCACGTGCGCGTTGGCAGCATAGGCATTCTGAAGCTGGATCAGGTTCGACATCTCCGAGTCCAGGTTGACGCTGGAGGTCGAGTTGAACTTGGCCTGCAGCGTCGAGACCACGACGCTCTGGCCCTGCTGGAGCTGGGTCGCCTGGGTCGAGGCATTGGCCTGCACGCTCAGGAACTGCTGCAGATAATTCGAGACGCTGCCGGTAAACGGCTGGCTCGCCGAGCCGAGACCGGTCTGCGGCGAATAGGAATACACGGCCGTGGTGAGCTGCGAGTAGAGATAGTCCGAGCGAGTGGTGTCGCCCGTCGGGGTCACCGGCGATGTGCTGTAGATCGACAGTCTGGTCGGATCGGCGGTGAGCTGCGTGTTCACGGCGATGCGGCCGGCAAGGCCGGTCATCTGCGAACCGGAGCCCGTGATCGCGCCGGTATAGAGCGCCTGCCCGCCGTCGGTGAACAGCGGCAGCTGCGGACCGCCTGATGTCAGCGACGAGACCGTCTTGGTGCTCGATGCGGAGTTGATCTTGACGAGGCCGCTGTTGTCGTCGGTGACGCGCAGCGTCGTCGCGGTCGCCGGCGATGGCGCTGCGGAGAACGACACGTGCGAGCCCGGCAGCGCGGTGTTGAGCGCGGAGGCGATCGCGCCCATGCCGCTGGAGAAATTGACGCCGATCTGGATCGGGTTGGCGTTGGTGGCGTTCTGCAGCGGCAGCGCCGTCGGATCGGTCACGTTCACCAGCGTAATCTGGCGCTGCGTGTTGGTGGAATCGGTATAGGTGATGTTGACGGTGTTGCCGGGCTGCGCGCCGGCGAGATCGATGTCGAAGCCGGCGGGCGAACCGGAGACGGGCGTGCCCGCCGTGGTCTTGTCCGACATCGCGCTCGACATCGTCGCGGCGAGCTGATCGACCTGGTTCTGCGCCTGCACCAGGGTCTGGTCGCGCAGCTTCAGGTCGGCCGCAATCTGGCCGGAGGAGACGACGTTGTTGCCGGCGACGTCGATGGACGAGCCGTTCGGCAGCTTAATGGTGAGCGCACCGACCCCGGACTTGGACGGATCGATGTTGTAGAGCGAGGTCGCGCCCAGCGCGCCTGCAGACGTGAAGGAGAATTGCGAGGCGAGCCCCGCGCCGACCAGCTGGATGCCTGTCGTGGTATAGATGTTGGTCTGGTTGGATCCGTCGGTGGTGACGCGGACGTCGACATATTTCGACAGGCTGTTGATGGCCTGGTCGCGCTGATCCATCAGGGTTGCCGCGGCGGGATCGGTCGGCGCGAGGCCCTGCAGCTTGGTGTTGATGTCGGCGATCTGGTTCAGCGCCGCGTTGGCAGCTTGCGAGGAGGTGGCGAGATCCTGCTCGACGTTCGAGCGCAGCGACTGGATGCCGTTGGTAGTGACGTTGAGCTGCGTCGCCAGCGTCTGCGCGGCGCCGAGCGCGACCCTCTGCGCCGACGACGAACCCGCATTGGTGGAGAGCGCCTGGAGCGACGTGGTGAAACTGTTCAGCGCGTTTTCGAGCGTGCCGCTGTTGCCGGGCGTGCCGTAGACACTCTGAAGCTGCTTCAGAATGTTGGCCATCTGGTCGGCATAGCCGCTGCCGCCGGTCTCGGTGCGCAGCTGGTTCTGCACATAGCTGTCGATGTCGCGGCTGACGCCGGTCGTCTTCGCCGTCGAGCCGAAGTCACCGGTGGTAACTTCGATCTGGTTCGGCGTCTGGGCGACGTAACCCGGCGTCTGCGAATTTGCGACGTTCGACGAGACGATCGAGAGCGCGGCCTGGTTGGCACGCAGACCGCTCATCGCACTGGCAAGGGCTGAACTCAAACCCATCTTACTTGCCGCCTTTGGTTACGTTGGGCGCCGATCAGCGCAACACGTTGAGGAGGTCCTGGACCATCGAATTCGCCGTCGTGATCACCTTGGTGTTGGCCGAATAGGCCTGCTGGGTCACGATCAGCTTGGTGAACTCGTCGGCGATGTCGGTGTTGGATCCCTCCAGCGACGAACCGCTAATGGTGCCCGAGGCGCCCGCGATCGCCGGGCCCGACTGGTCGGTCACGGCGTAGGCGCCGCCGTCCATCGCCTTGAGATAGTTGGTGCCGTTGAAGTGCGACAGCGTCACCTGGGCGAGGTCGAGGTTCTGGCCGTTGGAGAAGGTGCCGACCACGAGACCGTTGTTGCTGACGGCGACGGAGCGGAGCTGACCGGCGGCGTAACCGTTCTGGGTGATGGTGTTGATGGTCACCGCGCCGCTGTTGCTGGCATATTGCGTCAGTGCGCCCGAGGAGATGTTGAGGGCGACCGAGCCGAGCGATTGACCGCTGACGGTGACGTTGCTGAGCGTGATGCCCGAGCCGGCCGGCGAGGTCAGCGAGCCGTCCGCGGCGAAGGTGAAGGACTGTCCGGCGTTCACCCAGCCGACCGTCGTCCCCGTCGCATTCGGGTCGGTCTGGTAGAACAGGTTCCAGGTGTCGGCATGGCCGTTGCCGAGCGAGGCGCTGTCCGTCTTGGCCCAGCGCAATTGCAGATTCACCGGCGTGCCCGCAGCATTGTAAGCCGTCACCGCGCCACCGCTGATCGACTCCTTGGTGAAGGTGGCGATGTCGTTGCCGATCACGCCGCCGGTGCCGGACGTGCCGCCACCGCCGCGGTTCTTCTGGATCGCCGACGTGAAGCCGAGCGCGGCCAGAGCGTTGCCGTTTGAGCTGGTGATGTTCAGCTGGGGACTGGCGGTACCGGTCTGCAGCGTGATGACACCGTTGGAGATCGAGGAACCCGAGGCCCCGCTCAGAGCATCGATCTTGCCGAGCAGCGTTGTGATGTCATCGCCCACGTTGATCTGGTTTGCACCGGACGCACCCGACGCCATGAAGGTCAGCGTCTGACCGTTCACCGTGATCGTATCGGCGGCGACGGCAGGCGGACCCGACGATGCCGCGTGGAAGCCCGACGAGAGCACTTCCGAGCCGCCCGGCGTCGCAGCGCCGCCCAGCAACGTTCCGCCGGTGATCGCCGGCGTCGACAGCACGTTGCCGCCGCGCGACACACTGCTGATACCGAGCAGGCCGGCCGCCGTGCCGGCCACGGTGATATCAGCCGTGGTGCTGGTCGTGATCTGGATATTGCCGGCGGAATTCATGACCACGTTGGCGGGGGGAACGCCGGCGGCCGCCGCAACCGCGCTGAGGATACTGCCCACCGTTGCGTTGGTGCCGTTTTGCAGACCGATCGTGGCCGGATTTCCCGCCGTGTAGCCGGTCGCGCCAGAGGTAAAGTTAATGACCTGGGTGCCGTTGATCGTCAAAGACTTGCCGTCCAGGCTGCTGAGAAGCGTGGTGTTGAGGTGCGTGGGGACCGCGGTCGCATCGAGCGGGGTCGCGCTGGTGGCCGCCGCTGAAGAACTGTCCATCAGCGCGACCGTGCCCGTCGCGGTTGTGGCCGTGTAGGCTGAGCGGAGATTTCCCGTCGCCGCCGCGCCGGAGACTCCCACGCTGACAAAGGGCGGCGGGGGCGTGCCGACAATCATCGGGTTGGCGGCGAAATCGGATGGATTGAGGCCGCCGGCCGCAAGCAGCGTACCGCTCACCGCGGTCGACTTCGCCACGGTGTTCGGCACCGACGGCAGGTTCGCCGCGTACTGGATCGAGGTCGTCGCCTGCGCCGGAACGAAGTTGTTCTGGAATTGCAGCACGGTCGGCACGCTGCCGGTCGGGTTGCCAGTCTTCGGGTCGACCGCGACGCCCATCAGGTAATAGCCGGCGCCATTGACGAGGTTGCCGTTGGCGTTGACCTGGAAGTCGCCGCGACGGGTGTAATAGGAGACGCCGTCGAACACCGGCACGTTGTCGACGACGCCGCTCGCCTTCTGCACGGCGAAGAAGCCGTCGCCGGTGATCGCCATGTTGGTGGCGACGCTGGAGGACGAGATCGTGCCCTGGGTGGTGATGGTCGCCTGAGCATGGGCGGTGACGCCGCCGGCGACCTGCTTGCTCGGCACGGACGCGTCGGGGATGAGATCTTCGAATGAGGTCCCGATGCCCTTGTATCCGGTGGTGGACGAGTTCGCGATGTTGCCCGAGATGTTCTGAAGCGCGTAGGACTGCGCCTGCAGACCACCCACCGAGGTGTTCATTGCATCGAAGATACCCATAACTTTGTCTCCAAATCCGGTCTCGGCGGCGGGTCGACCCATGGCCGCAGTCGGGGAGACAGTCGCAAGGCCTATGCCAATGCGGGTATGTGTGTAAAATCAGATACTTAAATAGAAATGCCCCGGTCACATGACCGGGGCACAATTGCCGGTCCGGCAATTCTTGCCGGGACCATACGTCAAGTCGCCGACGGCGTTGCCGGGTGGAAGACCAGCCCGAAACCATCGATGCAATAGCGCAAGCCGGTCGGCTTCGGACCGTCGTCGAAGACGTGGCCGAGATGGCCGCCGCAGCGCCGGCAGTGCACCTCGGTACGCACCATGCCGAAGGTGCGGTCCTCGGTCTTGCCGACATTGCCCTCGATCGGCTGGTAGAAGCTCGGCCAGCCCGTGCCGCTCTCGAACTTGGTCTCGGAGGAAAACAGCGGCAGGTCGCAGCCGGCGCAGGCGAAGGTGCCCTTGCGGTGCTCGTTCAGCAGCGGGCTGGAACCGGGCCGTTCAGTGCCCTCCTTGCGCAGGATCTCATATTGCTGCGGCGTCAATTGCGCCCGCCACTCGGCGTCGGTCTTCTCGATCTCGAATTTCTGCGCGGCTTTCTCTCCAGCCTGCGCCGGACTTGCCCTCAGCCAGCGGAAGGCCGAAAGGCCGAACAGGCCGGCGACAGTCGTTAGCAGGATGCGGCGGTCAAACATCTCATTCTCCGTGCGCGGGGACCACGCCCTGAGATACGGGCTCTAACGGCTGACGTTACACTTCCAGGCGGGATTTTTCTCAACTTATTGCGAGACGCCCTGCTCGTGGGAGGCCGGTTCCGCGGCCTTCGTGGCCGCCGGCTGCGGCGGTGGGGCCACCCGCGGCCGCACTCCGGGCGCCGGACGGCGCGGACCGGTGCCGGCGGCCCTGTTGGCCTCGGCCAGACGCGCCTCGCGCTCCCTGTCCTTCACCCGCGCTCGTTCGCGGTATCGGGCCAGCGACCCCGCGGCGGCGGAACTCGCCCTGCCCCAGATGCCGACCAATTGGCCCGCGACCCGCCCGGTGGTGCCGCCTGCCCAGACCAGTTCGAACGGCGAGAACAGCTTCCAGCGCTCGTCGCCCGAAAGGATGCTGCGCGCGATCAGCTGCCCGGCCATCGCCGAGGTGTTCATGCCCTGACGCCCGAACCCGCTCGCCACCCACAGCCCTTTGCGCAGCTGGCCGATCTGCGGCATGCCGTGCACAGTGTGGCCGGTCGCGCCGCCGAACGTCTCCGCAATCTCCACGTTCCCGAGTTCTGGGAAGATCGATTGAATCCTCCGCCTGATGGGACCGGCAAAGCGCTGCGGACGCGCCGCCCAGGTGGTTTCCGGACTTTCCCACATCAGGCGATCACCATCGACAATACGGAAATGATCGACACCGTCGGAATCCATCACCGAGCCCTTGAAGGCGATGATCTCATGCAGGCGCTCGCCGAGCGGCGCGGTGATGCCGGCATAGCGCCAGACCGGCAGCAACGTCTCCGAGAGCCGACGCAACGGGGCGCCGAGATGGATGTTGCCGGCGAGCACGATGTGGGTGGCGCGCAGCCGTGCCGATGGGGTGACGATGCGTTTGCGGATGCCGGAATGATCGATGCTGACGACCGGCGTGTCCTCGAAGATGCGCGCGCCGGCGCGGCGCGCCAGCGCCGCCAGGCCATGGACATATTTGCGGCCGTCGACCTGGAACGCCCTGGGATAATAGACGCCGTGGAAGTAACGATCGGTCCTGAGCGCCGCGCGGACGCGATCGACCTGCCAGCCCTCGGCTTCGGTGTCGAAATCCTCGTTCAGCATCTGCAGCTGGCTGATCAGCCGGTCGCCGGCATCGACATTGGAGACCTCGAGCACGCCGTCGGTCAGGCCGATGCCAGGGATATTCTCCTCAGTGGCGTTGGTCCGCACGAACTCGGCGCCCTCCTTCGAGAGCGTCCATAACTCACCGGCATCCTCGAAGCCGATCCGCTCGATCAGCTCGGTGAGCGGCAGCGCGAAGCCCGGCATCACAGTGCCGAGCTGGTTGCCCGAGGCGTTCCAGCCGATATGACGGCCCTCGAGCACCGCGACGCTGGCCCCGAGCCGGGCCGCCTCCAGCGCGACGGAAAGGCCGGCGAGCCCTGCCCCGATCACGCAAATGTCGGCGTCGAGATCGAACGACAGACGGGCACGTTCTCGAAAGCCCGCTTCTTCCTGGGACACGCTTGTGAAAGTCTCGCTCATGGCGTTTTCTTAGAGCATGATCCGGAAATCCGTGCAGCGGTTTTGTCACCTTGTCCTCAGCCGGCACCGGTAGATTATTCTGGACCTGGAACGATTCGAGAATGCCATGCGCCGTTTGATGCTGCTGCGTCACGCCAAGACCGAGACCGACGCGCCGAGCGGCCGCGACCAGGACCGCCGGCTCGACGACCGCGGCGATCGGGATGCCGCCGAGATGGGCGACTGGATCGCCAACCATCCGCCTGCCCCCGATCTCGTGCTGGTGTCGCACGCCGTCCGGGCGCGGCAGACATGGGACATCGCCTGGCAGGCGATGAAGGACCGCGTCGCAGCGCCCGAGGTCGAGATCTTGCCGGAACTCTACGGCGCCGATCCCGCGCAAATCCTCGAAGCCATTCGCACTGCAACGATCCCGGCCAACCCAAGGCAGTTGCTGCTGGTCGGTCACAATCCCGGCATGCACGAGGCCGCCCTGATGCTGATGGGCAGCGGCGATCCCGCCAGCGCCAAGGCGCTCGCCGACAATCTTCCCACCGCAGGGCTTGCGATCCTCGACTTTGACGTCAAGGATTGGGGTGACGTGGCCTACCGCCGCGGCAACCTGGTGCTGTTCGTCAGCCCCAAGCTGCTTCGACTGGGATGAGACGCGGAAGCGTCCTCTCCAGGTTGATCCAGCCTGGTCATTAGGGAGGCGCAGATGTTCAAGTCCATTCTCGTGCCCATCGACCTCGCCGACACCGACCTGGCGAAGCCTGCGATCGAGACCGCGGCCACGCTGTCGCAGAACTGGGGCGGGTCGATCCGGCTGCTCAACGTGCTGCCGATGACGCCAGTGATGCTGGCCGAATACGTCCCGGCCGATTTCGACGAGCAGCAGCGCCAGACGTCGGAAGAGGCGCTCGCGATCGTCGCCCGCGAATCCGGCATCGACCCCGCCCATATCTCCAGCGTGGTGCGCCAGGGCGGCATCTATCACGAGATCCTGGAGGAAGCCGCCCACATGAAGGCCGACCTGATCGTCATGACCTCGCACAGGCCTGCGATGCGCACTTATTTCCTCGGCTCGAATGCCGGGCATGTGGTGCGCTACGCCAAGTGTTCGGTGCTGGTGGTCAGGCACTAAACAGGAGCAATGACGTGGAGCGATGGTGGCGAAAATGGACCTACGAGGTCCCGCTCGCGATCGGCGATGCATTGTGGGAGGTGCTGGTCGTGCAATTCGCCGCATGGCTCGACGGGCTGACGATACGGAAGGTCATCGCCTTCATCCCCGTCGTCATCCTCATCGGCGCCTACTATCACAGCATCCCGCTTCCGCCGGAGCTGATGCTGATCGGCGACTTCCTCGCCTATATCGACGTCTTCTCGGTGCTGATCCTGGTCGGCCTGCTGAGCCGTATCAGCACGGTCCTGTTCGTCGTCAAACAGGCGATGGCGCGGATGGCGGCGCTCGCCGCCTGCGTCATGGCTCGGATGCAGCGCCTGGATGCCAGGCATCGGCGGCAGCGCACCGCTTCGACCCGGCCTCGCCCCAAGCCTGACCGCTCCGAGGACGACCGAGCATATGGCAGTATGTGGGGCCAGATCGCGCTGGCTTGACCTACGACACCTTGCGTTACCTGACCACTGCGCAGGGAAGGCCGAATGTTGCGGCTTTACCTGTACGGTGCTGTGCAGCCTGTTTTTGCAATTTCGCACAGTGGACCCCAGGTGCCAGTCGGGCACCCGGTCTTCCCTGCGCCCTCTTTCAGATGAGGGTAAAGAGATCAGCAAAGCTCGGGCGAATGCGCCGCGAGGATGCGAAGGTGTGTCTGTTCCCGAAACCAAAATCCAAGTGCCACCACATGCACAAATCTT
This sequence comes from Bradyrhizobium campsiandrae, assembly GCF_014529705.1. Classification (GTDB taxonomy): domain Bacteria; phylum Pseudomonadota; class Alphaproteobacteria; order Rhizobiales; family Xanthobacteraceae; genus Bradyrhizobium; species Bradyrhizobium campsiandrae. The sequence goes on from NZ_JAANIH010000009.1 coordinate 17,267, forward strand.
CGACCCTCAGCCTGAAGGGCTCTCTATGCGACGCAACGCGTCGGGTGGAGAGCCTCGAAGGGTGACGGCCCGGCTGCATTTCGGCCGTTCATCCTTCGAGGCTCGGCTTGCGATGCTGTCGCATCACAAGCCTCGCGTTTCAGGATGACGGAATACCAGGCCCGCATGACGATGTGGGAGCGATATATGTCACCACGCTTGGAGCTATCGGGCCTCGTGAGACGGCACTCACAGATACCGCGTCAGCTCGGCCTTGAACTGACCGTAGACCGCGTCCTCGATCTGGCTGCGGGTGATGCCGATGTCGCGAAGGGCGCGGTCGTCGAGCTCGTTCAGCGTCTTGACCGCGGAGCGGCGCTCCAGGCGGTCGAACAGCGCAAAGGCGGCATTGACGAGCGTGCCAAAAAATCCGCTCGAGGAGGATGGGCGTAAACTCCGCCCGGCAGTTTGCGAGATCGTGGTCATGTTTCTTCTCCGGCCTTGTGTGCCGCGCGGCGAAGCAGGTGCCGTTGGCGCAAACGCTTTCAGCGTCTGCACCTCATTTGCCGTCGGATTGCTCTCGCTCACCTCGGCTCAATCGCGGAACTTGATGGAACTTAAATGCTCCAGTACATTCCTCGGAGCAAGGAAAACATTGCTCTCGGTGCAATAATGTCCAAGTTCGAGTATTTGAAGCTTGCGGATGCCATTGCCGCAGATATCGCTAAAGGCACGTTAAGACCCGGCGACCGGCTGCCGCCGCAGCGCAATTTTGCCTACGATCGCGGCATAGCCGTTTCGACAGCCAGTCGGGTTTATACGGAGCTGCTGCGCCGGGGTCTCGTCGTCGGCGAGGTCGGCCGCGGCACCTTCATTTCCGGTGACATCAGGCGCCAGGTCGAGAGTGTCGCCGAACCGCGTGACGCGCGCATCGATTTCGAGGTCAATTATCCGTTATTGCCGCAGCAATGGGCGATGATCGCCAAGAGCCTCGCCGGGCTCGAGCGCGTCGATGCGCTGGAAGCGGTGCTGCGTTCCTCGACCAGCACCGGCACCAAGAGCGCGCGCAATGCCGCCGCCGCCTATCTCGCGCGCAAGGATTTCACGCCGCAGGCCGAGCAGATCGTCTTCACCGCCAACGGCAAGCAATCGCTCGCGGCCGCGCTTGCGGCGCTGGTGCCGACCGGCGGCCGCTGCGGCGTCGAGGCGCTCACCTACCCCTACGTTAAGAGCATCGCCGCGCGGCTCGGCATCACGCTGGTGCCGATCCCGATGGACGAGCACGGCGCGCGGCCAGACGCGATCCAGAAGGCGCATCGCGAAGCGCATCTGTCGGCCCTGTACCTTCAGCCCATCATCCAGAATCCGCTCGGCGTCACCATGAACGCGGCACGGCGCGCCGACATCATGCGCGTTGCCGAGAAGCTCGACCTCACCATTATCGAGGACGCCGTCTACGGCTTCCTCGCCGACGACACACCGCTGGCCGCGCTCGGGCCGGACCGCTGCATCGTGCTCGACAGCCTGTCCAAGAAGGTCGCACCGGGCCTTGCGCTCGGCATCCTCGTCGCGCCGCCGCGCTTGCGCGAAAGCGTGATGGGCGCGGTCCGCACCGGGGGCTGGATCGCTTCGGGCCACGCGCTGGCGTCGGGACAGCGATTGATGGCCGACGGCACCGTCGCCGAGTTGACGCGGCTGAAGCGCATCGACGCGGCGCGCCGCCAGCAGACCGCGGCACGGCTGCTGGCCGGCTACCAGATCGCGGCCGACGCACGCTCCTATCATCTGTGGCTGACGCTGCCGCCGCACTGGCGCTCGCAAACCTTCGTTGCCGCGGCGGCGCGGCGCGACATCGCGCTGACGCCGTCCTCGACCTTCGCGGTCGCGCATGGCCATGCCCCGAACGCGGTGCGGCTGGCGCTCGCCCCGCCCTCGTTCGAGCAGCTCGATTCCGGCCTGCGCACCATCGTGTCGCTGCTCGGCACCAAGGAGGAGGATTTCGACTCGACGGAGTAGCGCGCGAGAGCCTCAGCCTTCCGGCCATTCGGCGATAAAACCTTTCGCCTTGTAGGGCTCGATCTTGTCCCATTCGTGCAGGACACGACGGCGAAAGTCGGCGTCGGTATGCCAAAGCGAGCGCGGCATCGCAAAGCTGTCGACAGTGAGCAGCAGCTTGGTCACATCAGGCCAGTGCCGGTGCAGCGTCATCGGGTAGCGCCGCGCAGTCCAGGTGTTGCCGAGACAGATCACGCTGCGGACGTTGTGCAATCCCAGCGCTGCATCGATGACGGGCAGCGAGAAGGTCACGTTCTCGCCGGTGTTCATCGCGCGGTGCTCCTCGAGAATGCGGCCCGCCGGAATGCCCGCTGCGACCATCGCCGCCTTGATGATGGTACACTCGGATTGCTCCGAGCCCGGAGTGACGCCGCCGCTGACAATCGACCAGCGAAAGAAACCCTCGCGCCATAGCCGCGCGGCGGTCGCGACGCGGAGCGCCACATCCTCGCGGGTGCCGAACAGAAACAGCAGGTCGGCCGGGCGGAGCGGCGTGTCGATCAGATGGGTGCGATTGATCTCGGCGATTTCGTCCGCCGTCGGCAGGCGCGTGCTGCGATTCCCTGACGTCATCGTCCCACGATGCGGCACCGCCGCGCCGCTGCGAAGTCAATTTTGATTGCGGCCGATTGCAGACGCTACGGCAGCAGGCCGGCCGGCAACCGGTCAAAATTGTAGCGGCGGGGCTGGTTGCGCCGGACGAAGCCACCGACCTGCCAGGCGAACAGCGCCGCAAAGCCGAGGATGAACAGCACGCCGGCGAATTCGCCTGTCATCAGCGCGCGCATCAGGAGCCCGGCCATCGCCACGGCCAGCAGTGCCAGGAACGCCAGCACGGCCGCATAGGTCCTGGCGCCGAGGCCGGCGGTCAGCTCGGCCCGGCTGCCGGCCTTCGCCATCCGCGCATGCAGCGCGACGATGAAGTCGCGAAAACCATTGTCCTGCGGCGCCATCAGCGCTGCGGTCTGCCAGCTCGTCGATAGGATCGCGATGCGGCCACCCTTGGTGTGGCTGACATCGGCGCGAAAGCGGTGCTGCTGCATCGAGACCGGGCGGAACGACAGCCTGACGGCACTGATCTCGTCATAGCGCCAGAGGCCGGTGCGGCCACCGATGTGCCAGGACAATCCTTCGTCGGTCAGCTCGAAGCGATGCGCCGAGCCGATCAGCGAGGCCTTGTAGGCATAGCTGAGCGAGGCGCCCTGCCCGTCCAAAGCCTGCATCGCGATCACCACTCCCTGTCGCGATCCGCTTGCGCAGTCGCCCTGCCCCATCCTACAAGCGGGGCATGGCTGAGACGATCTATTTTCCGCGCCGCCTGATTCTGGGAGCCGCTGCAATCGCGGGAGTGCTGCTAGCGCTCGCGGTGCACATGCTCGGCGCACGCTACGGGCTCGACCTCGGCGGCCTCTGGCGCGCCGACACCCATGAGTTCATGCCGACCGGGGCAGCGATCGCCTGGTGGCTGATCGCCACGGTCGGATTCTCCGGCGGCTATTTCACGGCGACGCTGATGCAGAGCGCCGTCTCCGGCCAGATCCCGCAACGAATGCGCCAATTCCTGATTGCAGTCGGCGTGCTCCTGCTCGCGGGCGCCGGCCAGGCGGCCTCGGCGCCGAGCCCGATCCCGACCATATCGGGCGTGCTAGCGGGCCTCGCGGCGCTCTGCCTCGGCGCCGTGATGGCGTTCTGCGGCGCGCATTTCGCCCTGCGCGGCGGCAAACCCAAATAAGCCCGAGTTCGATTAAGCCGAGGCGCGCAGCCGCGGCCGATCCAGCATCATCGCGACCTCGGAGGCCGGGCGCGGCTTGCTGAACAGATAACCCTGCGCCTGGGTGCAGCCCTCGCGCCGAAGCAGCTCGAGCTGCGCGTCATTCTCGACGCCCTCCGCCGTGGTGACGATGCCGAGGCTGCGGCCAAGGCCGGTCACGGCGCGGATGATCGCCACCGAATCCTCGCGCGTGGCAAGCTCGGACACGAACGAACGGTCGATCTTGATCTTGTCGAAGGGGAAGCTGCGCAGGTAGCTCAGCGACGAATAGCCGGTGCCGAAATCGTCCAGCGAGATCCGCACGCCCATGGCGCGCAATTCGTGCAGCGTGGTCAGCGTCGCCTCGCTGTTCTGGAGCAGCACGGATTCGGTGATCTCGAGCTCGAGACGGCGCGCCGCAAGCCCGGATTTCTCCAGCGCCTCGGTCACGGACGCGATCAGGTTCGGATTTTTGAACTGGACCGGCGACAGGTTGACGGCGACGCCGACGTCATCGGGCCAGGTCGCAGCATCCGCGCAGGCCCTGCGCAGCACGAGCTCGCCGAGCTGGACGATCAGGCCGGTCTCCTCGGCGAGCGGAATGAAGTTGATCGGCGCGATCAGGCCACGCTGCGGATGATTCCAGCGCAGCAGCGCCTCGAAGGCGACCACGCGGTCGCTGACGACGTCGCGGATCGGCTGATAATAGGGCTGGAATTCGTTGCGCTGAAGCGCCGCCCGCAGATCCATTTCCAGGAGGCGCCGCGCCTGCGCGCGCGCGTCCATGCCGGTCTCGAAGAAGCGATAGGTGCCGCGGCCATCGGCCTTGGCGCGGTACAGCGCGAGGTCGGCATTTTTCAGCAGCTCGTCGGGATGGCTGCCGTCCTGCGGCGACAGCGAGATACCGATCGAGACGCCGATCACGATCTGGTGGTCGTCGATCTCGTAAGGCGCCGAGATCACCTCGACGATATGGCTCGCGAGGGCCCGCGCGGCCGCCTCTTCCGAGCGGCCGATCTGGACCACGGCGAACTCGTCGCCGCCAAGGCGGGCCACCGTGTCGTCCTCGCCGACCGTGGCCTTCAGCCTGCGGCCGACCTCCTTCAACAGCGCATCGCCTATGGGATGGCCGAGCGAGTCGTTGATGTCCTTGAAATGGTCGAGATCGAGGCAGAGCACTGCGAGCTGGTCGTTCGCACCCGCCCGGCGCAATCCCTGTTCGAGCTGCTCGTGGAACAGCACGCGGTTCGGCAGATTGGTCAGCGCGTCATGGCGCGCCATGTGCGTGATCTTGGCCTGCGCCTCCAGCCATTCGGTGATGTCCTCGAAAGTGGCAACCCAGCCGCCGCCCTGCATCGGCTGGTTGACGACGCGGATCGAGCGATCGAACCTGGTCACAACGTCCGTCGTGGTGCGGCCATCGCGCGCATCGGCAACGAGCCGCGCAAAGAATTGGTCCGCATCGCCCTTCCACTGCCCCCTGGCGTGCTCTTCCCTCAGCACTTCGACCAGCAATCGGCCGGTGAGCGGGATGCCGGTGCGCCCCAGCATCGCCGCATAGCGCTCGTTGAACAGCATGATCTTTCCACTGGCGTCGAACATGCAGAGTCCTTGCGACATATTCTCCAGCGCGGTGTCCAGCACGATCTGCTGGCGCCCCAGTTCGCCCTTCGCGCGGCGGTCAAGCAACGCCGCGACCAGTGCGATTGCGATGATCGCTACCGCGGCGCTTGCGGTGAGAAAGGACATCGAGGCTGGCGGGATCGACAACCCGCTGATCGCGACGGCAGGATCGGGCGTCAATTCCAGCGCGCCCATCGCGGTGAAATGATGAGAGACAATGGCAACCGTCAGCAAGATCGTCGCGGCGAGCGCGCTGGACAGGCTATCGCGGCCTGCGACGAAAAGGGCGCAAGATCCAAACACGATGCCGAGCAAGATCGATACCGTCACTATTCCGGCGCTCCAACCGACATGAGCGGGAATCTCGAAAGCCATCATGCCGGTGTAATGCATCGCCGCCACACCGCCGCCAACGACAGCCCCACCAAGCGCGACCAGAGCTCCGCGCCTCGTCGAAACCGAAATGCTGAGACCGATGAAGGTGACCGCGATCGCAAAGATCAGCGAGAGGATGGTCACGGGGATGTTGTAGGCGCCACCGGCGCCCGGCCCGTAGGCCTGCATCGCGATGAAATGCGTTGCCCAGATGCCGCAGCCAGCCACGATGGCATCGAGCGTGATCCACACCAGGCGAGCACCGCCGGTCGCCGCGCGCGCCCGGAGAAACAGGCTGATGGCCGCTGCACTTGCGAGCAGACATACCGCCCCACCGAGTGCGACCAGACGCCAGTCGTGCTGGTCGATGAGACAAAACAGAACTTGATACATTGCCGGCCCCTATTCCGATCGCACTAGAGCCGGCAGAGATGGACAGTCGGTAACCGGCTGCGCCCGGGTTCCCGGAATGGTGAACGGAGAATGTCTGCGGCTGCTCACATTTCTCGCGTATGAGCGATGACGCCAAGGCCGATCACGCCGGCGGCAAGCAGCAGCACCGCAGCCGATATGATTAGCGATTGGTGAAGGCCGGTCATGAACGCGCGATCGGACGCCACCAGCGAGCCGAATAGGGCGACACCAAGCACGCTGCCAGTTTGCCGCGTCGCGTTGAGGACGCCCGCAGCGATACCCGAGCGCGCCTTCTCGACGCTGCCGAGCAAAGTCGAGGTCAGCGGCGGTACCAGGAGGCCAAGCCCGCTGCTGATCGCGATCATCTGCGCAACGATCGCTGAGTAGCTCGTCCCGGCCTCGATCCAGACGAGGCCAAGACAGCCGAACGCAGAAATGCATGCGCCGGCCACGATGGTCGGACACGGGCCGATACGCTCGGCCAGGCGCGGTGCCAGCAGGTTGACCGGCAGCACTACGCCCATCATCGGCACGAAGGCAAGCCCGGTCCACCATGCTGACAGGCCGTTGATCCGCTGGAAGTAGACGCTCAGCACGAAGATCAGGCCATAGATCGCGATGTTGACGAGGAGGCCGACGATCGTGGTCAGCGTAAACAGCCGATGACTGAACAAGGACAGCGGCAGCATCGGCTGCTCGGCGCGGCCCTCGCGCCAGACGAACAGGGCAGCGAGGATGGCGGAGGTCGCGAACGCCGCGATCACCGCCGGATGGTCCCATCCAAGCGCACCGGCTTCGATGATCGCACCAGCGAGCGCGCCCAGCGCTCCGATCGCGGCGAGCTGGCCGGGCAGATCGATCTCGCGCGAGCGCGCCCGCGTGGTCTCGGTCGCATAGCGCCAGCTAAGCCACAGGCCTGCGAGGCCAATCGGCAGATTGACGAGGAATATCGCCCGCCAGCCGACCAGCGTGATCAGCGCACCGCCGACGAAGGGGCCGGCCGTCAGCGCCAGGCTCGCACCTGCGGCCCAGACCGCAACGGCACGGCCGCGCGCGCGATCATCCGTATACGCGTGATTGAGCAGCGCCAGCGAATTCGGCACCAGGATTGCCGCCGCCAGCCCCTGCACCAGCCGCGCCCCGATCAGCACGATGGCGTTGGGAGACAGTGCGCAGGCCAATGAAGCCGCAGTGAAGAGCGCGAATCCCGCCATGAAGATGCGCTTGGCGCCGATGCGATCGCCCAGTGCTCCGGCCGTCAGGATGAACGCGGCAAAAGCGATGGTGTAGGCGCTGACCACCCATTGCAGTTCCGCGACGCCGCCGCCGAGCGTCTTGCTCATGGCGTCGAGCGCAGTGTTGACGATGGTGACGTCGAGCTGCACGACGCCATAGCCGAGGCTCATCGCGGCCAGCGTCAACGAGGTTGCAAGGCGCGATGGGGTGCGGGACGCGCCGGTCGCGAGGGTCTCATATTTGGCGGTATTGGCTTTGGCGGTATTGGCTCGCATGCTGCCACCTCGATTGCAGCCCCATACGACTTAATACGCCGGCTCCGCGCTATCATGTTTCGACATCAGATGAATGATGAAAACCCGAAACACGAGCGCCGCGCGGGAGAACCGCGCGGCGCTATCGAGAACCTCTTAAGGCTTAACTCGCCGCGCGCAGGTTGACCTTGCTCTCGGCCAGCGTCGTCAGCTTCTTGTCGGTTGCCTTCTCTTCCTCGAGCGTCTTGGCGAGCACGGCGGCGCAGTCGCTGCGGCCAAGCTGCTTCGCCCAGGCGATCAGGCTGCCATAGCGGACGATCTCGTAATGTTCGGCGGCCTGCGCCGCGTTGATCAACGCCGCATCGAGCACGGCCTTGTCCGCGACTTCGCCGGCGGTTTCGTCGGCCTCCTCGATGATGCCGTCGATCGCGGGGCAGTCGACCGCCTTCACCTGCACGCCGTGCATCTTGAACACTTCCTCAAGCCGCGTGACGTGTTGCTTGGTTTCTTCAAGGTGCGTCAAAAAGCCCTGTTTCAGCTGCGGATCGGTCGCCTTGTCGGCCATTTTCGGCAGCGCCTTGGTGAGCTGCTGCTCGGCGTAATAGATGTCCTGCAGCTGATGCACGAACAGGTCGTTCATGGTCTTGATGTCTTTTGTGAACAATCCCATCGCTCGGATCCTCGCGAGTTTTCGGGAACACGACCGCTCCGGCTTACACGAAAGCCGCTTGTTTCGCCGTGTTCGGTTGCTGATGGGCGGTAACCTGCACACGGCGCCGTCGTTCCAAACAAAGTCGCCGGGCTTTGCGCTGGAACAATGCTTGTGGGCGCGGGATCTGAAACCATTTAAACACCAAGGGCGCGCCGCCGAAGCACTCCTCTTTCGACTCACATGCTTAACGCGCGCGTGATGTGAACGACGTATGACAAAAACGGCCGATCCGGTGCGATCCTGTTCTTGTCAAGGGCTGCACAAGTCGCTGTTTTTGCCTTAATGAGCTACGAAGATACCTAGCGATCGGCGCCCGTTTTTGGCAACGATCACACCCGACCTGCCAACGGCCCGATCGGGTCGGTTTTGCCCCCCGCCGGGAGGATGAATGCACGGACTGCTGCCCGCGCTGAAACGCGGCTTCAAGAAATGGATCGGCTGGCGACGGCTGGGAATTGCCGCGAGCGTCGTGATCATCGCTTTCGCGGTCACCACGCTTGTGCGGACCCTCCACGGCATCGACAGGGGCGCCATCCTCACGGCGCTGACCGATATCCCTCGCGGCAACATCGGGCTGGCCGCGATCTGCGTCTTCTTCGCGTTCTGCACCCTGACCTTCTACGACTTTTTTGCGCTGCGAACGATCGGCAAGAAGCACGTTCCTTACCGCATTGCAGCGCTATCGAGCTTCACGTCCTATTCGATCGGCCACAACATCGGCGCCACGGTCTTCACCGGCGGCGCGATCCGTTTCCGGATCTACTCGGACTATGGCCTGAACGCGATCGATGTCGCCAAGATCTGCTTCCTCTCCGGCCTGACGTTCTGGCTCGGTAACATCTTCGTGCTGTCGATCGGCATGGCCGTCCATCCGGACGCAGCCTCCTACATGGATCAACTGCCCTCGTCGATTAACCGGCTGATCGCATTCGGCGGCCTCGCCTCGATCGCCGCCTATCTGATTTGGCTCAGCATGGGCGAGAAGCGCCGCGAACTCGGCCAGAAGGGCTGGAAGGTGGTGCTGCCATCGGCGCCGCTGACGCTGGTGCAGATCCTGATCGGCGTGGTCGATCTCGGCTTCTGCGCCTTTGCGATGTATTTGCTGATACCGGCCAATCCCCCGATCGATTTCCTGTCGCTCGCGGTGGTATTCATCCTGGCGACGCTGCTTGGCTTCGCCAGCCATGCGCCCGGCTCGATCGGCGTATTCGACGCCGCCATGCTGGTGGCGCTGCCCGAGTTCGGCCGCGAGCAGTTGCTGGCGACCCTGCTGGTCTTCCGCATTCTCTATTTCGTGATCCCGTTCGGCCTCGCCATCTCCATCATGGGCACGCGCGAGCTCTGGATGAACGTGGTCCAGCCCTGGCAGGAACGGCGACGGCTGGCGGAAGCCTGCGCGCAGGCCAACCTGCCCAAGCAGGTCACGGCGATGGAGCATCAGCGGTCGCTGCGCCAGGCCAGCAAACGTTAACCCGGCCAGCGACCAGGCCGGCCGCCTTACAAGCACGGCGGACAAAGGTTGCGGCCAAGGGAGCTATGCCCTCTTATTTCCGCCTCAACTTTGCCGTTGAAGACGCGGGCCATGATCCCTGTTTCCTTTCGCCGATTTTGTGCGGGCGCCCTGCTGTTGGCCGGACTCCTCGCCATTTTGCCCCCTCAGCCCGCAGCCGCCCAGGATGCCGGCGCCATGCAGATCAATTGGGAGGTCCGCAACCGCTTCCGCCTGTTTCGCGAGGAGCGCGACTTCCTGCTGCATGTCGAGAATGCGCGTAACCGCAACATCCTCGCCGCCGAGCAGTCCCTGGAGCTGCAGAGCGAGGGCCGCGGCTGGGCCCGCAACATGGTCAACCGGCTCTGCATCGACCTCCAAGGCCGGGTCAACCAGCCCTGCACCCGCGACAACGTCAAAGAGAATTACATCACCCCGATCGACCACCCCATCACCGTGCGTCTGACGGGCGCGGTGCCGGTCGGCGCCACCTGTGCATGGTCGTTCGACGACGGTGACGGGGCGCAGACTTCGACCTTCGACTGCGCCGAGCCGATCAATCTGCGGGTGCGCTACGGCAAGCAGACGGTGGCAACCGTCGACGTCGCCTCCGGCTCCGATCCGAGCCAGCGTCTCCAGGCCGAGATCCAGGTCCGCGACATCTTCATCGCCGGCCTCGGCGACAGCATCGCCTCCGGCGAAGGCAATCCGGATCGGCCGCTGGCCCTGTCGGACGAAGGTTTCTGCTTCCGCTCCTATCTCGGCACCGCGGGCGCACAATATTACCGGCCGAGCCGCGCGGGCTTCAAGGGCGGCCGCGCCTGCGAGGCGCCGGACACGCTGGCCAACTGGCAGCATTACAGCGCGCTCTGGTTCAACTCGCCCTGCCACCGCTCGCTCTACAGCTACCAGGCCCGCACCGCGCTCGCGCTCGCGGTGCGCTACACCCATATCGCCGTCACCTATCTGCCGCTCGCCTGCACCGGAGCCAGCATCAGCGACGGGCTACTCGGCTCGCAGCGCGCCCGAGAATGCCCGCCCGGCAAGTCCGGCGTCTGCAACACCAGCGTCAATGCCCAGGTCGCCGAGCTCCGCGAAGCAGTCACGGCAGCCAAGAAGCGCCAGCCCGATCGCAATCTCGATCTCGTCCTGCTCTCGATTGGCGCCAACGACGTCTACTTCTCCGGGCTCGTCGCCGACGTCATCGTCGACACCGCGACCGAGCGCGCGCTGTTCCGCCGCTCCGGCGTGATGGCGAGCGTCGACGATTCCCGCGACGCGCTCCAGCGCGAGCTGCCGCAGAATTTCGTCAAGCTGCGCGAGGCGCTGAAGCCTCTGGTCGGCGGCGATCTCTCGCATGTGGTTTACGTCTCCTATGCCAATCCCGCGCTGGCTGATGGCGGCGTGCCTTGCCGCGGCGGCCGCGGCGGCTTCGACATCCATCCTGCCTTCAACGCCGATCCGCAGCGCCTCGCCCGCGTGTCGACCTTCGTCGACACCGAATTCCTGCCGCAGCTGAAGGGGCTCGCCACCTGCACGCGCGGCGCGTTGTGCCGCGATCCCGAGGCTGACCGCATGACCTTCGTCGATGCGCACCAGACCGCGTTCGCCGATCACGGCTTCTGCGCCCATTCCGGCAACGATCCCGAATTCGATCGCACCTGCTTTGCCGAAAACGGCCAGAGCTTCGATCCGGACATTGTCAGCGCGGCGAGCCAGCCGATGCTGTGCGGCCGCGGCGCCTCGGAATATCGCGCCTATCTGCCGCGGGCACGCTGGATCCGCGACGCCAATGACAGCTATTTCGCGGCAATGACTTATCCGCAAGGCCTACCTGCAGCGAGCCAGCCGACCGACATCCACGACGCGACCTGGGGCGTGCTCTCGGCCGTCTATGGCGGCGCTGTGCATCCGAGCGCCGAAGGCCATGCCGCGATGGCGGATGCCACGCTGCCGGCCGCGAGCGCCGTGCTTGGCCTCGACGCCGTGCCGCCGAACGTCACGCGCGGACTGCTTGTTCCACTCCTGCCGGGCGCTCAGCAATAAGCCGCGCGCGGAATCGTTCAGTTTCCCGCTCGCTAGAAATTGATCCGCTGCCGTCAATTGAGTCTATTCCATTCAGGGCAGGTTCAGCCGGCCGGCGCATGATGACACGCCTCTTGAGATCTGGGCGTTCTCGTACCGTCCGAACCCATCGGGACCGATCGTGGATAGCAGCAGCGGATATCGTCGATGGTCGCGCCTCGCGGCGCTCGTGGCGCTCGCCACCGGCCTGAGCTCGAACATCGCTCGCGCTGAGGATCTCAATCCGCATGATCTCGCCTTGCTCGATCGGCTGACGTTCGGCGTCAGCACCTCGAGCGCCATGCACATGCACGGCATCGGCGCCGAGCGTTGGCTCCAGGAGCAGCTGCATCCGGCCGGCAACCCGGCGCTGCCCGAGGCCGCCAAGTCGCAGATCGAGGTGATGCCCGACGTTCACAGCTTCCCGTTCGACATTGCGGTTGCCTTCGAGCAGCAATCCAAGAGCGCCAACCAGGTCGTCGATCCCGAGCAGAAGAAAGCCGCCCAGCAGGTGTTTCAGCAGGCGATGAACGAGCGCGCCAAGCAGGCCGCGGCACGCACCATCCTGCGCGCGCTCTACGCTCCGGACCAGCTGCGCGAGCGCATGGTCTGGTTCTGGTTCAATCATTTCAACGTCCACCAGTACAAGTCGAATCTGCGCGTGCTGGTGGGCGACTATGTCGACCACGCCATTCGCCCCAATTCGCTCGGCAAGTTTCGTGACCTGCTCGCGGCGACCGTTCGCCATCCCGCGATGCTGCGCTATCTCGACAATGCCGACAACGCCGCCGGTCACCTCAACGAAAACTACGCGCGCGAGATCATGGAGCTGCACACCATGGGCGTCGGCTCCGGCTACACGCAGGCCGACGTCGAGGCACTGGCGAAGATTCTCACTGGCGTTGGCATCGACACCAAACCGGAAGACCCGAAGCTCAAACCGGAATTGCAGTCGCAGCTGGTGCGCGAGGGTGCCTTCGAGTTCAATCCGTCCCGTCACGACTACAGCGACAAGTCCCTTCTTGGTCACACCATCAAGGGACGCGGGCTCGCCGAGGTCGACGAGGCCATCGACATCCTGGTGCACCATCCCGCGACCGCGAGCCATGTCTCGCGCAAGATCGCGACCTACTTCGTCTCGGACAATCCGCCGGAAGCGCTCGTGCAGCGGATGGCGCAGACATTCAAGTCCACCGACGGCGACATTGCCTCTGTCCTCGCCATCATGATCCATTCACCCGAATTCGAGGCCGCGCTGAAGCCCGGCACCCGCTTCAAGGATCCCGTGCAATACGTGCTGTCGGCGGTCCGTCTGGCCTATGACGACAGGGTGATTCTGAACACGGCACCGATCCAGGGCTGGATCAATCGCCTCGGCGAGGGCCTGTTCAATCACGAGACGCCGGACGGCTACGCCCTGACCTCGGCGTCGTGGAGCGGTCCTGGGCAGATGATGGTTCGCTTCGAGATCGCGCGTCAGATCGGATCCGGCTCCTCCGGCCTGTTCAAATCCGACGGTCCCAACCCGGTCGAGCAGCCTGCGTTCCCGCTGCTCCAGAACGCGCTCTACTTCAACGGACTTCGCAAGACGCTCGGCCCGACGACGCTGGCATCGCTCGACCGGGCCATTTCACCACAGGACTGGAATACGCTGTTTCTATCGTCACCGGAATTCATGCACTGAGCCACGGAGATCGCCATGAACCGCCGCAAGCTGATCAAGTCGTTTGCCGCGCTGGCCCCGCTCACGGTGGCGGGCCGCGTTTGGGCTGCGCCGGCGACCGATGCCCGCATGCTGGTCGTGTTCTTGCGCGGTGCCTATGATGCGGCAAATGTCGTCGTGCCGGTCTCGAGTGATTTCTATCGCGCCTCGCGGCCGACCCTCGCCATCGCCAAGCCCGATGTCGGCAATCCCAATTCCGCACTCGCGCTCGACGCCGATTGGGGACTGCATCCGGCCTTGCGCGACAGCATCTATCCGCTCTGGGCCAAGCGCGAGATCGCCTTCATTCCCTTCGCCGGCACCAGCGACGACCTGACACGGAGCCATTTCGAGACCCAGGACACGATCGAGCTCGGCCAGTCCGCCGGCGGCTCGCGCGACTATCGCTCTGGCTTCATGAGCCGGCTCGCCGCCGAGCTGACCCGCGTCAAGCCGATCGCGTTCACCGATCAGCTGCCGCTGATCTTCCGCGGCAAATCGCAGGTGCCAAATACAGGCATCAACAACGTTGCCAAACCCGGCGTCGACGACCGCCAGGCCGATCTGATCAAGAAGATGTATGCCCAGTCCAATCTGGCCTCTTCGGTCTCGGAAGGTTTTCGCGTGCGCGACGACGTCTACCGCTCGGTCTCCGAGGAGATGAATGCTGCCAATCGCGGCGCGGTGTCGCCGCGCGGCTTCGAACTGTCGGCGCGGCGTATCGGCCGCTTGATGCGCGAGCAGTTCAATCTCGGTTTCGTCGACGTCGGCGGTTGGGACACCCATGTCAACCAGGGCGCAGCCACCGGCTATCTCGCCGACCGGCTCGGCGAGCTCGGTCGTGCGCTGGTCGGCTTCTCCGAGGAGGTCGGGCCTGCGGCCTGGCGCGATACGGTCGTCGTCGTGATCTCCGAATTCGGCCGCACCTTTCGCGAGAACGGCGACCGCGGCACCGACCATGGCCATGGCAGCGTCTATTGGGTGCTCGGCGGCGGCATCAATGGCGGCCGCATCCTCGGCGAGCAGGTCAAGGTCGAGCAGCCACACCTGTTCCAGAACCGCGACTATCCCGTGCTGACCGACTATCGCGCGCTGTTTGCCGATCTGTTCGGCCACGTCTTCGGTCTTGGCAACGAGAGCCTGCAGCGCATTTTCACCGGCGTGCATCCGACCAACCTGGCATTGGTTTAGCTGCTCCTGCTGACACGCCGTCCTGCGCTTGACGCGGCTTTCCGGCCGCGTTCGCAGGACCTGCCGTTTCATCAATTCAAAATCGGCATCAATCGATACTCCCTTCAACTTGGACACTTTCCTGCGCGCGCCTCTAGGAGTCGTCGTGAGGAAACAATTCGAGTTCTAAGGAGGCGCCCGATGAGCGCAGTGGTGTCCGCAACGGACGCGAGGAGGTCTCGCGTCAGACTGTTCATCGTGACCATGCTGTTCCTGGTCACTACGGTGAACTACGCCGACCGTGCCACGCTCTCGATCGCCGGCCCCGCGCTGTCCAAGGAACTTCATCTCGATCCCGTCGCGATGGGCTGGATTTTCTCGGCCTTCGGCTGGTCCTATGTGGCCGCGCAGGTGCCGGGCGGCTGGCTGCTCGACCGCTACGGCTCGCGCCTCGTCTATGCCTTCAGCATCATTGTCTGGTCACTGTTCACGATGATGCAGGGCTGGGTCGGCCTCCTCAGCGCCGGTGCCGCCATCATCGTGCTGTTCGCGCTTCGCCTCCTGGTCGGCATCGCTGAAGCTCCGTCCTTCCCCGCCAACGCCCGCATCGTCGCAGCCTGGTTTCCCGGCAACGAGCGCGGTACCGCATCGGCCTTCTTCAATTCGGGGCAATATTTCGCCACCGTGATCTTCGCGCCGCTGATGGGCTGGATCGCGCATGATTACGGCTGGCGCTACGTCTTCTCTGTGATGGGCGCGCTCGGAGTAGTCATGGGCCTCGTCTGGCTCAGGACCGTTTACGGTCCGAAGGAGCATCCTGGTATCAACGAGGCCGAGTTCGATTACATCAGGGACGGCGGCGCGCTGGTCGATCTCGACGCGCCCAAGGAGAAGCGCGCGCCCGAGGCCGGCTCCGGGTGGGACCACATCCGCCAGCTGCTCTCCAACCGCATGATGCTTGGCGTCTATCTCGGCCAATACTGCATCAACACCCTGACCTATTTCTTCCTGACCTGGTTCCCGGTCTATCTCGTCAAGGAGCGCGGCCTCTCGATCCTGCAAGCCGGCTTCATCGCCACACTGCCAGCGCTGTGCGGCTTCATTGGCGGCGTGCTTGGCGGCATCATCTCCGACGCCATCCTGCGCAGGACCGGCTCGCTGACCATGGCGCGCAAGATTCCGATCGTCGGCGGCATGCTGCTGTCGATGTCGATCATCGCCTGCAACTATGTCGAGGGACAGGCGCTGGTGGTCGGCTTCATGGCGCTCGCCTTCTTCGGCAAGGGCATCGGTGCGCTCGGCTGGGCCGTCGTCTCCGACACGTCGCCCAGCGAAGCCGGCGGCGTATCCGGTGGCCTGTTCAATGCCTTCGGCAATCTCTCCTCGATCACCACGCCGATCGTGATCGGCTACATCGTGGCTGCGACCGGCTCCTTCAACGGCGCCCTGGTCTTCGTCGGCATCAACGCGCTGGTGGCGGCGTTCGCCTATCTCGTGGTCGTGGGCAGGATCGAGCGGGTGATGCTCAAACGTTCCTCCTGAGCGCTCCGGAACAAGCGGAGCGGGACAGGCAACTCAACGGCGGCTGTCAAAGGCCGCCGTCTTTGTTTAAGGAGAGATCGATGCTAGAAGTGCCGGAGAAACGCCTTATCCATCTAAGGCATGTATCGATGTTCGACCTCAACCAGCTCCGCTGTTTCGTCACGGTGGCGGAGGAACTGCATTTCGGCCGCGCCGCCGCGCGGCTGAACATGACCCAGCCGCCACTGTCCCGGCAAATCCAGGTGCTTGAGCACATCATCGACGCGCCGCTGCTGGAGCGCACCAGCCGCTCGGTGCGCCTGACACCGGCGGGCCGCAGCTTCCTCCCCGAAGCGCGGCGCATCCTGAAGCTCGCCGAAAGCGCTTCGCAGGTCGCCCGCCGCATCGCACTCGGCAAGACCGGCTCGCTGAAGATCGGCTTCACGGCCGCGGCCGCCTACGGCTTCCTGCCCGAACTGGTCGCGGCCTGCCGCGCCAAGCTGCCGGAGGTCGATTTCTCGCTGAAGGAGATGGTCTCCGGCGACCAGTTCGAAGCGCTGACCTCGGGCCAGATCGATGCCGGCCTGCTGCGGCCGCCGATCGCGCGGCCGGAGCTCGCCAGCCGCCGCGTCGTCGCCGAGCCCCTGCTCGCTGCGATCCCGAAGAAGCATCCGCTGGCCAATGCCGAGAACATCACGGTCAAGGATTTCGACGACCAGCCCTTCGTGATGTATTCGCCCTATGAGAGCCGCTACTTCCACGATCTCCTTGTGGCGCTGTTCACCCGCGCCGACATACTGCCGCGTTATGTCCAGCATTTGAGTCAGATCCATTCGATCCTGGCGATGGTGCGCGCCGGTCTTGGCCTTGCCATCGTACCGGCGGCGGCCGCCGGGCTGAAAATCTCCGACGTCCGGCTGCGGCCGCTGAAGCTGCGCAACCGCGTGCCGGTCGAGCTCTTCATGGTCTGGCGCCGCGACGACGAGAACCCGCTGCTGTCGGCGCTGGTCAAGATCGCCGGTGAATTGTCGTCCGTGGAGGTCGTGGAGGATTGATGCTCAATCCGCATCGGTCGATATAGGCTTTGGCTTGGACGCGCATCGAACGCTTGCCTAAACAGCGGCCATGGACGCGTGCCTCAGTGAGCGTCCCCGACACACACGACAGCAGGGAGCAGCGCCCATGAGCAAGATGACCCCGCAGGAAATGGCCCAGAAGATCGGATCGGGCCTCCTGTCCTTCCCCGTCACGCCATTCAAGGCGGACTATTCCTTCGACGAAGCGACCTACCGCGCCAATATGGACTGGCTGTGCGGCTACAACGTCGCAGGCCTGTTCGCCGCCGGCGGCACCGGCGAGTTCTTCTCGCTGACCCCGACCGAGGTCCCTGAGGTGGTCAAGGTCGCCGTCGACGAGACCAAGGGCCGCGTGCCCGTGCTCGCCGGCACCGGCTATGGCACCGCGATTGCGCGCGAGATCGCCGTCGGGGCGGAGAAGGCCGGCGCGGACGGCCTGCTGCTGCTGCCGCCCTACCTCACCCATTCCGAACAGGAGGGCCTCGCCGCTCATGTCGAGGCCGTCTGCGCCTCCGTGAAGATCGGCGTCATCGTCTACAACAGAGACAACGCCATCCTGCAGCCCGACACGCTGGCCCGCCTCGCCGAGCGCTGCCCGAACCTCGTCGGCTACAAGGACGGCATCGGCGACATCGAGCTGATGACCCGCGTCTACACCAACCTCGGCGACCGCCTGACCTATGTCGGTGGCCTGCCGACCGCCGAGACCTTCGCGCTGCCCTATCTCGACATGGGCGTGACGACCTATTCCTCGGCCGTGTTCAATTTCGTGCCCGAGTTCGCCACCAATTTCTACGCCGCTGTGCGCAAGCGCGACCATGCCACGATCCATGCCGGGCTAAAGGATTTCATCCTGCCGCTGATCGCGATCCGCAATCGCAAGAAGGGCTATGCGGTCTCGATCATCAAGGCCGGCATGAAGGTGATTGGCCGCGATTCCGGACCGGTCCGCCCGCCGCTCACCGACCTGACCGAGCAGGAGATGGCGGAACTGACGGCGCTGGTGCAGAATCTGCCCGCCATCCGATCGTCACAACAGGCTGCTGAATAACAAACGACAACCGGGAGGATCGTGCGATGGCCCAGACTGCAATTTCCGGAGCGCCAGTCGTCACAGCGATGCAGGTGATTCCAGTCGCGGGCCGCGACAGCATGCTCCTCAATCTAAGCGGCGCGCACGCGCCGTTCTTCACCCGTAACATCGTCATCCTCACCGACAATGCCGGCCACACCGGTGTCGGCGAGGTGCCGGGCGGGCAAAAGATCTGGCAGACCCTGCAGGACGCCAGGGATCTCGTGATCGGCAAGACCGTCGGCGCGATGAACAACATCCTCGCCGATATCAGAACGACCTTCGCCGACCGCGACGCCGGCGGCCGTGGCAAGCAGACGTTTGATCTTCGCGTGATGATCCACGCGGTCACTGCGATCGAATCCGCCCTGCTCGACCTGCTCGGCCAGCACCTCAATCTGCCTGTCGCCGCCCTGCTCGGCGAAGGCCAGCAGCGCAACAGCGTCGAAACGCTCGGCTATCTCTTCTTCGTCGGCGATCGGCGTAAGTCCAAGCTCGACTACGTCACCGGCGAGACCGGCAAGGCGGAATGGTTTAACCTCCGCCATCAGGAGGCGATGACCCCGGAGACCGTGGTGCGGCTCGCGGAGGCCACGCAGGACCATTACGGCTTCGCCGATTTCAAGCTCAAGGGCGGCGTGCTCCGCGGCGAACAGGAGATTGAGGCGGTCACGGCCATCGCCAAGCGTTTTCCCAACGCGCGCGTCACGCTCGATCCCAATGGCGCCTGGTCGCTCGACGAGGCCATCAGCCTCTGCAAGAACATGCACGGCATCCTCGCCTATGCCGAGGACCCCTGCGGTGCCGAGGCGGGCTTCTCCGGCCGCGAGATCATGGCCGAGTTCCGCCGCGCCACGGGGCTGCCGACCGCGACCAACATGATTGCCACCGACTGGCGGCAGCTCAGCCACGCCCTGCGCCTGGGCGCGGTGGACATTCCACTGGCCGATCCCCATTTCTGGACCATGCAAGGCTCCGTCCGCGTCGCCCAGACCTGCCGTGACAACGGCCTGACCTGGGGCTCGCACTCCAACAACCACTTCGACATTTCGCTGGCGATGTTCACCCATGTCGGCGCCGCCGCTCCGGGCAAGGTGACCGCGATCGACACCCACTGGATCTGGCAGGATGGCCAGGCGCTGACCAAGGAGCCGCTACTGATCCGCGGTGGCAAGATCGCGGTTCCGGATCGCCCGGGTCTCGGCATCGAGATCGACAGCGCGGCCATCGAGGCCGCGCATGAGCTTTACAAGAAGCATGGACTCGGTGCCCGCGATGACGCTATTGCCATGCAGGATCTGATCCCGGGCTGGAGCTTTGACGACAAGCGTCCCTGCCTCGTGCGTTAGAAACTCTGGAGGAATGAGATGACTGCGATCCTGAAAAACTTCATCGGCGGCGAGTGGGTCGATGGCTCCGGCGTCACCAGGAACATCAACCCCTCCAACACCAACGATCTCGTCGGCGAATACGCCAAGGCCGACAAGGCGCAGACCGAGAAGGCGATCGCCGCCGCGAAGGCCGCGTTCCCCGCCTGGGCGCAGTCGACCCCGCAGGTGCGCTACGACGCGCTGAACAAGATTTCCACCGAAATCCTCGCCCGAAAAGAAGAGCTTGGCAAACTCCTCGCCCGCGAGGAAGGCAAGACGCTGCCCGAGGGCATCGGCGAGGTCGCCCGCGCCGGCCAGATCTTTGCGTTCTTCGCCGGCGAGGCGCTGCGCCTGATCGGCGAGAAGGGCGCCTCGGTCCGCCCCGGGATCGACGTCGAGCTGACGCGTGAGCCGGTCGGCGTCGTCGGCATGATCACGCCCTGGAATTTCCCGATCGCGATCCCTGCCTGGAAGATCGCGCCCGCGCTCTGCTACGGCAACACCGTCGTGTTCAAGCCGGCCGAGCTGGTGCCCGGCTCGGGCCACGCGCTCGCCGAGATCATCACTCGCTCCGGCATTCCCGCCGGCGTGTTCAATCTCGTGGTCGGCTCCGGCTCCGTCGTCGGCCAGACCCTGCTCGAGCACCCTGACGTTGCCGCGATCTCCTTCACCGGATCGGTGCAGACGGGGCGCAAGATCGCGCAGGCCTGCGTGCTCTCGAACCCGATGAAGAAATTCCAGCTCGAGATGGGCGGCAAGAACCCGCTGGTCGTGCTCGACGACGCCGACCTCAAAACAGCCGTCGAGGTCGCCGTCAACGGCGCCTATTTCTCGACCGGCCAGCGCTGCACCGCCTCCTCGCGCCTGATCGTCACCGAAGGCATCCATGATCGCTTCGTCGCTGCTGTGGCCGAACGCCTGAACAGCCTGTCGGTGGACGATGCGCTCAAGGCCGGCGTGCATATCGGCCCGGTGGTCGACCAGAGCCAGCTCGACCAGGACCTGCGCTACATCAAGATCGGCCAGGACGAGGGCGCCAAGCTCGCCTTCGGCGGTGAGCTGCTCAAGCGCGAGAACCCCGGCCATTACCTGCAGCCGGCGCTGTTCACCGAAGCCAACAACAACATGCGCATCGCGCGTGAAGAGATCTTTGGCCCCGTCGCCGCCGTCATCCGCGCCAAGAACTACGAGGAGGCACTCGCGATCTCCAACGACACCGAGTTCGGCCTCGCCTCCGGCATCTGCACATCAAGCCTGAAATACGCCTCGCACTACAAGCGCAACAGCGAGTCCGGCATGGTCATGGTCAACCTGCCGACCGCCGGCGTCGACTATCACGTGCCGTTCGGCGGCCGGAAGGGCTCGAGCTACGGCGCCCGTGAGCAGGGTTCCTATGCCCGCGAGTTCTACACCACGGTGAAGACGGCTTACACCTATCCGGGTTGATGGGCTGACATCGTAGGGTGGGTTAGCGCAGCGTAACCCACCTCTTCTGCTTCCGCGGACAAAGACAATGGTGGGTTACGCTGCGCTAACCCACCTTACAAATCCCGGAATCCTCCATGGACCAGGACGTCGCAGCAAAAGAACAGCCCCGCTACATCAAGCTCAACGCGCGCGACAACGTCGCGATCGTGGTCAATGATTTCGGGCTTCCCGCCGGCTCCCGCTTTGCCTGCGGGTTGACGCTGCGCGCCTTCGTGCCGCAAGGGCACAAGACCGCCCTGATCGATATCGCACAGGATGAGCCAATCATCCGCTATGGCGAGGTGATCGGCTACGCGCTCTCGCCGATATCGGCCGGCGAATGGGTCGACGAGGCCCGCATCCGCATGCCCGAGGCCCCTGCCCTCGACAAACTGGAAATCTCGACTGCCGTCCCCGCGCCGCTGCCGCCGCTCGAAGGCTTTACTTTCGAGGGCTATCGCAATCCTGATGGGTCGGTCGGCACCAAGAACATCCTCGGCATCTCCTCCTCCGTGCAATGCGTCAAGGGCACGATGGAATATGCGGTGAAGCGCATCCGCGCCGAGCTGCTGCCGAAATATCCTAATGTCGATGACGTCGTGCCGCTGACCCACGCTTATGGCTGCGGCGTCGCCATCACCGCACCCGACGCGGTCGTACCGATCCGCACCCTGCAAAACCTCGCGCTCAACCCGAATTTCGGCGGCGAGATTCTCGTCGTCGGCCTCGGCTGCGAAAAGCTCGCGCCGGAGCGGCTGGTGCCGGAAGGCGTCAGCGACGCCATCGTGCGCATGCAGGACGAGGCCTTTGACGGCTTCGGCGCCATCGTCGATGCGATCATGACCCAGGCCGAGGCACGGCTGAAGGTGCTCAACACCCGCAGGCGCGAGACCCGTCCGGCGTCCGACCTCGTCATCGGCCTGCAATGCGGCGGCAGCGATGCCTTCTCCGGCGTCACCGCCAATCCCGCCGTGGGCTTCGCCGCGGACCTCCTGGTGCGTGCCGGCGCCACCGTGATGTTCTCGGAAGTCACCGAAGTGCGCGACGCGATTCAGCTGCTCACCAGGCGCGCCATCAACGAGGATGTCGGCCGCGCGCTGGTGCGCGAGATGGCCTGGTACGATTCCTACCTCGCCCGCGGCGGCGCCGACCGCAGCGCCAACACGACGCCTGGCAACAAGAAGGGCGGCCTCGCCAACATCGTCGAAAAATCATTGGGCTCGATCGTCAAATCAGGCTCATCAGCCATCACGGGCGTGCTCTCGCCCGGCCAGAAGGCAACGCAGAAGGGCATGCTGTTCGCGGCAACGCCGGCGAGCGACTTCATCTGCGGCACGCTCCAGCTCGCCTCCGGCATGACGTTGCAAGTGTTCACCACCGGACGCGGCACGCCCTATGGCCTCGCGGCTGCGCCTGTGATCAAAGTCGCAACCCGCACCGAGCTGGCGCGTCGCTGGAAGGACCTGATCGATTTCGACGCGGGCGGCATCGCCACCGGTGCCAAGACCATCGAGGAAACCGGCTGGGATCTGTTCCGCCTGATCCTCGACGTCGCCTCCGGCCGGACCAAGCCGTGGTCGGATCGCTGGGGCATCCACAACGACCTCACGCTGTTCAATCCGGCGCCAGTGACGTGAGCGCCGGCATCCGGTGAAACCAGCCTGAAACAAAGGCGCGAAAAGCGTCGCCTTCACTTCATGATGGTCGCGCCACGCAACCAAATAACTCCGTCATTGGACACGAATGTTCGCACACAAGCGAACCTCTCGCAGCCGTGTTGCGACCAAACCTCCGATTGATATCTTCAACGGAGATTTTGAAATGCGTGTTCTTTCGATGATGGCCGTTGCCGGCGCGGTGATTGCAAGCACAGCCAGCGCGTTTGCCGGCGAGTTGCCCTCTTACGAGTCCAAGTCGTTTCCGATCTCGGCAGTGCAGGTGCAAGTGCTCGGTGCCACCGATGTCGAGCAGCAATCGACCCCGGCCGCGATGACCGTCGCTGGGATGCCGGCCTCGCCCGCGCAAATCTCGGTGCTGTCGCCGCGCGTCAAGCGGCTCGCCAGCGCGAGCTCCGACGGCAAGCCGCGCTAGGCATCGCTCTCGGCTGCAGCGTCCGCATCCATTGCGGGCGCCGTCAGCGCCTCAGGTCATGCTTCCTGGCATGAAGCAGCGCACGCGCGGATGACCGTCGATATAGTGCTTCCACACCATGGTGCGGCCGATCTTGTTCGGCTCGGTGATCACGGCACCGTCGGGCACGACGACCCACTCCTCGTCGAGGTGCACGCGGTAATGTCCCTTGTCGGACTCCCAGTCGACATCGGCGACGACATAGCCGTCGGCGTCCGAGCAGCACTGCCCGTACTCGCTGCGCAGGCTCTCGAACCAGGGTTTGAGCGGCGAGTTGGCATAGCGCCCGTCATCGCGCGCGAGCGCCGATGTTGCGAGCGCCGTCATCAGCCCAAGCAGGCTCGCCGCACACAGTCTTGCAAGTCTCATAGCGTCATCTCACCGATCGAAGGCGGCGCCGCGAGGACCAGCCGGCGTCCCCTCACGCCCTCGAACGGGCGCGGAAACGACGACTCGTTCCTCCGGCAGCTTTGCCGACAGCTATGCAAATCCGGCGCCAGCGCGCATTCCGGGGAACTACTGGCGCATGTGCGCCCGGCGTTCGTCCTTCGACGAACGCATCTCTGCCGGAAATGACGGTTGCGTGCGGCAGAAGCCGCGACGGCCGCGCGCCGAGCCTACTGCTTCGGCGCCGGCGCCATTGCGCCGCCCTTCTTCGCGGCGGGTGCCGGCTTCGGCACGGTCGCGGCCGCCTGGGCGGGCAGGTATTTGGCGACGATCGCCGGATCGACCTGCGCGATGTTGGCGTCCGGCAGGCGCGTCCAGGTTTCGTCCTTGCCGAACAGGGAGATGCCGAGGAAGCCTCGCATGGTCAGGGTCTGGCCATCCGGGCTCACCGTCATCTTGGCCTTCCAGATGTTGCCGTCGCGTGGATTGACGACGTTGCCGCCCTCATACTTCAACCCGTCGCGTTTCATGTCGCGAATGAAGGAGAGGCCGAGCACCGGCTGGTCCTTGCGATCGTCGGTACATTTCGAGCAGACCTCGTTCGGGTCGTCGCCGGGGCGCGGAAAGGTCTTTGCGATCACGCCTTCGAAGATGCCGTTGTGGTCGATGAAGAGGAACCATCCCACCGTCTTGCCATTTTCGACCTTCTGCCAAAGGCCCGCGGCAGTCGGCTGCGGGGCTTGCGCCGCGACCGGGCTCATCGCCGCGAGCGCGAACGCGAGGAACGGCAGCAGCCGAAAGCTGGAAAAGAGAGTCCGCATTATCATCACCTTGCTATTCCACGACTGGAATGGCCGCAGACTACGGCGATTTCGCGAACCATTCCAGCACCAGAAACATGGGATCCGATCCGCGGCGGCTGCCGCCGTCAGTTGACTCCGAGCTTCTTTTGCAGGCTGGAGGACGAGGTCGTGTATTGGAACACCAGCCGCTTCTCCGGATAGACATAGCGGTGGGCTTTTTGCGACATCAGCGCGCCCTCGTGGAAGCCGCACAGGATCAGCTTGATCTTGCCGGGATAGGTGTTGATGTCGCCGATGGCGAAGATTCCGGGCACGTTGGTCTCGAACGCCGACGTTTCGACCGGCACCAGATTGTTCTCGAGCGCAATGCCCCAGTTCGCGACCGGCCCGAGCTTCATGGTGAGGCCGAAGAACGGCAGCAGGGTGTCGCAGGCAATCTCGGTGACGCTGTTGTCGTTGCCCTTGACGGTGGCGCCGGTGAGCTTGCCCTCGCCGCCGGCGAGCGCGGTGACCTGGCCGAGCCGCAGATCCATCTTGCCGTCGGCAACCAGCGCGCGCATCTGCTCGACGCTATGGGGCGCGGCGCGAAATTCGTCGCGCCGATGCAGCAGCGTGATGCGCTTCGCGATCGGATGCAGGTTGAGCGTCCAGTCGAGCGCGGAATCGCCGCCGCCGACGATCAGCACGTTCTTGTCGCGGAACGTCTCCATCTTGCGCACGGCGTAGTGAACCGAGGTGCCTTCATAGGCTTCGATCCCCGGCACCGGCGGACGCTTCGGCTGGAACGAGCCGCCGCCGGCGGCGATCACCAGCACCTTGCACTCGAACACCTTGCCCGCGTCGGTGGTGCAACGGAAGGCGGGATCGCCGATCTTCTCCACGGTCTCCACCATCTCGCCGAGATGGAAGGTCGGGTGGAACGGCTTGATCTGCTCCATCAGCGCGTCGGTGAGCCCCTGCCCCGACACCTGCGGAATGCCGGGAATGTCGTAGATCGGCTTCTCCGGATAGAGCTCGGCGCATTGGCCGCCGACCTTGTCGAGGATGTCGACGAAATGCGCCTTCATGTCGAGAAGGCCAAGCTCGAAGGCGGCGAACAGACCGCAAGGGCCGGCGCCAATAATCAGCACATCGGTTTTGATCACGTCGCTCATGTCGTCTCTTTATCGGTCGTTATCGGTTGGACGGCGCCCGTCGGGCAGAGGTGACCCTGCCTGTCTAGCCAACGGGGATGGATCAGGGAAGGCATAAAAGCGGGAGCGCCCCGCGAGCACACCCACTTGCCGGGTCAGGATAACTGGGCTGTAACGGGGCTGGATATGACGGAGATCAATCAGGTGAACGCACCAAGCCGCCTCGATACGACGCCGCGCCTTGAGGACTTCCCCTTTCGCCTCAGCGATATTGTCCGCTTCGGTGATCTCGACCCCAACCAGCACGTCAACAATGCGGTCTACGCCACCTATTTCGAGACCGGCCGCGTCACGCTGATGAAGCTTCCCCAATACGGGCTGACACCGCCTGGCCTCGCCTGGATCATGGTGCGGCTCGACATGCATTTCCGTGCCGAACTGCACTGGCCGAACACGATCGAGCTCGGCCTCGGCGTGGTGAAGCTCGGACGTACATCCGTGACCTTCGAGCAGGTCGTGTTTTCGAACGGGACGTGCATTGCGTCGGCAACGTCGGTCGGCGTGCTGCTCGACGAGGCGACGCGCCGGCCGGCTCCGCTGACCGCGGAGGTGATCGCGAAATTCAAACCCTGGCACAAGCGCGGCATCGAGGTCGCACCGCCGGGCAGCTGATTATCCAGCTACGGGAGAGGCGATCAGGCCTGACGTTCCGGCGTCGAGACGACCAGCCCGTCGAGCTCGTCGGAGACCTTGATCTGGCACGACAGGCGCGAGTTCGGGCGCACGTCGAAGCCGAAGTCGAGCATGTCCTCTTCCATCGGAGTCGGGCTGCCGACCTTCTCGCGCCAGGCTTCGTCGACATAGACATGGCAGGTTGCGCAGGCGCAGGCGCCGCCGCACTCGGCCTCGATGCCGGGAATGCTGTTGCGGATGGCGGCTTCCATCACGGTTGCGCCGTTCTCGATTTCCACCGTGCGGGTTTCGCCCTTGTGGTCGACAAAGTGAATTTTGGCCATGTGTTCTCGTGCTGCCGCGATCTGGGGAAAAAGGAGGGTCCGGGTTGTCCTATAACGGGTCGCTCAGGACCGCGCCATAGCGTTTTCGGGCGAAGTGGATCCCGGTCCTCGTCGAGAAAACGCGTCAAAACAAAAGACTAGTGCGCAAGGCCATTCCGGCGTCTTGGAAAGACGCGGCCTAGTGCTTGAGGATCGCCGCAATGGCGGCGCGAGCCTCGGCAACCGCCTCTTTCAGCGCCGCGAGGGCGTGGGGCCGGTTGTGGCCGGTTCGGACCGCGGTCTCCAGGCTGGCTGCGGCATCCGCGACCGCAAAGGCGCCGATTCCGCGCGCCGAGCCCTTGAGCTTGTGCGCGAGCGCACCGGTCTCGGCCGGCAGCGCCGTCATCGCCGCGAGCAGCCGGGCCGCCTGCTCGGCAAACATGGCGAGCACTTCCTGCTCCAGTTCGGCGTCGCCGAGCGTCATGCGGGAGAGGTGGTCGAGATCGAGCGGGCTGTCGATGGGCGCAAGCGGGGGCGAGGGCATCCAGTCCATCCGTTGCAATTCAGGCGTCATGGCGTAGGCCCCGGCATCGCGCGACGGTCCGCCGGTCCGGCGGTTCCTCTTACCGAAGCACGGAAATGGTTAACGAAGTGTTTGGGCCGTTTTACGCAAATCCGCCCGTTTATTGACGAAAAGTTGCCGCAATCGGCCGAGTCCGGTGGAGAATTTCATTTAGGCCTAAGGTGTTACGGCCCATTCCTGTTAACGATGATTAAGAATGTCTTAATCGCGGGCATTTCATTCGCGACGCTCTGCCAATAGGATGTTGCGGAAATTGGCGGACAAGCCATCCGGGTGGGGATGGCTCGGAGATCCGCGCAAGCGGCATATTCCGGTCTGTGGGCTTGCGTAGCGCGCAGGGCTCGCGGGGGGACGCGTAAAAGTAACGAGGGCTCGGACTGAACATGGCCAATACTCCCAAAAAGGTCAAAGACCCCACAGAAGTTGCGCTTTCTGCAATCCAGGAAGCCCTCAACATCAGCGATACGGCTGCCGATACCAGCCGCAACGCATCGATGCGCAACGAAACCGCGCCGCCGGTTGCGCCGCCCGCGCCTCCCGTGTTCGACGACCCGGCCTTCGAACCGCGGCCCGCTGCCAACGAGCGTGCCACCGTGTTCGACCCGATCGAGGAGCCGCGCAGCTCGCGGCGCGCCGCCAATGACGATCGCGAGACCATCGGCCAGCTGCTCCAGTCCCTGCAGACGGGCCGCCCCGCCCGCAACATCTACACCGGTGCGACCATCTTCACCGTGGTCTGGCTTGCCGCCTGTGCTGCGCTGACGGTCGGCTTCCTGCCCTCGATCCGGGCCGCCATGGGCGAGAGCGGCGGCGTGCTGGCCATCGCCGGCCTCGTCACGATGTTCTTCGCGCCGATCATGCTGTTCTACTTCCTCGCCAGCCTCGTCTGGCGCGGCCAGCAGATGAGCCAGGTTGCCCAGGCGATGGCGCAGGTTGCGATCCGCTTCTCCGAGCCCGAAGGTTCGGCCTCCGATTCCATGGTCACCGTCGGCCAGGCCATTCGCCGCGAAGTCGCGGCGATGGGCGATGGCATCGAGCGTGCGATCGCGCGCGCCGGCGAACTCGAGACGTTGGTCGCCAACGAGGTCGCAGCGCTCGAGCGCGCCTATTCCGACAACGAAGTACGGATCCGCGCCCTGCTCCAGGACATCGCGCATCAGCGCGACAATCTGGTCGGCCAGGCCGAGCAGGTCCGCAGCGCCATTTCCGGCGTGCAGATCGACCTGCGCCACGACATCGCGCTGATCTCGGACGCGATCGCCTCGCGCGTCGACGAGGTGGCGAAATCCATCACCGGCGCGCTGGAAGAGCGCGGCGCGCACATCACGGGCGCGCTGAGCCATGCCGGCGACAACATGATCCTGGCGCTCGGCGAGCGCGGCGGCGACCTGCTCGACCGCCTCGAGGAGGCCAGCGCCGAGACGACGCGCGCAGTGCTCGACGCCAGCGAGCGGCTGACCACCAGCCTCAACTTCAAAACCGGCCACGTCCACGACGAGTTCGTCGACCTCGCCGACCGTGTCCACGAGATGCTGAACGAGCGCATCGACCGCATCACCGGCGAGTTCGAGCAGCGTTCCGCCGCGATCGTCGACGGCATCTCCGAGCGCACCGAGCAGGTGCACGACAGCCTGAAGAACTCGTCGGACTCGCTGCTGCTCGAGCTCGAGCTGCGCTCCAACGACCTCTCCGCCAAGATCGACGACGCCGGCAACCGCCTCGCCGGCCATATCATGACCTCCGGCGACAAGGCGAGCGAAGCGCTCGACGCCACCGTCAACACCCTCGTTGCCAAGGTCGTCAGCCAGACCGAGACCGCGCACGATTCGCTGTCGCTGCAGATGAGCGCGTTCGACGAGCTGGTGAAGAACCAGGGCGCCGAGCTGGTCGAGAAGTTCGCCCGCGATTCCGGCACGCTGGGTGCCCTGATCACGCGCCATATTTCCGAATTCGACCGCACCGTGAAGACCTTCGGCGGCGAAATCGTCGAGCGGATGGGCCAGCGCACGCAGGATATCCATGAATCGCTGAAGACCTATGTCGACAATTTCGACACCCGCTTCACCTCGAACGGCGGCGCGATCACGGCCGTGCTCGACCAGCGCCTGGCGCAGTTCGAGACCACTATCGGCGAACGCGTGTCCAACTTCGACGCCTCGCTGAACGGCAAGATCGCCAGCCTCGACGGCACGATCGAGGGCCACATCAGGACCTTCGACGAGCAGCTCGGCGGCCGCGTCGGCGCGCTCGAGCAGTCGTTCGACGCCCGTGCGAAGTCCGTCACCGAGACCATCGATAACAGGCTCAACTCACTGTCCACGACGCTGACCGACGGTGCGACGCAAGCGATCCAGTCGATCGACTCGCGCCTGACCCATCTCACGACGACCCTCACCGGCGGTGCGGCGCAGGCCCTCGAATCCATCGATGGCCGCCTCACCCACCTCACGACGACGCTGACCGACGGCGCTTCGCAGACCATCCAGTCGATCGATACCCGCCTGACGCACCTCACCACGACGCTCACCGGCGGCGCCTCGCAGGCGCTCGAGTCCATCGACTCCCGCCTGACCTACCTGACGACCGCGCTGACGAATGGTGCCTCGCAGGCCGTGCAGTCGATCGACAACCGCCTCACTCTGCTGACCTCGACGCTCACGGACGGGACCGCGCAGGCGATCGAAGCGGTCGACCGCCGCATCACCAGCGTCTCTGAACTGATCGACGGCCGAAGCATGCACCTGACCGACACGGTCACGGCGCGCTTCCAGGACATCCAGCAGGCGATCGAGACCAAGGTCGGTGCGGTCGCGAGCGATATCGACGTGCGCGTGGCGCAGTTCGAAGACCTGCTCGGCTCGCGTGTCGAGGCCGTCGCCGGCCGCATCGAGAGCAGCGGCCGCCAGGCCAGCGAGGACATGATGTCCCGCGCCGAGATGATCTCGACCGCGATCCGCTCGCATGTCGAGGACGCCGAGCGCTCGCTCACCAACCTCGTGGTCAACACCAGCGAGACGATCCAGACCGGTGCGCGCACCGCCCAGCAATCGCTGATGACGGTCTCCTCCGACGTCAATGCCCAGCTCAAGATGACCTCCGCCGAGGTCGAGCGCGCGCTGACCGCAGTCGGCACGGGCGCTGCGAACTCCATCCTGACCAGCGCCCGAGAGGCGCAGTCGTCCCTGGTCGCGGCGTCGGGCGATGCCTCCAACCAGATCAAGGGCCTCGCCGCCGATGTCGAGCGCACGCTGTCCGCGGCCGGCTCGGCCACCGCGGCCTCGATCCTGGCCGGCGCCCGCGAGGTGCAGACCACGCTCGTCACCGCCTCCTCGGATGCGGCCAACCACGTCAAGACGCTCACCGCCGACGTGCAGCGCTCGCTGTCGCTGGCCGGCACCACCACGGCGGAATCGATCACCGCCGGCGCTCGCGACGCGCAGAGCACGCTGATCGCCGCTTCGACCGAGACCGCCAACCAGATCAAGGCGTTGTCCTCCGACGTGCAGCGCTCGCTCTCGATGGCGGGCACCGCGACGGCCGAGACCATCATGACGGGCGCGCGCGAGGCCCAGACCACGCTCGTCGCCGGATCGACCGATGCGGCAAACCAGGTCAAGGCTCTGACCGCCGACGTTCAGCGTTCGCTCTCCATGGCCGGCAGTTCGACGGCGGAGAGCATTCTGGCCGGCGCCCGCGAAGCTCAGAGCACGCTGGTGAATGCGTCCTCGGAGGCGGCAAGCCAGGTCAAGTCGCTCGCGGCCGAAGTGCACCGCTCGCTCTCGCAGGTCGGCCAGACCACCGCCGAGACGATCACGAGCAGCGCCCGCGACGCCCAAAACACCCTGCTCGCGGTCTCTGCCGAGCAGACCGGCCAGGTCCGCTCGCTCGCAGCCGAGATGCAGCGCGCGCTGGCGACCGCCGGCGGTGCCACCATCGAGGCGCTCACCAGCGGCGTACGCGAGGCCCAGGGCACGCTGATCTCCGCCTCGACCGACGCGGCGAGCCAGATCAAGTCGCTGACGACCGACATCGAGCGCACGCTGACCGCTGTCGGCGCCGATACCGCCTCGACCATCCTCAGCAGCGCCCGCGAGGCCCAGACCTCGCTGACCTCGACCTCGGCGGATGCCGCGAGCCAGATCCGCATGATCTCGACCGAGATCGAGCGGACGCTGAGCACGGCCACGTCGAACGCGACCAACGACATCCAGACCAGCGCGCTCAACGCGCAGAACGCGCTGATCTCCGCCTCCAACGAGGCGAGCTCGCGGGTCAAGTCGAGCTCGGCCGACGTCGAGCGCTCGGTGCTCGCCGCCTCGAGCAGCTTCGGCCAGGCCATGACCGGCAAGACCGACGAGATCGTCACCTACGTGCAGCAGCAGGCCGACCGTCTCGCGAACATGATCGATGCCAAGCGCGGCTCGCTCGTGGATGCGATCGGCTCCAAGACCAGCCAGCTCACGCTCGACATCGACCGCGTCACCTCCGACGCGCTGAAGTCGATCGAGACGCGCGGCCACGCCTTCTCGCAGACCATGATGGGCAACGGCAACGAAGTCGCCCGCACCATCAACGCGGCGAGCGAGGTCGCGACCAGCGCGGTCGGCCGGTCGCTCAAGGACCTCGAGGCGGCCTCGCGCGCTGCGATCGACCAGTCGCGCCAGGTCTCGATCGCGGCCGTCACCGAGATGCAGGAGACCAGCAAGATCCTGCGCACCGACACGGTCGCCCTGTTCGAGCGTCTGCGCGAAGGCAACATCCTGCTCCAGGAGGTGCTGACCGGTGCGCACGACAACCTCAACTCGCTCGAGCGGGCGCTGGTGACGCGCGTTGCCGACTTCGTCTCGGCGATGAACGACGTCACCTCGCGCAACGGAGCTGCGACGCAGAACCTGGAAGACCAGCTCAACGTGTTCAACAGCAAGACCACGAAGGCGCTGCAGGATCTCGGCGAGCTGTCGACCCAGTTCGACGCACACGGCAAGGCGCTGGTCGATGCCGCCCAGGTGGTCGAGCAGAGCAACAAGAACACCACCGCCTCGCTCGCTGAACGCAAGGCGGCGCTGGAATCGCTCGTCACCACCATCGACCTGCGCACCGCCGATCTCGACCAGCGCCTGTCGCGCTTCACCGGGCTGCTCGATGAATCGCTCGCTGCGGCCGAAGAGCGTGCCCGCGACATCGCCCGCGTGGTCGCCGAGACCGCCGGCGCAGGGTCGGCCGCGATCACCCGCCAGTTCGAGGCGGTGCGGTCGGCGTCCGAAGAGGAGCACCGCCAGACCATCGAGGCCATGCACGACATCTACCGCCAGACCACGGACGAGGCGGATGCGATGTTCAAGCAGTCGACCGAGAAGTTCGGCAACCTCGTCGCCAGCATGAAGCAGATGGCGTTCGAGATGCACAACGAGCTCGAAGCCACCCGCAACGAGCTGCGCCGCGGCGTGCTCGAGATGCCGCAGGAGGCCGCCGAGAGCACCGCGCAGATGCGCAAGGTGATCGTCGACCAGATCGAGGCGCTCGCCGAGCTCAACCGCATCGTGGCCCAGCACGGCCGCGGCCTCGACGTCACCACGACGGGCCGCGCCTCCGTCGCCGTCCAGCGCCAGGAAGAGCCGGTGATGGCAAGCGTCGGCGGTCGTGGCACCGAGACCCGCATGCGCGACACCGGCAGCGCCTCGACGCTGCCGCCGCCGGACCTCGGCATGCCGGCTCCCTCGCGCCGGACCGAGGCGCCGCCGGTTGCTCCTGGCGGCAACGATCAGGGCCGCGACGGCTGGCTGTCGGACCTGCTCAACCGCACGGACGCCAACCAGGGCGCACCGACTGGTCGCGAGGCTCCGCGTCGTCAGGCCGCCGCGCCGCAGCCTCAGGCCCCGCAAGGGAGCAGCAATCCGCTGGAATCGCTGACGCTCGACATCGGCCGGCTCATGGACCGCAACCTCGCCGCCGAGATGTGGGACCGCTACCAGCGCGGCGAGAACAAGGCCTTCACCAAGCGCCTTTACACGCCCGCCGGCCAGAAGGCTTTTGACGAGGTCGCCCGCAAATATCGGGCCGATCGCAACTTCAAGGGCACGGTCGACCGCTACGTCGCCGAATTCGAGCGCCTGCTCGACGAAGTCGCCCGCGACGGCCGCGGCCCGCAGGAGCTGCGCAGCCACCTAACCTCGGAAACAGGCCTGGTCTACACCCTGCTCGCGCATGCGGCGGGCCGGTTGGGGTAAACCGCAAGAATAGCACTAAGAAAGCGGAGGCCTCACGGCCTCCGTTTTTGTTTCGAGGCAACGCGTTTGATAGGCAATTGACGATGGTCTTCATTCTCTCGGACGACGGCCGCGACGAGAAATACCCTGCCGTTAAACTCGCGTTCGAGCGCTACGAAACCTATGTTGCGAACAACAAGTCGGCCTTTCCGCCGCGGGCTTACGAGCTCGCAACGTCCGACTGGTTCTACAACCCGCGAGACCACCGTTGCCCACACGACGCTTGGCTCGAGTCGCTGCAGATATTGGAGAAACCCAACGCTCAGCCGCGCCAGCGATCCTGCTCAATCGCGCTTCGTTTACTCGGCGCGTTCCACGATGGACACATCGAGATTGCGTATCCGACGGTGTACGCCTACTCGCTTCAGGAGCTTTCGCCGAATGCGCCGTCCCACGGCGATTGGCGCTACGACGAGTTTCGAGTTTCAGATCGCGGCCACTTGGTTCATGAGATCGAGTGGGCCTATGGCGCTCAGTGCAAGGCATTCGTATGGGTCATTGAGGCCGACGATATCGATTTCCGGTGGATACCGAAGGAGTGATCGTAGCCCGCATGGAAGCGCAGCGGAATGCGGGACAGGTCCCGGATTGCGCTGCGCTCCATCCGGGCTACGACGCCGGCGCAATCCAGTCGACCTCCACAGAGACAGTTGCCGCTGCGGCGCTTCTCTTCCTTCTCCCTCCCCTTGCGGGAGAAGGAAGAGAAGCGCCGGATGAGGGGTTGCATCCTCATATTCAACTGAGAGAGATGAGCGGGTCGAGAGAGACCCCTCATCCGGCGCGCTACGCGCGCCACCTTCTCCCACAAGGGGAGAAGGGAAGAAGACGCCCTACTGCCGCCTGCGCTCGGGCGCGGGCCCGGGCTTCGGCGGCTCGGGCGGCGGGGCGGCGGCTGGGGCGCTGTTGCTGGCGCCGAACAGCACGCGGGTCGGGTTGCGGTCGAAATTGTTCACGGCGCGGCTGATGTCGCCGAGCGTGCGGCGTCCGTCCGTCATCAGCGCGCCGGAGCGCTTGTCGAAATCCTCGGCGAGCTCGCGGATCGACTTCACCGTCTGGAACAATTCGCCGCCATCCTTGCCGCCGGCGAGCGTGTTGAGCCCGAGCATGAGGTTGTCGGCCTTGAGCATGACGCCGTCGACCTTGGCCATCACGCCGTCGATCTTCTCGGAGTTGCGTGCGAGCGAGCTCGTGAAGGTCTCGAGGTTCTTGAGCGACTTCTTCACCGACTCCTGATTGTCGGCGACGATCTTGTTGATGTTCTGCAGCGTGCCACGGATCGCCTCGGTGACGTCCTGGAGCTTGTTCGGATCGGCCGTCAGCGTCGGGATGCCGTCCTCGTCGAGCGGCGGCGGTGGCGCGGCCTCGTCGCCGCCCTTGAGCG
The DNA here is from genome assembly GCF_014529705.1 of Bradyrhizobium campsiandrae. Taxonomy (GTDB): domain Bacteria; phylum Pseudomonadota; class Alphaproteobacteria; order Rhizobiales; family Xanthobacteraceae; genus Bradyrhizobium; species Bradyrhizobium campsiandrae. Next base: position 52,274 of record NZ_JAANIH010000009.1, read on the forward strand.
AGATCGCAGCGACGCCGGTGAGGCCCTGGAATTCGAGGCCGACCAGGGTGTCCTTGCGCAGCGGCGTGTTGTTCTCGACCATGGCGAGTGCGACAACCCGCCGCGGATTGTCGAGCTTCACCGAGACCACCTCACCGACCCGGATACCGTTGAAGTTGACGCTGCCGCCGTTGCGCAGGCCCGCCGCCGGACCCTCGAACACGACGCGGAACGGGCTGCGCTGCTTGGTGGTGTGCCGCGACTGGAACCACAACACGAAGCCGATCGCCGCCGCGATCACCGCCAGCGTGAAGGATCCGATCAATAGGTAACTCGCCCGCGTTTCCATCAGCTGCTCCGGCACCTCAAGTCACGACCGCGCGGGCGCGCTTGCCATGGAAATACTGCCTCAGCCAGGGATGCTGCGAGGCCTGCATGTCGGCGATCGACCCTGCCGCAATGATCTTACCGTTCCCTAAAACGGCGATGCGATCGCAAGCGGTGTAAAGGCTGTCGAGGTCGTGGGTTACCATGAAAACGGTCAGCCCCAAAGTCCGCTGCAGCGTCCGGACCAGGTCGTCGAAGTCGCCGGCGCCGATCGGATCGAGGCCGGAGGTCGGCTCGTCCAGGAAGACGAGGTCGGGATCGAGCGACAGCGCGCGCGCCAGTGCGACGCGCTTGATCATGCCGCCGGAGAGTTCCGAAGGGAAACGCTCGGCCACCTCGGGCTTGAGGCCGACCATCGCGAGCTTGGCCATGGTGATCTCGTCCATCAGCCGCTGCGACACGCGAAGATATTCGCGCATCGGAAACTGGATGTTCTGCCTGACCGTGAGCGAGGAGAACAGCGCGCCCTGCTGGAACAGCACGCCCCAGCGCCGCTCGACATTGCGACGCTGCGACGAGTTGGAGGAATCGAGATCGACGCCGAACACCTCGATCGAGCCGGCGACCTTCGGCACGAGGCCGATGATGGTTCGCGTCAGCACCGATTTGCCCGCGCCGGAGGGGCCGACAAATCCCAGGATCTCGCCGCGCTTGACGTCGAGGTCGAGGCCGTCGAGCACGCGTGTGCTGCCGAACTGCACGGTGATGTCGCGCACGCGGATGATGGGATCTTGGATCGCGCCTTGAGCTTCTTGTGCCATCGTCACATCCCGATCGAGGCGAAGAAGATGGCGAAGACGCCGTCCATCACGATGACGAAGAAGATGCCCTTCACCACCGATGCGGTGGTGTGCTGCCCGAGGGATTCCGCGCTGCCCTGCACCGCGAGCCCCTCGACGCAGGCAACGATGCCGATCACCGCGGCCATGACCGGTGCCTTGACCATGCCGACGATGAAATGATCGATCGAGATGGCGTCGCGCAGGCGCAGCAGAAACGCCTCGGGATCGACGCCGCCATAAAGCCAGGCGACGAGGCCGCCGCCATAGAGCGCGGCCATGGCGCCGAGGAAGGCGAGGATCGGCAGCGCCAGCACCAGCGCCAGCATGCGCGGCAGCACCAGCACCTCGATCGGGTCGAAGCCCATGGTCCGCAGCGCGTCGATCTCCTCGCGCATCTTCATCGAGCCGAGCTCGGCGGTATAGGCGCTGCCGGAGCGGCCGGCGACCATGATCGCGACGAGCAGCACGCCGATCTCGCGCAGCACCAGTACGCCGAGCATGTCGACGACGAAGATGTCGGCGCCGAAGCGACGGAAATGGAAGATGCCCTGTTGCGAGATGATGCAGCCGATCAGGAAGGTGATCAGCACGATGATCGGCACCGCGCGCCAGCAGACCTGCTCCATGTGATGCACGGTCGAAGTCAGGCGGAACGAGCGCGGATGGATCAGCACATGCGCGACCGCGGCAAGCACCGCGCCGAGCATGTCGACCAGGCCCGCGACGGTGCCGCCGAGGCCGGCGACCGTGCGACCGATCTGCTCCAGCATGCCGCTGATGGTGATCGTGGAGGTTTCGACCACCGGGGTCGCGCTGACCCGGCGCACCTCGTCGACGAGGCTCGAATAGTTCGCCGACAACCCTGCGATCTGCGCCTCGACCGTCCCCTTGGTCAGGCTGCGGCGCAGCCGCTCGATCAGCCAGGCGCCAAAGGTATCGAGCTTGGCGACCTCGGAAACGTCGATGAAGATGTTTTGGGGGCCGCCGGCAAGCTTCTCGGCGTCGGCCACCATCCGCTCCAGAGCCGGCGCGAAGCTCGCGGTCCAGGTTCCGGTGGCGCAGAGAGCCAGCGCGTTGCCTTTGGCAATCCGTTCCAGCTTCGGATCGCCGCTCAAAGTATCCACTCCTGTACGACCAGGGCGGAGGAAATCAGAGTATTGCGCACACGCCCGTACCCAGAAAAGGTATCCCCAACTGGTTAATGTTAGTTGCTAGAGGTAACCAGCAGGTTCAGATTTCGCCAGAGTTCAAAATGACTTCCAGCAAAGTTCCTGTCCTCGCCGCCCGAATCGAGCGGTTTCCCATCGCCGGTAGTTTCACCATCAGCCGGGGTGCCAAGACCGAGGCCGTGACCGTTGTGGCCGAACTGAGCCGGAACGGCCTCACCGGACGCGGCGAATGCGTGCCCTATCCTCGCTATGGCGAGACGCCCGAGGCGACGCTCGCCGCGATCCTGACCATGCAGGAAGCGGTCCGGGGCGGCCTCGACCGGCAGGCCCTCCAGGCCGCGATGAAACCCGGCGCGGCCCGCAATGCCCTGGATTGCGCTTTCATCGATCTTGAAGCCAAGCAGGCCGGGGTGCGGGCCTGGAACCTGCTGGACCGCCCCTCGCCGGGGATGCGCACCACCGCCTTCACGATTTCGTTGGGCACCCCCGAGGCGATGGCGGCGGCGACCGCCAGGGCGGCGCACCGGCCCCTGCTCAAGATCAAGCTTGGCGGCGATGGCGATCCCGAGCGGATCGCGGCCATCCGCAAGGCCGCCCCTGAATCGGAGCTGGTGGTCGACGCCAACGAGGCGTGGACGCCAACCAATCTGGAGGCCAATCTCGCGGCCTGCGCCGACGTCGGCGTCACGCTGGTCGAGCAGCCCCTGCCCGCAGGTCGGGACGATGCGCTCGCAATGATCAAGCGGCCGGTTGCGGTCTGTGCCGACGAGAGCGTGCACACGCGCGAAACCCTCGCCTCGCTCCGCGGCCGCTACGACGCCGTCAACATCAAGCTCGACAAATCAGGCGGGCTCACCGAGGCGCTCGCCATGGCCGATGCCGCGCAGGCGCTCGGCTTCGAGATCATGATCGGCTGCATGGTCGCGACCTCGCTCTCGATGGCCCCCGCCATGCTGGTGACGCCGCAGGCGCGGTTCGTCGATCTCGACGGGCCCCTGCTGCTCGCGCGCGATCGCGACCACGGGCTTCGCTACGACGAGAGCCTGATCTATCCGCCCGACGCCTCGCTGTGGGGATGAGCCGTCAGCCGATGCCGCGCCGACCAGATCAGGACAGCGCCGGCAGCCGCCATCGCCGCCATGACGTAATACAGGCTGTCGCCGATGCGGGCGTAGATCGCGCCTGAGGCGATCGAGGTCGCGGCGCCCAACAATCCGCTGCATGCGGCGTAATAGCCCTGGCCGCGCGCGATCTGATGCGAGGGGACGCGCTGCACCAGCAGGGTCATGGTGCCGACCATGGTCATTCCGAAAGTGAGGCCGTGGCCGAGCTGCGCGATTGCGAGCAGCGCCAGCGGCGGCTCGTTCGCCGTGACGATCCAGCGCAGCATCGCGCTGAGCCCTCCGATTGCCATCAGCGACGAGGGATGCAGCGAGAAGCGCGGCGACAGCGCGAACACGACGATCTCGGCGATCACACCCAGCGTCCACAGGCCCGCGATCGTCAGCCCGCCAAGGCCCTGCAGCTGCCAGTTGATGGCGGAGAAGGTGTAATAGGCGACGTGGCTGCCCTGGATCAGCGCCGCCGAGGCGATCACCGCCCAGAAGCCCGCATCGCGCAGCAGCGCCTTGCCCGCATGCGCCTCCGTCGTCCTGCGCCTGACATCGTCGAGCGGCCGAAGCAGCAGGCTGGCAAGCACCGCTATCACGGCCCATGCGACGATGATCCAGATCAGGTCGCGCGCCGCGATGATATCGACGAGATAGCCGCAGGCGAGCGAGCCCGCGGCGAAGGCCGCCGAGCCCCACAGCCGCAAGGGTCCGTAGTCGAGCGCGTAGCGCGCGACGCCGCGCAGCGCATAGGCATCGGTCAGCGGCGTCGTCGGCGTCCACATGATGCAGGTGAGCGCATAGATCAGGAACAGGGCCAGCGGCTGCTGCTGCAGGCCAAGGGTCGCAAAGCCGATCGCGGTGGCCAGCACCGAGATCATCATGCCGGCGCGAATCGCCTGCCGCTTTTCGGCAAGGGCGGTGATCTGCGGCAGCGTCGTGAAGCGCGTCAGCGCCGGCAGCGCATTGATGAGGCCGATCCAGGAGGCGTCGATGCCGATCGCCTTCAGCCACACCGGAAAGAACGGCAGATGCGTCCCTGAGACCGCGAACACGGCCGAATAGAACAGCGCCAGGCTCACGGCGAATCGCCGCTTGACCGATGCTGGTGTGGGGATTTGTGATTCGGCTGCCATCAAACCAATTGCGATTCGGTCGATATCGTGGTGATCGTTACAGTAACGCGCACTGATTTGCGCGACGAGATTGTCATGGCCAACGAAGCATTCGCCCTCTCGCCCATGTCTGCCCGCGCGGCCGAGCCGAACGAGCAGGATTACGACGCGATCCGCGAAGCCTTCATGGAAACCGCGCGCGGCCGCTGGTTCCTCGGCGAATACGCCAAGCGTAACCGCAATGCCGACACCCGCATGGTGCTCGACGCGGTCGCGAAAATCGAAGAAACCCTTGCGGCGCAGCGACAACCTGTCGTCGAGGATCGTCTGCCCGAAGCGTTGGTCGCGATCCGCCGGGCGGTCGAGGACGCGGAAAGCGCCGCGGCCAAGGCCTTCGATCCCGCTGCGATCGAGGCGACCCTCGCACCGATCCCTCGCGGCGTGCGCATCATCAAGGAGATCTCCTGGCGCTGGCGCGAGATCGGCGCCGACGGGCGAATCTGCGACCTGATTGATTCGCAGCTCGCCTCGATCGAGGCGGCCTGCGCGCAAGTTTCAACCATCGACCCACGCGGCGACCTCAAGGCCGCCTTCGACCTGCTCAAGGACCGGGTCGAGCAGACTGACGCCAGTGGCGGCGTGGCGCCGCAAGCCGCCGCGCAGCCCGCGCCAGTTCCGGTGCAGCCGACGCCGACGGTCGCGGAAACGCCCATTGCCGAAGCACCCGCCGCGATGGCGAGCGAAGCTCCCGTGGCTTTTACGGAGACGCCGCAGGAGATCGCGCCGGCTCCCGAGCCAGTCGTCGAGGCGAGCGGCCTCGCCGAAGCCGCGATGGACATCGCCATCGAGCCCGAGACCACCGAAAGCGACGTCGCGGCCCACGAGAGTCTTGCTGCGGTCGAGGACAGCCTCGCCACCCCCGCAGCCTTCGCCGAGATCTCCGACGAGTTCTCGCTCGATGCTGCCGCGGAAGCCGAGGACGAAGCCATTCTCGACGCCATCGCGCTGGAGATGGGCGCCCCCGATCCGGAGTTCGACGCGATCGTCGAACCCATGGAGATGGAAGCGCCGGTTCTTGAGCCGATGCCGGAGCCAGTGGCCGCAGCGGTGGCGGCGCCCGTCGCCTTCGAGGCACCGGTCGCGCCGCACGTTGAAGAGCCTGAGGTCGAGGAGCCGGTGACCGAGGCGCCGATTGCGATGGAATCGCTCGCGCGCCTCACCGAGGCCATCGCGGAGGCCGCCGCTGAAGTGATGGAGCAGCCGGCGCCCGCCATGGCGGCCGCGACGATGTCAGCCGCCGCCCCCAGCGCAGCGTTGCCGATGCCGTCTCCCCTGCCCGAGCCCTCGCTCGGCGCCACCATCCTCGCCAGCGGCATCGTGCAAAAGCCCCGCCCCGCCGCCAACGACGGCCTCGCCCCGATCCGCCGCATGACCCAGGCCGAGAAGATCGCATTCTTCTCGTAAGGGCGGTCACGCGCACGACTGCGTAGGGTGGGCAAAGCGCAAGCGTGCCCACCACCTGTCTCCGAACGCAACGGATGGTGGGCACGGCGCTTCGCGCCTTTGCCCACCCTACGCTTCCAAGCACTTGGCGAATAGCTGAGACGGGCGTGACCTAGATCACGCCCTCTCGAGGGTGACCGCAATCACGGACCGCGGGTTCGAACGCGACCTAGTCTCCTCGCAACCAATCTCGCATCGAGATGAGTGCCAAAGGAGCACGCCATGTTCCGCCTGAAATCCACCCTGATGATCACGGGCCTGCTCGGAAGCCTGTTCGGCTTCGCCTGTGGCCCGGTGTCCGCGCAGGTCGCCCCCGTCGAACCCGCCCCGACCGCATTGCAAGGCCCGGAGCAGCGGGTGGCGCTGGTGATCGGCAATTCGAACTACAAGAATGCGCCGCAGCTCGCCAATCCCGACAACGACGCGCAGTCGATGGCGCAATTCCTCAATTCGGCTGGCTTCGAGGTGATCTCGGCCACCGATGTCGGCCAGAACGACATGCTGCGCGTGGTGCAGGATTTCTCGGCCAAAGTGTCGGCGCGCGGCCCGAACACGGTGGCGATGGTCTATTACGCCGGTCACGGCGTGCAGCTCGCCGGCGAGAACTATCTCGTTCCCGTCGATGCCAAGGTCTCGAACCAGACCGAGCTCGTCAACGATTCTGTTCGCCTCGTCGACGTGATGTCGACGCTGGAGACGATTCCGAGCCGGATGCGCATCGTCATTCTCGATGCCTGCCGCAACAACCCGTTCCCGAACGTGAACGACGCGGGCCGCGGCCTTGCCATCGTCGACGCGCCGAACGGCTCGATCGTCGGCTATTCGACCGCGCCGGGCGCCGAAGCGCTCGACGGCACCAATGGTCACAGCCCCTACACGCAGGCGTTCCTGAATATCGCGCGGCAGCCCAACGTGCCGATCGAGCAGCTATTCAAACGCGTGCGCCTCGAAGTGAACCAGACCACCAGCGGCGCGCAAGTCCCCTGGGAGAGCTCCTCGCTCACCTCCGACTTCACCTTCTTCGGCGACACGGCCGTTGCCGCCAACCGCGCGCCGGTGAATACGCCTGTGGTGCAGATGGCCTCCAACCTGCCGAGCCGTTCGGCGCGCCAGGCCTATGACTACGTGTTGTCCGAGGGCAGGCCCGAATATTATCAGGAGTTCGTCGCGATGTATCCGCACGACCCGCTGTGCGATCACATCCGCTGGCTGCTTGCCAATCTCCTGATCACGCAGGCCTGGCACCAGGCGGTGCTCGCGAACTCGCCAATCGCCTACAAGGCCTTCTACGACAGCTACGGCAACAGCCCCTATGCGCAGATCGCCCATAAGCTCGAGGCGCAGCCGAAGCTGATCCCCCTGATGCAGGCGACGAAGTTTTTGGCCCCGCAGAACATTGCCCCGACGCTCAAGATCGGCAATCTCGGCCAGCCCAAATACATGCCGCTGATCCAGCATGGCCAGCAAAGCAATGGTGGCTCACCGATGAACGCCAACCTTCCGGTCGTGCAGAAGCCGGTCGACAGCACCGTCAGCAAGATCGTCACTTTGCCCGCACCGACCAACACCACGACGAACAATGGCGGCATCGGCAAGATCGTGACGCTGCCGGCAACCAACACCGCGCAGAACAACGGCAACAACAATGCCGGCACGGGCAAGGTCGTGAGCATGCCTGTGAGCGTCGGCAAGGGAGGCTCGACCGTCGATGCCAAGCCGGTCGTTCAGACGCAGAGCAACCCGATCCGCATCAACAACGGCGTGAAGCTGAACAACACCCCGGTGAACAAGGTGCAGGTCCAGAACAACGTCCAGAACAACCGGCCGCAGTTCAACACCGTCGTCAGGACCAGCAATGGCGGCGGCAACAACTTCCGCCAGTCGATGAACCAGTCACAGGGCATGGGCGGCGGCAATCACCGCAGCTTCATGCACTGATTGCGGCAAGCGACGAACGACGAAGGGGCAGAGCGGAACCGCTCTGCCCCTTTGTCGTCACTGAGTGCGATGGCCGACGCCGGCCCCCCGGAAGTCGCATGAAAGCATTGACACCACGCGCACCGCCGTCATCCTGAGGTGCGAGTGGCGCGATGCAAGGCATCGCGCCGGGAGCCTCGAAGGATGATGTTGTGGGCATCTATGTCTACATGCTGCGATGCGCGGACGGTTCTTTCTATATCGGGAGCGCCACCGGCGAGGACACGTTCCAGCGGGTGGACCAGCACAATGCTGGCGCCTATCCGGGATATACCCATTCGCGGCGACCGGTCGTCCTGGTGTGGTCCGAGCATTTCGACCGGATCACAGACGGCATCGCTGCAGAGCGGCAGCTCAAGGGCTGGAGCCGGGCGAAGAAGGAGGCGCTCATTCGGTCGGATTGGAAGGCTGTGAGCCACTTTGCGCAGCGGCGCGCGGGAGCGCCTAGATCGAAGAAGTAAATGTGGGTGTGACGGGCAGACGGGCCGTTCATCCTTCGAGGCTCTCCACGCGGCGCGTTGCGCCGCGTGTTTCGCACCTCAGGATGACGGGTTCGAGAGGTACACACCCTTTATCTCGGACGATCGGTCTTCTTGCCCAATTTAAGAGTCCAGCCCTCTGCGCCTCGCACCAGCTCTGCCTCCTGATCGTAGGACGTCTTGCCGTTGATCCACGCCTTCAGCCTGATGTGCGTATCATCTTTCCAGGTCGTGAGTTCCCAATTCTCGTATTGCTTGGCCTGATAGTTGAATTCCAATTCTGGCGGGTCCGTTCGCATCGACCATACAGCGATGTCGTACTTGCGTTCGCAAGCGTCGCTGTCATCGATTGACAGCAGGTACCTGCCATTCGGCGACAACACCGGCATTGCGGACATGACGGTTTCGCGGCCGGTCCGCCGACTGACAAACAGATAGTCGCCGCACTCGTAAAGCCCCTTCTCGACCAAATAAAACTGGCTCTGCGGAAAATAGCGCAGCATTCTGAAGACGAGACATTTGGAGGCGTCGACATTCTCGCCGTCGCAGGCTGCGGAATTGCCGATGTAAGCCTTCGACGTTCCACCATCGAGATTGAGGATCAAGGTATCGCCTTTGCGCTCGAACAAACCCTTCAGCTTGGCTTGGCACGTAGCATCCTCGACTGCAAGACCGTCCTTGAAATCGCACACGATGGGTGATTGAGCCGGAGCGGCTTGTCCCAGGCACGAGCTTGTCAAAAACAGTGTGGCAAGAACAGAGAGCAGAATATGTGATTTCGCGAACATACCGGCACTCGGCGAGGTTGCTGACTTGAACATTGCAGCGTCCTACGCGACGTGCACTATCCTAGTCCAGAGCGACACTGCGCTGCCCTGCTCTATGTCAGAAATTCACGCCACCAGCTCGGCGAACAAATCCGCGTCGACATTGCCGCCTGAAAGCACGATGACGACGTTCTTGCCGGCAGCATCAAGACGGCCCGCCAGCAGCGCGGCAAGACCGACCGCGCCGCCGGGCTCAACAACGAGCTTCAGCTCGTGATAGGCGAAGGCGACAGCCGCACCGACTTCCTTGTCCGATGCGGTGACGCCGCGCGCGAGCAGCTTGCTGTTGATCGCGAACGTCATCTCGCCCGGGATCAGGGCCATCAGCGCATCGCAGATGGTGCGGCCCGCGGGCGGATGCGGCTCGCGATGGCCTGCGGTCAGCGACAGGCCGTGATCGTCGAATGCCTCGGGCTCGGCCACCACGATTTGCGCTTGCGGATAGCGCGCCTTCACGGCCGTGGCGACGCCCGCGATCAGGCCGCCGCCGGAGGCCGGCGCCACCACGATATCAGGCGACAGGCCGAGCATCGCCATGTCTTCCGCGATCTCGCGGCCGGCGGTGCCCTGGCCCGCGATCACGAACGGATCGTCATAAGGCCTGACCAGCGTCGCGCCGCGCTTCTCGGCGATGCCGCGCGAGATGGCTTCGCGATCGTCGTTGTAGCGGTCGTACAGCACGACCTCGGCGCCATAGGATTTGGTGCGCTCGCGCTTCGACAGCGGCGCGTCCGCCGGCATCACGATGGTGGCCTGCATGTCCAAGATCTTGGCCGCCGCCGCCACGCCCTGGGCATGGTTGCCGGACGAGAACGCGACGACGCCGCCGGCGCGCTTGTCCTGCGGGATCGAGAACACCTTGTTGAAGGCGCCGCGGAACTTAAAGGAGCCGGTGCGCTGGAGCATCTCCGGCTTCAGGAACACCTTTGCGCCGACGCGCTCATTGAGCACGGGAAAGGACAACAGCGGGGTGCGGACGGCGAAGGGCGCGAGCACGCGCGCTGCGGCGTCGATATCGGCGGGGCCGATCGGAAGGGGCTGTTCGGACATGGCGCGATGTTATCGCGGCTGGTGAGCCCCGGGCAAGACACCTCCGCGAGGGTTTTACACCCTAGGCCACGAAGCGCGGCTGTTCCGCCCCGTCCCGGCCCGGCAGCACCGCGCCGACCGCGCGAATGCTGTCGATGAACGCCCGGGCCGAGGCTTCCCAGGTATAGGCGGCGGCGAATTCGACGCAGGCCTGCCTGGAAATGTCGAGCGCCGCGAAACAGGCGTTGCGCAGATCGTGATCGAGCGCGCCGACCGGCGCATCGCCGATGACGTCGCGCGGCCCCTTCACCGGGAAGGCCGCGACCGGCAGGCCGCTCGCCAGCGCCTCGAGCAGGACGAGGCCGAACGTATCGGTCTTGCTCGGAAACACGAAGACGTCGGCGGCGGCATAAAGGTCGGCCAGCTCCTCGCCGTGCTTTTCCCCGAGGAAGATCGCCTCAGGATAGGCCGCTTCCAGTGCGTTGCGCGCCGGCCCATCGCCGACGATCACCTTGGTGCCGGGCAAATCGAGGTCGAGGAATGCTTCGAGGTTCTTCTCCACCGCGACGCGGCCGACCGAGAGGAACACCGGCGCCGGCAGGCAGAGGTCGACCGCACGGGGGTGGAACAGATGCGTGTCGACGCCGCGCGGCCACAGCACGACATTGTCGAAGCCGCGCTCGCCGAGCTCCCGGGCCAGCGCCGGCGTCGCCGCCATCACCGCCCGGCTCGGGCTGTGGAAGCGGCGCAGCGCCCGCCAGATCAGCGAGCCCGGAACCGGCACGCGGGCGCGGACATATTCGGGAAAGCGGGTGTGGAAACTGGTCGTGAACGGCAGCTTGCGCTGGCGGCAATAGCGGCGGACCATCAGGCCGATCGGCCCTTCGGTCGCGATGTGGATGCTGTCGGGGCGCGCTTCCTCGATCAGTCTTGCAATGCGCGCCGGGCGCGGCATCGCCAGCCGCACGTCGCGATAGCTCGGCATCGCGAAGGTACGGAACGATTGCGGCGTCAGAAACGTGAACTCGACACCAAGACCCTCCAATTGAAGACCTTTTGCGGCGTCAGCAAGCTTGGTCAGCGTCCGAACCACACCGTTGACTTGCGGGTGCCAGGCGTCGGTCGCGACCAGGATGCGCATCAAGCAGCTCTCGTCAGGCAGCTCTGGCTGCCACTTGCGGAACTTGCGCCGGCTTATGCAGCTGATCCGCCCAGGTGATGATCTCGAACTGGCCGTCGTCGTGCTCGACGATCGCGGTGCAGCTCTCGACCCAGTCGCCACAGTTCATGTAGCGGATGCCGGCCTCGTCCCGGATCACGGCGTAGTGGATGTGCCCGCAGATCACGCCGTCGGCGTCATGGCGGCGCGCCTCGGCGGCGAGCGCCTCCTCGAATGCGCCGATATAGTTGACGGCCTTCTTCACCTTCTGCTTGGCCCATTGCGACAGCGACCAGTAGCGCACGCCGAACATGCGGCGGAAGAAATTGACCAGGCGGTTCATCTGGATCGCGAAGTCGTAAGCCCGGTCGCCGAGATGGGCGAGCCAGCGCGCATTCTGCACTACGAGGTCGAAGATATCGCCGTGGATGACGAGATAGCGCTTGCCGTCCGCGCCGGTATGGACGGCGTTCTCGACGACGTCGATGCCGCCGAAATGCGTGCCGTAATATTTCCGCAGGAACTCGTCGTGATTGCCGGGCACGTAGATGACCTTGGCACCCTTGCGCGCCTTGCGCAGCAGCTTTTGCACCAGGTCGTTATGCGATTGCGGCCAGTGCCAGCTCGATTTCAGCGCCCAGCCATCGATGATGTCGCCAACGAGATAGATCGTGTCGGCATCATGGTAGCGCAGGAAGTCCAACAACAGGTCAGCTTGCGAACCACGGGCTCCGAGATGGACGTCGGAGATGAACAACGTGCGAAAGCGCCGCTCAGGGCTCTCGTCACTCACATCGTAACTTCCCATGCGACAGCCTGTAACAATGTCCCGTGACAGGGGGATGACGATTGAACCTTTGAGGCACCCTCAGATACGAATCAGACCTTGCCTCGCCCTCCCCGCGAATATCAGCCGCATGCGACAATCAGGCGACATGGATAGCGATGCGCCTCCGTGAAAGTCCGGGCTAGCGCGGTGGAAGAGGCCCAAATCCGACGTGATGCAAGCCGCGAACAGGCGGGTTATTTTCCGGAAGCGACCACCGCCCGAACAACCAGCGCGATGCGTTCGCTGCGCACATTGGGCCTTATTCGGCCCGAACGTTCGAGTTCGGCCAGCCCATGGAGCGCCGCCCAAAACGCCTCGGTTGCAACGGCTACATCGGCGCAAAACGGCGTCACGACCGCCGCGAGGGCTTCGAACCCCGCCCTTAGTTCCGGCTTGGTCTCGGCCGAGGCGAAGCGCAGATCCGTCGGAAGGATAAACATGGCCTGATAGAGCGCCGGGTTATGGAGCGCGAAGTCGAGATAGGCCGTCGCGACATTCTTGACGGCGTTTCGTCCAGTCGACCCGTTCGCCGCGTCCCGAAGAGCGACTGCGATCTCCCGAAAACCTTCCAGCGCAACCGCGCTGACAATCGCATCCCTGTTTTCGAAATGCGAATAGAGCACGGGCTGGCTGTGTTCGATCTCGTCGGCAAGCCGACGGATCGTCACGGCGCTCCACCCCTCACGCTCCGCGATCACGCGCGCGGCCGCGATGATGCGACGTTCGCGCTCGGCGCGCTGCCTGTCTTTCCGCTCCGCGATCCCCAACCTTCGATCTCCCACCTCAGGACAGTCGAAATCTATATCGGCGCTTGACGATCTAGCAATGCTAGATTATGTAGTCTAGCAACGCTAGATTATCTCAGATCGGTAGGATGGATCTCATGCACTGGCTTCCGCTTGGAACGGCACTGCTTCTGGCTTTCGGGATTATTGCGATCGGAATCCAATATGTCGTGAGCCCGAGGGCCGCGACACGCAGTTTCGGCCTGCCACTGCCTGAAGACGGCACCAACACCGACTGGTGGCTCCGCCTCAAGGGCGTTCGCGACATCACGGCAGGATTGACCGTTTTGGCATTCATCGCCTGGGGTGTCCCCCGCGGCGTCGGCATCATCCTGTTTGTCGAAACCGCCATCCCCATCGGGGACATGCTGGTCGTGCTTGGCGGCAAGGGGTCTGCAAGAAGCGCGCTCGGCATTCACGGCCTCACAGCGGCCATCATGGTTCTGGCAGCCATCCCCCTGATGATGGATGTGCCGTAGGATCGCCCGCGCTGTTTCAGTCTGCCTGCTCGTTGCCGGATTCTCTGGCTCAGACCGATGTTCCAGGCCCGCGATCCGAAGCTGCGTCAGTAAAACTTGTGGAAATGATGGACCGGGCCATGGCCGCGACCGACGCTGAAGCGGTCGGCGGCTGCGATCGCCGCGCTGATCCAGTCCTTGGCGTTGCGTACGGCCGTTTCGAGATCCTCGCCCTTGGCGAGGCCCGCCGCCACCGCCGAGGACAACGAGCAGCCGGTGCCATGGGTGTTGCGGGTCGCGACGCGCGGCGCGGCGAGCACGATCGTTTGGTCGGCACCGACGAGATAATCGATACTCTCGCTGCCCTCGCCGTGCCCGCCCTTGATCAGGACCGCGCGGCAGCCAAGCCCGAGCAGACGGCGCCCCTGGCTTTCGATCTCGGCCTCGCTGCGCGCGACCGGCGCGTCGAGCAACGCCGCCGCCTCCGGCAGATTCGGCGTGATCACCGAGGCGAGCGGCATCAGCTTCGTGCGCAAGGCATCGACGGCCTCCGCGGCCAGCAGCCGGTCGCCGGAGGTTGCGACCATCACGGGATCGAGCACGACACACGCGGGCTTCCAGCGCGACAGCGCAGCAACGATCGCATCGATGCTGCCAGCCTGCGCGACCATGCCGATCTTCACCGCCCCGACATCGAGATCGGAGAACACCGCATCGATCTGCGCGGTGACGAAATCGGCAGGCACCGCGTGAATGCCGGTGACGCCTTTGGTGTTCTGCGCCGTCAGCGCCGTGATCGCGGACGCACCGTACACGCCGAGCGCGGCAAAGGTCTTCAGGTCGGCCTGAATGCCGGCGCCGCCGCTCGAATCCGAGCCGGCAATGGTGAGCGCCACGGGCGTGCTCATTGCGGGATACGCTCGCTCGAAAAAGGCTCGCTCGAAGAAGGCTCGCTCGAAGAAGACATGGCCCTGTCCTAGCGCGCCGGCGGAGCCCCAGCAAGCCGGCGAATCAGGCGAAGCCGGCACTGCCGGGCATTGTCGTCCCGCAAGCGTGCATATCCTTCGAAAATATGACCACGGCATCGCCCGGCCTTGGCGCCCGGGCGCGTGAATGACACGTTAGCGGGAGGATTCGTCTAGCGACGCTAAATTGCAGGCTGCCTCGGCCCGCAATCTTCTCGGGAAGAGATCATGTGGGCCTATTTCGAACGTCTCCTCGACACCTCGATGTTCTCACCGCACGGCATCTGCCTGCTGTGGGAACCTGAGCTGATTTGGCTCCACGTCGTCTCCGACGCCTGCATTGCGCTCGCCTATTTCTCGATTCCCTTTGCGCTCGCGATCCTCGTCACCAAACGGCGCGACCTCAAATTCGGTTGGGTCTTTTGGGCCTTCGCGATTTTCATCATGGCTTGCGGCCTGACCCATGTGCTGTCGATCTTCACACTCTGGGTGCCGATCTATGGCATCGAGGGGCTGGTCAAGGCGGCGACCGCGCTCGCTTCGATCTTCACCGCGGCCGCGCTCTGGCCGCTGCTGCCGAAAATTCTGACCATCCCCTCCCCGTTCGAACTGCAAAAGGTCCAGGCCGCGTTGGAGGAGGAGGAGATCAAGACCCGCGATGCAACGCTGCTGCTCAAACAGGTCGGAGAGGCGCAGCGCGCGATGCGCGAAAGCGTGACGCGGCTCACCGCGGTCGTCGAGACCGCCGTCGACGGCGTCATCCTGTTCGACGCGCAGAACCGCATCCTGCTGTTCAACCCGGCCTGCGAGCGGTTGTTCGGCTACCAGGCCAGGGAGGTGATGAACCGCAACGTCAGGGTGCTGATCCCCGGCGATGCCGGCACCGGGCCCGACGGCCGCGGCCCGGATTTCACGACCGGCGGCGAGACGATCGGGTTGCGCAAGGACGGGTCCACCTTTCCGATGGACCTGTCGGTCGGCCAAGCCATGCAGGACGGCGAATTGATCTTCGTCGGCATCATTCACGATCTGACCGCGCGCAAGCTGACCGAGCAACAGCTCCAGCAGGCGCAGAAAATGGAGACGGTCGGCCAGCTCTCCGGCGGCATCGCACATGACTTCAACAACCTGTTGACCGTGATCATCGGCAACGCCGAGCATCTCAGCGAGCAGCTCAAGACCCGGCCCGATCTCAGGCAATTCGCCGACGACATCTGCCAATCCGGCGAACGCGGCGCGGAGCTGACGCAGCGGCTGCTCGCTTTCAGTCGCCGCCAGTTGCTGCAGCCGCAGACGATCGATTGCCGCGAGCTGATCGAGTCTATGCTCAAGCTGTTCAAGCGCACCTTGCGCGAGAACATCGAGATCCGCGCCAGTTTCGGATCCGGGACGATCCAGGCCTTTGCCGACCGCTCACAGCTCGAATCGGCCGTACTGAACCTGGCGCTCAATGCGCAGGACGCGATGCCGTCAGGAGGACATCTGACGCTGAGCACTGAGCTCGCCGCGCTCGACGAGGACTATCGCGCCCTGCACCCCGAGGTCGCCTCCGGCGCCTACGCGCTGATTTCAGTCACCGATGACGGCGAGGGCATGACGCCAGAGGTCATCGAGCACGCCTTCGAGCCGTTCTTCACCACCAAGGAGGTCGGCAAGGGGTCAGGCCTCGGGCTCAGCATGGTCTATGGCTTTGCCAAGCAATCCGACGGCCATGTCTCGATCTATAGCGAGCGGGGCCTGGGGACCACCGTCCGGATCTACCTGCCGCGCGCCGGCGGCGGACAATCGCCGAACGTGCTGGACAGCGACGACGACGTGCCGCGCGGCCATGAGACCATCCTGATCGCGGAGGACGATCCGTTCGTGCGCTCCTCGGTGATCCAGCGGGTGGAGGCGCTCGGCTATCGCGTGGTCGCCGCCGTCAACGGCAAGGAGGCCTTGCAGCGGCTGCGTGCCGACCCCGGCATCGACATGCTGTTCACCGATATCGTCATGCCCGGCGGGATGAGCGGCTGGGAGCTTGCCGATCAAGCCCGGCATATCCGGCCCGGCCTGCCGGTGCTGTTCACCTCGGGCTATGCGCTGGAGACCCTGGTCGAGCAGGGCCGTACGCATGCGCAGGCCGTGGTCCTGACCAAGCCCTATCGCAAGGCCGAGCTCGCCCAGCGGCTCCGGGACGCCTTCGCCGCCGCGACCGTGGCTTCGTAGAGCGCCTGCTGGCCTCTGGCGGCCAGCCAGCCCGCTTGCTAAATCGCGCCGGCTTTGGCCTATTAGCCGGCAAAGATGCGCCCTCGGAGTGACTGCAATGGTTCCTTTCTTCGTCCAGATCAAATGCAAGCTTGGCCAGTCCTATACGGTCGCCAACGCGCTTGCCGAAGCCGAGATCGCCTCCGAGATCTACTCCACGGCGGGTCAGTACGATCTCCTGGTGAAGTTCTACGTCGACAAGGACACCGACATCGGCCACTTCGTCAACGAGAAGGTGCAGGTGCTGCCCGGCATTCAGGACACCCTCACCATCATCACCTTCAAGGCGTTCGGCACGGGCTAGCTTTCGCGCCTTCAGCCGCCAGCCTCCTTGCGCTTGGGCGGCGTCGGGCCATCGACCGGCGGCAGCGACTTCAGATAGGCCGCCATCGCGGCGCGATCCTCCGGCTTCAACTGTGCCAGGTTCTTGATCACCGGCCGCATCGCACCCGAGGCGCTGTCCCCCTCGGGCATGTCACCGGTCTCGAGGAAATCGGCGATATCCTTCTCGCTCCAGTCGCCGATGCCCTTCTGCGTGATGTTCGGCACCCAGCCCTCGCCTTCGGGATTGGGACCGCCGGCGAAGCGCTGCGAGCTGATGAGGCCGCCGAGAACATTGCGCGGGCTGTGGCATTCGGCGCAATGGCCAAAACCGTTCACGAGATAGGCGCCGCGATTCCATTGCGCCGATTGCGTTGCCGCTGGCACGAACGGCCCGACATCCATGAACAGCAATTTCCAGATCCCGACATTGCGGCGGATGTTGAAGGGAAACGGCAGATCGTGGTCGCGCACGCGCCCCGAGACCGGCGGCAGCGTCTTCAGGTAAGCGAAGAGATCGCGGACGTCGTCGACCTCGGCGATATGGTAGGAGGTGTAGGGAAACGCCGGGAAATAATGCGTTCCTTGCGGCGAGACGCCACGCGTCACCGCGTTGACGAAATCGGCCTCGCTCCAGCGGCCGATCCCATCGGTCGGATCAGGCGAGATGTTCGGCGCATAGAAGGTGCCGAACGGCGAGCCGAGCGCCAGGCCGCCGCCGAGCCGCAGGCGGTCGGACTGGTTGGGTACGGCATGGCAGGACGAGCAGCCGCCGGCATTGAACAGCTCCTGCCCGTTGGCGAGATCGGGCCCGCGCGTTGGCGCCGGCAAGGCAACGGCAGTCGGCGCGGTCAGCCACCAGTAGACGGCAAAGGCTGCGACAGCAGCAACCAAAACGACATAAATTGTTCGTCGCAGCATTGAGGATCCCATTGAACCGACGCGATTTTACGGATCCTCCCACAGCCGCTCCAGCCACGAATAATTTAGCTGGTTTGATCGTAATCCGGGAATAAAGTCCGCGTCGCACTGTTTGCAGGTTGACAGCAATCAGGCGTCAACAGGGAGAGACCGATGAACAAAGTGCTTTTCGTCACGCTGGCACTGGGAGCCGCCGTCGCGTTCGCAGGGCCGGCCAGCGCGGAGAAACTGAAGGCGACGCTGGACGGCAAGTCCGAAGTCCCCGCGACCACCAGCAGCGGCACCGGCACGGCCGATCTCGACTATGACGCCGCCACCAAGAAGCTCACCTGGAAGGTGAGCTATTCCGGCCTCTCCGGCCCCGCCACCGCCGCCCATTTCCACGGTCCCGCCGAAGTCGGCAAGAACGCCGGCGTCGCGGTGCCGATCCCGGGCATCGCCAACAGCCCGGCGGAGGGCTCGGCGACCCTGACCGAGGCGCAGGCCTCCGACCTTCTCGCCGGCAAGCTCTACGTCAACATTCACACCGCGGCCAATCCGGGCGGCGAAATCCGCGGCCAAGTAACGAAGTAAGCTCGACGAAGTAAGCTCGACGAAGTAAGTCTCAAAAGCAACTTCATCGGCGAAGGCCGGACGCAAGCGTCCGGCCTTTTCGATTCCAGACGCAGTCCCGGCATCGAAAAGGCCATATGACCATGTCTATGCCGCGCTGAGCGCCTGCTCGAGATCGGCGATCAGATCGTGCGGATGCTCGATGCCGATCGACAACCGGATCGTGGAATCCAGTACGCCGATGTTGCGGCGGAGGTCGGCCGGCACGCCGGAATGCGTCATCGTCGCCGGCAGGCTCGCCAGCGATTCCGTGCCGCCAAGGCTGACCGCGAGCTTGAAGATCTGCAAGGCGTTGAGAAACTTCTCCGCCGCCGCCTGCCCGCCGACGATATCGAACGAGAACGTCGATCCGGCCCCTGAGCATTGCCGCGCGAACACGCGCCCCGCGGGCGAGGTCTCCGCGTGATGGCCGAGATAGTGAACCTTCGCCACCTTGGCATGGTCGCGCAGAAAATCCGCCACGAGCCGCGCGTTGCTGTTGGCCTTCTCCATGCGCAGGCTCAAGGTCTCCAGCGAGCGGTTGATCATCCAGCAGGAATGCGGGTCGAGCTGGGTGCCGATGGCGCCGCGCAGCGCCTTGATGCCCTTCATGATCGCCTTGCTGCCGAGCGCGGCGCCCGCGATCAAATCGGAATGCCCGCCGACATATTTGGTCAGCGAGTACAGCGAGATATCAGCGCCGTGCTCGATCGGCCGCTGAAACACCGGGCCCAGCAGCGTGTTGTCACAGGCGATGATCGGCGTGTGGCCCTGGGCCTTGCCGATGGTGTCGGCGACGCGGCGCATCAGCGCGATGTCGACGAGGCCATTGGTCGGATTGGCCGGCGTCTCGACCAGGATCATCGAAACCCGGCCCCGACGCATCGCCTCTTCGGCGGCCTGATTGACCACCGCCTCGTCGACGCCGTCGGCAAAGCCGACCGCGCCGATCGAGAAGCGCGACAGCGTGTTGGTCAGCAGCGTTTCCGTGCCACCGTAGAGCGGCTGGGAATGCAGGATGACATCGCCGGGGCGGACGAATGCCAGGATCGTGGTCGAGATCGCCGCCATGCCTGACGAGAACAGCGCGCAGCTCTCGGTGCGCTCGTAGATCGCGAGCCTGTCCTCGACGATCTCGCTGTTGGGATGGTTGAAGCGCGAATAGACGAGGCCAGCGCCCATGCCCTCCGGCGGCTCGCGCCGGCCGGCGACGAAATCGAAGAAATCCTGCCCGTCCTCGGCGGTCTTGAACACGAAGGTCGAGGTCAGGAACACCGGCGGCTTGATGGCGCCTTCCGACAGCTGCGGATCATAGCCATAGGTCAGCATCAGCGTTTCCGGATGCAGCATATGGTTGCCGATATGGGTCTTCGACGGGAACGGTTTTGTCATGGCCTGTCTCGCTGTTGACTGCGATCGCCGCCGGCGCGTCGGAACTCTGGACAGCGTGAGGCATCAACGCCGCGGCGGCGCGAGCAAACATAGTCGTTCTGACGGCGATCCGTCAGGCCATGGAGGAGAAATAGATGACGCGTGCGTGGCCCGGATGGAGCGCGGCGCAATCCGGGCTACGCATTCGACCGCTACTTCAGCTTCAGCCGGTACGTCTCGTGGCAATCGTTGCAACGGTCGTTGATCGCGGTGTAGGCCGCCTTCAGGCTCGCCACGTCGGTGATCTTGCCCTTGACGTCGGCGAGCGCCTTCTGCACCGGCGGGATTTTGGAATCGAAATCGGCCTTGTTCTGCCAGACCTTCGGCGAGGAGCCGTAGGTGGCGTTCACGACGTCCTGCTTGGGATTGACCTCGAACGTCTTGGCGATCTTGGCAACGTCCGCCTCCAGATTGGCGATCGCCTCGTCGACTGCCTTCTGATTGTAGGGGATGTCGCCCTTCGTCGTCTTCAGGATGACCGTGTACAGGCTCTTGGCCTGCGAGCGCATCAGATTGTCCTGCTGGACCGCAACCTCCTGCTGCGCCATCACGGCGCCCGCACCCAGAAGCAGGGTGCCCGCGACAACAAACATTCGTTTCATGAGTCTTCTTCTCCGGCTCGCAAGTCGGTTTGGGGGAACAGGCGATTGATGGTTAGAACCCGGCGGCGGGCACTTAATTCCCGCCGCGCGGCCGCCGCGCCTTACAGGCTGTGGCGGCGATGGTGCTCGTTGATCGCGATCCACACCCGCTCCGGCGTTGCCGGCATGTCGATGTGGTCGATCTTGTATTCGCGCCAGAGGGCGTCGACGATGGCGTTGACGACGGCCGGACAGGAGCCGATCGCGCCGGCCTCGCCCGCGCCCTTCACGCCCATCGGGTTGGTCGTGCAGGGAATGTTGTTGGTCTCGAACACGAAGGACGGCCCGTCGGCCGCGCGCGGCAGCGCATAGTCCATGAAGGTTGCGGTGATCAGCTGGCCATCGCCGGCGCCGTAGACCACCTGCTCCATCAGCGCCTGGCCGATGCCCTGCATGGCGCCGCCATGCACCTGGCCGGCCAGCAGCAGCGGATTGAGCGTCTTGCCGAAATCGTCGACGATCACGTAGTTGACGATCTTGATGATGCCGGTGGCCGGATCGATCTCGACCTCAGCCAGATGCGTGCCGTTCGGGTAAGTGCCGTCGGCGCTGGCGAAGGTCGCGCTGCCATTCAACTTCGACGGATCGGCGCTGGCGCGCTTGGCGAGATCGGCGAACGAGATCGAGCGGTCGGTGCCGGCGATGCGGATCACGCCGTCGGTGATCTCGAGATCGCCGGCGCTGGCTTCCAGTGCCTGTGCCGCGATCTCCTTCAGTTTCTGCCCGAGCTCACGCGTGGCGCGCTCGACGCTGACGCCGCCTGACGGGATCGAGGCCGAGCCGCCGGTGCCGAGGCCCGTGGCAATCTCCGCCGTGTCGCCCTGGCGGACGTGGACGCGCTCCGGCGCCACGCCGAACTGCTCGGCGACGATCTGCGCATAGGCGGTCTGGTGACCCTGCCCGCTCGACTGCGTGCCGATCAGCACGGTGACGTCGCCGTTGGGATCGAGCCGCACATTGGCGGTCTCCTCGCCCATCACGCCGCAGATCTCGACATAGCTCGCAAGGCCGATGCCGCGGATCAGCCCCTGCTTCTTCGCCGCCTTGGCGCGCTTTGGAAATTCCTTCCACTCGCCGATGTCCATCGCGCGCTTCAGATGCGCGGCGAAGTCGCCGGAATCGTAAACCTTGCCGGTCGCGGTCTTGTAAGGCAGCGCCTTCGGCGGGATGAAGTTCTTGCGACGGATCGCGTCCGGCGTCATGTCGAGTTTGCGCGCACAGGCATCGACCAGACGTTCGATGACGTAGGCGGCCTCGGGCCGGCCCGCGCCGCGATAGGCATCGACAGGCACGCTGTGGGTGAAGATGGTGCGTACGCGGCAGTGGAAGGCCTGGATGTCATAGAGGCCCGGCAGCATGCCGGCGCCGCCATGCGGAATGTAGGGCCCGAAGGTCGACAGATACGCGCCCATGTCGCCCATCAGGTCGCAATCCATCGCCAGGAACTTGCCGTCCTCGGCGAGCGCCATCCTGGCGGTGGTGACGTTGTCGCGGCCCTGCGCATCGCCCATGAAATGCTCGGAGCGATCGGCCGCCCACTTCACCGCCTTCTTCAGCTTGCGCGCCGCAACCGCCATCAGGGCGTATTCGCGGTAGGGAAACAGCTTCGTGCCGAAACCGCCGCCGACGTCGGGACAGATCACCCGCATCTTGTCGGTCGGGATGTTGAGCACGTTCTGGCAGAGGATGTCGCGCAGGCGATGGCTGCCCTGGCTGCCGACCGTCAGCGTCAGATGATCGGCCTTGGCGTCGTATTCGCAGACCGCCGCGCGCGTCTCCATGAAGCTCGCGACCACGCGCGGATTGACGATGGAGATTTCGGCAACCGCATGCGCTTTCGCAAACGCAGCTTCGGTCGCCGCTTTGTCGCCGATCGAGACGTCGAACAGCACGTTGCCAGGCTTGTCCGGCCAGACCTGCGGCGCGCCCTTCTTGACGGCGTTGACGACGCCGGTCACCGCCGGCAGCGGCGACCATTTGACGTCGATGGCCTCGATCGCGTCGCGCGCCTGGTCGATGGTCTCGGCGACCACGAAGGCGATGGAATCGCCGACATGCCGCACCTCGTCCTTGGCCAGGATCGGGTAAGGCGGGCCGGTGAACGGATCGGTCTCGAGGTTGAACAGGCAGGGGAGATTGCCGAGATCGGCGACCTCGGCGGCGGTCAGAATCAGCGCAACGCCAGGAAGGGTGCGGGCGCGGCTCGCATCGATGGTAAATTTGGCATGTGCATGCGGCGAGCGCAGCATCAGGCAGCGCAGCGCGGCTTGCGGCGCGTAATCGTCGGTATAGCGGCCCTTGCCGCGGATCAGCGCGTCGTCCTCCTTGCGCAGCACGCTTTGGCCGACGCCGAACTTGATGGGGGCTGCCATTCGATTGTCCCGTTTCTCATGGTTGTTTTGCCGGCATATTGCCGTGGAAAAACAGGCAGTGCAAACGGGAATAGGCAGGCCGGGCCCGCGAAAAAATGCCCCGTGCCTCGCGCCGCTCCCGGCGAGCCGGCACCATGGCAGGATTATCGTCAAACTCGGACCTGACGCATGCCCGCGAACAAGCCGTGGTGCCGACCACCACTTGCTCGCAAAGCGCATGTCCAAAGCGCATGTCCATGTCTCGTGCTGATCATCTACATCCCGCCGCGGTTCCAGAGGTACCGCGTGTGATCCCTGAGCGCGTCGATGGCTCGCTGAGGCGTGAGGTAGTCGACCTCGCTACGCGTGAGACCGATATCCCTCAGCTCCCGGTCGCTCAAATCCTGCAAGTTGACCTGCGGCCTCTGGTGCCGCTCCCAGATCGCAAGCCAAGCTCGCTTGATTGGCGCAAGAACGCTGCGCCTCGGTGCCGCCGCCGGGCCGGCAGCATCCTTGTCCAGCGCCTTGTCCAGCGCCTTGGCCGACGCCTTGAGGCGCGCGACCAAAGCCTGGTCGATCGTGTCCTTGGCGGACACGATCGCGAGGTTGAGACCGCGCTTTGCGGCATCGACCTCAATTCCGGGTGAGATATCCGTCTGTTGTGGTGGCATCGTACGCTCCTGCTGTTGTGCCGGCAGGGAGCGTGGCCAAACAAAAGGCCCCGTCCGATGCCGGCGGGGCCTGGTGGAAAAGATGTCGTCGTCGACTTGCTAGCGCACGACTCCTTCCACGGCCCAGCCGAAGCGGGTCATGTGGTTGAAGTTGACTTTGCGCGAGCATTTGAACATGCGCTACCAATAGCACCGCAACCGTGCAAAATCAAGAGATGTGCAGAGACTGGGTACACCTTGGGGGCGAGCGCCTCGCTCCGGCGAGCCGAAGTTGAGCTGCAGCACGCTAATGTCGGCTCTGACTATGCAATGGAAGTGTTGGCCATGGTCATCATACGATGAAGGACCACGGTGTTACTTTTGTTACGATCCCGCGCTGATCGAGTTCGAGTTGGGCGGGAATGTCAGAGGATTCGAACAACCAGACGGCCCTAGATAGAGCCTGCCGTTTCTTCCAATCCCCGCCCACTAGCGCATTCACATCCGCTTCAGTCATACCTATGCGCAAAAGCGGCACAAGGTGTTCGTTGTTCAATAAGCGCAACACGCGTTCTGCCCAATGCCTATACCACGCGGCAAACGATAACCCGGTCGGACGAAAATCGTCGTCCTCCGGACGCCCGTCCCAGACCGTCCCGTATGACGCACCTGCAACGACGAGATAAGAGTAATTATCGCAGCCTTGGTGACAGAATTCCAGGATCCCTGGAAGTTCGTAACCCCGAACTCTCTGGCCCAACTCCGCTATTGATTCAACCGATTGACTGAATGGGAATGCCGTTGATAGGTCGCGACCGAAATCTGCCAGAGGTGCCAGACCATAGTACGGACCCGCACCGCCGTTTCCAACGGTCGTCAGAAAGCAATGATAGTCCGGTGGTAGATCAATCCCATGATTGGACTCGAACGCTCTCACTTCCGCCAGCGGCAACACCGGGCCAAATGAGTAGCGGTGTTGACGACTTCCGAATACGCGAAAGGTTCGATCGATAGCCCGGAGGCGGTTAACGAGTTGACCAAGCTCTGCAATCTGCTGTGCGGTTATGAAAGGTCTCCAATCCGTGTTGGTCACCTGTCTATCATGGCCGAGCAAAAGGACAAAGTGCACCTGCATCGGGCGTGGCCGCTTGGTCTGCTTCAGGGCCCATAGCCGAACTGCGCTCTGGTTCGCGACAGCCTTCGCAGGCAGAGCGGACATAACGAAGCTATTGATGCACACCTAGCCGCGAACCAGCGAGACCAGCCAGCTTCGGCCGAACAGCACGAGGATCGCGAGCGCGTAGATGATCGTGCCGCCGACGGCGAGCAGGAGCAGCGTCACCTCATCCCGGAAGTGCATCGCGCCCAGCGCGGAACTGCTGAACCGTGCAATCAGCCAGAACGCGGCGGCGAGGATGATCCCGGTCAGCAGGAATTTGGCGAGCGACAGCAGCCACGCCCGATCCAGCACCAGAAAGCCGCGCCGCACGGCAAAGAACAGCACGAGCAAGAGATTGGTCCAGACCCCGACGGCGGTCGCCAGCGCGAGGCCGATTTGTGCCAGCGACCCCATCAAGGCCACCTTCAGCGCGACGTTGACGGCGATCCCGGTCAGCGACGCCCGGACCGGC
This sequence comes from Bradyrhizobium campsiandrae, assembly GCF_014529705.1. Classification (GTDB taxonomy): domain Bacteria; phylum Pseudomonadota; class Alphaproteobacteria; order Rhizobiales; family Xanthobacteraceae; genus Bradyrhizobium; species Bradyrhizobium campsiandrae. Next base: position 77,610 of record NZ_JAANIH010000009.1, read on the forward strand.
GTTGCCGTATCCTTGCGCGCATAAAAGGTCGCGACCGCGCTGCGGATCAGCACGAAGGGGATCAGGCCGATGGCATAGGCCGCGAGCGTGCCGCCGGCGGCGACCGCATCGGCCTTGGAGAACGCGCCGCGGGCGAACAGCGCGCGCATGATCTCGTCGGGCACGGTGAGGAAGGCCGCGACGAAGGGGATCGAGAACAGCAGCGTGAAATCGAAGGCGCGGCGCTGCGCCTTCATGGCGCCGTCGTGGTCATTGGCGGTGATCCGTCTCGACATCTCCGGCAGCAGCACCGTGCCGATGGCGATGCCGATGACGCCGATCGGCAACTGATTGAGGCGATCGGCGTAGTACAGCGCCGACAAGGCCCCCGCAGGCAGGAATGTCGCGATGATGGTGTCGGCGAACAGCGCGACCTGCGTGCCCATCGAGCCGAGCGTCGCCGGACCCAGCGCCTTGAAGAAGCTGCGGACGTCTTCATCGAGCCTGAGCGGCGCAAAGCGCGGCAGGCCGCCATGGCGGGCGAGATCGCCGGCGAGCAGGACATATTGCATGAAGCCGGAGATCAGCACGCCCCAGGCCGCGGCATGGCCCGCGGTCGGAAACCAGACGGCAACCGCCAGCGTCATCATCATCGCGACGTTGAGGAAGATCGAGGCGGCCGCAGCGCTGGCAAAACGCTGCATCACGTTCAGCATGCCGCCATAGAGCGTCACCAGCGTGATCAGCAGCAGATAGGGAAACGTGATCCGGGTCAGTTCGATCGCGAGCTTGCGCTGCTCGGCGTCGTCGGAAAAGCCGGGCGCAAGTAGGCTCATAGCCTGCGGCATGAACAGCCAGGCGACGATCAGCAGCACAACTTGAGAGGCCAGCAGCAGCGTGAAGATGCGGTCGGCGAACAAGTGTGCCGCCGCCTCTCCCTTCTCGCCATGGACATGGGCATAGGCCGGCACCCATGCCGCATTGAAGGCGCCTTCGGCAAAGATCGCGCGAAAATGATTGGGCAGCCGCAGCGCCACGAAAAAGGCGTCGGCCACCGGGCCGGCGCCGAGGATCGCCGCGAGCATGATGTCGCGGGCAAACCCCGTCAGCCGCGAGAGCAGCGTGTAACCACCAACCGTGAAGATGCGTCCGAGCATGGCGGATCAGGCTCGCCGATTGAAGGGATCGAGCACCGCAACGCCCGTGGGTTTGAAGTCGGACACGTTGCGCGTGACGACGGTGAAGCCATTTTCCAGCGCGGTGGCCGCGATCATGAGATCGGCGCTGTCGTTGCCGAGAACAGCGCTCAGTGCGCCCCAGCGACGTGCCGCGCGCAGATCGAAGGGTACGATCCGCTCGCCATAGATGTTGACGAGCTGGTCCAGCCAGGCCGCAAGCGCAGCCGCAAAACCCGGGTCGGACGCGCGCTGCCGGGCGATGCCCCGCTCGATCTCGCCGATGCTGACGACGCTGAGGAAAAGATCGGCGCCGCGCTGGCGCCCGAACCATCTGACGAGCCCTGGATCGCGTTCGCGCCGGCGCAACTCCGACAGGATGACGGTGTCGATCAGGAACATCAGATGCCGGGCTCGCGCATCCGGATCTTCGCCCGCGGAAATTCGCGGTCGTCCTGAGGCATGGCGAGCAGCAATTCGGCAAAGGACGGCGCCTGCGCGCGTTCAAGACGCCGCAGGCGTTCATACTCCGTGATGTCGACGACCATCACCGCCGGCTTTCCGTGCTTCGTGACGGTCTGCGGCGCGCGCCGCGCTGCCTCGACGACCTCGCTGAATCGATTTTTGGCGTCCTGGATGGACCAATCGCGACGGGACATGAGCTGGTCCAATCTAGCTAGAATTTCTAGCCAGAATACGGCGCGGTCGGGTGAGCGTCAATGCGCAAATTCCGGAGCTCGTCCGACGCAGAAGCCCGAAATCAGCCCGCCAGCGCGCCCCGCACGGCCGCGATTACCCGCTCCTGATCGGCTTCGGTCAGATAGGCGTGCATCGGCAGGCTGATGACGTCCTGCGACAGACTTTCGCAAGCCGGCAGCCCGCCTTCGGCGACCGGATACTGCCTGTACGCGGACTGCTGGTGCATCGACTTGCCGTAATAGACCGCCGTCGGCACGCCCTGGGCCTTCAGCGCGGCAGCGAAGCCGTCGCGGTCGGTCCCCTCCGGCAGGCGGATCGTGTACTGCGCCCAGACCGAGGTGTTGCCGGCCGCGAGCCGCGGAATACCGACCACGTTGGACAGGCCGCGCGCGTAGCGCTCGGCGACCTTGTTGCGGGCGGCGATCTCGTCGTCAAAGATCTTCAACTTCTCGAGCAGAATCGCAGCCTGCATCGTGTCGAGGCGGCCGGTCAGGCCGAGACGGATATTGTCGTATTTGTCGGCGCCCTGCCCGTGCACGCGGATGCTGCGCAGCGTCGCCGCCAGATCGTCGTCATCGGTGAAGATCGCGCCGCCGTCGCCGAAGCAGCCGAGCGGCTTTGCCGGGAAGAAGCTGGTCGTGGTGGCGAGCCCGAAGGTGCCGAGCTTGCGGCCCTTATAGCTTGCGCCGAAACCTTGCGCGGCGTCGTCGACGATGAACAGGCCTTCGGCCTTGGCGATCTCGGCGATGGCATCGTGATCGGCGGGCTGCCCGAACAGATCGACCGGAATGATCGCGACCGGCTTCAAGCCGGCCTTGCGCGCAGTCGCAATGCCGCGCTTGAGCGACTCCGGGCTCATGTTGAAGGTCGCTTCATCGACATCGACGTAGACGGGCGTCGCGCCCATTCGCGCCGCCGGCGAGGCCGTCGCGATGAAGGTGAAGGACGGACACAGCACGGCGTCGCCGGGCCCGACATTCTTCGCCATCAGCACCATGAGAAGCGCGTCGGTGCCGCTGGCACAAGCGATCACATGCTTGGCGCCGCAATAGGCCGCGAGCTGCTTTTCGAGCTCCGTAACCTCAGGACCGTTGACGAACTGGCAATGGTCCATCACGCGCTTGACGGCGGCATCGAGCGAGGCGCCGAGCCGGAGCCGCTGCGAGGCGACGTCGATGAAGGGAATGGGTTCGGACCGCAGATGCTGGTTCATGATCTCGTTCTTGGCCTGGCTCTTGACGCCTTCTTGCGTGATCGACATGGACAGGGTTTTAGCCGGCGACGCGGCGCGGGCCCTTGCGGGCGGGCGACGTCGCCGCGGGCCGCGACGGCGTCTCCAGGCACTGCGTTGCGATCTCGAGGCTGGCGACGCCTTCGTCGCCGGTGACCGCCGGAGTCTCGCCGTTGCGCACGGCCTTGAGGAACGCCAGCAGCTCCGCACGCAGCGGCTCGTCGTGGCCGACAGGCAGATGCCGCATCGAATAGCTGCCGTCGGGCTTGAAGCCGAAACATTCGGTGACCTGGCGCGTCAGCAGATCGCCCATCACGTATTTGCCGCGGGTCGCGACCGTGACGCTGCGCGCCTTGAACGGCGTCAGCCAGTTGGTGTTGATGTGCGCGAGCACGCCGCTGGCGGTGCGGAACTGCAGCAGCGCGATGTCCTCGCGCTCGGCGACCGCGCTCGACAGTTGCGGCTGCACCTCGACGATGTCGGATTCTGTGAACCAGCGGATCAGATCGATGTCGTGCACGGCAAGGTCGATGACGACGCCGACATTGGACATGCGCGGCGGGAACGGACCGACACGCGTGATCGCGATGGAGAGAATGTCCTCGCCCGCGATCGCATGCTTGACGGCGGCGACCGCCGGATTGAAGCGCTCGACATGGCCGATCATCAGCGTCACGCCGGCCCTTTGCGCGGCGGCGACGATCTCGCGGCCCTCTTCCACCGTGGAGGCGATCGGCTTCTCGACCAGGAGATGGATGTTTTTCGCAATGCAGGCGAGCGCGACCTCGTGATGCAGATGGGTCGGCGCCGCGATGGTGACGGCATCGACGCCCTCCGCCACGAGTTGGTCGAGCGTCTCGAAGCTGTTGCAATTGGCAAGTTCGGTCGCCCGCGCGCGATGTGCCGGCGACGGATCGACCACGCCGACGAGGGTGACGCCGGGCAGACCGGCGAGCACGCGCGCATGGTTGCTGCCCATCACGCCCGCGCCGATGACGCCGACGCGCAGGCCGGCCTTTGCCGGTTGTGATCCCTTGGAACTCATCTGAGCAAACCCCGATTCACCGCAAATCCCCGGGCCGCTTCTAGCACGGGTGCCACAGATGTGGCGAATGCCGGGCAAACCGCCCGGACACGATTTGATTCAAAAAGTTACACGTTCTCCGGGCCTTAAGCCGCCTAAAGCGGGCTGTTTCGCCCGGATCGCGCGATTCGGAGCTTGCTGGTTACGACCTTTGATAGTCGTCTTCAATCCGGATGATGTCGTCTTCCCCCAGATAGGAACCGGTCTGGACCTCGATCAGTTCCAGCATGATTTTACCGGGGTTCTCCATCCGGTGCACCGCGCCCATCGGGATGTAGATCGACTCGTTCTCGTGCACCGTCTTCACCGTCTCGTTGACGGTGACGCGGGCCGCGCCGCGAACCACGATCCAGTGCTCGGCGCGGTGATGATGCTTCTGCAGCGACAGGCGCCCGCCCGGCTTCACGACGATGCGCTTGACCTGGTGGCGCTCGCCATTGTCGACCGACTGATAGCTGCCCCAAGGGCGATGCACCTTGAGATGCTCCTCGGTCACCTTCGGCGCGACCGCCTTCAGCTTGGTGATGAGACGCTTCAGGCCGTTGGCATCCTGCTGGCGCGAGACCAGAACCGCATCCGCGGTCGCGACCACGACGAGATCGTCGACGCCTTCGAGCGCGACCAGCGCATGATCGGTCGTGACGTTGCAGTTGCGCGTGTCTTCGAACACGGCGGTGCCGTGGGCCGAATTGCCTTGCGCGTCCTTCTCGGACAGCTCCCCCACCGCGCGCCAGGAGCCGACGTCGGACCAGCCGCAGGACACCGGCACCACCGCCGCGCGCGAGGTCTTTTCCATCACCGCATAGTCGATCGAGATCGCCTTGGCGGCGCCGAACGCCTGCGGCTCCAGCGTGACGAAGCCGAGATCGCGGCCGGCATTGGCGACCGCGCTGACCACCGCCTCGACGCTGGCCCCATCCACCTTGCGATATTCGTCGAGCAGCAGGCTTGCGGGGAACATGAAGTTGCCGCTGTTCCAGAGGTAGCCGGAATTGACGTAATCGGCGGCCTTCGCCGCATCCGGCTTCTCGACGAAGCGCGCGACCGCGTGCACCTCGCCCGAGATCACCTCGCCCGGGCTGATATAACCGTATTCGGTCGCCGGCCGCTCCGGCTTGACGCCGAAGGTGACGATGCGCCCCGTGCTCGCGGCAGCGAGGCCCTCGCGGCAGGCGGCGACGAAGGCGGCGTTGTCGCGCACCACGTGGTCGGCGGCGAGCGCGAGCACGATGGCCTCGCTCGTGCGGTTTTGCGCGAACGCCGCGCCGGCGGCGATGGCCGGGCCGGAGTCGCGCCGCATCGGCTCGAGGATCACGTCGGCCTCGATGCCGATCTCGGCGAGCTGCTCCAGCACCATGAAGCGATAGACCGCATTGGTGATGACGACAGGACGGTCGAACAGCGCGGCGTCCGAGACGCGCAGCAGCGTGTCCTGGAAGGTCGAGCGCGCGCCGAACAGCGGCAGGAACTGCTTCGGCCGCACCTCGCGCGAAAGCGGCCACAACCGCGTGCCGGCGCCGCCGCACATGATCAAGGGGATAATGCGTTTGTCCATCGTCATTTCAAACCCTGTAGTGGTCCCGATACCAGGTGACAAAATTGCGGACTCCCTGCGCGATCGGCGTTGACGGCGCAAAGCCGGTGTCGCGCATCAAATCCTCGACATCCGCGAACGTTTCCACCACGTCTCCAGGCTGTATCGGCAGCAATTCCTTGACCGCCGTCCGCCCCAGTTCCCGCTCCAGAAGTTCGACGACATGCATCAACTCTTCGGGGCGGTGATTTCCGACATTGTAGATCCGAGACGGCGCATTTGCGGCAGCCGGATTGTCCGCAGGCACGAGATCGATCAGCTTGGATACTACACGGGTGACGTCATCAATATAGGTGAAGTCGCGGCGCATTTTGCCATGGTTAAAGAGCCGGATCGGCCGGCCCGCCATGATGGCGTTTACGAACAGAAACATGGCCATATCAGGCCGGCCCCACGGGCCGTAAATGGTAAAGAAGCGCAGGGCCGTGACCGGCAGCCGGTAGAGATGGCTGTAGGACTGCGCCATCACCTCGTTCGCCTTCTTGGTCGCGGCGTAGAAGCTCACCGGATGATCGGTTCGGTCCCGCTCGGAAAATGGCAGTTTCGTGTTGGCGCCATAAACGGACGATGACGAGGCGTAGACGAGATGACGACAGTCGTTGTTGCGGCAGCCCTCCAGCACGTTGAGGAAGCCCTGCAGATTTGATTCAGCGTAACTCTGCGGCTGCTCGATCGAATAGCGGACGCCGGCCTGGGCGGCGAGATGGACGACCTGCCGAAAGCGATGCCGCGAAAACAGCGCCGCCATCGTCTCGTGGTCGGCAAGATCGGCCTGCACGAAGGAAAAGCGGGAGGCGTCGGCGAGCTGCGCCAGGCGCGCCCGTTTCAAGGCAGGATCGTAATAGCTGTTGAGATTGTCGAGCCCGACCACGGCGCGCCCCTCGGCCAGCAGCTGGCGGGCGACGTGAAAGCCGATGAAACCGGCCGCCCCCGTGACCAAAACCGTCTGATCCGTCATGCTGTTCCCAAGCGATCTCGAAAGGCGGCCCGCGGCGCCTCTTTAGCTGGTCTCGGGGGGCCAGCGATAGCCCTCAGTGCCTCATATCGGCTTCTCACAACCGCTTCTGACGACCGCTATTGCAAGATCGGCGCCAAGACCATACCAAAGCGGCCGAATTCGGCGCCTCGCGTCGTCGGATTGCCTCCAATCTTCGCAAAACCCTGCGGACGAGATGCGCCGAATCCTGCTGTCGACGGCCAAAATCCTGATCTCTGCGGCGCTGCTCTATCTGGCGCTGCGCAAGGTCGACCTGACCGAGCTGTTGTCGCGCTTCACCGCGACCAGCCTGTTCTGGATCGGCATGGCGATCGCGGCGACGTTCCTGCAGATCTTCGTCGGCGTGCTGCGCTGGCGCGAGATCAGCGCCGCGTGCGGTGCGCCGCTCGAGCTCGGCCGCGCCATGCGTTACAACGTGATCGGCTCCTTCTTCAACCAGACCCTGCCCTCCGCGATCGGTGGCGATGCGGTCCGGCTCTGGCTGGTGGCGCGCGCCGGCGCGGGATGGCGTGCGGCGACCTATTCGATCTTCGTCGATCGCGCCATCGGCCTCGTCGCGCTCGCTATCCTGATCGTGGCCAGCCTGCCCTGGAGCTACCAGCTCATCACCGATCCGCACGGCCGTTCGGCGCTGCTGCTGGTCGACTTCGCAGCGCTCGCCGGCGGCATCGGCTTCTTGATCTTCGGCGCGTTGAAATGGTCGTGGCTGAAGACCTGGTGGGCCACCCACCATATCCACGCCTGCGCAATGATCGCCAACCGCGTCCTGTTCAGTCCGACGCGTGGACCGGTCATTGCAGTCCTGTCGCTGCTGGTTCACGTGCTGGCCGTCGTCATCGCCTGGTGCGTGGTGCAGTCGATCGCGGCTCCCGTCAGCTTCGCCCAGGTCTTCCTGCTGGTGCCGCCGGTGATGCTGATCACCCTGATGCCGATCTCGATCGCGGGCTGGGGCGTGCGCGAGGCCAGCATGGGGCTCGCCTTCGGCTTTGCCGGGCTCGCGGCCAATGAAGGCGTCAACATCTCGCTGTTGTTCGGCGCGGTCTCGTTCATCGTCGGCGCCTTCGGCGGCCTGGTCTGGATCCTCAGCGCGGAGAAAGCCGCGCAGGGCTCGGCGCAGCTCGGGGTGCCGGAGTGAGCGTGCCGACGATGGTGACCTCGCCGCTTGCCATTGCGATCGCCGCGCTGATCTCGGCGCTGATCACCTGGACCGGCCGCCCCCTGCTGCAGCGCTACGCGCTGGCGCGGCCGAACGCACGCTCCTCGCACCGGATCCCGACCCCGCAAGGCGCGGGCATCGCGGTGATATCGGCAACCCTCGTCGTGGCATTGGCGTGGGCGGCTTTCGCGAACGTTGCGATCCCGCCGGCGCTGGTCATCGCGACGGTCGTGATCGCGCTGGTCGGGTTCGCCGACGACATCTTCTCGCTGTCGGTGCTGCTGCGGCTCGTGCTGCAAGCTGCCTGCGTCGGCGCGGTCGTGTTCACCGCGCCCGACGATGCGCGCATCGTGCCGGCTTTGCCGCTGGCACTGGAGCGCGGGCTGATCCTGCTCGCCGGCACCTGGTTCGTGAACCTCGTCAACTTCATGGACGGGCTCGACCTGATGACGGTGGCGGAGGTGGTGCCGGTCACGGCCGCGCTGCTGCTGCTGGGATGGCTCGGCGAATTGTCCTTGCCGGCGGTGTTGATTGCCACCGCCCTGTGCGGCGCCATGCTCGGCTTTGCGCCGTTCAACAGGCCGGTCGCAAAAGTCTTCCTGGGCGATGTCGGCAGCCTGCCGATCGGCCTTCTGCTCGGCTGGTGCCTGCTCGAGCTTGCCTGGCACGGACAGCCCGGCGCGGCGCTGCTGCTGCCGGCCTATTATCTCGCGGATTCCACCATCACGCTGTTCCGCCGCATCGCGCGGCGCGAGCCGTTCTGGTCGGCGCACCGTTCGCATTTCTACCAGCGCGCCACCGACAATGGTTTTTCGGTGCCGCGCGTCGTCGGCGAGGTGTTTGTTCTCAACCTCGTGCTGGCGGCGCTTGCGCTCCTCACCGTGCGCGCCGGCTCGCTGCCGGTCACGCTGGTTGCGCTGCTGGCCGCCGCGATCGCAGTCGCCGTCGTGCTGCGGCGGTTTTCCGGCCCTCAGGCGTCCTGAGCCGCCAGCGCCAGCCGCAGGCCTTCGTCCAAGGAGACTTGAGGCCGCCAGCCGGTACCGATCGCCTTCGAGATGTCGAGCTCGAGCGAACCGAGCAGGCTGTCGCTGGTTTCTTGCCGGCCCATGATGCTGAGAAAGGAGCGGAGCAAACCGGGCGGCACGCCAAAGAGCTTGGGGCGCGTGCCGTATGCTTTGGCAAGACGCGAGATGAATTCCGGAGTCGAGATCTGCTCTTTGTCGGCGACCAGGAAGGTCTCGAAATTGCTGTCGGGATCCGGGTGGGCGAGTCGATAGGCAATGAACGAGGCAAGATTCTGCACCGCCACAAACGCACGCTGATTGTGGATGTCGGCCAGGGGAAGCGGAAGGCCCAGGCTGACTGCGCGTGTCAGCAAGGCAAAATTGCCCTTCGCCCCGGCGCCGTAGACCAGCGGCGGCCTGATCGTCGAGATCTTCATCTCGGTCTCGGACGCCAGGGCCTTCAGGCCCGCCTCCGCCTCGGCCTTCGAGATCCCGTAGACGCCATGCGGCGTCAGGGTATCCTCCTCGCTGAACGGTGCGCGACCTGCATTGCTGCGGCCATGGACGAGAACCGTGCTGACGAAGATGAACTGGCGAACCCCAGCCTGCGCTGCACTGCGCGCCAGTTTGAGCGTGCCGGTGCTATTGATCATCCGATAAAGCTCGGCCGCGTGCTCTTCACGCTTGTGATGAACGCGTGCGGCAAGGTGGACGACGGCGTCGACATCGGCAAGCGCCGTGTGCCAGACCGTGTCAGGCCCAATCGATGGAATGACGACCTCGCCATCGAGGCCATCCGCCGTGCGAACCGCGCGGCGGACGGACCATCCCTCGCGCGCCAATATCGGAACGACATGGCGGCCGACGAAGCCGCTCGCTCCCGTCACCAGCACAACCGGCTTGCGCTCGATCATCTTCGCTCCGAAAGGTCAGGTTGCTGCAGCAATTCGTCAATGAGCGCGGCATAGCCGTCCATTGCGCTCGCGCGGTCGAACCTTGCAGCCGCCTTCACCGCACGCGCCATCATGTCGCCATCGGCGGACCGGGACGCGCTGCGGATCGCCGCGGCGAGCCGATCGGCGCGGCCCGGCGGCACCACCCAGCCGAGCCCGTTCTCCACCACCGTCAACGCCGCCTCCGCCTCCGCCTCCGAGACCAGCACGACCGGCCGGCCGACCGCCAGCAGATTATAGAAACGGCTCGGCACCGATACCCCGGCGACGTCCTTCCGGTACGGGATGATCCAGAGGTCGGCCGCGGTCAGGAACGTCTCGAGCTCGGCATCCTCGACCCGTGCGACGAAGGAGACGTTGGGCAGGTTCGCACCGGCCTGCAACTGCTTCAGCCGCTCGAAGCCGATGCCCCAGCCAGAGAGCAGGAAGTGAATGTCCGCCTCGTCCCCGAGCAGGCGCGCGGCCTCGAACACGATCTCGGGATCATGGGTGAAGCCCAGATTGCCCGACAGGCCGACGATGAAGCGGGCCGCAATCGGCTTGCGGAACGGATTGTCCGGCGTCACCGGACGCGCCGCAGGCACCAGCGTCGCCCAGTTCGGAATGAAGCGGATCTTGTTCCGCGTCATGCCGGAATAGCTGAGCAGCGGCACTTCGGCATCGCGGCCGATGGTGATCACGGCATTGAGCGCGCGGAACATCAGGCTGTTGGCGGCGCGCATCACGCCCGCAACGATCGAGCGCGGCTTCAACAGGCCTGCCATCACCAGCACGTCCGGAAACAGATCGTGCATGATCAGCGCCGAGCGCGCGCCTTTGATCCAGGCCGCGGCAGCCACCGCGTAAGGCAGCATGAACGGGGCCGTGACCGTGAGCACGACGTCGCCGCGCCGCAAACGCAGCAGCAGCGCCGTGAAGATGCGGAGCACGAACAGCAATTCTGAGAGGCCGCGCCGGACCAGCGCCGCCTTTCCCGCCATCCGGTTCTTGACGGCAATGACACGCGGCTTGTCCGCGCCTCGCTGCGAGGCCGGCAACGCCCCTGACGAGCCCGACAGCACCACGACCTCATGCTCGGAGGCGAGCCGGCAGGCGATCTCGGCCATGATCGTCGCGGTCGTGCTCGGATCCGGTGGATAATGCTGGCTCGCGACGATGATCTTGCCTTCGGTCTTGCCTTCGGTCTTGCCTTCGATCTTGCCTTCGACCTTGTCTTGCGGCTGCATGGTCAGGCCGCGGTCGACCCGAATTCGGGGACGGCATCCTTCAGGATGGTTTTGATCGTCGCCCGATCGTCGCGCGCGATTGCCTGGTCGAGCGCTGCGATCCATTTGCGCAGCGTCTGCATCGGCGGTTCGTTCGGCTGCGCGGCCATGATGCCGGCAACGCCGATCTCGCGGGGCGGCTCCTCGGACGCGAACAGGATCTCGTGCAGCCGCTCGCCAGGCCGCACGCCCGTGAACACGATCTCGATATCGTGGCCGGGTTGCAGGCCGGAGAGACGGATCATGCGCTCGGCGAGATCGACGATCTTCACCGGCTGCCCCATGTTGAGCACATAGACCGAGACGTCGGGACGCTGCGTGCCGAGCGCATGCGTCGCCGCGGTGATCACGAGGTCGCAGGCCTCGCGGATGGTCATGAAGTAGCGGACCATGTCCGGATGCGTCACCGTCACCGGACCGCCGGCCTCGATCTGGGCCTTGAATTTGGGCACCACCGAGCCGTTCGAGGCCAGCACGTTGCCGAACCGGACCGAGATCAGTCGCATCGGCGGCTTGGCAGGCGGCTTGGCGCCGGCGGCCCCCGCCGCGAGATCATGGTCCAGCGCCTGGCAGTACATCTCGGCGAAACGCTTAGTCAGGCCCAGCATCGACACCGGCTCGATCGCCTTGTCGGTGGAGATCATCACCATGGCTTCGGCACCGGCGGCCAGCGCCGCATCGGCGACGTTGATCGAGCCGAAGATGTTGGTCTTGACGCCCTCGCTCCAGTCGCGCTCGAGGATCGGCACGTGCTTCAGCGCCGCCGCATGGAACACGATGTCAGGTTTGAACTCGGCCATCAGCCGCATGACGCGCTCGCGGTCGCGGATATCTCCGATCCGCCCCTCGATCGCAGCGTCCGCGCCGTCCGCGGCGAGCGCTTCGGTGACCGCATAGAGTGCCGGCTCGGAATTCTCCAGGATCAGCAGGCGCGCGGCGCCGAATGCGACGACGCGCTCGCAAATCTCCGAGCCGATCGAACCGCCGCCGCCGGTGACGATCACCGCCTTGCCTTTGATGAGGGCCTCCAGGCGCGCGTAGTCGATCTTTTCGCTCGGCCGCAGCAGGAGATCCTCGACCGCGACCGCGGTCAGCCGCGGCGTGTCGCCGCTCTCCAGCGAAGGCATGCGGTTGACGATGACGCCGAGCTTGCGTGCCCGCATCAGGATCGATTCCGGATGCGCCTCAGGCTCGAACGCCGACGGCGTCATCACCACGCGCGTAATCGCCTTGTTGCGCTTGGCGAAGTCGGCGACGACGTCCTCGATGTCGTCGATACCGCCGAGCACCGGCAAATTTCGGATCAGCTGGCCGAGATCCGAGCTCGACGGCGACAACACGCCGACCGGCCAGATCCGCTTGATCGCCCCGCTCTCGATGCCGCGGAGCAGAACCTCGGCATCGGCGGCGCGGCCGATCAGCAGCGTCGGGGCGGCATCCTCGCTGCGGGCATGACGGCGTACCCGCGTATAGCGGAAATAGCGATAGGCCATGCGCGAGGCGCTGAGAGCGAAGATCTCGAGGAACCAGTACAGGACGATCGTCACCTTGCCGAGGAAGAAGGTGCCGCGGACATTGGGGGCGACGAAGATGTAGTCGAGCGCCAGCAGCGCGACCGTCAGCACGGTCGCGACCCGGACGATGTTCATCGCGTCAGGCAGCGAGATGAAGCGCCATTTCGTCGTGGTCAGGTTGAAGACGAAAAAGACCACCACGCTGAAGGCGAGAAAGTACGGCAGGATCTGGAACAGCAGCGGCAGGCGGTCGTAGAATGACTCGCCGCCCTCGAAACGCAGGTAGAAGGCCACGAACAGCGCCGCCGCGGTCGCCAGCAGGTCATGGAGCGCGATCAGAAAATTGCGCAAGGTGAGATGCGAAAGACGCGCCATCCGCCGACCGATGAATATCCAATAGGTACAACCTGACCGCGCTGATAACCCATCTGGGCAAGACTTGCTAGCAACAAGACTTGCCAGCAACAAGACCTGCTAGAACAAGACTTGCTAGAACAAGACTTGCCGGTCGAAGAACGCCCGCAAAGGGACCGTTCAGGAACCGGCTTCTCCCGGCTTCGCCTCGGCCCGTTGTGCCCGGATCACCATGCCGCCGGCGACGCCAACGCCGATCACATACATCCAGCCCTCGTGATAGTCGAACAAGTGGGAGTTGAACAGCGAGGTGAAGACGTTCTGGACCACGACCAGAAGGCCGACCCAGTTGGCCAGCCCATCGCCGCGGAACAGGCGCAGATGCAGGATCCAGATCGCGTAGAGAATGGCGATGCCGATGATGCCCCATTGCACGGCGACGTTCAGCGTCTGGTTATGCGGATTGCCGATCACTTCGGCCGAGGCTTGGTAGCCGCTTCCCGTCTTCGCCTGCTCGAACAATCCGCGCGTCGAGCCGGTACCGTGACCCATGATCGGCGCGTCCGCGAAGAACCTCAGCGATTTCCTCCAGAATTCGAGCCGCAAGCCTGCGGAGGTCGCCTCGCCCTTTTCCACATAGCGCGTGTAATCGCTGGCAAAGCTGTCGGCGGTCTTGCGCAGGTGCGGCGAGGCCTGCCAGGCGATCGCGGCCCCGGCGATCAGAGCGGCTGCGATCATCACGATGCTGCGCCAGCGCAGGTGCAGCAGCGCGAACACGCCGAACATGATCGGAACGGTGACGAGCGCGGTGCGCGATACCACCACGAAAGCCATGTTGACGAAGAAGCTCAGCGCCAGCGCGATCAGTAAGCCCGCGAACCAATAGCGCTTCTGGTGCAGCAGCATCACGATCGGATAAGCCAGCCCGACCGCGCACAGCGCGAATTCCTGGCTCTGGTTGATGTAGTTCTTGACGAAGATGCCGCGTTCGGAGTGGTCGGGCTTGAGCGTCAGGTCGGGATAGAAGGCAACCAGCCAGGACATCACCGACAGCAGCGCGCAGGACACCAGGAAGGCGACGAAGATCCAGTGTCCGCGCGGCGAGCGATCGAAATGATAGAGCAGCGCCGGCAGCACGAGCAGCTTGGCGGTCGGACTGAGCGCATAGAGACGCGTACCCCAGTCCGCGTCCGACCACAGCGTGCCCACCAGCGCGAGCAGCACCAGCGCGATCGGCGCGGCGCAGATCGGTCGCTTCAGCGATTGCAGGAATGCCCCGAGGTCGAGGAACGGCACCATGCAGATGAGGAACGCGACGTTGAAGATCGCCGTCAGCGAGGTCGACCAGGGCAGCGCGACCACGGTCAGGATCGCGAACAGGTCGGCCGTCTCGGACCAGGCTGCCGGGCTGCGCAAGCGCCGCGACAGCATCTGGGTGATCGTCTCCCCGGAAGGCGCCGCCCGGTTGGTCGTTTGAGCTGTCACTTGGTCCCTCCGCGCGCACGATGGACCAGCGCGGTCGTGCTGAACCCCTTGAGAATGTCGATCAGCACGACCACCCCGCCGGCAGCCTCGACGACCTCGTGGCCGACAACCTGCTCGCGGGTGTAATCGCCGCCCTTCACCAGCACGCTCGGCGTGATGCGCGTGATCAGATTGATCGGCGTGTCCTCCTCGAAGATGACGACGAGATCGACGGCTTCGAGCGCGGCCAGCACTTCGGCGCGGGCCTGCTCGTCCTGGACCGGGCGATCCGCGCCTTTCAGGCGACGCACCGATGCGTCGCTGTTGAGACCGACGATCAGGCGGTCGCAGGCGGCGCGCGCTGCGGTCAGGACCTTGACGTGGCCCGGATGCAGGATGTCGAAGCAACCGTTGGTGAAGCCGACGCGCAGCCCCGCCTGCTTCCATGCGGCGAGCCGGGTATCGAGCGCGTCAGGCGCGGTCACGACCTTCTCTTCGGCCGCGAGCGTGGCATGCGGCAGGATCTTTCGCCGCAATTCGTCGGCGCTCACCGTGGCGGTGCCCTGCTTGCCGACGGCGACGGCGGCGGCAGCACTTGCCATCCGCAGCGCTGTGTCCCAATCCGCGCCGGCCGCGCGCGACACCGCCAGCGCCGCGGCGACGGTGTCGCCGGCCCCCGAAACGTCGCGCACCTTCACGGGGAAAGCGGGCACATGAACGGCTTCGCCACGGCGCGGCACCAGCGTCATGCCGTGCTCGCCCTGGGTCACCAGGATGGCCTCGCAATCGGCGAGCCGCATCACGTCCTCACTGGCATCGACGATGCTCTGCGGCGTGTCCGCGCGGCTTCGCGTCGCTTCCGAGAATTCCTTGCGATTGGGCGTGAGCAGCGTGGCGCCGCGATAGATCGCCCAGTTCAGGCTCTTGGGATCGACGATGACAGGCTTGCCGAGCTTTCTCGCAGCATCGATCGTATGGCGGATCACGCGCGCGGTCAGCACGCCCTTGGCGTAGTCGGACAAGAGCACGATGTCGGCGCGCACGATCTGCGGCAGGATCGCTTCGATCAGCTTGGTCTCGACCTCGTCGGACGCCGCGACCGCATGCTCCCAATCCGCGCGCAGCATGTGCGTCGAGAAATGCTCGGAGACGAAGCGAACCTTTCGCGTGGTGGGGCGTCCGGAATCGCATACCAGCACGCTCTCGATGCCGGCATGGTCCGCCAGAGCGGATTTGAGCCGCGCACCGGCGTCGTCCTCACCGACGAGACCGACGAAGACACAGCGCGCGCCGAGGGACGCGATGTTGCGCGCGACGTTGCCGGCGCCGCCGATGTGGATCTCGCTGCGCTGGGCCGCGATGACGGGCGTCGGCGCCTCAGGCGAAATCCGCGACACCTCGCCATAGACGAACTCGTCCAGCATGATGTCGCCGATGCAGAGCACGGTGCGGCCGGAGATGGCTTGCGCCAGGGCATCGAAATCGAGAATGGGCGGCGGCATGGTCAATAAGCCTCAGCGGAAGCGGTCGGGCCGGTCGAGATAATCGGCGACATAGGCCTTCACCGCGTCCTCGAGCGTCGTGAAACCACCGTTATAGCCGGCGCGATGGAGGCGATCGACCTTGCTCTGGGTGAAGTACTGATAGCTGCCCCTGATGCTCTCGGGCATGTCGACATAGTCGATGTTGGGCCTGGTGCCGAGCGCGGCGTAGGCAGCCAGCATCAAGTCCCTGAAGCTGCGGGCCTTGCCGGTGCCGACGTTGAAGAGGCCGGAGACGGAGGGCGTCGCCAGCAGCCACATGATCACGCGCACGACGTCGTCGACATAGATGAAATCGCGGCGCTGATCGCCGTCGGCAATGCCCTCGCGATGCGACTTGAACAGCTGCACGACGCGGCCCGCCTTGACGTCGTCGAAGCGGCGCGCCAGCACGCTCATCATCGAGCCCTTGTGGTATTCGTTCGGGCCGAACACGTTGAAGAATTTCAGCCCCGCCCATTGCGGCGGCAGGGAAGCGCCGTTCGCCACGCGCCCGGCGACCGCGAGATCGAACAGATGCTTGCTCCAGCCGTAGAGATTCATCGGCCGCAGCTTCTTCAGCGCCGGCAGCGAGGCGTCGTCGTCAAAACCTTCCCCACCGTCGCCATAGGTCGCCGCCGACGAGGCGTAGATCAGCGGCACGCCAGCTGCCGTGCACCAGTCGAGCAGGCGCATCGAAAAGCGAAAATTGGTCTCGATCACGAGATCGCCGTCGGTCGCGGTGGTCTCGGAGATCGCTCCGAGATGGACCACGGCATCGAGCTTGCGGCCCGTCAGCCAGGCGGGGAGTTCCGCCGGCGGCACGATATCCACAAGCTGTCGCTTGGCGAGATTGCGCCATTTGCCGTCGCTGCCGAGCAGGTCGCAGACCACGACGTCGCTGCGGCCGGCCTCGTTCAGCGCGGCAACCACATTCGATCCGATAAAACCGGCCCCGCCGGTCACCAGCAACATTCCAATACCCTGCCCGAGTTTTGCGGTCCGACACCCTGCCGTAGCGCATCATCTGCGAAAGTGTAAGCGTTTTGGGCTGACGCTTCGGACCTGCGCTTCTGCCGCTTTACCTGCCGGTCCGGAGCGGCTAACCGAACCGCCACATCAGATCGCCCCCAGAGGTCGCCCAGGCTCGATTTAACGAATGAACCGTGATTCGCAACATAGTCGTGAGGCGGACCAGAGCGACACACGCCCGATCCTGATCATTCCCTACATGTGGATCGGTGATTTCGTCCGAAATCACACCGTGGTTCGGGTTCTGAAGGAGCGCTGGCCCAACCGTCCGGTGGACCTGCTCACCACCTCGCTGTGTGCCCCGCTGGTCGATTACATGCCCGGAGTGCGCGCCGGGATCGTCTGGGACCTGCCGCGCAGCCGGCTCGCGGTTGGCCGCCAGCTTGGCCTCGCAAGGCTCCTGCGCGAGCGCAACTACGGCACCGCCCTGGTGCTGCCCCGGACCTGGAAGGCGGCCATTGCGCCGGCGCTGGCCGGTATCCCCGAACGGGTCGGCTTCGTCGGCGAGTTCCGGTTCGGCCTGCTCAACCGCTGGCGCTGGGGCGAGAAGAAGCTGCCCCGCTTCATCGACAAGAACGCTGCGCTGGCCCAGCCCGATGGCGCCCCCCTGCCCCCCGAATGGCCGGTGCCCCAGCTGCGCGTCCCGGCCGAGGAAGTCGCCCGCTGGCGCCGGACCAACGGCCTCAGTGCCGGCGCCGCCGTGGCGCTCGCCCCCGGCTCGGTCGGGGTCTCCAAACGCTGGACCTCCTATCCGGAGGCCGCCCGCCTGCTGGTCGAACGCGGCCTGGAAGTCTGGGTGGTCGGCGGCCCCGCCGAAAAAGGCCTCGCCCAGGAGATCGTCGCCGCCGCCGGGACCGCGGGCGGCCCGGGGACCGCGAGCGGCCCTGGGGTGCGCGACCTCACCGGCAACGATCTGCGCAACGGCGTGCTGGCGATGGCCGCGGCCGGCGTCGCGATCTCCAACGACTCGGGCCTGATGCATATCGCGGCCGCATTGGGCACGCCCACCATGGGCATCTTCGGCCCCACCAGCCCCTATCTCTGGGCTCCCCTCAACGGCCTTGCCGCGACCGTCGTCCAAAACAAGAGCGTGCTGTCGTGCCAGCCCTGCCAGAGCACGGTCTGCAAGATGAACGACCACCGCTGCATGCGCGACATCGCGGCCGAAGAGGTGGTGGGGATTGCGCAGCGGGTGCTGGCTGAGGCTGGAATGCGGGCGAAGAGTTGAGCGGTCAGCGGCTTGCGAAGAACGTCGCACCGAACCTAACTTATGTTGGATACACCCTCGGGAAGACTTGGCATGCTCTCGCCGCCGGGGAAAAGCCAATGGACGAAGACTTCATCAGGGAACGCGCTCGAGACATCCGCATGCTTGCGGCAAAGGCGGACCCGTTCACCCAAAAGCGCTTGCTTGCTCTCGCCGACACCTACGAGCGCAGGCTTCACCCGGTGCCGCACGCCACGGCAAGAGGCGCGGGCCGGCATTCGCAGCCGCAGATGAAGCGCTAGGCATGCCCAAGGAGAAAGAGCGCGAGAGCCAGCGCGTCTCGTTCGAGCGGCCGTTACAGGCGCAGATGATGGCGATCGACGGCACCTGGCGCCGCGCCTGCCTCGTCAAGGACGTATCGGAGAGCGACGCCACGCTTCGCGTCGAGACGTCGATTGAAGGTCTGGCGCTGACCGAGTTCTTTCTTCTGCTCTCCTCGACCGGACTTGCCTATCGCCGCTGCCAGCTCGATCGCGTCAATGGCGACGAGCTCGAGGTCAGCTTCCTGCGCCAGAAGGCGCGGACGAAGTCGAGCCGCGAGACGCAGGCTTGATCGTGCGGCCAGCGTCGTTCGCCGCCGAGTGCGGCTTGCCTGAGATCTGCCTGATCTGATCGAAGTTCGGGATGATGCCAATCTATCACTGTTTTGCTCGACGCGTCAACGCGATTTCGTAAAATCAGCATTGACCTCGGCGGCACGAGAGCAGGCCGTTGATTTCACGCGGCCGGCTACTGTGCATGGGGTTGTTTTCGCGTTTTGGTCTGTCGCCCCTCAGAGCAGCGGTCGGTAGACTTCGCCGATCCGGGCTGCTTCGGCATCGAGGCTGAACTTCGCCAGCACGCGCTCGCGGCCGCGCTCGCCCATCGCCGTCGCCTTGGCGACATCCCGCATCAAGGGCTCCAGCGCTGCCGCCAGCGCCTTCGCATCGCCGGTCGGGACCAGCACGCCACTCACGCCATCCTCGACCACGAGCTCGGCAGCGCCGGCGCGCGCGGCGACCAGCGCGTTGCCCGATGCCATCGCCTCGATCAGCGTCAGGCCAAAGCCCTCGTTGCGCGAGGTGAAGGCGTAGATCGTCAGCCGCTGATACCAGCGCTGCACTTGTTCGATTGCGAGCTCGCCGGTGATGACGATGCGCGATTGCAGGCCCGCCGCTTCGATGCGTTTCTTCAGCTCGTTGGCAAAGGGCATTTGCTCGGCCGTGACCTGGCCGACGATCACGGCGGTGAAATCAGGATAGCGCGGCAGCATCAGGCACATCGCATCGACGAACACGTCGGTGCCCTTCTGCGCACGCACGCGACCGAAGCAGCCGATCGCGTAGCGCCCCGGCAGGCCGCTTTCCGCAAAGGCCGCGGCGCGATCGATCGGCGGTGCATAGACGTCGGTGTCGACGCCGTGCGGGATCACCGTCGCCTTCGCTTTCAGGAACGAGGCCGAGACGTCTGACGTCGCGATGATCGCGTCCGTCTGCCGGATCAGCCAGCGCGTGATCCAGCTGTGGTGGCGCTGCGCCGCCGAGGTGAACACCAGCTTGAGCGGCCAGCCTAGCGCGCGGAGCACGACGCCTGCGATCATCTCGTTGTTGCGCCGCGCATGCCAGATCAGCGGTGTCCTGCGGCGCCAGAGCTTCAGGACATCGGCGACGCTGAGCCGCGCGATCCCCTCCGGCGCGTCCGAGCCGAACCAGCCTGCGCGATAGAGTTTTGCCAGCCGCGGCGCCACCATCCGGTTGGTCGCGGTGACCCCGGAATAGCGCCTGTGCAGATTTGGCACGATCACCTGCAGATCGTCAGGGAAATTCGCCACGCCATGCTCCATTGCCGAAGTCCCTATACGCAACATTAAGCATAGTGACCAGTTCAGGAGCGCCGATACCCCCTCTTCACCACGCAAACGCTAGCATCCTGCGTTGATCGAAGACGGGTGAGATCATGACTGTGCTAGTCACCGGCGGCGCCGGCTATATCGGAAGTCACACGGTCCTGGCGCTGGCGGAAGCCGGCGAGGACGTCGTCGTGATCGACGATCTCTCAACCGGTTTCTCGGCCTACCTGCCGGAAGGCGTGCCGCTGTTCATCGGCGATGCCGGCGACGAAAACCTGGTCGAGGGCGTCATGGCCCAGCACGACATCGAGAGCATCATCCATTTCGCGGGCTCGGTGGTGGTGCCGGATTCGATGCGCGATCCGCTCGGCTACTACCGCAACAATTGCGGCACCGCGCGCAATTTGCTCAACGTCGCCGTCAGGCGCGGCATCAACCGATTCATCTTCTCCTCGACCGCCGCCGTCTACGGCAATCCGGACCAGGTGCCGGTGCCCGAGCATGCGCCGACGCGGCCGCTGTCGCCCTACGGCTCGTCGAAGCTGATGACCGAAATCATGCTGCACGACGTTGCCGCGGCCTATGGCATGCAATATGTGACCCTACGCTATTTCAACGTCGCCGGCGCCGATCCGCAGGCGCGCATCGGCCTTGCCACCGTCGGCGCCACGCATCTGCTCAAGATCGCGGTCGAAGCTGCGACCGGCCAGCGCGCCAAGATCGACGTGTTCGGCACCGACTACCCGACCCCGGACGGCAGCTGCATCCGCGACTTCATCCACGTCACGGACCTGTCCCAGGCGCACCGCTCGGCGCTGGCCTATTTGCGCAACGGCGGCGCCTCGACCACGCTCAATTGCGGCTATGGCCGCGGCTATTCGGTGCTGGAAGCCATCGACGCCGTCCGCCGGGTTTCGGGCCGCAGCTTCGCCGTGCAATACGCCCCGCGTCGGCCCGGCGACATCATGACCATGGTGGCCGACACCAGCCGGATCCGCGGCCTGCTCGACTGGAGGCCCCAATATGACGACCTCGAAACCATCGCGGCCCATGCGCTCGCCTGGGAGGACAAGCTGTTCCGCGAGCGCCACGGCGAGCTCCGCCATGCCGTCTCGGCCTAGAATCGCTTCCGGCGCAAGCCCTTAATTGGGCTTGAAAAGCGGAGCTTTAGCGGGCACAGAGGCCATTCGATCCCTGACGCGCGGGCAGGCTTTTCCCTGCGCCGTCAATGGACACCGGATGGCTCAGTTTCCAAAGAAAATCACCGACGATCCCTATGCGGCGATGGTCCTCATTCGCCGCCTGGTCACGGAACAGGGGATTGTCTACTGGCGGCGTTACCTAGTCGCCTTTGCGCTGATGGCGCTCGCCGCGGGCTCGACCGCCTGCGCGACCTACGTGCTTGGCCAGGTCATCAACCAGGCCTATGTCGACAAGAACATCCCGGGCATCGCGATGTTCTCGGGGCTCACGGTGCTCCTGCTCTTCATCAAGGGCGTGGCGACCTACGGCCACATGGTGATCCTGACCAAGATCTCGAACGCGATCCTTGCCACCAACCAGCGCCAGCTGTTCGCCAAGCTGATGCGCGAGAGCGTCGGCTTCTTCTCCGAGCGGCACTCGTCCGAATTTCTGGCGCGGCTGACGGCCGGCGCCAAGTCGATCACCGACGTCCTCAACATGCTGGTCAACGCCATCGGCCGCGACTTCTTGATGCTGCTCGCGATGATCGGCGTGATGGTGTGGCAGGATCCGCTGATGTCGTTCATCGGCCTCGTCGCGGTGCCGCCGGCGATGCTGGTGCTGCGCAAGCTGGTCAAGCGCATCAAGGGGCTCGCCTACAACCAGTTCACCGGCACCGCCGACATCATGGAGACGATGCAGGAATCGCTGCAGGGCATTCGCACCGTCAAGGCGTTCACGCTCGAAGAGACCATGCAGAGCCGCATTGACGAGAACATTGCGATCGTCGAGCGCAACGCCAACAAGATGGCCCGGGTCGCCAATCGCTCCAACCCGCTGATGGAGATGCTCGGGGGCTTCGCGGTCGCCGGCTGCCTGATGTATGGCGGCTACGCCGTGGTCGCCCTCAACGCCACGCCGGGTGCGTTCTTCTCCTTCATGACGGCGTTCCTGATGGCGACCGAGCCGGCGAAACGGCTGGCCAGGCTCAACATCGATTTGAACAGCCAGCTCGTTGGCGCACGCATGCTGCTCGAGATCATCGACAGCCCGGCGAGCGAGCATTCCGACGACGACAAGCCGGCACTGAGGCTCACCAGTGCCCGCATCGAGCTGCGCGACGTCAGCTTCTCCTATCGCACGGGCGAGACCATCCTCAACCGCATGAGCTTCACAGCCGAGCCCGGCAAGGTCACCGCGCTGGTCGGTCCCTCCGGCGGCGGCAAGTCGACAGTGCTGGCGCTGCTCTTGCGCTTCTACGAGGTGACGCAGGGCGACATCGTGATCGACGGCCAGTCGATTGGCGCGGTGTCACGCAAATCGTTGCGGGCGCAGACCGCCTATGTCGGCCAGGACGTCTATCTGTTCCGCGACACCATCCGGAGCAACATCGCCTTCGGCAGGCCCGGCGCCAGCGAGGACGAGATCATCGAGGCGGCGAAGGCGGCCTGCGCGCATGATTTCATCATGGGCTTCCCGCTCGGCTACGACACGCCGGTCGGCGAGCACGGCACGCAGCTGTCTGGCGGCCAGCGCCAGCGCATCGCGGTGGCCCGCGCGCTGATCAAGAACGCACCGATCATCCTCCTGGACGAAGCCACTGCCGCGCTGGATTCGGAATCCGAGCGGCAGGTGCAGGAAGCCATCGAACATCTTTGCCAGAACCGCACCACCATCGTGATCGCGCATCGCCTGCACACCATCATGCACGCCGACAGCATCCTCGTGGTCGAGGGCGGCGAGATCGTCGAGCAAGGCCGCCACGACGAGCTGCTCCGCCGCTCCGGCCGCTACGCCTCGTTCTTCCGCCTGCAACATCACGACGCCGGCGCTCTGGCGCCGCTCAGCGCAACCGCATAGAGTTCCCTCCACCTCAAGAGCAGCGAGACCGCTTCATGAACGCCGCCTCCTACGTCATCCCGCTTCCGCCGCAGCCTTCGCTTCCCGTCGTCGGCGAGGCCGGCCGTTATCCGGTGCGCCGCATCTGGTGCGTCGGCCGCAACTATCTCGAACACATCCGCGAGATGGGCAATGACGAGCGCGCCCCGCCGTTCTTCTTCGCCAAGCATGCCGACATGCTGGTGCCCGATGGCGCCACCATTCCCTATCCGCCGCTGACCAAGGATCTGCATCACGAGGTCGAGCTGATCGTCGCGATGAAGAGCGGCGGACTAAACATCCCCGCCGACAAGGCCCTCGACCACGTCTACGGTTATGCCGTCGGCATCGACCTCACCCGCCGCGACCTCCAGATCGCCTCGCGCAAGAAGGAGCGTCCGTGGGAGATCGGCAAGTCGTTCGACGGCTCCGCGCCCTGCTCCGCAGTGCAGCCGGCCTCGAAGATCGGCCATCCCGCCAAAGGCAAGATCTGGCTCACGGTCAACGGCAAGGAAGCTCAAAAGGGCGACCTCACCGAGCTGATCTGGAACGTGCCCGAGATCATCTGGCAGCTCTCGCAGCAGGTGAAGCTCGCCGCCGGCGACATCATCATGACCGGCACCCCGGCCGGCGTGTCGCAGCTCCAGCCTGGGGACAAGCTCGAATGCGGCGTCGACGGCGTCGGCACGCTGAAGGTCTCGATCGGCCAGCCTGAATAAGCAGCGCAACGGCAAAGCATCGAAAGGCCCCGGACGCGTCCGGGGCCTTTTTCATTCTACCAGGCCTTGACCGGCCGATTGGCATGGCTCACCTGCGGCACGCCGCGATTGAGCGACATGTGGGAATGCACACACAGCCATCCGTCGTCCGCCCTGGAAAACACCATCGTCGCCCGGCCGGGTCGCGGAAAGGGGCTGCCGTCGGGATGATAGCCCGTGCTCGTCCACGGTGCGATCACGGTCGCCATCGTGCCATCGGGGGACGCCAGGATGGACGTCTGCTCCAACGCGAAGCGGAAATCGGTCGTCTTCGGCCAGACGTTATTCCATTGTGTCTTGACCCATTGATCAAGCCCGGGGATCACGTCGTTGTGCGTTCCAAAGGCCAGCACGTCGGGATGAAACAGCGGTCGCGCCGAGGCGTAGTCGACCTCGCGGACATAGGCCGCGAAGGTCTCCAGCCACTGACGAAAGAAATGCGCTATATCGGCGTTCGCGGTCGGCAAGGGCGCCATTGCCTGCTCCATGTTCGGCTGCTCAATCGCGGCAAACTCTGTTGCCATGGGGCGAACCATCCAGCAAGAGTCGGGCGCCGAGACCAACCCGACCGCGATAGGGCAAGGTCACAAGCCCGGTGCGATGCTTTGACGTCGGCCGGTTCGATTTGATGGAGCCATTTCATGAGAAGCCTTCTTCTTGCTGCCTCGATCGTCCTCGTCGGCAGCGCTGCCGGCGCGCAGTCCAGCCCCCCTTATGCCGGCCTCGAACAGGCACTGTCGCAACAGCAGGTCGACGATCTTCGCGCGGGACGCGGCATGGGCTTGGCTCTCGCCGCTGAGCTCAATGGATATCCGGGTCCCAGCCACGTTCTCGAGCTGGGTGATCGCCTCGATCTGACCCCGGATCAACGCGTCCAGATTCAGCGGCTGTTCGATGCGATGAAACAGGAGACGATTCCGCTGGGGAACAAGCTCGTCGAACAGGAGAGGACATTGGAGGGTCTGTTCTCTTCGCGGGCGGTGACGTCAGAAACGCTGAAGACCAGCATTGCCGCCATTTCTGAAACTCAGGGCCGGCTCCGCGAGAGCCATCTCAAGTATCATCTGTCGACCGCTGCATTGCTCGATCAGAACCAGCTGCAACGATACGCAGAGCTGCGGGGCTACCAGCATCCCGACAACTCCGCGGCGCACAAGCACCATCCCTGACAGGGCCGCGTGTTCCGCGACCCTTCGCTAAAAGACGATCGCGACAGAGCGGACCGGTGGCTGGTCCGCTCTACGCACCTACGTCACTTCAACGCCGACAGCACGATGAGGCCGAGGATCAGCGCCGTTAGCGAGTACTTCAGCGTGTAGTAGACGTTGCGGTTCCACTCCTTGACCTTGCGGCTGCCGAGATGGATCTCGTAGAGCTTGCCGAACACCTTGTTGAGCGCGCCGACATGCTCGCCGTCGACGTTCTGGGTCGCCGACGCCTTGACGATATGATGGCTGACCCAGCGGTTGATCGCGGTCATGAAGCCATATTTCATCGGCCGCTCGACGTCGCAGAACAGGATGATGCGGTTGACGTCGGTCGCATTCTCTGCGCTGTGGATGAAGGTCTCGTCGAACATGAAGGCCTCGCCGTCGCGCCAGACGCATTCGACGCCGTCGACCAGGATGCGGCACTTGTTCGAGTTCGGCGTGACGAGGCCGAGATGGTAGCGCAGCGAGCCCGCGAACGGATCGCGGTGCGCCCCGAGCTTGCCGCCCGGCGGCAGCATCGCGAACATCGCGCCATGCACTGAAGGGATCGACTTGAGCAGCTCCACCGTCTTCGGGCACAGCGTGTTCGCCGACGGCAGGAAGTCGTCGTACCATTTCAGATAAAAGCGCTTCCAGCCGCTCTTGAAGAACGAGTAGAAGCCCCAATCGTTGTTCTTCGCCGCCGCGCGAATGAAGCCTTCATCGAACAGGCGCACAGCCTCGTCGCGGATGGTCTCCCAATTTTCGCTGAGCGGCTTCAGCTCGGGAAACTGCTCGACCGAGATCACCGGCTTGTTCGGCACGGCCGAGCCCGCATACATCAGCACATTGTAGGGGGCGAGATAGGTCGAGTGGTCGCCAAGCTGGCGCGCGAAGCGCAGCCGCTGCTTGCCGCGGAAGTGAACGTAGATGGTCGATGCCGCAAGCACATACAGAACGACAAGTTGCGGCGCAAAAAGCTGTTTCAGCATTTCCCCAATCCCAAGTGACCCAGCCGGGTGTCGTGTAACCCGGCCCGATCCGACCGGCAAGTATTCACCGGTGGGTTGCAATCACGCTGGGGCGAGCAAGTCCGTGGAACCAGGGAAAATCAGGCGAAATGAGCCGAATCACGCCCGGGACAGCGCCTGGAGACCCTTGAAGGTCAGGCGCTTGGGGTCGGTAATACCGGCGAGATAGAGCCGCCGGATAAAGGCGATGACGGCGTCGCGGTCGCAATCGGTCAGTGCGACGACAGCGTCGACCGCGATCTTCTGGGCTTCCATTGGGCTCACCTCGGCCTTGCGAGTAACCCCGGCCGAGACAGGCTAGGACTCATCCGTTAATCCGGCGTTAACCGTTCGAAACCATGGCCGATTCAGTGCTGCGGCCGTATACGCAAAACAACGCATTGGCGGTCCCACCGCAGCGGCGATGTTCAGCGCGCCTTCAGGCTCTTCTTGAGCTGCGCAAAATGCTTCTTCAGCCGCGGCACGGCAAAGTCGGTGAAGGCGCGCACTTTGGGCACCGAAAGCCTGCCCTGCGGGGTGATCAGATGAGCCGGCATCTCCGGATCCTCGTCGCCGGCTAGAACGATCGCAAGCTCCCCGCGCGCGACCTGCTCGGCCACCTGGTACGAATACATTCGCGCGACGCCGCGGCCCGCTACGGCCGAGGCCACCGCGGCATAGGTGCTATTGACCGTGAACCGCGGCGTGAACTGGACCGTTCGCGGCGCCGGGGAACCTGCCCGAGGCGCAAAGGTCCAGGAATTCGGCAGATGCGCCATCGCCACGATCTGGTGCTTGGCGAGATCGCCGGGCTCGGTGATGCGCGGATGCTGTTTCAGATAGCGCGGCGCCGCCACCACGACACGACTGATCTCGCCAACCCGCATCGCCACCATCGCCGAATCCGCAAGCGGCCCGATGCGAAGTGCGATATCGACACCCTCCTCGATCAGATTGACCGCGCGATCGAACAGCAGAAGTCTTGCTGACACCGTCGGATAGGCGTCCAGAAATGCATCGAGGATCGGCCGCAGCACCATCTCGCCGGACACCACGGGAGCCGTGATCGTCAGCAGTCCGCGCGGGGCCGTCCGTGGTCCGGCCGCGATATCGTCAGCCTCCGCGAGCTCGGTGAGCACCCGGCGACAGACCGCGACATAACGCTCGCCCTCCTCGCTCAGCCTGATCGACCGCGTGGTCCGATGTAGCAGCTCGGTGCCGACCCGCTCCTCCAGGAAGGCGACGGCCCGGCTGACCGCCGCCGGCGAACGGCCGAGCTTGCGGCCCGCCGCCGCGAGGCTGCCTTCGTCCACCGCGAGGACGAACACCTTCATCGCGTCCAGACGATCCATGCCCTTCCATCGCTCCGTGGAATTCCACCGGCAAGCTAGGCGTTTGCGTCATCAGCGACAACTGGCGGCAGGCGCTGATCCGGCATTCATACGCGCCGCGAAAGGATGTCTGCCGGACGGCACGTATTCGCAACCGAGCCACCGCGGCGTAAGTCGGCAGCCAAGCCAGCCATCGCTGGCGCGGATCAACAACAGGAGCCCGTCATGGGTATCGAGCAGAAGGTCGCCATCATCACCGGGGCATCGCAGGGAATCGGCGCAGGGCTGGTCCAGGGTTTTCGCGATCGTAATTATCGCGTGGTCGCCACGGCGAGGTCGATCAAGCCATCAGGCGACGACGATGTCCTCTCCGTTCCTGGCGACATCGCTGACCGCAAGACTGCCGAGGGCGTCGTTGCGCAGGCCGTTGCGCGTTTCGGGCGCGTCGACACGCTGGTCAACAATGCCGGCATCTTCGTCGCCAAGCCGTTCACGCAATACACCGCCGAGGACTATGCGGCCGTGATGGGCACGAATGTCGCGGGCTTCTTCAACATCACCCAGCTCGCGATCGCCGAGATGGAAAAGCAAGGGTCCGGCCACGTCGTCCAGATCACCACAACGCTGGTCGATCAGGCCAATTCGAACGTGCCCTCGGTGCTGGCTTCGCTGAGCAAGGGTGGGCTGAACGCGGCAACCAGGTCGCTCGCGATCGAATATGCCAAGCGCGGCATCCGCGTGAACGCGGTCGCACCAGGGATCATCAAGTCGCCGATGCACCCGGTGTCGACGCACGCCCAGTACGGCGCGATGCACCCGGTCGGCCGCATGGGCGAGATTTCCGACATCGTCGATGCAGTGCTCTATCTGGAGGGTGCCTCCTTCGTCACCGGCGAGATCCTGCATGTCGATGGCGGCCAGAGCGCAGGCCACTGAGCGCAGAGC
This sequence comes from Bradyrhizobium campsiandrae, assembly GCF_014529705.1. GTDB lineage: Bacteria > Pseudomonadota > Alphaproteobacteria > Rhizobiales > Xanthobacteraceae > Bradyrhizobium > Bradyrhizobium campsiandrae. Next base: position 106,020 of record NZ_JAANIH010000009.1, read on the forward strand.
CGCGCCAACCAGACAGATGATCCGCGCGCTGCGCGCAGGAGGATGAGATGACCAATGCAAACGCGAAGCAACATTTGGAGACCCGGCTGCGTCAGCAGCCGGGATCAGACTCGCAATCAACCTGGCGCTATGCGATGGTGGGACTTTCCGCTTCGCTGGTCGGCCTGGGCCTTGCCCGCTTCTCCTACACGCCGCTGATCCCAGCACTGATCGCGGCGAATTGGTTCAGCGCCTCCGACGTCGTCTATCTCGGCGCGGCAAATCTCGCAGGCTATCTCGCCGGTGCCCTCGCGGCGCGAGCGGTTGCAGCGCGCATTGGCGCAGTCCGTGCGCTACGGGCGATGATGTTCCTTGCCACCGTCTCCTTCTTTGCCAGCTCAGCACCTGTGTCCTTCAGCTGGTTCTTTGCCTGGCGCTTCCTCTCTGGCCTCACCGGCGGCATCATCATGGTGCTGGCAGCCTCCGTCATTCTACCCCACACCTCGCCCGCGCGGCGCGGCATCGTCGGCGGCGTGATCTTTGCCGGCGTTGGTCTCGGCGTTGCCGCATCAGGCACGCTGGTGCCATTGTTGCTGCAGCAGGGCCTGCAGCAAAGCTGGTATGGCCTTGGCGTAGTCGCGGCCGTGCTGACGCTCGCAAGCTGGTGGAATTGGCCTGCGGAAGCCGGGACTGGTACTGTGCCCTCGCATCATGCGAAGCAGCATCGGACGCCGACCGCCGCCCGCGCGCTGCTGATCCAATATGGCCTCAACGCGGTGGCGCTGGTGCCGCACATGGTCTTCGTCGTCGACTTCGTGGCCCGCGGCCTCGGCCAGGGTATCGCCGCCGGATCGCGGTATTGGGTGCTGTACGGCCTTGGCGCCATCGTCGGCCCGCTCGTCACCGGCCATCTCGGCGACCGCTCGGGTTTTGGCGCAGCCGTGCGTGCGGCCTTCCTGATCGAGGCGGCCGCCGTCTTGCTGCCCACCGTCAGCACAGCGCCGGCGTCACTGATCGTGTCGAGCATCGTTGTCGGCGGCTTCACGCCCGGCATCGTGCCGCTGGTGCTCGGACGCATCCACGAGCTTGTGCCACATTCCGGCGAGCAGCAGCGTGTAACCTGGAGCCACGCGACAACGAGCTTTGCGCTTTTCCAGGCGGCCGCCGCTTACGGCTTCTCCTGGATCTACGCACAGACCGGCGGCGACTATCTGGTCCTGTTCGCTCTCGGTGGCGGCGCCGTGGTGCTAGCGCTCGCAATCGATCTCGGCCTCGCGCTCGCGGCGCGCAAGGCCTAGAAGCGAGGGTGGCGTCGTGATCAGGAGTACTGCATCACGCCGTCGTCGATCCGACCGAAGCGCAACGAGACGATGTCGAGAGCATAGTTCTGATACAGCCGCCACGGCCGTTTCGACCCCTGCTTCGGCATCTTGGCGACCGAACGCTGCACATAGCCCGAGGTGAAATTGAGTGACGGTTGGGCGGTGATCGTGGGGTCGTCATTGTGCGGCATGGCTTGCCGAAAATTGTGCCGGTCCATGTAGTTGATGAGACGGCAGACATATTCGCAGGTGAGATCGCATTTCAGCGTCCAGGACGCATTGGTGTAGCCGAAGGCCGAGGCCATGTTCGGCACGTCGGCATACATCATGCCCTTGTAGGTCAGCGTATTGGCGAAATCGACGGCGCGGCCATCGACGCTGACTTCGAGGCCGCCGACGACCTGCAGCACGAGTCCTGTTGCCGTCACGATGATGTCCGCGGCAAGCTCGCTGCCGTCCTTCAGACGGATGCCATCGTGCGTAAACCTGTCGATCTCGCTGGTAACGACAACGGCGCGCTTGTCGCGGATCGCCTTGAACAGATCACCGTCCGGCACGAGGCAGAGCCGCTGGTCCCAGGGGTTGTAGCGCGGCGTGAAATGAGTGGCGACGTCGTAGTCCGGCCCGAGTGCCATACGCACGCCACTGAGGATCAGGTTCTTCACCTTGTCAGGCTTGCGCCGGCTGAGCTGGAAGAAGAACATCCCCCACATCACGTTGCGCCAGCGGATCAGATGATAGGCCAGCCGCGCCGGCAGGTTACGGCGCAGCTTGTTGGCGACGGGATCTTGCGCCGGTCGCGACACCACATAGGTCGGCGAGCGCTGCAGCATGGTGACCTGCGATGCTTTCTTGGCGAGCTCCGGCACCAGCGTCACAGCGGTGGCGCCCGAGCCGATCACGACGACGCGCTTGCCTGTATAGTCGATGTCCTCGGTCCATTTCTGCGGATGCACGATGCGGCCGGCGAAGTCGGCGGCGCCCGCAAACTCCGGCGTGTAGCCCGCCTCGTATTTGTAGTAGCCCGAGCACATGAACAGGAAGCTGCAGGTGAAGCGGAGAAGCTCGGTCGCGCCCTCGCCTGTGGTGCGCTCGACCTCGACAGTCCAGCGCGCATCACTCGTCGACCACGCCGCGCGCTTGACGCGATGGCGATAACGGATGTGCTTGTCGATGCCGTTCTCGGCCGCAGTCTCGCGCACATAGTTCAGGATCTTCGATCCGTCCGCGATCGCCTTCGGATCGGTCCACGGCTTGAAGGAATAACCGAGCGTGAACATGTCGCTGTCCGAGCGGATGCCGGGATAGCGAAACAGATCCCAGGTGCCGCCGATGCAGTCGCGGCCCTCCAGGATGACATAGCTCTTGGCCGGGCACTTGCTCTGAAGATGATAGCCGGCGCCGATGCCGGATAGCCCGGCACCGACGATGAGGACGTCGAAATGTTCTTGTTGCGGTCCGTTCTTCATCGGATCTCCTCCCGAGGCGGATTGTCCGATCGTCGCGGCCGGCAGTCAACGGGCTACGATGGAGGATTTGCTCGGCGATATTCCATCGCAAGCCGCACGAGCAATATGAACGGTGGGATGAAGAATAGCGGACCAAAGGCCAGCCCGCTCCATTTGGCAAGGGCAGCGGCCACGATGGGTAGCGCCAGCACCATGGCGGCGCCGGCATCGAACCAGCGCGCGGAGATTTGCGAGTGCTGCTGAGCGTTCTTGAGCCACACCACCGCGAAAGCGCCAACCACGACGTCGTAGTCCTGAAGATAGGGCGTCGCGAGGCAGGTGCCGACCACCACCAGAGCATAGCGAATATACGCCGGATCATCGCGCAACCAGCTCCGGCCAACGACGAAGGCCGCTGCGAGCGCGAACAGCCCCTGCACTGCGTAGGACAATTCAACGCTTCCACCCAGGCGACGAACCGACACGAACACCGACACCATTCTGTGCCAAACGCCGGAGCCGTCCTCGAGAATCACAGTGCGCAGCACCGAGACATTATGCTGGTACTCGGCCCAGACGGCGGGACCAAAGACCGCCATGCTGGCGGCGATGAGCAGGACCGCCGTGACGCCGGCCGCCACGACCACGCGCCAACGCCGGCCCGCAATCATCGCAACCGGAAGCATCAACGCAAGGTGGGGCTTGTAGATCAGCAACCCGAACAACATTCCGGCCATCGTGGGCCGGCGATCCACCAGCAGCAGTCCCCCACCCATGATGGCAGCCGTCAACGCGCCGTTTTGTCCGCCGATCGCATTGACGAACATTGCCGGAGCGGCGAGCGACAGCAGCAATGCATTCTCCCCCGCGGCGAATTTCAGCGCGCGATAGAAGCCATACCAGGTGGACGCCAGCCAGACGAACAGTGCCGGAACGTAGGGCACGATTGCGAGCGGGGCCGTCAGCAGCAGAAGAACGGGTGGGTAGGAATAATGGTAGAAGTCGATGTGCGGCCCGACAACGGAGGTCTCGAAGCCATGAAAGGCGACGAAATCATAGACCTCGGCTGCACGGCCATGCAAAGCCAGGTAGGCTCCTGACCAGTAGTTGATGAAGTCATCGCCGAACGGGCTGCGAATGCCGTCCGTCAGACCGACGCGGCTCCGCCCCAGCAGATCAATCACATAGGCGATTACCGCAAGCGCGATCCAGCAACGCGCGGCAAGACGCAGCGTGTCCGGATTGAAGGATTCCGCGGCAGATGCCGGGGACTGCGGCGCTCGAAATCTCTCGGGCTGATCTACAGATGTCATGGGGTGGCAGGCCGCTCGCGGTGGTGCCGGAGCATGCAACAAGGCCGTTAGGGCCTCGTTAACAACCAGCGCCCCCTCAAACGCTGGCCAACGCCGTGCGACAAAAAAAAGGCCCCTGATTTCTCAGGGGCCTTTCCAATCTCAGTACCGGTAGTGATCCGACTTGTACGGACCTTCCTGCTTCACGCCGATATAGTCGGCCTGGTCCTTGCGCAGTTCGGTGAGCTTGACGCCGATCTTGGCAAGGTGCAGGCGCGCGACCTTCTCGTCGAGGGTCTTCGGCAGCACGTAGACTTCCTTCTTGTACTTGCCGTCCTTGTTGTTGGCGAACAGCTCGATCTGCGCCAGCGTCTGGTTGGTGAAGGACGCCGACATCACGAAGGACGGATGACCCATCGCGTTGCCGAGGTTCACGAGCCGGCCTTCCGACAGCAGGATGATGCGGTGCTTGTCGGGGAATTCGATCTCGTCGACCTGCGGCTTGATGTTGGTCCATTTCAGGTTACGCAGACCCGCGATCTGGATCTCGTTGTCGAAGTGACCGATGTTGCAGACGATGGCGCGATCCTTCATCGCGCGCATGTGGTCGATGGTGATGATGTCCTTGTTGCCGGTCGCGGTGACGAAGATGTCGGCGCGGGGCGCGGCATCTTCCATGGTGGTGACCTCGTAGCCTTCCATCGCCGCCTGCAGCGCGCAGATCGGATCGACTTCCGACACCATGACGCGGCAGCCGGCCTGGCGCAGCGAGGCCGCCGAGCCCTTGCCGACGTCGCCGAAGCCGGCGACCATCGCGACCTTGCCCGACATCATCACGTCGGTGCCGCGACGAATGCCGTCGACCAGCGATTCACGGCAGCCATAGAGATTGTCGAATTTCGACTTGGTGACGCTGTCGTTGACGTTGATGGCCGGCCACAGCAGCGTGCCGGCCTTCTGCATGTCGTAGAGACGATGCACGCCGGTGGTGGTCTCTTCGGAAACGCCCTTGATGCTCTCGGCGATCGCGGCGAAGTAGCCCTTCGGCTTCTCCTTGAGCTGCTTCTTCAGAAGCGCGAAGAAGACTTCCTCTTCTTCCGAGCCCGGCTTGTCCAGGAACGCGGTGTCGCCCTTCTCGGCGCGCAGGCCGAGATGGACGTACATGGTGGCGTCGCCGCCGTCATCGAGGATCATGTTCGGGTGACCGCCGCCGTGCCAGTCGAACAGCTTTGCGGTGTAATCCCAGTAATCCTTGAGCGTCTCGCCCTTGACGGCGAAGACGGGAATGCCGGCGGCGGCGATCGCAGCAGCAGCGTGATCCTGCGTCGAATAGATGTTGCAGGAGACCCAGCGGATGTCGGCGCCAAGGGCTGCCAACGTCTCGATCAGCACGCCGGTCTGGATCGTCATGTGCAGGGAGCCGGCAATGCGCGCGCCCTTCAGCGGCTGCTTCGGGCCGAACTCCTCGCGGGTGGCCATCAGGCCGGGCATCTCGGTCTCCGCGAGCGAGAGCTCCTTGCGGCCGAAATCGGCGAGCGAAATGTCCTTGACGATGTAATCGGTGAAGCCGGGCTTCGCGTTCATGGGAGGTTCCTGTTTGTTTGACTCGCCATTCCGGGCCGCTCGCGAAACGAGTTAACCCGGAATCCGTAAGGTTCGAGATTCCGGTTCGCCGCTGCCGCGGCGCCCCGGAATGACGCAAGAGAACTAGACGGCGCGCTTGAGCGCTTCGACGAGATTGGTCTTCTCCCAGGAGAAGCCGCCCTCGTTGTCGGGCGTGCGGCCGAAATGGCCGTAGGCCGAGGTCCGCGCGTAGATCGGGCGATTGAGGTCGAGATGGGTGCGGATGCCGCGGGGCGTGAGATCCATCGCCTGGGCGGCCGCCTTCTCCAATTGCTCCTCCGGCACCTTACCTGTGCCGTGGGTATCGATGTAGATCGAGAGCGGGCGTGCGACGCCGATGGCGTAGGAAAGCTGCAGCGTGCAGCGGTCGGCAAGACCGGCGGCGACGATGTTCTTGGCGACGTAGCGCGCAGCGTAGGCCGCGGAGCGGTCGACCTTGGTCGGATCCTTGCCGGAGAATGCGCCGCCGCCGTGCGGGGCCGCGCCGCCATAGGTGTCGACGATGATCTTGCGGCCGGTCAGGCCGGAGTCGCCATCCGGACCGCCGATGAAGAACTTGCCGGTCGGGTTGATGTGCCAGATGGTCTTCGGCGTGATCCAGTCCTTCGGCAGCGCCTCGCGCACATAGGGCTCGACGATGTCGCGGATCTGCTTGGACGAGATGTCCTCGATCAGATGCTGGTGCGACACCACGATCTCGCGCACGCCGACCGGCTTGCCATTCTCGTACTGCACGGTGACCTGGCTCTTGGAGTCCGGTCCGAGCACCTTCTCCTTGCCGGAGTGACGGGCTTCGGAGATCAGGCGCAGGATCTTGTGGGCGTAGAAGATTGGCGCTGGCATCAGGTCGGGCGTCTCGTTGGTGGCGTAGCCGAACATGATGCCCTGGTCGCCGGCGCCCTCTTCCTTGACCTCGCCCGGCTGGAGCGCGTCGACGCCCTGCGCGATGTCGGCCGACTGCGGATGCAGGAGGATCTCGATGTCGCAGGTCTTCCAGTGGAAGCCTTCCTGCTCGTAGCCGATGTCCTTGATCGCGCCGCGCACGACGCTCTCGATCTGCTCGTTGGTGACCGACTTCGGACCGCGGGTCTCACCGGCGATCACCACCTTGTTGGTGGTCGCCAACGTCTCGCAGGCGGCGCGAATGGCCCAGGGGTCGATGCCGGCCTTCGGCCCTTCGCGGTAGAACAGATCGACGATTTCGTCGGAGATCCGGTCGCAGACCTTGTCCGGATGGCCTTCGGACACGGATTCGCTGGTGAAGAGATAGGACGCGCGCATCAAGAAACCCCTTGTTCCACCGCTACCGGCGGACGTTTGCGATGTTTACAGTTGGATTATGTCAATCACGCCGGCGCGAGATGACGTAGGATTCGTCGAGAAACCAGAGCCCGTTGTACTTCCGCAGCACATCCCTGGCGGCATCCAGAGTGCGGCCGTTTTGAGTCATATCTGTCAACCGGTCGTCCTCAATCTGAGCGACATACACCGCCGCATTCCACGCTGCAAAGGCCGTCGAGGTTCCGATGGTACCCGTCACCTCGTTGGGCAGCGCTTCCATATCATACCTGAAGATCGAACGGTTATCCGCATAAGCATTAAAATTTAAGTCGCGGCCCAACGATCCGAGCTCGTACTTAACGGCGCGCAATAGCTCATGACGGCTCACCGAGAAAGGATTTTCTCCGGGCCAGATCGTCTGGATCATTTCCATACCGGGATCGTGACCATGGGAGTGGATTCCGATCAGGCGGCCGCCCGGCCGCAGGGCCCGCGCCAGCGGTGCGATGATCCGCTTGGCGCGGAAATTGACCGAGGACAGGGCACGGTATGGCTGGGATGCAATGACGAGATCGAAATTGGCCTCGGTCTGGCCTGGCCGCGGAATGGTCGAGTCCAGCAGGAACCTGTGATCCTCGCGGTAGAGCACGAGAACGACCGGCCGTTCATAGAGGGGCATGGCCGTGCGCGGGCTGATCGCCGCGCGCCAGTTTTGCTCCAGAAACGGCCGTAACTCGGCGATCTGCTGCTCGAATTCGCCTGACGAGGCGCCCCGCAGCGGAACTTCGTGCCAGAGAGTAGCCGCGGCTGCCGCAGGCGAGGCCGGCGTCAGCCAAGGCGCCTCCGAATAGAACATGTTGGTGAAGACGAACACCGACGCCGGATGCTCGAAAATGCGGTCCGGCACCTTCTCCAGCGTCAGCCGCAGATCTTCGAGACTGAGCTCCTTGCCGGCCACGTAGAACGGCATGTGTGGATAACGTTGATGCGTGGCGCGCAGCACCCGCGCCAGCACCGTGCCGTCGCCGACGCCTGCGTCGAAGATTCGTAGCGCCGGCGGACGCGGATGGATGGTGGCGAGCTCCAGCGCAACGCGGTCGGCGATCACCCGCTTCTCGCTGCAGGTGTGGACAAACAGCAGGTACTTCTGCCGGTTCTCGAAAAAGCGGAAATTGCCGCGGGGATCGCGCCTTTCCGGGGGCACTTGCAGCCCTCGCGGCGGCGGCACGCCGCCGGTCGTCGATGCCGCGATATAGGCCTGGATCCGCTCGAGCGTGTCGATGGTGATGCGCTTGCCCTCGCGCAGGCGGTGCACGAGCTTCCCATCGTTCACCGCGCGCCGGCCGAACGTCGATTCCGCCATGTCCGCCGTGCGGCAGAACTCGGTGATTTGGCTCAGGATTTCGTCGTTCTTCATCGATGGGATAATGGTGGGCAGAAAGGTTGGGACTGATCTCCTAGCAAATTCTGCCCACTCGGGGAATACCCCTTGAAGCCGCTCGACCGTTCGCACCGGAATGAACCCCGACCAGTCACCGGGAAACAAACAGGCGGCTCTCTCCTTGGGGATCTCGTCATGCGCCGTCTGCTCGTCGCGCTCTGCCTGCTCGTTCCAATCCTCTGGTTTGCCCCCTCCTTCGCGCAGAGCCGTGCGCAACTTGGACCGCTTTGCACCAGCGAGGGCACGCCGGCGGATCAGCAGATCGACGCCTGCAACAAGATCATCGCTTTGAAAGTCTTCAAGGGCGGGCAGCTGGCCACGGTCTATTTCTGGCGCGCGGTCGGCTGGAACAAGAAGGGCGACTACGACAAGGTGATCGCCGATACCACCGAGGCCATCCGCCTCGCGCCCGACCAGGCCCTCTACAATCTCAGGGGATCGGCCTATTTCGACAAGGGCGAGAACGATATCGCGATTGCCGATTTCAACGACGCGCTGAAGCTCGGACCGCCGAGCGGGCTGATCCTTCACAACCGTGCCAACGCCTACAATGCCAAGCACGACTACAGCAAGGCGCTCGCCGACTACAACGAGGCGATCCGGCTCTATCCCGGCGAGGCCTACATCTACGACAACAGAGGCTCCACCAAACTGAAACTCGGCGATCTCGACGGCGCGCTCGCCGACGTCAACGAGGCCATCCGGCTCAATCCCAAACTTCCGGCACCGCTGATCACCCGCACCGTGATTTGGCGCGCCAAGGGCAACTTCGATCGCGCGATCGCCGATGGCAGCGAGGCGATCCGTCTCGCCAAGTCGAATGTGCCGCTCGCAGTGCTGACGGCGCCGGGCAGCGTGCTGATCGCCGGCTATATCCACCGCGGGCTCGCCTACGAGGCCAAGGGTGACGTCGAGCACGCCAAGGACGATTACCGCGCGACCCTCCAGGGCACCGCTGCCGATGCTGGCAGCAGGGCCAATCAAGCGACCGCCAAGGTGCGGCTGTCGCTGCTGTCCGACGTTCCACCGACACCGCGCGATCCACCGTCCGACCCGGCACACCAGCAACAGAAAACCGATAGTTCGTCCCAGGGACAGCCAGCCTCTCCGCCCGCAGCACCGGCCGGCGACAACCGCGGCAAGCGCATGGCGCTGGTGATCGGCAACGGCGCTTACAGCCACGTCAAGGCGCTGCCCAACCCCGCCAATGACGCGCGCGCGGTGGCAAAAAGCCTGCGCGACATCGGCTTTGCGGTGACGGAGGGCCTCGACCTCGACCGCGCCGGGATGCAGAAGATGACGCGCGACTTCTTGCGCGAGGCGGCGCGGGCGCAGGTCGCACTCGTCTATTATGCCGGCCACGGTGTGCAGGTCGACGGCCGCAACTACCTCATTCCCGTCGACGTCGAGCTCAAGGCTGGCAGCAGCATGACGGACACGATGATCGACATGGACACGATCACGGCCGGCCTCGACGACCATGTCCGCACCAACATCCTGATCTTCGATGCGTGTCGCAATAATCCGATGGCGCAGCAGGTCGCAAGCGCCGGCAGCAATCGCGGCATCGAGGGCGCATCAGGCCTCGCAGCTCCGACCAGCCTGGGTGCCGGTGCAACGCTGGGCGCCGGCACCCTGATCGCCTTCGCGACAGCCCCGGGCCAGGTCGCCCTCGATGGCGAAGGCGCCAACTCCCCGTTCTCCGCGGCGCTGTCCCGGCACATCGGCACGCCGGGACTGGAAGTCCAGCAGATGCTGACGCGGGTGCGGGCGGAGGTGGTGTCGAGCACCAAGAACAAGCAGGTGCCGTGGTCGAACTCCTCGCTGCTGGGTGAGGTCTATCTGGCGGAGAAGTGAGGGCGGACGCGCTTGCGCGTCGTCATCCCGGGAGGCGCGCAAGCACCAGACCCGGGATCTCGAGATTCCGGGTTCGCGCTAAGCGCGCCCCGGAATGACGCCCTATCTCAGTTGCCCCACACTTCCTTCGCGATCTCGACCGCAAGGCTCAGCTTGGCCCATTGCTCTTCCTCGGAGAGGATGTTGCCCTCTTCGGTCGAGGCAAAGCCGCACTGGGGCGACAGCGCGAGCTGCTCCAGCGGGGCGAACTTGGAGGCTTCTTCCAGGCGACGCTTGATGTCGTCCTTCTTCTCGAGCTCGCCGAACTTCGAGGTAATGACGCCGACCACGACGACCTTGTTGCCCTTGGGCAGGAAGCGCAGCGGTTCGAAGCCGCCGGCGCGGTCAGAGTCGTATTCGAGGAAATAGCCGTCGTAATTGGTGCCGGCGAGCATGGTCTCAGCGACCGGTTCGTAGCCGCCCGAGGAAATCCAGGTCGAGCGGAAATTGCCGCGGCAGACATGCGTGGTCACCACCATGTCGGCAGGCTTCTCGGCCAGCGCGTAATTGATGATGCGCGCGTAGATCTGCTGCAGACCATCCGGATTGTCGCCGCGCTCGCGTGCCTTCTGCAATTCGTCGGGCGAGCAGAGATAGGCCCAGACCGTGTCGTCGAACTGCAGATAGCGGCAGCCGGCGTCGTAGAACGCCTTCACGGCCTTGCGGTAGGTCTTGCCGAGGTCCTCATAGAAGGCGTCGAGATCGGGATAGACGTCCTTGGAGATGGACTTGCGGCCGCCGCGGAAATGCAGCACCGCTGGCGAGGGGATCGTCATCTTGGCCGTGACGTGGGCCTGGTCGGCGACCTTCTTCAGGAAGCGGAAGTGCTCGAGCATCGGGTGATTGTCGGGGAAGTCGAGCTTATCGATCACCCGCACCGCGTCGTGACGGGTCTGCACGCCCGTAAACTGGATGCCGGCGTCGGGATGAAACAGCTCGCAGCCGGTGAGCTTGGCCAGGAAGTCGAAATGCCACCAGGAGCGGCGGAATTCGCCGTCGGTCGCCAGCTTCAGGCCGACCGAGGCCTGCTTGTGCACGACCTTCTCGATTTCCATGTCCTCGATCTTGCGCAGATCGTCAGCCGAGATCTCGCCCGCCTCGAGCTTGGCGCGGGCTTCCTTGATCTTGGCGGGGCGCAGGAGGCTGCCAACCTCGTCGGCGCGGAAAGGGGCTTTGGTTCGCTGCATCTCTTTGTTTCTCCCGAAATTTCAGTCGACGCTCGTAGTACCCCCTCTCCCCGCAAGCGGGGAGAGGCGAAGATCAGTGGGCCGCCGCCCCTGCAACGCCGAGGTGGCGCTCCAGGACCGACGGGTCGGCTTTCAACGCGGCGCTCGGGGCGTCATGGACGATCGTTCCGCGCTCCAATATCACAACGCGGTCGGCAAGCCCGAGAATCTTTTGGGCATTCTGTTCGACGATGATCGAGCAGATGCCGCCGGCCCGGGTGATGGTCCCGATCGCCTTGAGAAGCTCCTCGACGATGATGGGGGCCAGCCCCTCGGTCGGCTCGTCCAGCAGCAGGACCTTCGGGTTGAGGGTCAGCGCACGGCCGATCGCCAGCATCTGCTGCTCGCCGCCGGAGAGCTGGTTGCCGAAGTTACTCCGCCGCTCCTTCAGCCGCGGGAACATCTGGTAAACCTTCTCGACGGTCCAGGGACCGGGCTGCGCCACCGCGGTCATGTTCTCTTCCACCGTCAGCGAGCGGAAGATGTTGCGCTCCTGCGGTACCCAGCCGATGCCGGCCCGCGCCCGCTGGTCGGGCCGCAAGCTCGTGACATCGGTGCCGGCGAGCGTGACAGAGCCTGAGAAACGACGGGTGACGCCAACGATGGAGTTGATCAGCGTGGTCTTGCCGGTGCCGTTACGTCCCAGCAGCGCCAGCACCTGCCCCTCGGCGAGGTTCAGCGACATGTTCGGCAGCACCACCGCCTCGCCATAGCCGGCGCGAAGCTGGTCGATTGCGAGCAGGTCAGACATTGACCGCCTCCTCGCCGAGATAGACCGCCTTCACCTGCGGATCGCGCGCGACTTGCTCGGGCGCGCCTTCCGTGAGCAGCGCGCCGGAGACCAGCACCGAGATGCGGTCGGCGAATGAGAAGACGAGGTCCATGTCGTGCTCGATCAGCAGCACGGTGACGTCGCGCGGCAAGCTGCCGACAACCGCGAGAATGTCGTGGCGCTCGCTCTCCGGCACGCCGGCGGCGGGCTCGTCGAGCAGCAGCACGCGCGGTTTGGCGGCGATCGCGACCGCGATCTCGAGCAGTCGCTGCTTGCCATAAGGCAGTGTGACCGTCTGCTCGTTCATGGCGTCGAGCAGATGGAAGCGCGACAAGAGATCGGCGATTTCGCCGTTGACGTCGCTCCGCGTTCCCATCCGCCGCCACCAGTCGCCGCCATGGCCGAGACGCTCGGAGACGGCAAGACCGATGGTCTCGAGCGGGGTGAGATCCGGATAGAGCTGGTTGATCTGGAAGGTGCGCGACAGGCCGCGCAGTACGCGCTTGTGCACGGGCAGATCGGTGATGTCATGGCCTTCGAGCAGGATGCGGCCCGAGTTGGGCTTCAGCACGCCGGTGAGCTGGTTGATCACAGTGGTCTTGCCGGCGCCATTCGGACCGATCAACGCATGACGGGCGCCCTGCTCGATCTTCAGCGACAGATCGCGGGTCACGCGCAGTCCGCCAAACGTCTTTTCGAGGTTCTGGGTTTCGAGCGCAATGGTCATGTGTCGCTCTCCGGCACTGATACAACCGCCTTGCGTCCCGCAATCTGCTTGATCAGCAGATTGGGCAGGAACAGCACGCCATAGTGCAGGCGCTGGCGGCCAACCAACACGATCACGACCAACACGAGGCCAATCCAGAACTGCCAATATTGCGGGGTGATGGTGGAGAACACCTCCTGGAGCATGCGGAAGATCACCGCGCCGATCAGCCCGCCATAGAGATAGCCTGTGCCGCCGATGACGAGCACCAGCATGAGGTCGGCCGAGCGATCGAAGGCGAACACGTCGAGCGAGGCGATCGCGGTGGTCTGGGTGAACAGCGCGCCTGCGATGCCGGCATAGAACGCAGCCAGCGTGTAGATCGCGATCAGACGGCGATTGACCGGAATTCCGATGGCTGCGGCCCGCAGCGGGTTGTTCTTGATCGCGCGCAGCGACAGGCCGAACGGCGAATGCACGATGCGACGCGCGAGGAGGAACAGCACAAACAGCACGGCCAGCGAATAGAAGAAGCCGGCCTTGCCGAACATGTCGAACGGGATCGCGCCGAGGATCGGCTGCATCTCGATGCCCTGCAGGCCGTCGGTGCCCCCGGTAACGTTGGAGAAGCGCTCGGCGAGCGCCTCCAGCAATAGCGCGATGCCGAGCGTCACCATCAGCCGGGTCAGGTCGACGCCGCGGATCACCAGGAAGCTGGTGGCAAAGCCGAGCACCATCGCGGCGAGGCCCGCCGCGATCAGCGCCAGCACCGGCTCGTTGATGATGCCATGGAGCGCAAGAAGTCCCGCGGCATAGGCGCCGACCCCGAAGAAGGCGGCGTGGCCGAGCGAAACGATTCCGGCATAGCCGAGGATGAGATCGAGCGACATCGCAAACAGCGCCAGCCGCAGGATGTCGGTCATGATCAGATAGCGCGAGGGAAACAGGAAGCCGCAGGCGAGCACAACGAGCCAGAAGGCGGCCTCGCCAAAGTGCCAGCGCGCCTGCCGCTGGGCGTGATGACCGACGTCGGAAGCAGCACTCATCGGCAAACTCAACGTGCGGCCGTGCGGCCGAACAGGCCGTTGGGGCGCCAGATCAGGATCACGATCATCATGGTGTAGATCACGAAGGGCCCCATCTTCGGTACGTAATATTTGCCGGCGACGTCGCCGATGCCGAGCAGGAGCGAGGCCAGGAACGGGCCGGTGATCGAGGACGAGCCGCCAACCGTGACCACGATCAGGAAGTAGATCATGAACTTCAGCGGGAAGTACGGATCGAGGCCGAGAATCTCGGCGCTGAGCGCCCCGCCGAGGCCGGCAAGCCCACAGCCAAAAGCAAAGGTGAACGCGAACACCTGCGGCACGTTGATGCCGAGGCCGCTCGCGGCGCGGGGATCATCGACCGCGGCACGCAGCCGACTGCCGAAGCGCGTCTTGGCCAGCACCATCTGCAGGCCGATGGTGAGCAGGCCACAGATGACAATGATCATCAGGCGGTAGCGCCCGATGCCGACGCCGAACACGTCGAACTGGCCCTGCAGCGCGGCCGGCAGGTTGATGAAGACGCGCGAGGAGCCCTGGATATAATCCACGGCCGCGACCGACATGAACGTCAATCCGATCGTGAACAGCACCTGGTCGAGATGACTGCGCGTGTAGAGATGGCGGTAGAGCGTGCGCTCGAGCACGATGCCGATCGCCGCCGACGAGACGAAGGCGAGCGGCAGCGCGGCGAAGAATGGCCAGCCCATCCGGTTGACCAGCACCATGCAGACATAGCCGCCGGCCATCGCGAATGCGCCGTGGGCGAGGTTGACGAAGTTCATCAGGCCGAGCGTGACCGCGAGCCCGCAAGCGAGCACGAACAGCAGCATGCCGTAGGCGACGCCATCGAACAGGTTGGTGAGGATTGAGGTCATCTGGACTCGGAGGTCTTCAAGTGTGTCCAAGGGCCGTGCTGCGCTCCCTCTCCCGCTTGCGGGAGAGGGCTGGGGAGAGGGTGTCTCGACAACGCAGGCTCCCGAGGAGAGAGCCCTCACCCGGCGCTCTGCAATAGCCGAGGCTTCGCCTCGGCGTCTCTTGAAGCACCGGCCGCCGGAGGCGGCCTACGCTTTCCCGCAAGCGGGAGAGGTAAGAGAGCCCCGGGATGACGCGCTTCCGCGCGTCACTTCTTGGTCTTGCCGAGATCCTTGACGGCTTCGAAGGTCTGGAACTCGACATTGTAGAGCTCACCGTTGGTCTTCTCGACCTTGCGGATATAGACGTTCTGGACGATGTCACGCGTCTCCGGATCGATCGAGATCGGACCGCGCGGGCTCTCCCACTTCTGCCCCTTCATGGCCTCGACCAGCTTGGTGCCGTCGGTATCGCCATTGGTCTTCTTCAGGGCTTCGTAGATCAGGTGGATGCCGTCATAGCCGCTCACCGCCATGAAGCCGGGGCGCGTGCCGAATGCCTTCTGATAGGCGGCGACAAAATCCTTGTTCATCTGCGAGGGATGCGCCGCCGAGTAGATATGAGCGGTCACGGTGCCGAGCACGGCATCGCCCATGTTGTTGAGGAGGTCGTCGTCGGTGACGTCGCCCGGTCCGATCACCTTGATGCCGGCTTTGTCGAGGCCGCGTTCGGCATATTGCTTCATGAAATTGCCGCCCTGGCCCGCCGGCACGAACACGAAGATCGCGTCGGGCTTTGCATCCTTCATGCGCTGCAGGAACGGCGCGAAGTCGGGGTTGGCGAGCGGCGTCTTGACCTCTTCGACCACCTCGCCGCCGCCGGCGGTGAAGTGCTCCTTGAAGAAGTTCAGCGCATCATTGCCCGGCGCGTAGTCCGAGGTCAGCGTCGCCACCTTCTTGATGCCATTCTTCACCGCCCAGTCACCGATGATGGTCGAAGACTGCGCCAGCGTGAAGCTGGTCCGCACGATATAGGGCGAGCGCTCGGTGATGATGGAGGTGCCTGCCGCCATCACGACCTCAGGAATCTTGGCCTGCGTCGCGAGCGGCGCGGCCGCGAGCGCTGCCGGCGTCACGCCGAAGCCACCGATGAAATTGACCTTGTCGTTGACGATCAGCTCCTGCGCCGCGGTCTTGGTCTTGTCGGGGATCGCCGCATCGTCCTTGACGATGATCTCGATCTTCTTGCCGGCGACGGTATCGCCCTTCTGCTGCATATAGAGCTTGATCGCGTTCTCGATCTGCTTGCCGGTCGAAGCCTGGCCGCCGGTCATCGGCAGGATCAGGCCGACCTTGACGGTGTCTTCCGCCTTGGCTGGCACAACAGCCGCCAGGCCGGTGATGGCGGCAAATGCGGCCGCGCGAGAAAACTGTTTGCGTTCGAACATCAGATGTCCCTCCCCTTCATTCCTGACCTCTTGTGCGCTGGACCGAGTGCCCGGTCCTTGCCTCACTTTAACCCACGCACGAGCGATGTCGCACGTCACATGGCGTCGTTCGCGCCCTCATTGTCAATCGGACGTTCGGCGACGATTCGGCGCAAGCCGAGCGTTCCGATTGCTGACGACAGACAGCGACGCCGCGGTTACGCCCAGGTAACCCGCGCACCGCGAACTCGGCTGCGTCCATTTGGACGATTGTACAAATGAAATGGACCTGTCAACGAAAAAGCCCCGGCCCGCCAAGCCAGATTGCCGCGAGCGGACACCGGCATTCTAGGTAGGCGACTGCACGCTTGGATGGAGAATTTCGTCTTTCATTTGCAGAATTCCGACATTGAAGGCCAGGATGAGCGCGGAATTTTGGTATTTTGATACCAATCTCGAATAAGCCAATTTTACCTTGTTGAAGGCTAACGTTCCTGACCGCTGGTTATCCGGCGTCCGACCACTCCGACTCCGGCGCCCGCAAGATGTCCATGCGTTTCCGTTCTCTCCTGACCCTCCTCGCACTCGCCGCGGGGCTGGCCGGCTGCGGCACGGTCAACGAAAAGCTCTCGGCTGGCATGGGAGACTACGTGCCGCAATGGGCTGGCGGTCTGCCGGCGGACGCGCCGCCCCGACCGGGCACCCCGCAATACGACGCCTACATGAAGGAGCGCGAGCGCAAGCGGCTGATGCCCGCCGCGGATCGCGAGAAGGAAGAGCAGGCGCAGAAGCGCGCGAGCGGGCTGACCTCAGGCGAGGCGGTGCGCTAATCCACAAACACCACGGTCTTGCGGCCGTTGAGGATGACGCGGTCGTCGAGGTGATAGCGGATCGCGCGCGCCAGCACGCGGCGCTCGATGTCGCGGCCCTTGCGCACCAGATCTTCCGGAGTGTCGCGATGGCTGATGCGTTCGACGTCCTGGTCGATGATCGGCCCCTCGTCGAGATCACGCGTCACATAGTGAGCGGTGGCGCCGATCAGCTTGACGCCGCGCTCGTGGGCCTGGTGATAGGGTTTGGCGCCCTTGAAGCCCGGCAGGAACGAATGGTGGATGTTGATGCAGCGGCCGGACAGCTTTCCCGACAGATCATCCGACAGGATCTGCATGTAGCGGGCGAGCACGACGAGATCGGTCCTGGTTTCGGCGACGAGATCGAGGATCTGCGCCTCCTGTTCGCGCTTGGTTTCCTTGGTCACAGGCAGATAGTGGAACGGGATGCCGCCGAAATCGAGCCCGGCATAGACCTCGCGCGGATGGTTGGAGACGATCGCGGCCAGCGTCATCGGCAACTCGCCGGTACGCCAGCGATAGAGGATGTCGACCAGGCAGTGGTCGGATTTCGACACCAGCAGCATCACCTTGCGATGTGCGGCGCGGTCGCGCATCTGCCACTCCATGCCGAAGCGCTCGGCGATCGCGGCAAAGCCGGTCTGAAGCGCACTCAACTCCACGGCGAGATCGGCCGCGGTGAATACGACGCGCATGAAGAATTTCTTGGTCTCGACGTCGTCGAACTGCTGGGCGTCGAGAATGTTCTGTCCGGAATTCGCCAGAAAGGTCGACACCGCCGAGACGATGCCGGGACGATCGGGACAGGACAGGGTCAGAACGTATTGATGGTCGGGCATGGCTCTCGAAGAGATGGCTCTTGATGAAGGTTTGTGCAGCGGTGCGCGGAACAAGCCGCGATTTGCGTCCTGCTCTAGCACCGAGGCGACCCTTGCGCCAATCCCGACGACGGAGTCAGGATGAATGGACAATTGCGATTTTCGACTGACCGGAGCACGCCCATGGCCGACCGTTTGAACGGCACCCGCATCCTGATCCTGGAAACCCGCGAGGAGGCGCAGTTCTCGAAGCTCCTGGCCGAGCAAGGCGCCGAAGTGGTGCAATGCCCGATGTTCACCATCCAGGACGCGCCGGACCCTGCCCCGGTCGAAGCCTGGATCCGCCGCGCCATCGACAAGCCATTCGACGACCTCGTGCTGATGACCGGCGAAGGCCTGCGGCGGATCATGAAGCTCGCGCGCGCCCGGGGGCTCGACCAGGCCCTGGTCGCCGCGCTGGCCAAATCGCGAAAATTCACGCGCGGACCAAAGCCCGGCAAGGCACTGCGCGAAATCGCTCTGGAGGCGCAGCAGACCACGGAGAAGCCGACCACCGAGGGCGTGATCGAGATGCTAGGCAAGCTCGACCTCGGGGGGCATCGCCTCGGCCTCCAACTTTATCCGGACAAGGATCACAGCGGCCTGACCGGCGCGCTATCAGCGCAAGGCGCCGAGGTCGATACCGTGCTGCCTTATGCCTATGACGCGAAGGCCGCGGACGCCAGCATCGTCGCCGCCATCGACGACATGGCGGAGGGGCGGATCGATTCGATTGCGCTGACGAATCTCGGCCAGGTCCGCCGGCTCATCGAGGCGGCCAAGGCGCATGGCAGCGAGGAGAAGCTGCGCGCGGGTTTTGAGCAGACACTGATCGCCTCGGTCGGACCGGCTGTCTCCGGCGAACTTGCCGCGCATGGCTTGCGTACCGACGTGTCGCCCGCCGATGAAGCCTTCTTCATGCGTCCCCTGATCTCGGCCATGGCCGCCGCACTTGCGGAACGGAAGTCGAGAGCTGCAGCGAGCTAAGAACCCGGCGCAGGGGCGGCCCGCAGCGCATGCGATTGACACGAGCATCGCCCGCGCTAGTTTGCCCGGCAGCAAGAAGAAACAGAACAGGCAGGGAATCGCCGTGACACGCGTCCTCGCGTTGTGAGCGCAGCCACACGGCGCTCGGCGCTCGCACCATTCCGCATCCGCAACTATCGCTTTCAATGGCCGTCGGACCTGCTCACCTCCTGGGCATTCGAGATCGAGACGCTGGTGCTCGGCTGGTACATCCTGGTCGAAACCGGCTCGGTGCTGCTGCTCACCATTCTCGCCTCGCTGCAATATTTGGGAACGCTGATTGCTCCGGTGCTCGGGATGGTCGGTGATCGCATCGGTCACCGCGATCTTCTCGTCCTGCTGCGTCTCACCTACACGGTGCTCGCCTCGACCATCATGGTGCTGGCGCTATCAGGTCATCTGGCGCCGCTCAAGGTGATGATCATCGTGACGATCATGGGCCTGATCCGCTCCTCGGATCTCGGCCTTCGCAGCGCGCTGCTCGCCGACATCATGCCATCAGAGCTGCTGGTGGGAGCAATCAGCCTGTCGCGCACGACCCAGGACAGCGCGCGCATTGCCGGGGCGCTGACGGGAGCCGGGCTGTTCGCGACTTTTGGCATCGGCAAGGTCTACATGGTCATCGCCTGTCTCTATGTCCTGGCCGCCATTTTGATGCTGTGCCTGACCCGACCGGCGAAGTCTGCGGAGCACCCTTTGGTGGAGAGTCATTCGGGCTCGCGGCTGCTGCGCGATCTCAAGGAAGGCATCGTCTATTCCTGGAACGGGCCGGCCATGCTGGCGGCGCTCTGCGTCGCATTCCTGGCCAATCTCACCGCGTTTCCGTTGACGAATGGGCTGCTGCCCTACATCGCGCGTGATATCTTTCATACCGACCAGACCGGCCTCGGTTATCTCTCGGCGAGTTTCGCCCTGGGCTCGCTGATCGGCTCCGTCACGCTCAGCCTGGTCGGCGGTTTGCGCATTGCCCGGCTCCTGATCGGCGCCACGCTGGCCTGGTACACGCTGCTGCTGGTGTTCGTCGAAATCAGGACGATCCCGGTGGCGATGGCCTGCCTCATGCTCGCCGGCACCGCCCAGAGCATGTCGATGATCTCGGCAGCCGTGATTCTCATGAAGACAGCCAGCGCACACTTGCGCGGCCGCGTGATGGGGGTGCGCATGATGGTGATCTACGGACTGCCGATCGGATTGCTCGCGGCCGGCAGCCTGATCGAGATCATCGGCTATTCCGCGACGGGCTCGCTCTACGCCGGCGCGGGTTTCATCGCGATGCTGGCCATCGCCATCCGCTGGCGCGCCGACCTCTGGCCGGTGCACGCGCCCGCCAACGCGCGCTAATCGCCGTATGCGCGCAGCCGCTCGACATTAAGGATCGTGACGCCGCCATATTCCAGCCGCAGCAGTCCCTCCTTCTCGAGCCGGTTCAATGCTCGGTTGGCGTTCTGCCTGGACATGCCGGAGAGCGCGCCGATCTCCTCCTGGGTGATCTCCAGATGCGCGGTCGATTCCGGATAGAGGATCGGGTTGAACAGCGAGGCGATGCTGCGGGCAAGGCGCGAGGTCGCATCGAGCGTGCGGTTGACCTCGAGCATGCCGATGAACTGGCCGAGCCGCTCGTTGAGCTGGCGCACCAGGAAG
Organism: Bradyrhizobium campsiandrae; assembly: GCF_014529705.1. Lineage (GTDB taxonomy): Bacteria > Pseudomonadota > Alphaproteobacteria > Rhizobiales > Xanthobacteraceae > Bradyrhizobium > Bradyrhizobium campsiandrae. The sequence goes on from NZ_JAANIH010000009.1 coordinate 126,708, forward strand.
CGGTTGAAGCCGACACTGTTCTCGAACAGCCACATGAAGGCGCTGCGTTCCATCAGGGCGACGCGGCTGTCGCGTAGCGCGACCACGTCGTAGCGGCGCAGCTCGTTCTTGAGCACGCTGCCCTCGCCGAACCAGGCGCCTGCCGTCAGCCCGGCAAGGCTGGTCTCCTTGCCGTCGCGCGACACCCCGCCCATGCGGGCGAGGCCGCTGACCATGCCGGCCCAATAATCGAATCTGTCGCCGCGCATGAACACGGTCTCGCCGGTGCCGTAGGACCGTTCGGTGATCCCGGCACGGGCGACCTCGATCTCCGCCGGCGTGAGCTCGCGCGACCAGGCGGCGACGCGCCTCAGTTGATCCTCTGAAATCATGATCGAGAGGCCAGCCGCACCGTTTCGTCACTCCATCCTTCTGCTGCATTGCAGCATGATCGTCTCGGCCATGATCCGACGAAAGACCGAGGCCGCTGCCGCCCTAAAACTTTGTCGCAGAATTGTCAGGCCGGAGACATTTCAAAATAGCGCTTTCCCCTATTGAGAACCACCTCGGGCGATGCGGCTTTTGATCCCCCAAAAGGACGAGAGCGGCTCGGCTCCGGTCGGGACCATGTGCTGCATGGCCTCACCGGCACGACCGTACTAGGATCACCCGTGAGGAACGGACGAAGAGCGCCACTGAATGCGCCATCACCGGGAGGGATTTGTTTGGTGGCTACCAGTCTTGAAGTGCGCGGCGTGTCCTTGCGATTCGGCGGCGTTCGCGCGCTGACCGACGTCAGCTTTGCCATCGACGAGGGCGAGCTGTTCTCGATCATCGGCCCCAATGGCGCCGGCAAGACCTCGATCGTGAACTGTATTTCCGGTCGCTACGAGCCGACCGAAGGCCAGCTGTTCTATCAGGGCCGCGACATCACGGGGCTGACGCCGAATGCCCGCCCCAAGCTCGGCATCGGCCGGACCTTCCAGAATCTCGCCCTGTTCCACCATATGAGCGTGCTCGACAACATCATGGTCGGCCGCCATCACCTCCTGAAGAACAACTTCCTCACCGGCTCGCTCTACTGGCTCACCGGCGCGCGCAAGGAAGAGCTCGCGCACCGCCGCAAGGTGGAGGAGATCATCGACTTCCTCGACCTGCAGTCAGTGCGCAAGGCCACCGCCGGCACCCTCTCCTACGGCCTGCGCAAGCGCGTCGAGCTCGCCCGCGCCATGGCGCTGGAGCCGCGCCTCATTCTCCTCGACGAGCCGATGGCCGGCATGAACTTCGAGGAGAAGGAGGACATGGCCCGCTACATCGTCGACCTCAACGAGGAGTTCGGCATGACGGTGGTGATGATCGAGCACGACATGGGCGTGGTGATGGACATCTCCCATCGCGTCATGGTGCTGGATTTCGGCCGCAAGATTGCCGAGGGCGATCCGGCCGCCGTGCTCGCCGACCCGCATGTCAAGCGGGCCTATCTCGGCGAAGAGGACGAGGTTCTCGTCGATCCCGACGATGCTCCGCCGGCGCAGGAGAGCGCGGCATGATGGATTACGCAGGGCGCGTCGCCCAGGCCGACACCTATCCCAAGATGCTGCGGCTCAATGCCAAGGAGCACGGCAACGAGATCGCGCTCCGCGAAAAGGATCTCGGTCTCTGGCGCCCGTTCACCTGGACCGATTATCAGGCCCGCGTGCGCGACTTCGCCCTCGGCCTGATCGAGCTCGGCCTCGGCCGCGGCGATGTCATCGGCATTATCGGCGACAACCGGCCGGACTGGATTGCAGCCGAAATCGCAACGCATGCGATCGGCGGATTGAGCCTCGGGCTCTACCGCGACGTGCTGGACGAAGAGGCTTCCTACCTTCTCAATTACGGCGAGGCGCAGCTCGTGTTCGCCGAGGACGAGGAGCAGGTCGACAAGCTTTTGGCGCTGGCCGATCGCGTGCCCAAGCTCAAGCACGTCATCTATTCCGACCCGCGTGGCATGCGGAAATACGATGACCCGCGCCTGATGTCGGCGGAGAAGTTCGCCGAGCTTGGCCGGGCGAGAGCCGCGCGTGAGCCGGAGCTTTACGATAGGCTTGTCGATGCCACCAAGGGCGAGGACGTCGCGATCCTCTGCACGACGTCAGGCACCACCTCGCACCCGAAGCTTGCGATGCTCGCCGCCGGCCGCGTGCTCGGCCATTGCGCGACCTATCTCGCCTTCGATCCGAAGGGACCGGACGACGAGTACGTCTCGGTGTTGCCGCTGCCCTGGATCATGGAACAGGTCTATGTGCTCGGCAAAGGCCTGCTCTGCCGGATGAAGATCAACTTCGTCGAAGAGCCCGACACGATGATGAACGATCTGCGCGAGATCGCGCCGACCTTCGTGCTGTTTGCGCCGCGCGTCTGGGAATCCATCGCCGCCGACGTCCGCGCCAAGGTGATGGACGCGACGCCCTTCAAGCAGCGCCTGTTCGACATCGGCATGAAGTCGGGTCTCGCTGCGCTGCAACAGGGCAAGCGATCGGGCTTTGCCGATGCGATCCTGTTCCGCGCCCTGCGCGACCGGCTCGGCTTCACCCGGCTGCGCTCGGCTGCGACAGGCGGCGCGGCGCTCGGCCCCGATACCTTCAAGTTCTTCCAGGCCATGGGCGTGCCGCTACGTACGCTCTACGGCCAGACCGAATTGCTGGGCGCCTACACGCTGCATCCTGAAGGCAAGGTCGACCCTGACACGACAGGCGTTCCGATGGCCGACACGATCGAGATCCGCATCGACAATGCCGACGTCCACGGCGTCGGTGAGATCGTGGTGCGGCATCCCAACATGTTTCTCGGCTATTACAAGAACCCGGAGGCGAGCGTTGCCGACATCAGGGACGGCTGGATGCTGTCCGGCGATGCCGGCTATTTCAACGCAAACCGGCAGCTCGTGGTCATCGACCGCATCAAGGATCTCGCCGAGACCTCGCGCGGCGAACGTTTCTCGCCGCAATTCATCGAGAACAAGCTGAAATTCTCGCCCTACATCGCCGAGGCCGTCGTGCTCGGCGCCGGCCGCGACGCACTCGCCGCGATGATCTGCATCCGCTACTCCATCATCTCGAAATGGGCGGAGAAGAACCGCCTTTCCTTCACGACCTACAGCGACCTCGCCTCGCGCCCCGAGGTCTATGCGCTGCTCCAGAAGGAAGTCGAGACCGTCAACGCCACGCTGCCGCCGGCGCAGCGCATCTCTCGCTTCCTGCTGCTCTACAAGGAACTCGACGCCGACGACGGCGAACTCACCCGCACGAGAAAAGTGCGCCGCGGTGTCATCAACGAGAAGTACGAAGGCATCATCGATGCCATCTATCGCGGCGATGCCGACATCCCCGTCGACACCGTGATCCGCTTCCAGGACGGCACCACGCAGCGCGTGCGCACGACGCTGCGCGTGGTGGATCTGGGCGGACACGGGCACATGGCGGAGGCTGCGGAGTGAGCTTGCTTCCAGCCCAGACTGCCGCTGCCATTCGCCTCTCCCCACCTGCGGCAACGCTATCTCATATGCACTCCGTCATTGCGAGCGCAGCGAAGCAATCCAGACCGTCTCCGCGGAGAAATGCTGGATTGCTTCGCTGCGCTCGCAATGACGATGTGGGTGCATCAGGAGACAATACATGAACACCGCCTTCCTCATCCAGCTCCTGGTCAACGGCCTCGTGGTCGGAACGCTCTATGGCGTGGTGGCGATGTCGTTCGTGCTGATCTACAAGGCGACGCAGGTCGTCAACTTTGCCCAAGGTGAATTGCTGCTGGTCGGCGCCTGGGTGTGCTGGGCGCTGCTCGCCAAATACCAGGTGCCGTTCTGGATCGGCATGCCCATGACGCTGGTCTTCATGTTCGTGTTCGGTATCGCGATCCAGGTGCTGATCCTGCGGCCGATGATCGGCGAGCCGATCATCTCGGTCATCATGGTGACGATCGGCCTTTCTACCGTGCTGCAGGCGACGCTGAAATGGATGTTCGGCGTCAACCCGCAGCCGTTCCCGCGCGTATTCGAGAGCCAGTCGGTCAGCCTGCTCGGGCTTCAGATCCAGACCGTCTATGTCATGAGCCTGGTCGTCTCGGTCGCGATGATGATCGGCATGGCCTGGTTCTTCCGCGCCTCGAAGTACGGACTGGCGATGCGCGCCACCGCGTTCAACCAGCAGGTCGCGCAGTCGCTCGGCATCTCCGTCAAGAGCGTGTTCGCGATGGCCTGGGCGATCTCGGCGACCGTCTCGGCGGTCGCGGGCGTCGTCGTCGCCGTCGTCAACGGCGTATCCTCCGGCCTTGCCGCCTATGGCATCAAGGTCTTTCCGGCGGCGATTCTCGGCGGGCTCGATTCCGTCGGCGGCGCGGTGCTCGGCGGCGTCATCATCGGCCTGCTCGAAAACGTCGCGCAATATGTCGACAGCGAATACCTGCACTGGGGCAATCTCTACGAGATCGCACCGTTCTACGTCCTCATCATCGTGCTGATGATCAAGCCCTACGGCCTGTTCGGCACCCACGACATCGAGCGGATCTGATCCATGGCTGGCCCTGCCCTCATCCCTGCTGGTGATTTCCGCACCTCCTATGCGGCCGACACCACGATCTTCCCGACCACGACCAGCCGCAACTTCGCGATAGCAGGCGTGCTGCTGCTCTGCCTCGTGCCGCAAATCATCAGCGGCTACTGGCTCAGCATTCTCATCCAGATCGGCATCTTCTCCATCGCCGCGCTCGGCCTCAACATCCTGGTCGGCTTCACGGGCCAGATATCGATCGGGCACGCCGCCTTCTTCCTGCTCGGCGCCTTCTCCTCGGCCTATATCTCGAACAATCTGCCGATTCCGGTGTTCTTCGCGATCCCGCTGGCCGGCATCGTCACCGCGCTGGTCGGGCTGGTCTTCGGCATCCCGGCGGCGCGGCTGAAGGGGCTCTATCTCGTCATCGCAACGCTGGCCGCGCAATATATCCTGCTCGATTTCTTCTCCCGTGCCGAATGGTTCTCCGGCGGCTCCGTGCCAGCGAGCGCAAACCCGTTCTCGATCTTCGGCTACACGCTGCGCGGAGACAGGCAATATTTCTACGTCGTGCTGGCCTATGTGCTGGCGAGCTACATCCTCGTCACCAATCTGATGCGCACACGCGACGGCCGCGCGCTGGTGGCGATCCGCGACCATTATCTCTCCGCGGAGATCATGGGCATCAACCTCACCAAATACCGCACGCTGTCGTTCGGGCTTGCCGCTTTCTTCGCCGGCATCGCCGGCGCACTCTACGCGCATTACCAGCAGGTCGTATCGCAGGAAGGGTTCGGCATCGAACGCTCGATCCTGTTTCTCGCCATGATCATCATCGGCGGCACCGGCTCGATCATGGGCACGCTGATGGGCACCGCCTTCGTGGTGCTGCTACCGGAATCGATCGAATTCCTCAGCCTCTACCTGAAGGGCGGCGCGATCGACAAGGCGCTGGCGCTCAACAACAACATCACCTTCCTGCGCGAGATCACCATCGGGCTGATCATCATCGCATTCCTGATGTTCGAGCCTGATGGCCTCGCGCATCGCTGGCGACAGATCAAGGCGTACTGGAAACTCTACCCGTTCTCGCATTGAGCGCGGAATCTTCACTTAAACAATAAACCGGAGGAACCGACCCATGAAGATGAAGTCCCTTTTGAGCACCGCATCGCTTGCGATCGCCATCGCCGCATTCTCGGCGGGCGCGCAGGCGCAGATCGCGATCGGCCATCTCGCCGATTATTCGGGCGGCACCTCCGACGTCGGCACGCCCTACGGCCAGGCCGTCGCCGACACGTTCGCTTGGGTCAACAAGAACGGCGGCGTCGGCGGCAAGCAGCTCAACGTCGACACCAACGACTACGGCTATCAGGTGCCGAAGGCGATCGCGCTCTACAAGAAGTGGTCGGCCCCCGACAGCAAGGTCGCTGCGATCATGGGCTGGGGCACCGCCGATACCGAGGCGCTGACCGGTTTCCTCGCCCAGGACAAGATCCCGGACCTTTCCGGCTCCTACGCCGCCGCGCTGACCGATCCCGAAGGCGTCAGCGGCAAGGCTAAGCCGGCGCCCTATAATTTCTTCTATGGTCCGAGCTATTCGGACGCGCTCCGCGCGATGCTGATGTGGGCCGCCGAGGATTGGAAAGCCAAGGGCAAGCCCGGCAAGCCGAAATTCGTCCACATGGGCGCCAACCATCCCTATCCCAACGCCCCCAAGGCCGCCGGTGAAGCCATGGCGCAGGAACTCGGCTTCGAGGTGCTGCCGCCGCTGGTGTTCGCGCTGGCGCCGGGCGACTACAGCGCCCAGTGCCTGAGCTTGAAATCCTCGGGTGCCAACTACGCCTATCTCGGCAACACCGCAGCTTCCAACATCTCAGTGATGAAAGCCTGCAAGACCGCCGGCGTCGACATCCAATTCCTCGGCAATGTCTGGGGCATGGATGAGAACGCCGCGAAGACCGCCGGCGATGCCGCCAACGGCGTGATCTTCCCGCTGCGCACCGCGGTGAGCTGGGGCGGCGATGCGCCTGGCATGAAGACGGTGATGGAGATCTCGAAGATGTCCGACCCGTCAGGCAAGGTCTATCGACCGGTGCACTACGTCGCCGCCGTCTGCTCGGCGCTCTACATGAAGGAAGCGCTCGACTGGGCCGTCAAGAACGGCGGCGCCACCGGCGACAACGTCGTGAAGGGCTTCTACCAGAAGAAGGATTGGGTCCCTTCAGGCATGGAAGGCGTCTGCAATCCCTCGACCTGGACCGACAAGGACCATCGCGGCACGCTGAAGGTCGACCTCTATCGCACCAAGATCTCGGGCGCGACCGATGGCGAGCTCAACGACCTGATCGCCAAGGGCACGATCAAGCTCGAAAAGGTCAAGACCGTCGAGCTGCCGCGCAAGCCGGAATTGCTGGGCTGGTGAGCCCCGCAGTTACCCCACCACAACTGTCATCCCCCGCGAAGGCGGGGGATCCAGTATGCCGCGGCTTCTCGATGAACCTTTGGCGTCTCTGGAATACTGGGTCGCCCGGTCAAGCCGGGCGACGACAGCGGAGTTATAAGGCATGACTGACACCCTCGAAACATCTCGTCCCTCCCCGAGCATCGTCCCCGCGCCTCCCCTGCTCGCCGTGCGCAACATCGAGGTCGTCTATGACGACGTCATCCTGGTGCTGCGCGGCCTCAGCCTCGACGTACCGAGGGGCGCGATCGTGGCGCTACTCGGCGCCAACGGTGCCGGCAAGTCGACGACGCTGAAGGCGATCTCAGGGCTGCTCAAGACCGAGGATGGCGAGGTCACGCGCGGCGAGATCCTGTTCGAGGGCGAGCCGATCGCCGGCATCGATCCCGACAAGATCGTTCGTCGCGGCATCTTCCAGGTGATGGAGGGCCGGCGCATCGTCGCCGACATGACATCGCTCGAGAACCTCAGGCTCGGCGCCTTCACCCGCAGGGACCGCGAGGTCGATGCCGATCTCGACATGGTCTTCAACTATTTCCCTCGCTTGAAGGAGCGTACCGGATTGGCCGGCTATCTCTCCGGCGGCGAGCAGCAGATGCTCGCGATCGGCCGCGCGCTGATGGCGCGCCCGAAGATGATCCTGATGGACGAGCCGTCGATGGGCCTGTCGCCGCTGCTGGTGAAGGAAGTGTTCTCCATCATCCAGAAGATCAACCGCGACCTCGGCGTCACCATCCTGCTGGTCGAGCAGAACGCGCGCGCGGCGCTGTCGGTGGCAAGCCACGGCTACATCATGGAGCAGGGCAAGGTCGTGCTCGACGGCACCGCGGACGAGCTGCGCGATAACGAGGACGTCAAGGAGTTCTACCTCGGCGGTGCCGGCGACCAGCGCAAGAGCTTCAAGAACCTCAAGAGTTTCAAGCGGCGCAAGAGGTGGCTGTGACACTCAACTCAGCACCTGCTCCGCTTCCGTGACCGCGCAGAGAACATGATAGAACGACGACGCAGGAATGGTGTCGATCAGCGATTTGCCGTCGCTGTCGAACTGGTCGTACCAGCCGCCCCGCACGGGATGGCTGAGATAATGCCGTTCGAGTCGCAGCAGCGCCGTGCGCGCCTCCTCCGCGGCCCCCGCCTCGCCGGACTCGGCCTGCGCGATCCACGCCTTCGCCATCTCGGTTTGCGGCCACAGCCGTCGCGTGCTGCGACGGATATTCCCGCTCGCATCGCCTTCGTCGACGAGACAGCCGGTCGCCTCGTCGCGATAACGCAGCGCGGTCGCCAGCAACTCGGCGCGGCGCTGCCCGGTCGGACAGCCCGTGATGCGTTCAAACCCCTTCAGCAGCCACACCCATTCGGCCTGATGGCCCGGCTCGACGCTGACCGGCTCGATCTTCGACCAGTCCTCTTCAAAGTACTCGGTCAGGATCCGCTTCTGCTTGTCGTAGAGATTGGCGAGAAACAGCGCGAAGAACTCGCCGGCGCGGTTCTGGAACGACAGATCGTGGGTCGCGTCGAAACACGCGATCATCGCCTCGAACAAATGCATCTGCGGATTCTGCCGGCGCGGCAGCGTGACCGGCAGTCCCTCGTGGACGCCGCCATGCGGCGAGCGCAGATGGCCGTCGAGGAAGGCAAGCAGCGCGTCGATCTCGGCACGGATTTGCGCGTCCTGGTCGAGCGCATAGACGGCTGCGAGCGCGAACAGGATGAAGGCGTGGTCGTAGGCGTCGCGCCGCGCATCGAGCACTGCGCCATCAGGCGTCAGTCGGTGCACGTAGCCCGGCTTGCCGTCGGGCGCCTTGGCGCGTCCCAGCAGATGCTCGAGCCCCTTCAGCGCGATGGCACGACCTTGCGGATACCAGCCCATCTGCGCCGCCTTGGCGTAGCACCAGATCTGGCGGGCCTGCACGAACACGCGCCGCGGCGCAGCCGAATCCGCCGTACCGTCACGGTGCAGCCGGTCGATGAAACCGCCCGCTTCGTGATCCCAGCCGACGGTCGACCACAGCGGCAGCGCCTCCTCGACCATGCGGCGCTTCAGGCGCGCGACGATGTCTGCCGTCTCGTCCGCTGGAATGATGCTTTCGTCTGCCATCGCGCCCTCTCCACGCCCCGCCAATGGCCGTCTGATACCGATGCGAACGGCGGCGTGCAACGGATGCAAACCCGGAAAGACCTGCCATGAAAGCAATGCCATGACCGCCCATTACGACGCCCTCGAGACGCGGGAGCCTGCGGCGCGCGAGGCCGAGCTGTTCGCCCGCCTGCCGGACGTGCTGAGCAGCGCCGTCGCCGCCCCGGCCTATGCCGAGCGGCTGAAGGGCATCGATCCCGCCTCGGTGACATCCAGGGCGGCGCTGGCGGGCCTTCCCGTGCTGCGCAAGTCGGAACTACCCGCTCTGCACAAGGCCTCCCAGCCCTTCGGCGGCTTCGTGGCGGCGGCCCCGGGGTCGTTCGCCCGCCTGTTCACGTCCCCGGGCCCGATTTTCGAGCCAGAGGGACGGCAGGCCGACCCCTGGCGCGGCGCGCGGGCGCTGTTCGCCGCGGGATTCCGGCCTAGTGACGTCGTGCTCAATACCTTCAGCTACCACCTCACCCCCGGTGGCTTCATTTTCGACGCCTCGGCACGCGCGCTGGGCTGTGCCGTGATCCCCGCCGGCCCCGGCAATACCGAGCAGCAGTTCGAGCTGATCGAGGCCTACAGGCCGGTCGGCTACAGCGGCACACCTGATTTCCTGAAGATCCTGCTCGATGCCGCCGCGACCGCGGGCCGCGACGTCTCCTCGATCAAGCGCGCGCTGGTGTCCGGCGCCGCCTTCCCTCCCTCGCTCCAGGCTGAGATCAAGGCGCGCGGCATCGACGCCTACCAGGCCTTCGGCACCGCCGATCTCGGCCTCATCGCCTTCGAGACCGAGGCGCGCGAGGGCATGGTCGTCAATGAGGATCTGATCCTGGAGATCGTCAGGCCGGGCACGGGCGATCCGGTCGCCCCGGGCGACGTCGGCGAGATCGTAGTGACCTCGCTCGACCCGCATCATCCCTGGATCCGGCTGGCGCTCGGCGACCTCACGGCAGCACTGCCCGGCACGAGCGCATGCGGGCGCACCAACATGCGCATCAAGGGCTGGATGGGCCGCGCCGACCAGACCACCAAGGTCAAGGGCATGTTCGTTCGTCCCGAGCAGATCGCCGAGATCGGCAAGCGCCATCCCGCGCTCGGAAGGCTGCGCCTCGTCGTCACGCGCCAGGGTGAGACCGATGCGATGACGCTGAAAGCCGAGACCGGCGTGTCAGACGATGCGCTAGGCGAGGAGATCGCGAGCACCTTGCGCGCGGTGACGAAGCTTGGCGGCACTGTCGAGCTCGTCAGTCCGGGCAAATTGCCCAACGACGGCAAGGTGATCGCGGACGAGCGGTAAACCCGCAAACCGCCGGCGCGTGTGCGACAGCCTTGACAAGCCTCGATGGAGACGGTGAACAGGAGCCGCAAATGTCTCTTGCAGCACTCCATGACAGCGACATCAACACGCCCGGCCGTCTTCTTCGATCGTGACGGCGTCCTCAATCACGATGCTGGTTACCTCTTCGAGGCGGCCAAGTTCGAGTGGATGGATGGCGCGCGCGAGGCCGTCAGACTGGTGAACGAGGCCGGCTATTTCGCCTTCGTCGTGACCAATCAGTCCGGCGTGGCACGCGGCTTCTACGAGGAGAGCGACGTCCATGCGCTCCACCGCTGGATGGCGGAGCAGCTTGCACTGGCGGGCGCGCATATCGATGCGTTCGAGTATTGTCCCGACCATCCCGAGGCCGTCATCGACCGCTATCGTCGCGATAGCCATCGGCGCAAGCCCGGGCCGGGCATGATCACCGACCTGATGATGCGCTTTCCCGTCGCAGCCGACAAAAGCATCCTGATCGGCGACAAGCCGAGCGACCTGGAAGCGGCGGAAGCTGCGGGAATTCGGGGCCTGTTGTTTCGCGAGGGAAACCTGGAAACATTCGTGCGCCAGGCGCTGTCCTTGCTCGCCTAGCGCGGCTTCGACAGCCGATAGGGCCCGAGATACAGCACGTCCAGACCGGAGCAAAAATAAGTATGTAGCGCCTCCAACGGCGCGTTCACCGTCGGTTGCTCGTTGATGTTGAGGCTGGTGTTGATCAGAACGGGCAGTGACGTTGCCTTCGCGAACTCGCCGATCAGACGGCTGTAGAGCGGATTGCTGTCCGCATGGACGCTCTGGATACGTGCGGTGTTGTCGACGTGGACCACGGCCGGCATGGCCTCGGCGACTTTCTCGTTGACCGGAAACGTCACCACCATGAAGGGCGCGTCGAACGTGTCCTCGAAATACTCGGCCTGGCGCTCGTACAGCACCGATGGGCAGAACGGCCGGAATTCCTCGCGATATTTGATCGTGAGGTTGATGCGGTCTTTCATGTCGGCACGACGCGGATCGGCTAGGATCGACCGGTTGCCGAGCGCGCGCGGACCATACTCCATCCGGCCCTGGAACCATCCCACGGTCTTCTGGTCCGTCAAATCGCTGACGCAACGCGACACGGGATCGTCGAGCAGCTCGAATTTCGCACCAATCTTGTCCAACGTCTCCCGGATCGTGTCGTTGGAATATTCAGGCCCCCAATAGGCGTGGGTCAGCGGCGCGATGGTGTGACCAGCCTCGGCGCATTTCATCATTGCCGCACCGAGCGCCACGCCTGCATCGTGCGGCACCGGCGGAACATAGAGACGCTTCACCGACGGCTCGGCTGCGATCTCCATGTTCATCTTGCAGTTCAGCCCGACCCCGCCGGCGATGCAGACGTCGCCACAGCCCGTCTCGGCGATCGCGGAACGGATCACCTCGGTGGTGACGATCTCGAGCTGCTTCTGGCCGCTCGCGGCGATGTTGGTCATGCGCTGGTCGAGCGGCGCACCGCGCAGGCGACGCGGCCCAAGGATCTGCTCCATCTTCTCGGTGAAGATGCGTTCCTGCCGCGTCGAGAAATCGCTGGTAAAGATGTCCGCGTCGCGACGGCGCTTGTCGAGCTCGGGATCGAGCTCGTAGTCGATGCCGTTCGGGCGCAGCAGCTTGGCGAACCTGTCGAGATATTCGGGACTGCCATAGGAGGACAGGCCCATGACCTTGTACTCGTCATTGGTCATCTGATAGCCGAGATACTGCGTCAGCATCCCGTAATAAAGACCAAGGCTGTTGTGACGGCCGAACCGCGTCAGCACGCGAAAATCATTGCCGCGCGCATGCGCCACGAGGCCGGAGCTGGAATCGCCGGAGAAGTCGAAGCAAGCGACCGTGGCCTCGGAAAAACCGGAGCCATAGAACGAGCTTGCGGCGTGACAGAGGTGGTGGTCGTAAAGTTCGATCTTCGGGCTGTGACCGAACTGGTACCTGAAGTACTCGGTGAGGCGCTGCGCGTAATTCGTGTAGGTCTTCAGCGGCGAGCAGATCCAGTCGACCTCGCGCATGCTGATGCCTGCGTGCTTGAGGCAGAAGCCGATCGCGCCGCGCGGAAGCTCGCCACGCGCGTGCTTTGCCAGCGTGAAGCGCTCCTCCTCCGCTGCCGCGATCAACTCGCCATCGCGAAGCAACACCGCGGCACCATCGTGGTGGCCGTGCTTGATGCCAGAGCTGATACCGATCACATACATTCGCGCATACCTTCGAGATGCCGCCTTCTACAGCAACCGGGGGCAAAGTAAATCACGCCGGCGACAGCGGTCCCGCGGTTCTGACTTGATGCCTGTAGCATGGAACTGACACGATGAACGCCACCCGTTGTCCATGCCCATTCGATAGCCTATACACGATCCCCAGCCCCGGGGTGCCAACACGCGATGAACAGCCTTGCCCTCTCATCAAGATTGGCCCTGCGCAGGCTCTCGCTGATCTCGCTGCTCCTTATCTTTACGGCCGCGCTCTGCATATCAGCGGCATGCGTGACCGACACATTCCCCGGCGCCGTCGCGTTCGATCGGTCGCATGTCCTCGCTGCGATCCTGAGCGTCTCGGTCTTCGCGCCGGTCGTCCTTCTCTTCGCCTACGCCGGTTTCTCCTTCGGATACATCGTCTCCTTCAGCTTCTTCACCATGATCGCCGGCTATCTCTGGCTGATCCCGTTCTCCATGCTCCCCTACGACCACCGGCTGGCTTACATCTCGATCATCGTCTCCGGGCTCTTGTTCATTCTGCCGAGCCTGTTCATCACCTCGCCGGCCCGACGCCTCCCTCTCTTGTCGGCCAGCGCGTTCGATCGCCTTCTTTCCCTCATGTTGCTGGTCGGAGCGACCGTGGCCGCCGTCGGCGCGCTCTATAATTTCACTCCAGTTGGCCTCTCCGAGATCTACAAGTATCGCGCTGTACTGGATTTTCCAGCGCCGCTTCGATATGCGCTGGGTACGACGTCGAACGCCCTGCTGCCGTTCGCCTTTGCAGGCTTCCTGGAGCGCAGGTCCTTTGGGCGCGCCGGAATAGCCCTTCTGATTCTCTTGCTGCTATACCCGGTCACATTGACCAAGCAGACGCTGTTTGCGCCGTTCTGGCTGCTTTATCTCGCCGTGTTATCGACGTGGGCGCCACCGCGACTCGCAACCATCCTGTCTCTGCTGCTGCCGATGCTGGCCGGCATCCTCGTGTTCTTCACGACGCAAGCAGGTCTATTTCCGCTCGGGATCGGGTCGCTTTATGTCGGCACAGTCAACAGCCGCATGATTGCGATGCCCTCGGTTGCGCTGGAGGTCTACAACAGCTTCTTCTCCGGGCATCCGCTGACGCACTTCTGCCAGATCAACTTGCTGAAGCCCCTCATGAGCTGCCCCTACGACGAGCCGCTATCCGTCATCATGTCGAAGGCCTATCCGTTCGGCGCGTTCAACGCGTCACTGTTTGCAACTGAGGGCATTGCCTCCGTCGGGCCGATCTACGCGCCGCTTTCCGCCCTCGGTTGTGGGCTGATCATTGCGCTCGCCAATCGCCTCTCATCAGGCCTGCCGCCGCGGCTCGTCCTCGTTTCGTCAGGACTCATTGTGCAGGCGCTGCTCAATGTGCCGCTTTCGACCAACCTCTTGTCGAACGGCGCCCTGCTGTTATTCGTCTTGTGGTACGCTGCACCGGACTTGATTGCGGCAACAGGAGGCAAACAGCGGAATAAGCTGGAGCCGCAGCCCGCTCAGGCGCGGACGACGTTGTCCGCCGGCTGAAGGAACTTTCCGCGACAATCGACGATCAGCGACGCTTCCCTGCGGATCAGTTCATAATCGAATTTGTCGTGGTCGGTCGCAAGCAGGACGCAGTCGAATTGCTTGAGGCTGTCCGCAGACAGGGGCACGCTGGACAAATCGAAGGAGTGCGCCCGCATCTTGGGGAAGGAAGCCACGTGCGGATCGCTGTAGGAAATGCGCGCGCCGAGATCTCGAAGGCGCTCCATGAGGTGGACCGAGGGCGACTCGCGAACGTCGTCGACATTCTTCTTGTAAGCGATGCCGAGCACCAGAATTGAGCTTCCATTGATCGACTTGTTGCGCTGATTGAGCGCGAGCGAAATCTTGGAGACCACGTAGTCCGGCATCGAGGAATTGATTTCGCCGGCAAGCTCGATGAAGCGCGTATGCATGCCGTATTCGCGCGCCTTCCAGGTCAGGTAGAACGGATCGATCGGGATGCAGTGGCCGCCGATTCCCGGGCCGGGATAATAGGGGACGAACCCGAACGGCTTGGTCGCGGCAGCCCGGATCACCTCGTGGATATCGATCCCCATCCGGTCGGCCACCATCTTCATCTCGTTGACGAGACCGATGTTCACGGACCGATGGATGTTCTCGAGCAGCTTCGTCAGCTCGGCCGCCTGGGTTGAGCTTACCGGAACGACGCGGTCGATCACCTGACGGTAGAGCGCAATGCCCACCTCCAGACACGCCGGCGTGCAGCCGCCGCAGACTTTCGGAATGGATCGCGTCGTAAAGTTCTGATTGCCGGGATCTTCGCGTTCCGGCGAGAACACGAGGAACAAATCGGTCCCGACCTTGAACCCGCGGCTCTCGATGCGGGGCTTCAACTCCTCCTCGGTCGTGCCGGGATAGGTCGTGCTTTCGAGCGACAACACCATTCCCTCGTGCAGGTAAGGCACGAGCGCTTCGGTCGTGTTGAGCACGAAGCTGAGATCGGGCTCGCGATATTTGTTGAGCGGCGTCGGAACGCAGAGGATCAGCGCGTCGACGTCCCTGGCGCGGGAGAAGTCGGTCGTCGGCTCGAAGCCGAGCTTGGTGGCTTCGCGGATGCTGGCACTGGTGATGTGCTCGATGTAGGAATTGCCCGCCTTGAGCGCGTCGACCTTGGATTGATCGATATCGAAGCCGACGACCTTGTAGCCGACTTCGCAGTACCGAAGCATGAGGGGCAAGCCGACATAGCCCAGGCCCACGATGCCGATCGTGGCGGTCTTGCGGTCCAGCTTGTCGATCAATCCAGCATTCATGTGCAACGCCCGTACGTATGGTTAGGATGATCTCCGCGCCGCGGACATCATCGGAATCTCATCAACTTTCCGAAGGAAAAACCGCCAAAGGCTTCCAGCATGCTCGCCTGCATAGGCCTGTTGTGCTGGGCCGACAAGCTAAATCGGGCAACCTCGCCTGAGAAGATATCGCTCAACCGACCGCAATCGCGGTACCGCAGGCAGCTACTCGCCGAGAGCTAGCCCACGAACGATTCAATCACCCGACTTCACGCACGTCCAATAGACGTCGAGCCCACAAAGCCGCGGAACCGGCGACGCGAGCAACCGGTCGCGGCTCCAGAGTCTGAATGGCATTTCGCGGTCGGCATTCTCGGGTGTCGCTTCGAAATCGGTATACCCTTCGCATAGCGCGCGCAGGGATTTCATCGATACGAACTCGGTCGCGGGTGCAAGCGCCCCATCCTGCGTTTTGTCGTAGGCCGACGTCTCGCCGTCCCGGAACGTGCCGCGATACCCGCCGAGTTCGCGCAGCCAATAGCGAATGGCGCGCCTCGGCTCGACCCAGAACTGACGGTACGAATAGCTGTAATAGACCATGGCGATCAGTCGTCCTCCGGGACGCAATAGGCGTCGGCAGGCGGCGATCGCCGTCTTCAAGTTTCCCGTGTGGTGCAGACAACCGATCGCTACGACGGCGTCAAAGGAGTTGTCCGGAAATCCGCTGCTCAGAATGTTGCCCTGAACCGCGAGGCCAGCGAGCCCGCTCTGCTGGAGACGATGATTGACCATGGTGACCGGACCTGCGGCAATATCAAGTCCGACATAGTCAGCACCACTCTCCGCCAGCTTCTGCGAAAGGCTGCCATACCCTAACCCGATTTCGAGCACGCGTTTGCCGCGCAACGCCCCCCAATTGACGTGCCGTTCGAGGTAAGGGTAGAAGCGAAAGTAATTGTCGTCGTAGCGGCGCAGAGACTCCATTGAGGAGTCCGTGATGCCCCATGCACGGGCGGCTGCCGAACCGCATAGCTCGTTCCAGAATGATGCGTTCGCGTCATCGATCGCCTGCTGTGATTTGCTCATTTTGAACTTCCAATTCAGGATGAATGCGAGCGAAAGGGGAGCTGCAATATCTGATCACGCATTGGTCCAGTCGGCAGGATCGGACGGCGGCAATCCGCTCATGATCCGATCATACACTGCCTCGAAACGCTCCGCGCAAGCATCGGCCGAGTGCCATTTCAGCGCAAACTCGCGGCTCCGCCTCGACAGCTCGCGCCGCTTGCCTTCGTCCATCAACAGATCCTTGAGCACGTCGTATATCGACTGCTCCGTCGCAGACACGATCGGGCACTCCTCGACGAAATCCACCCCGCGGATCCCCTCCGGCTCATCCTTGTTCATGTAACAGATCGTCGGCCGGCCCAGCATCATGGCTTCACAAGCCTGTGCACCATATCGCCCGTAGTTCAATTGATCGACGAGGATATCCGCCTGAAGCTGGATGAAGCGGACGTCCTTGCTCGGCACATCCGTCACAAATTCCAACCTCACCGGGAAGCCTTCGCTTTTCAGGCGATCGATCGCAGCCAGGATCGCGCCCGTCCCTTTGACGTTTCGGCTGTTCTGGGCCCTTAACTGGTAGTTGCCGACGGAATGATAAACGATGAGCTCGCCGGGAGCGCGCTTTAGGCGATACTTCTCCGGAATTTCCAGATCGATTCTCCAGAAATCGGGATCCAGCGCCATGGTCAGCGGCTCGCGGCACACCTTGTCCTGTCGTCCCTTCCAGTCGAGCGCAGGAGCCCCTCCCGTTTCGACCAGATCGCACATGGTGTGAACCTTGCGGCCCCAAGCGAGATTTGCGTCGTCCGCGCAGACATTCGGATGAAGCTGCCACACACATCGCTGGCAGGCCCCGCTCCATCTATTGATGCTGGACTGTGCAACACCATCCAGGCACCCCGAAACCGTATAGCCGATCTTGACCCCCTGCTGCCGCAACCTGAGGAAATCAACGGGCAGACCATCGAAGCTGCGTCGCGTATCGATGTACTCGGGAAATATCGACATGCGGCCCACGCCGTAAAAATGGATCATGCGAAATCTGGATTCCGCCTCGACAAAGAAGTGGTGGAGATTCTGCCGAAACTTCTCCGGATCCGGATCGAACAGGTTCAGGTCTTCGCCGTGATAGAACTGCGCGTGATCCCCGTTTGGATCCTCGATGCTCGCCGATACGGCATCCCACCCCCGCTTTCGCAGAGCCGCGGCGAGGTAATAGAAATTGTAGTAGCAATTGTGCATGAACAGGATGCTACGACGCCCGTGAGCCCCTTTCTCGCGTCCGTGTCGAGCGGTTGTCGTGGGGCGTTGTGGCGCTTCTGACAGCCACAGGCTCGCCTTAAATTCCTCGAGCGGCCTTGTTACGGCGTCGACGTTGTCAGCTCGCAGAACGGCGACTGGCGCGCCCCGGAAGATGGTATGCACTTTATGGGACCTGCCATCCGCGATCGACAGCCCCCTGCTTAAGACGTCCAGATCAGCCGAAGGCCCGACAACGAACGGGCCAATCTTCATCGCATTGGCCACATCAAACAGGAACCAGGGCGCTTGGGCCATCTGAACGAGTTTCGCAAACAGGTTCCCAACCACCGCTCCTGCGGGGGTCGCCAAAAATCGACGCACGGCCGGCTTTGCCTTGTGCACGGACTTGTGGCGGCGAAAGAGAGCCAGGCGACGTTTTACGCGCGCAGCGAACAATACCGGCTCCTATATCCCACCAACGTTCCGACGACCGGCCAGCGCCAATCGCCTATCATAATCGCTGCGAAGCCGACGTGCTCGTCCGAGAAGAGCACGGTCGATCCTTTCGGACGGAGACAACGCCTCCGGAGTCCACCAATCCGGATGAGTCAACAGATGGAGGCGATCGTGCCCCGCCGCAATGACCTCTCGCATCGGCTTGAACCGCCAATAGCCGTTCGAGTCCGAACAGTAGACATAGTCTCGTCGCAGATGCCCGGAATACGCGTTCGACAAGCCGGCAATCTCGTCGTCCTGAAAGTCCAACAGGTTTGACTGGTCGGGATTGTGCCAGCTCAGAGACCGGATGGGAGATTGAAGCAGCGTTTCGAGCAGAGCCTGCTCGCGGCGCACGGCCGCATTCAACGTATTTTCACTCCAGCTTTTGGTGCCGTAGGCGCTGGCATCGAAATGCAAGCCGATCTCATGACCGAGCGACTGGATCCGCCGCAACATGGCTTCGATGTCCGGTTCGAAGATACTATAGAAGCTAGACCGGGGGTTGACGAAGTAAGTCGCGACGACCCCCTCTTGCGCTTCCATTTCCGCAAGTCGGACCGCGCGATGCATCGAGACGTCGACATCGTGGCGCCAGATGACATGATGATCAGACGGCCGGTCGCCGTATCGAACGAACCGATAACCCGCATTCTTGAGTTGGCGCACCAACGTCAGGAATCCGGTCTCCGTGAACTCGGAAAACGCACTGCGGTCGTCAAGTTTCGGCGCGGCCTGCTCGATTCTGAAGACTTGGCCGTGAAGCTCGACCGTAACATTGGCGTGAGACGCCGAGGCACAGGCCCTCAGCCGCTGCTCGAACTCCGCGGCGGAGATGAGCGGCGTCACTCGACCGAGACGAAGGAAATCACTCCGCCGCGTCTTGACGGGCCCCCAGCTCACATCCGGCAACCCCGGCATCGGTTCGCGATCGAGCAGTCGCTGACCGTGCCGTTCGAGCAGACGCATCGCCGCCTGGTTCGCTTCGACGAGCAGGCGGTCCGGCGTCGCGTCATGCCCTACCGCGAACGTCTCCACCGCCACAATGGTGCCGTCATCCACCCGACCGGTCATCAGATGCAGCGTTGCACCGTACGTCTTGGCGCCGCGATAGATAGCAAAATGATGGGGATCCCGGCCCGGAAACTCCGGCGAGGCGGCGTGCAAATTGTAAGCCGGCTTGGCAAGCCGGCCCAGTAGCTCCGATGGCACGATGACGCTCGTTCCGAAGCTGATCAGGCTTGTCTCGGCATCAACGGGAGCTGCCAGCAGCGACTTCAGGTCGCCAACCACCGTAATGGAGGCGGCGGGCCCGAAGGCACGCTTCACCCTGTCGAGAGCTGCGCCAGCCGAGCTCGTGAGCAAGATAACCTTGGACATCATGCAACCTCCCGTAGCTCCGCGAGCGGACGACCGTCCCACATGAGGTAGTCGATCACCGAGAGCCCGGGAATAAACCGAGATGGCTCACGATAAGGCTGCTGAACAAAATTCAGCTTGACGAGCCCGAGACCGTTCTCCGCAAACAGGTCATCGCGCTGATAGCCGGCCGCCCCATCGCCCGACAAATACGCCGACCCACCAACATCCTTGACCAGCGAAACCAGGAGGTCTGTGGCCTTGCCCGAGTAGCGAAGCGACGATTGCAGCACGAATTGAGTGGAGAGCCCGAGATGGCCCGCAATCGCCTTGATGGCGCGAATGTTGAAATTGGCAAGATTGCCCTCAGCCTCGAGGATGAGCGGCTCGATCAGTGTCATACAGCTCACGAATTGCGGCGCCTTGCGGTAGTTCGCTTCCAGCGTCCGCAATAGCTTGCCGCGCCAGGGTTGCGAGTCATCTATTTGCGCATCCCCGATCGGGCAGCCGAGAGCCATGCGATGGAGCGGACATGTCACCCAGCGCGCCTCGCCCTGCACGGCCAGGCGCACCCGATTGCACCAGGAGCCCATACCGCCCGAGCCGGCGCGCGGATAGGCCACGGCATCGAGAAAGATCAGCGCATCCGCCCGCCGAATCTTCTCGAAATAGCCGAGCCAGGGAAAGAAATTCGGCTGATGAATCGCAACAAGACCAACCATTTCGTCTCACAGACGCGCGTCGAAGAACGATTTGAGACGACGAAACCACATCAGGCCAGCCGCAAAGGCCGCGACCGAGACGACCGCCAAATACACCACCATCCAAAGTGGCGGCAAAGTGCCGTCAATGATCGGAGCGCGAAACGACGCCGCGATGACATAGAAAGGATTGAACTGAAGCAGCTTTCCAACCCCCCCGGGATAGGCACTGAGCGGATAGAAAATCGGGGAGGCAAACAAGAGCATGGTCAGGACATTTGGCAGGGCCAACGCAGTGTCTCGCACGAAGACGTTAAGCGCCGCGAGAAAAAGACCGAGGCCGGACACGAACAACATTCCGAAAAAGAGCGGGATCGGCAGAGTCAGGAGCGCAAGGCTCGGCACCTCGCCCGATGCAGCAAACAGGACGGCGATGACCGCGAACGAGACGAAGAGCGGGAACACGCCCGTCAACGCACCGACCACGGGCAGGAGTTCCGACTTGAACGAGATGTTCTTGACGATCCCCGCATTGCCCGAGACCGAACTCGTTGAAGCGGAAAGCCCCTCACTGACCGCGAGCCACGGGCCGTAACCGCTCAGCAGCCAAACCACGTAGGGAAGCGTACCCTCCCGCCCCGGCAGCCGCCCGGGGAAAACGAAGGTGAAGACGAAAGTGAACATTCCCATCAGGAGCAGGGGCGAGAGCACGGCCCAGATCAGCCCCAGACTAGAACCGAGGTACCGGTCGGTCACGGTCAGCTTGAACAAGCTCCAGACCATGCCGATATCCCGGCGCTCGAATCCGGCAACGCTCATGAGTTGGCCGGCGCAATTTCGCGCCCCCTGATCTGCGGCGAACACAACAGCAACGGCTTCCCGCCGAATTGCCCTTCGACATCTATGACTTCGAACACCCGCATCGATCCGTCCAATAGCCCCCCTTCATCGCTCAGCTCAATGGAAAGTCGATAGAGATCGGCTCCGAGAATAAAGGGATCCATGGCAACTCGTAGCTCGAATGAACCTGAGGCCGGCAGCATGAGCCCCGCATCATTCGAATCTTGTTGCCAGACGGTTCGACCATCAACTCTGAGTATGGAGAGCGAAAGCCGGCTGACTCCGGTCGGCTTGCGCAAAATTCCCGCGATCCGTATTTCGAGCGGCCGCATCGCTGCCAACGCCGCCATCTGATCCTTACCGTCTTGAATCAGCCTTACCTCGGTCAGCTGCCCGGCATCCCGCCCCTCATTGCGAGCAGGTCCTGACAGACCGAACTTCTTGCTCAACGACTTTTCGTCCGCGTCCCGGACGGATTGTTCGTAAGCCGCGGCGACAACCTTCGGATCTCCATCCATCACGACGCGACCGTGGTCCAACCACAGGCAGCGCGAGCACATCTGAATGATGGCATTGAGCGCATGCGCAACCACGATAACGATACGTCCCTGCGAAGCGACTTCGGCCATCTTTCGCGACGCCTTTTGGGCGAAGAAATAATCACCTACCGAGAGCGTCTCGTCGATGATCAGGATATCAGGCTCGATGAATGCGCCCATCGAGAAGGCGAGGCGAGCCTTCATCCCCGACGAGTAGGTGCGCACGGGCCGATCGATGAATTCGCCAAGCTCGGTGAAGTCGATGATCTCCTGGCGAACAGCGTCAATCTCCGCCTGGCGACGGCCGTGGATCGAGGCATCGAGGTCGATATTTTCCCGTCCGGTAAGATCGTCGCGCAACACCGCTCCGATGGAGAGCATCGCATGGATGTCGCCGGTCACCTCGATGGAGCCGGAACTAGGCGGCATCAATCCCGTCAGGATCGTAAGCAGCGTCGTCTTGCCAGCGCCGTTTGGCCCGATGATGCCGACCCGCTCGCCTTGTTCGATATGGAGAGATATCCCCTCGAGGGCCCTCACCTCCCGCACGGTGGGCTCGTTTCTGCCCGCGCGCAATGCAGCCAGCAGAGACACCGGCCCGCCACCGCGCTCGGCAAGCGCGAACGTCTTGGTCAGGTCTCGAATCTTGATGGATGCGTGGCTCAATGCAGTGTCCACCGCACTGGAAGCATCAGACCTTCCTGCCTCTGGCCAACGACCTCGAGTGCAAGGCCGGTCCCGTTCAGCCAGCTAAAGCCATCGAGACCGACGCGGCGGCGTGTCTCGTCGACCAGCATGAGACCAAGCCGGCATTGGTAATGGCCGGGTTCGAGCGGAAGCGATGGTACGGAAATATCGACGAGATAGCGTCCCGGCGCGCTGCCCACCAGGACAGGATCGCGCGACATCACCGAAGTTTCCCAACCGAACCCGGGCTGCAAACGCTCGATGGTGAATGTCGCGAAGACCTCCGACGGCTGCAGAATCTCGGCTTCCGCGCGCATGGTGAAGTCTTCGCCCTGCCTCATCGTCGAGGCATAAGAAGGAGGTCCGAGGAACTTCGCAACTCCGTCCAAAAGTTCTTCGCCCTTCTCGTCGCCGTAGAGATAACGGCGCACGGCTCTGTCGGCCGGTCCTGAGAAAATCGCCTTGCCGCGATCCAGGATGTGCGCAGTTTCGCACAATCGCAGAATGGCCGCCCAGTCGTGCGTCACCAGGATGCCCGTCGCGCCACAGGATATCCTGTCACGCAGGCGTCGCCAGCACTTCGACTGAAAGTGCTGATCTCCAACCGACAGGATCTCGTCGAGCAGATAAACGTCATATTGACCGGCCGTCGCCGTCGAAAAATACAACCTGGCTCCCATGCCGGCCGAATAGGTCTGCACAGGATCGTCGAACCTGTCCTCGAGCTCCGAGAAATCGTGAATCTCAGCGATCATTTCCGCCCGCTCGCGAGCCGAGAAACCATGCACCGCGAGCAGACGGTCCGCATATTGCCGGCCGGTGAGTTCTCGACTGCCGACGACACCGAGTTCGTAGAGCGCGGACATTGCGCCTACCACGGAGACGCGTCCCATATCCGGCGCATAAGCACCACCGACAATCCGGAGAAGCGTCGACTTGCCAGCCCCGTTTCGGCCTAGCACACCGACAAATTGTCCTTTCGGAACGTCGAACGTCACGTTCTGGAGCGCACTGAAACGCGGCACCGACGCGTCAAAGCCCAGCGCAATCCGCCACGCGTTGCCGCGATCGATCAGCGCAAAACTCTTCGAGACGCCCTCACAAGTGATGGCGACGGCGCGGGACATGCTTGCGGTGTTCCTCTGTGACGACCTGGAAGTTTGTGTTCAAAGGCTCGCGAGAGCCTTGCTCAAGGTCTCAACGACGAGGTCGATATCCGACATCTTCATTCCCGGAAACAGCGGCAGCGTGATCGTCGTGTCTTCAGCCCTGACGGCATTGGGAAACTGACCGGGGTCGATTCCGTATTTCTCTCGATAGTATCCGAGCGCGGGCACGGCATGCGTACCGGGCCGGGTCTGAATGCGGCGTTCCGCCATTGCCGCCATCACGGCATTGCGGCGTTTCCGGCCGCCGTCGGAAATCCGGATAACGAAGGATTGATAGCTGTGACCGGCGTCCTCGGTCGGCAGAACGATGTCGGAGATGCCCGAAAGACGCTTTCTGTAGGCGGCGGCGAGACCGCGACGCTCCTCGAGAAGCGCATCGAGCTTGCCCATTTGCGCCACGCCAACAGCAGCCTGAATGTCCGACAGGCGAAGATTGTATCCAAGGCGATCATAGCTCGCCATCGTCCACGGTCCGGCGCCTTCGTCGTCAATGATACGCGGACCGCCGGCACCATGGTTGCGCACGGAGCCGACGATGGCTGCGATCGCGTCGTTGTTCGTCGTCACCGCTCCACCTTCGCCGGTGGTGACGACTTTGCGCGGGTGGAACGAAAAACAGCCTATGTCGCCCAGCCCGCCGACGGGCTGGCCACGATAGGACGTACCGATTGCGCATGCGGCATCTTCGACGATCGCGATTCCCCGGCGCGACGCAATTTCGCGTATTTCATTCATCGGTGCTGCGAGACCGAACAGGTGCACCGCGATAACTGCACGCGTTTTCGGTGTGATCGCGGCCTCGAAGGCAGCAGGATCGAGATTGAAAGTGGCGAGGTCGATATCGGCGAATGTCGCTTTCGCACCGACATATTCGGCGCAATGCGCACTCGTCACCCAGGTAAAGGCCGGCACGACGACTTCGTCTCCGGGGCGTAGATCCAAGGCCATCGTCGCCAGATGGAGCGCCGCGGTGCAGGACGTCGTCGCCAGCGCATGCTTCACGCCGTGCCGCTTCGCGATCAATTCCTCAAACTTCTGAGTCATGGGCCCCTGCGTGACCCAGCCTGAATTGAGGCAGTCGCGCAACTGATCGATTTCGGCGTCGTCAAATTTCGGTGCTGTGAGTTGCATGACCATGCCAGAGAGGAAGAGAGGGGATACGCGATCAAAGCGCGAGCGACAGAAGATCGGGGCTGTCATAAGTGTGACGTTCGTCGGACTGCGTCTCTCCGAGGAATAGATCGAGATAGGGAAGATAGGAGTCCGCCCCGAGCAGAACAACCTCTATCTCGCCGCCTCTCCGGAGATCGTCCAGCCGTCCAATCGCCTTCTCCTTGTGCAGCCTGCGCAGAGCCCCTTGAAACGCGAGGCCGAAGCTGGGGCCGAGCATTTGCGGAAGAACGCGCCAGGAATAGTAGGCGAGCAGGAAGGAGGGATGACGCGTTCCAAACTCGATGTCTTCGGGCCCGAACAGGTCCTGCCACGGGAGCCGAATGTCCTTCAGCACCTTCGACAGCGGACGTGCCCCGGGGACCTCGTGATGCTCTTCCAGCAACACCGGGAGAATACGCGTACCGAGGCCGTGCTCATCAACATACTGCCTCAGCCCCATGCATGTCCCCATCGTGCCCGACGCCACCGCGAGCAGCGACACGTCCCCTGTCGATGAAAAAAGCTGCGGCGCCAAATGAGTCTTGTGAGCCCAGGGGTTTCGCCAATTGTCATACTGATCGAGAGTATAACTGCCTTCCAGCGCCCCTTCCCTCCGAGCCCGTTCGACGGGCGTTTCGGTTGGATCGCTGTGCAATACGACCTCGACGCCGCCGCCCATGACGGAGATCGCGTTGATCTTGCCGCGCGCCGTGCCGGCCGGCATGATGAGCTGGCAGCGAATTCCGAGAGCCTTGCATATCTTGGCGATGCCGTGACCGGTGTTGCCGCTGGTTGCCTCCTTCACGATCGTGCTTTGCGAAATCAATCCTTCGGAGATTGGTCCGAGCAAAAGCTCTCGCGCCATGTAGGACTTACTGTGCTCGACCTCGCCCGGAATCGACGCTGCGCGAATGGTCACGCCGTCGCGGTGGAACGGATTGAGCCATTCAGGAAACGGCCCGGAGACACGCACCAGGCGGCTGGCGGCAGGATCTGTGGCTTCCAGAAATGGATGGCGCGCTAGATTCACGGCGTATCATCTCCAGCGTCGGCGGTGACAAACTTTACGGACTCGACCAGTCTTGCAGCGCGCTCTCGCGCTTGGGCCGCCGACTTCGATCGAACGAGCACATAGCCAGGCCGCGCCAGGTCGTTGCGAAGGTCGAGACGCGCCTTGCCGACCTGCTCATAGAGTTCGGCATCGACAACGTCCGGCTCGTCCTTGATGCCCTTGAAGCCGTCGATGGCCTGCAAGACACCCTCGCCCCTGGGAAAGTAGTGCCACACCAGATGCTCGGACGGCTTTCTCGCGAAGTCGGGAACATCGCCAGTCAAAACCGCGGCCAGCAGCCCCGGGTAGTCATAGCCGGTCGAAATCTCGCAGATCGGATGGAAATTGAGCCCACCTCCCGGACGTCCTCCGACCTCGAGCAGACAGGGTCCGTCCTCGCTGATCAGAACCTCAAAATGGGTGGTGCCGTCCGTCAGGCGCATGGCCGCACAAGCTGCGAACACCAGACGCTCCAGCGCCGCCCGATGCGAATGACCGATCGAACCGGGGAAATGCAGCCGCTGTACCACCGTATCGCTTCCGGGATAGTTCTCCTTGTCGGAAATCGACAGCAAGGTCGGCGTTCCCCGGCTGATCAGCACTTCCAGGGTATGCTCTGTTCCCCTGACGAACTCCTCGATCACCACGTCGCCGTCGAGATAGGTCTTCTCAACTTCGTTCACGCCTGCCTGGACCTCGTCCCAGTTTCGCGCAACGAACACACCCCGGCTGCCTCCGCCCGAAAATGACGGCTTGACGACGGCCGGCCAGCTGTCCCACTTCGGAAAATGTCCCGCCGCCAGCTGTGCGACCGTACTGAAGGCACAGCGTGGCGTCGGCAATCCGTTGTCGAGCCAGCAACGCTTCATGGCAACTTTGCTGGTGAAGCAGAGTTCAGCAAACTCGTTCCAGCCCGGCAGGTTGCGTTCTCTGGCAATGCCGGCCGCGGCACGGATCGCAAAGTCGCTCAGCGGAATGATGCCGACGAATGCGATGTCCGCCAGAGCGGCGCTCGTTCCCGCCACGTCGGAAAAGTTCTGATGGACAAATTGATCGGCCACACCGCGCGCGGGCGCATTTGCATTGGCGTCGACCGCAACGACCCGGAACCCACGCTGCTGGAGCCGCTCGATCGCCGGACAGGCCATCTGATTTCCACCGAGCACGACAACAGTCTTCATCCGGTTCTTCCTCTGGCAACCTGTTTCCACCCCGTGGCCGATGGGACGACTAGCGACCCAAACCGCGCCAACGCCCGGTCAATTCGCGGAAACGTTCCTCTTGGGCCTCGAAGATGAAATTGCTCCGATCGACTGCATTGTCCTTGTACGCGTAGATCGCGTATTCGTAGGGCATATAGTCATGCCTGACCGTAAACCGGTTCGTCAGCTTGTTCAGGACCTGAAGCACCTCGGCAAACGGCGGCCTGGCATGCACCGGATGCGTGTAGTCGGCCAGCGGGCTCAGCAGATTGAAGACGAGACCCTTTCGGCACAGCCCCCACATGATCTGCACCATGCTCTCGAAGTGATCGATATAGGCGACGGCTTCCGTCGTGCTCGTCAACGCCTGGCAGCAGAAGCACCAGTCCCATACGCGATCCAACGGCTCTGCCTGGATGTCGACGACGGCCAGCTCGGCTTCCGGATACGCGCGCCGTCCTTCCTCGATCAGCTGCGGGTTGATGTCGATTCCAGTATAGGCGCCGCGCCAGCCGCTCTTACGCAGAAAGTCGAAGAAATCTCCGTAGCCACAGCCGATATCGACGAGGGAGTCCGTCGGCTGCAAGCCGTCGACCTGTCGCAAGATATCGAAATAAAACGCCTGACGGTGCTTGGGTTCTCCGAGCGCGGCCGCGCCATGCCCAAATTCCTCGATACGCCCGGCGTAGCGGGCCAGGATCTTCTCTTTGTCAATGTCGTGCATGAATTCGCTCAGCTGATCGGATTTTCAGTTGCCCGTTGTACTCACTCGACCTTTTCTTGCTCGTCAACCTGGCGACTTCACGCCCCTGATGACTTCTGATGAGCCGAAGACATCGTCCGCAGAGCGTACTCGACGTTGATCAACGACCATATGAGCAAGCGGCGGTTCTCGCGCCCCTCGAGATGATCGCCGATCAAGCCCCGCAACGGCTTGGGATCGAGATAGCGATAGATCTCCGCGCGATCGTCGAACAGAATCTCCCGGACGAAATCGATGCTTTGTCCCTTGAACCAGCTCGCGTCGGGTCCGGAGAAGCCCTGCTTTTCGCGCTCGGCCACCTCTTGCGGAATGTGTCTCTGCATGACGTTCCGCAGCAATAACTTGCCGTCATTGGCCTTCTGGAAATACCGGGCCGTCTTCCTGCCAAGCTCGTTTTCGTCTAGCGCCACGACCTCATCGAGCTTCCCGAGCTTGAGCCGGACAGGCAGCTTCATGGCGAAGTCGACAAGATCGTTATCGAGGAACGGGACACGTGCTTCGAGCGAATGGGCCATGGACAGCTTGTCCTCGACAGTCAGCAGCCCGTGCAGGAACGTCTTGGCCTCGAGATAGAGCGAGTGGTTGACGTAGTCCTCCGGGCGGGTCAGACGGTCCGCGTGTTGATCGAAGATGTCCCTGAAAATGTCGCGCGTCCATACGCCTTGCACCTCGCTCCAGATCGGAGCGAAGACCCGCTTCAGCATGCTGTTCGGAATCAGGCGCTGCCAATAGAGGTAATATTTGTCGATGTATTCCTCGAAGCTCTGGTTGACGACTGCGCGGTAGTAACGCCAGGGATAACCGCCGAATATCTCGTCGCCGCCAGTGCCTGCAAGGACGACCTTGTTGAACTTGCTGGCAAGCTGCGCGACGTAGTAGTTCGGATAGCTCTGGCCGACGCGCGGCTCTTCCAGATGCCAGGCCAGCTTCGGAAGAACGCGCTCCATGTCGCCCGACTTGAGCACCATCTCGTAGTGCTCGGTGCGGAACAGGTACGACATCCTTTCCGAAGCCGGGCGCTCGTCGAATTGAAGCTCCATGCCGGACACCGAGCTCATATCGAAACCGCAGGTGAACGTGCGGATGTAGCTCAGCGACTTTGAGGCAATGGCCGTAACCGTTCCCGAGTCCATTCCCCCCGAGAGATACGCCCCGATGTCCACGTCGGACACGAGCTGCCGCTTCACGGCCTGCTGAACCAGGTGATCGAGCTCGTCTTGATAGTCAGCCTCTGGGCGCGCAGTTTCCGGCTCCTGAAAACTGTAGTCCCAGTATCGTGTCGGCCTGAGTTGCGTCCCAGCGACCGTCGCGGGCGACACGTTCAGATAACACCCCGCGGGAAGAATACGGACGCCCTTCTGCAAGGTGCGATCCGTGAAGAAATTCTGGAATGTGAAATATTCCAACAAGCCTTCGGGGTCGACCTCCGCGCGGAAGCCTGGAACGGGATGAAAGGCTTTCGACTCGGAGGCGAAGAGAAGCTGATCGCCGCTGAGCCAATAGTACAAGGGCTTGATGCCATAGCGGTCTCTTGCCAGCGTGAGCCGGCGCTCGCGCCGATCCCACAGGGCAAAGGCGAACATACCGTTGAAGCGCCGCAACGCCTCCAGCCCCCACGCAGCGATCGCTTGCAGGAGAACCTCAGTATCGCTGCGCGACCTGAACCGATGCCCTTGTGCTTCAAGTTCGGCTCGAAGCTCACGGAAATTGTAGATCTCGCCATTGTAGGAGATCACGAACCGGCCGTCCGCCGTCTGCATCGGCTGCTCGCCGGCCGGACTGAGATCGATGATCGCGAGCCGGCGGTGCCCGAGACCAATCGGACCATCGATCCAATGCCCCTCACCGTCCGGCCCGCGATGAGCGATCGCGTCGGTCATCGCACGCAGAACCTGCGAAGCCACCGGCCGTCCATCGAGGGTAAGAATGCCTGCGACGCCACACATGTTTGAATTCGTCAGAGCCTGGACCCTAGAAACCCTACTCGACGCCCGCCTTCGCCCGCCGCCGCTCGAGAGCGGCCCGGTGGCCCGCGCGCCATTCGATCAGCATCTGGAGACCCTCGCGCAAATCAACCTCGGCCGTGAACCCGATTTCCTTGGCCGCCCGTTTCGTGGAGCCGACCCGATTGCGCACGAAAGTCGCATTGCTGCGCGGCGCGTAGCGGATCGGCTGATTGGATCCCGTCAGATGCAGCAGCATCTCGGCGAGCTGCTTGAGCGAGGTTCGTTCACCCGTCCCGACGTTATAGTAGCGGGCAGACGTATCGGCCGACATTGCGCAGACGTTCGCGCGGCCGCAATCAAGCACCGAGACGAAGTCGAAAGCCTCCGAACCGTCACCCAGGATCGTCGGCCCTTCGCCGCGATCGATGGCATCGAGCATCTTCATGATGACCGCGATATAGGCGCCCTGATAGTCCTGACGCGGCCCGTAGACGTTCATGTAGCGCAAGCCGACGGCCGACAGGCCATATCGATGGCAAAACGCCGTCGCCATCGCTTCGCCCGCGATCTTGGTCGCCCCGTAGAAATTCTTGTTGTTGAACGGGTGGTCTTCCGTCATCGGCTCTTCCACGGCGTCGCCGTAGACCGAGGCCGACGAAGAGTACACGAGACGTTTGACCTGGTTCGCCACGCAGGCTTCGAGCACGTTGAAGGTGCCCCGAATGTTCGTGTCGAATGCCGCCCGCGGATATTCATGGCATTGGAGCAGCCACAGCGCCGCGAAATGGAACACACCATCCTTGCCCTTCATCGCGGCATCGAGAACGTCCGACTGGCAAATGTCGCCA
Source organism: Bradyrhizobium campsiandrae (assembly GCF_014529705.1). Classification (GTDB taxonomy): domain Bacteria; phylum Pseudomonadota; class Alphaproteobacteria; order Rhizobiales; family Xanthobacteraceae; genus Bradyrhizobium; species Bradyrhizobium campsiandrae. Next base: position 157,211 of record NZ_JAANIH010000009.1, read on the forward strand.
CCCGCCTCGAATATCTTCACTCTCGGATCTCTTACGACCCGTTCGATATTCTCGAGCGAACCGCGAGCGAAATTGTCGTAGATGACAATCTCGCCGACATCGTGCTTCACGAGCTGCTCGACTGTATGCGAGCCGATCAATCCCGCTCCGCCGATGACGAGAAACTTCTTTCCGCTGATGTCCAACGTGAACCTCTTGGATTGGTGTTTGCGTATCCTCGCGAACCGGCCGGTGGCGATGGGTCTACGCTGATGTGAGATGGTGAAGCCTTAATGCTTCAGCAGTTCCGCGATCTTGATGGCCGCCCGTCCGCTGCCGTAATCGGTGATCTCGTTCCGGGCTAGGTAGGCCGGCCCCTTCCAAAGTCGATTCCAGCCATTTGCGACCGTCTCGGTCCACTCGGTTTCATCGCGCAGGGTGATACAGGGCACGCGGTGGAAATAGGCCTCCTTCTGGAGTCCCCCGGAGTCGGTATAGACCTCCGCCGCGTAGTGCAGCAGCTTCGCCATATCGAGATAGCCGATCGGCTCAATGACACGCAATCCATCGAGGCTTACGCCCATCCGCGACGCGGCGTGCCGGGTACGGGGGTGCAACGGCAGAACGACGGGGTAGTCGCGCGCGTGATCGAGCAGAAACTGCACGACCTCGCGAAGCTGCTGCGGATCATCGGTGTTCTCCGCACGGTGCACCGTCGCGAGCGCATATCGCTTCGGCTGCAGCCGAAGATCGGTCAGAATGTTCGAGGCGGTCTCGGCCTTGTCCATTGCGAAGAGCGTGGCGTCATACATCACGTCACCGACATGATGTACGCCCTTGACGACACCTTCTGCAGCGAGGTTCGCGATCGCCGTCGCGGTCGGACAGAGGTGAAGCGTCGACAGATGGTCGGTCACGACCCGGTTGATCTCCTCCGGCATGCGCCGGTTGAACGACCGAAGCCCGGCTTCGACATGAGCGAGCGGAATGTGAAGCTTGGCCGCAGTCAGCGAACCGGCCAAGGTCGAGTTCGTATCGCCGTACACCACCACCCAGTCCGGCCTTTCGGCCAGCAGGATCGGCTCGATCGCCATCAGCATCCGTCCGGTCATGTCGCCGTGACCACCGCCGTTGACGTCCAGGTGATGCTTTGGCTTCGGGATAGCCAGTTCTTCGAAGAACAGATCGGACATGTTCGGATCGAAATGCTGGCCGGTGTGGATCATGACCTCCGTCAAGCCATCCGTCTCGCGAATCGCCCGACTGACGGCTGCCGCCTTGATGAACTGCGGCCGCGCACCGACCACAGTGAGGATCTTGCCGGACATTACGAATATTTGCCGATGTCGGGCACGTGCGCGAGATGATTGCGCATGCAACCCAGGATGCGTTCGCGGTTTTGCCGCGTCCAGGCGATGGTCCGCCCGAGACCGTCCTCATGCGAGACACTGGCGGTGAAGCCAAGCTTTTCACGTGCCTTCGCCGGATCGCCGAAACGCTGCCCGGATCGATCCCAGTCGCGCGCCGGCGTGAGCGCAATTGGCGTCCTGTTGCCGACGATCGAATTCACCCGCGTCGCGAGCTCGAGAATGCTGGTTTCGACGCCCGAGGCGAGATTGTAGATTTCACCGGGATCGCCTGCGAGGGCGCAGGCCATCAGCCCGCGGGCCATGTCCTCGACATAGATGAAGTCGCGAGACGCTATTCCGCCATTTTCGACCGGCAGCGCCTCGCTATGAAGGGCCTTCCATATGAAGGTCGGCGTGACGTTGCGCCAAACCGTGTGAACCGTGCCGCGCCACCGACCGGCTCCCAGGATCTCGCCGGGTCCGTAGACGTTCTGAAACCGCGCTTTCACGAAGGGCAGCTTGTAACGGGAGAAATAGTAGTTGCCGTACATTTCTCCGATCAATTTGGAGATCGAGTACGGACTGTCGTGGAACAGCGAGACGGGCGCGTCCTCGGTCGTTGCCGTGGCTCCGTCGAAGGTTTTCTCGGCCACCGCGCAACCCGCCGCGGCGTACACCACCTTCTGCAGCGACCGGATGTCCTTCAGCCTGTCGAAAAGCTTCAGGCTCGTCAGCGTGTTGTTCTCATGGTCCGCGAGCGGATCGGCGATCGACGACTGATTGCCGTGATAACAGGCGAGATGAAAGGCGAAGTCGAGGTCGCCCGGCAGCTCGGCGAGCACGGTATCGTCGGTGATGGGCCGCGGCACGAACTGAATCCGGGGATCAGCGGGCACGTTCGAGGCGTCGGCCGACAGAAGATTGTCGACAACGATGATGCGCGCCGGTCCCTGCGCAAGCAGCAGTCGCACGAGATTCGAGCCGACAAACCCAGCTCCACCGACGACGAGGATGGTCGATCCACCAAATGATTTCATGATCAGCTCTTCGGTACCGCGAGGTGACTGTAGACATCGTTCACACCATGCGCGTCATACCACGCAAGGAGGCGCCGGATCGTCTCGTCGAACGGCACTTGCGCGCGCCACCCGAGAAGCGCCTGGGTCCTGCTTGGATCCGGAACGACCGAAGGCACATCGTCGTCGCCCACCGGCACCACCTTCACGTCCGGATCGGCCGGCAGCCCCAAATGGGAACGCACGAGGTCGTAGATCTCCTTGATCGAGTGCCCGATGCCGCTCGAGACGTTGAAGGCACCGGTCGGAGCCGAGTCCGCCATCGCGAGATCCACCGCAGCCAGAAAATCCGACATGTCGAGGAAATCTCGCTGTGCGTCCGTGCAGAAGCACCCCTGCCCCGCCTTCAGGCGCTTGTAGAAGGTCGGGATCGGACCGATTGCGAGACGGGGTCCGGTCACGTTCGCAAGACGCAGCGAAGCGAAGGGAAGGCCGCTCATGGCCAGGTACTGTTCACCGGCGACCTTTGAAATGCCATAGCTCGTGAATGGTCTCAGCGGATGGTCGACCGGGATAGGCGTGCTCTCCGGCCGACCGTAACACAGCACCGTCTGAAAATTCACGATTCGCTTCACACCGACATCGCGCGCCGCGTCGATGACATTCGCGGTGCCCTGGACATTCGTCGCGATATCCTCCCAACAGTTGGCCGGATCCTTGTAGGAAGCGGCCGAGTGCACGACGTGGGTGGGCCGGAATTTCGCGAAGACCGAGGCGACGAGATCCCGATGAGCGACCGATCCTTCAACCAAGGTCAGTCCCGGAAGCTCCGGCACGACCTCGCGCTTGCCGGTGGCAAAGTTGTCAACGACCAGGACTTCGTGCCCCTGAGGCAGCCAATGCTCGATGAGATTCGAGCCGAGGCACCCCGCGCCGCCAGTGATGATGATGCGCATCTCGCCGTTCCGATCAGGTGCGGATTTCCGCACGCGCCTCTTTCAGGTGCGTGTAGCCACCGACGACGCCCTCCCTCTGCCACCGCTCGACGGACAGGCGCGCAATCTCGTCAAGCGAGGTGAACTCGACCGCGCCGAAATCCTTGAACGTGCGTTCGGGATCGAGAAGGATCGACGGCGCATCATCCGGGCCGAGGGGCTTCACTTCCGGCTCCGGATAATCGTTGAGCTTCATGGCCCGCACGACGGCATCGTAAAGCTCCTTGATCGCCACGTCATGCCCCGAGGAGAAGTGATACGTGCCGCTGCCAGTGCCGTCGGCGGCCTTGACGACAACGCGGGCCAGGTCACCCGCAAAGCAGAAATCACGCCGCGCCGGCGTCACGAAGCATTTCTGTCCCTTGGCCAGACGGCCGTAGAAGATCGGTAGCGGACCGGACACGTTTCGCGGCCCAATCACGTTGGCAAGGCGGAAAGTCACCCAATCGACGCCGGAAAACTGCACGTAGTTCTCGCCGGCTGTTTTCGATATTGCATAGCTCGAATTGACCGGGTTGATCGGGTGATCGAGCGGGATCGGCGACTGAAGCGGCTTCGTGCCGTAGCAGAGAGCCGTCTGGAAGTAGATGAGGCGAGATACGCCAAACGTCTTGCAGGCCTTCGCGACGTTGGCGGTCCCCACCGCATTGACTAGTGCATCGCTGCTCCAGTCTTCCGGATCCTTATAGGACGCCGCCGTGTGAACGACGACATCCGGCCGGAAATCGGAAAACAGTCCGTTGACCACATCGGCGTTTGCGATCGTATCCTCGATCAGGGTCAGGTTGTCGTGTTTGTTGAGATTGTCGGCCCGGCCGGTCGCGTAATTGTCGATCGCAACCACCTTGTCGCCGCGCGACAACAGCATGTCGATGACAGTTGACCCGACCTGTCCGGCTCCGCCGGTTACGAAAATCTTCATGCACACCATCCCAAGTGAGAAGTTACCGATTGCTCTTATGCCTTGACCATGGCGCGGAACTCCGCCGCGCGGTCGTGGAAGCGCTGATGCCAGAGCTCCAGACTGAGAAGCCCCCACGTCTTCCGGGAGAAGCGGGACTGCACGCCGAAACTCGAGAGCACGACGTCGCTATTGAAGTAAGGTCGATGCCTTGCGCGCTGCTCGCCGAAGACTCCAAGAACGAAATCCTTGAGCTCGCCGTCAAACCACTCCTTCAGCGGCACCGGAAAGCCCATCTTGTCCCGCCGCTCCAGCAGTTCCTTTGGAAGGACGTCGCTATAGGCCGTCTTCATGAGCTGCTTCATCTGTCCGCCCATGAACTTCACGTCGGCGGGCACGGAAGCGAGAAATTCCACAAGAGGATGGTCCAGCAAGGGCACGCGGCTCTCCAGGCCATGCGCCATGCTCATGCGGTCTTCGACGTGAAGCAGCGCCGGCAGCAGGCACTTGAAGTCGAAGTGGGTCATCTTGTCGAAGTAGGCTTCCTTGCGGACATTGTCTTGGTTGTTGAAAATGGCGCGGAAGGACTCGAAGACGTCCTGTTTGTTCAGCGCATGCCAGTCCACCTCGCCGACCATATCCGTCGAACGATCCACGAGACGGAAGTACCTCTGGTCGAGATCCGCGAAAAGACCATCGCGCCAGAATTCCTTGATCAAAGGCTTGTACTCGCGCAGCAAACCGAGATTGGGCACGATGGACTCGATCGTGACGACGTAGTGGCCGCTTTTGTAAGTGCCGTCGATTGCCGCTTTGATGCACTGCTCGAAATATGCGACCAGGTAGCGCGCATAGCCGCCGAGCAGCTCGTCGCCCCCCTGTCCGCCCAGCACGACCTTGACCTTCTTCGCTGCAAGCGCGGAGACCATGTATTGCGGAAACGACCCCGGTCCGGCGACCGGGAAGTCCAGATGGTAGATCACGTCCCCGATGTGGTTCCGAAAATCGCTCGCGGTGATGTCGACCATGTGGAGCGACATGTCCGCCAAGTCCGCCACCGTCTTGGCGTAGCCGCTCTCGTCGTAGCCGGGATATTCGAGAAAGCGGCCGTGAAACGCATCGCGACTGCGATGATCGAGCCTTGCGGCCATCAACGCCACGAGACTGGAGTCCAGTCCGCCCGACACGTAACCGCCGACCGGAACGTCCGAGCGCAGATGCACATGCATCGAGTCAGACAGCAGTTCCGCAAAGCGACGCTCGAAGTAGCTTGGACTGTGGTCGAAATCGACATCGTACTGCACATCCCAATAGCGAGAGATGACAACCTCACCGCCGTCGAGCCGAAGCATGTGGCCCGGGAGCAGGGTCGATATGCCCTTGAACAGGGTCTTCCTGCCGATAGTGTATTGGAACGTAAGATATTCGCTAAGCGCGTCGGCGTCGGTTTCGATATCGCTCAGAAACGGCAGCAGCGCCTTGGCCTCCGAGGCGAAATAGAAGACCCCCTGCCGCGTAGTATAATAGAACGGCTTGATCCCGAAGCGATCGCGGGCTGCAAACAGCTTCTTGTTCCGCTCGTCCCAGATCGCAAAGGCAAACATGCCGCGCAGATGGTCGACGCAACGTTCACCCCATTTGCTATAGGCAGCGAGAATGACCTCCGTGTCCGAATTCGACTCGAACACCCATCCATCCGAGAGTTGCTTGCGGAGTTCAATGAAGTTGTAGATCTCACCATTATAGGAGATCACCGTTCCATTCGGCCCCTTCATGGGCTGGGCACCCGCCGGCGTCAGATCGATGATCGCCAGACGGCGGTGGACGAGACCGACACGCCCCACTTCATCGAGCCAGCGTCCCGATCCATCGGGCCCCCGGTGAGCGATCAAGCTGCTCAGCGCGTTGAGCGAGGCGATGCCGCTCGCAACGGGCTGACCGGACAAAGACGCGAATCCTGCGATGCCACACATGGTGTCAGAGAACCTCAACAATCATGGTCGGCGCGAGGAACACCTGCGCCACCGACGAATTCCGCATGCCGACCTCGGCGCCCCGCCAAACAGGTACAACAGCGGTAATATGAAGGAAATCAGGTAGCAAGTTGATTTCCACACATCCTCGGCGTGATGCCGGTCCGCCGGGCGAGTGCACGGCTGGCGGCTTACGCATTCAGACCCAGCAGCCGACTAAGTCTGTCCCACCGAATGATCTTCTTCTTCAGCCAACGACGGATGGGACCTGGCGTCAGACGTGCGGAATGAACGTAGCAGAAGATGATCATCTTCCTCGCTAGGAACTTAGCCTTCGCGATCTGCTCCTGGCGGGCCTTCAGCTTCCGCGCCAGACGCTGCTCCCGCGCGAACACAACGAGAAGAGACCGTTCGACATAGGCCGGCTTGGTCTTCGCCATATCGGGACGAAACGCGCGGTCAATCGCGCGATCGACCTGCCTGACCATGGCCTCGAAGCTGTTGTCGGGGTTGAGCGCAACCTCACGATAGGCGCAATCGATGATCTCTTGCGCGCGCCGAGGATCGCGCAGCACCTCGACGACCTCGGCCATGTTGGAATGATCCTTCCTCAGGGGCACATAATGTCGCCACGGCTCAAGCCTGCCCGAATAATGCCCATCATAAAGGATCATCAATGTCCGCAACGCGGCCGCCTCGAAGCAGCGCGGGGAGATGACCGCAAGAACGGTCCGGCTATCCTCCGACTTGAAGTAGAGCTCGCGCAGCGTCTCGAAGCTGGTTCCGGGACAACGGGCCAGATGCCCCTCCACGTTGCGCTGAATCTCCCCGGTGTAGTCGAAGACGCTCGCGCCGCTTTCCGTGCCGAGGACCGCCTTGCAGTTCGCCAGGAACTTGATCCAGCCGTCACCGTAAATTCGCTCTTCCTCCCGCGTGGAGATATCGCAGGTGAGGCCGTAGCTTTCCGCGTCCTTCTTGAACCGCTCCGCAATGATCCACTTTTCCTGACCGAAGCTGCCCAACCAGTCCGGCACCTTCCTTGCTCGATAGCCGACGTCGATCGACCGGTCCTCGAACCGAGGCAGTTTCTTGTGCAGCAACTGATGCGGGACATAGCCGGTCAGCACGGTTTCGCGAACAACGCCCGGCAACCGGTCGGGCGAATACACCTCGTCAACGATCTCCTGCGGAACGCAGCCGAACACAATATGGACCCCGAGGTCCCGCAGGGCATCCGTCGTATCGTTGATCCATCGATACTCATCTTGAATGAAGACGGCCTTCAGTCCGGTGAACTTGCGAATGGCTGCACGCAGATTTGGACCGATATAGGTGTCCATGCAGGCGACCAGCGAGTAGTGAATGATCACTCCGTCGAACCGCTCAAGATCGAGTCGATCGGACACGTCGCCTTTCGAATTGAAGATGTAGATTGCATGCCTGGAGAACTTCTCCAGCCCCGCGACGTGATCAATGATCGTGGAAGCATTGCCCTCCACAAAATCGCAAAGCAGAAGCAGGTCGAGGCGCGGGCCTGCAGACTTCTCGCGGGCCGACTTAAAGAGCGGAATCGTGTCCATGACCTGGCATGCGTTGTTTGGCGCGGCGCGTTGGGAACACGGCCTATTGCGGATCTCGGAGAAAGCATCGACCGTCAGATTCGACGTAAGCCTCGCCAGATCGAGGGCACACGAGATCCCCGCTCAACCGCTCGCCCGCCCTGCTCATCCAACCGATCCTCCGCGCAGGATTTCCCGCCATCAGCGCGAAGCTGGGGACGTCCTTGGTGATCACCGCGCCGGCGCCAATGAAGCAGTATTCTCCCAGCGCATGTCCGCACACGATGGTCGCATTCGCGCCGATGCTGGCGCCGCGTCCGATCGGCGTCCTGCGAAACTCGTCCTTGCGCGAGACGTCCGCTCGCGGATTGTTGACGTTCGTGAAGACGCAGCTTGGCCCGCAAAATACGTCGTCCGCCAGCTCGACGCCATCATAGATCGAGACGTTGTTCTGGACCTTGCAATTGCTTCCGATCTCGACGTTTGGTCCTATCATCACGTTCTGACCGATCGAGCAATTCTCACCGATCACCGTGCGCGGCAGAATGTGGCAGAAGTGCCAGATCTTTGTGCCGCGGCCGACCACGGCGCCGTCGTCGACATAACTCGACTGATGGATCAAGACGCCGGGAAAGCGCGGATCCTCGCGCATCTCGCTCATTTGTGCATCGCCCTCTGGGCGAAGGCGTGAACGCCATTGCTCCTGACGATAGGGGCGTTGCGGAAGGTCGAAACGATGTCGATCGAGGGACGAACTTCATCGAGGCCAAAGCCACGGCCGGCGACGATCTCCTGGTAGCTCCGCGTGTGCAGATCCGTGAAGCCCTCGGAGAACTCGACCTCCTCGCCGTCCACGGTGATGGAGCGATATGTCGTCTTCTTGCCCTTGACGCTCTCGGGCAGATCGTTGCGATCCAGCGACAGGAACCAGCTGACGTCGGCGCGCTCGCATTCGAGCGAGCCTGCTGCCCGCTCGGCTTCACGCAGGTGCGCCTCATTGCGGCTGGCGGGCCCGAACACGAAGCTGAGCATGTCGAAGAAGTGCACGCCGATATTGGTGGCCACGCCACCCGATTTGTGTTCCGCCCCCTTCCAGGAGGTGTGATACCAGCGCCCGCGCGAGGTGATGTAGGTCAACTCGACCTTGTGGCGCTTGTTGGTGTTGGCGAAGCGGTCTCGCAGCGCAATGATGGCCGGATGCAAACGCAGCTGGAGAATGGTGGAGATACGCCGTCCCGTCTCGCGTTCGATGCCAGCCAGATCGTCGATATCGCCGGGATTGAGCACCAGCGGCTTCTCGCAGATGGCATCGACGCCCGAACGGAGCGCGAATCGACAATGCGCGTCGTGAAGATAGTTCGGCGAGCAGATGCTCATGTAGTCGAGCTTGCGGCCACCTCGTCGCAGCGCATCGACGTGACGGTCGAACAGCTCGAACTCGGTGAAAAACTCGGCATCCGGAAAGTGGCTGTCCATGATCCCCACGGAATCGTTGGGGTCATACGCAACGGCCAGCTTGCCCCCCGTCTCCGCCATTGCCCGCATGTGCCGCGGCGCGATGTAGCCGGCCGCGCCAATCAACGCGTAGGTCGTCATGAAACCCTCGTTTCGCACTTAGCGCTTGCCTCACGCAAGCTACCGCACTCGGGGTGAATCGCATTCACACCGAAGCCAAAATCTTCCAATACGGCCTGCCGGGCGGCAGGCCGTCTCAAGCCGCAGCTATGAGTTCCGCCCCGACAAACACGCGCACTTTACGGCCCATCAGGTTCAAAAGAACGGCAACACGATGGTGATCGCTTACATCGTCCACGAGCGCAAGACTGTCGACGAACGCGCCTTGGACAATCCGCACCTGGTCGCCCGGAGAGAAGTCCGGTCGCTTTGCAAGCCTGATGAAGCCGACATTATCTTCGCGCGCCCGCAGCGCCGCGATGACGTCTTCTTCGACTTGAATCGGCTTGTCTCCCACGCACAATAGATGAGAAACACCGAGCGTCGACTGAATCGAGCGCCATCGCTGCGCGGCAAGATCGATCGCAACGAACAGATAGCGCGGGAATAGCGGACGCGCCACGGTTTCGACCTTCCTGGCATGGCTGCGGCGCTTCAGGTAACGCGGCAGATACGTCGAGAAGCCTTGTCGTCCAAGATTGGCAGCGGCCTTCGCTTCAGCATTGACGTGCGTCTGCACCACATACCAGCGGGAATCGCGCGTTTTTTCCATCACACCTTTCCCTGCTGTTGTCTAGGACGCAAACCCAGCAGATCGGGCACGAGAACTCTCTCTTCCCCGAAGCGGCTGACAGCTTCGTCAAACACTTGCTTCGCGGCCGTCAGATGAGTGACGACCACGGCATCAAACGGCTCATCCACCAAGTCGTAGGAAGAGATGAGCTTGACACCAACAAATCGATCGAGTGTCGCATCGGGATCAAGAATGGCAGCGATGAGGACAGGCCGGTCAACTGCACACAAAAGAGCGATTTCGCACAGGTCAGATTGTCCAGCAAGCACGATACGGCGAAAGCCAAGGGCCTGAGCCCGGTCAAAGATTATGCCATATTCGTCTTTCGCCCTTCGGAACAGCGAGAACGAGGACGTCAGGAATTGAACCGTCAGCCTGGACTTTTCTGAAAAGCCCTGGGGCGTCAGATAGTACGCATATCTCCGAGTGGGCGCTTGGCCGACCTTAACAAACCCCTTCTTTATCGCGCGTTTCAAATATGCATTGACCAAACCCAGCGCGATGCCGAGCTCGGCCGCGATCCGCCGCTGAGAGCGAGTTCCATCCACCTCAAGCGACGTCAGCAGACCAAGCACGTGCCGGTCGCTATCGCTGTTATCCGTCGGAAGAATGCCAGCCATCCCCGCCACCAAATGCGCGAGGCTGCTTAGCCCGTTCAGCGAATGAACGTCAAGCTCATTTGTTCACGCAATGAACAACCTTGGTCCCGAGCATAATCAACGGTGTGACTTTAAGGTCACAGCGGCCCCGAGCTGGTAGAGGAGCGGCAATGGGACCGCACGCGCTTTGCGCGGGCGTTGGGGTTCCAGGCCCCGATCCATCAGCTGCTGCCCGACTTGAAGGGCCGAGCAACGCCGCTAGAGGCCCGGCGGATCAGTAGTTCATTCGAGCTCGAATGATCCGATACCTCACTTTCACTGGAAGCAACCGCCATGTTTTGGCGACCAGCCAATCGACCTGAGCTTCGCTTAGACGCAGTATAGAGGCGGCCCAGAGAAATCTTCGCCCCAGCCGCTGACGGCCCAGATAGCCCGTTCTCGCAAGTCTCAAGTGGAATTCGTCTCTCGAAGACAATGGGAGCTCTGTATGTTGCTCTGACTCGTCGAGGCTAGCCTTGTCGCTCGAGCAGCTACCGTCCGATGACGACCAAGTTCGGTCCACCTCATCCCGAAGCTCGACCCAAGCCCGATCGATCCAGATTGGAAATTGCTGTTCGATAATGTCCTGCAGCCTTTTTCCGAATTTTGAATAGCCATAGTCCCCGGAGCGAACGAGCTTGTCGTACGCGCGGTCTGCAAACCCTTGCAGATAGACGATGTCGTCGAGCCTGGACAAAATGTCCTGCGCATTGGAGAAGTCTCTCTCGAGCGCGATGTAATGCACGTCCGGCTCGATTGCGTTCGAATAGCTTCCCCGGAACAATATCATTGGGGTTCGCATCAAGGCGCACTCAAAAACTCTGGGCGAGATCTGACCGACATCGAACCGCGACTCGATAGGCTCGATCACATCTTTCAGCTCGAGGTAATCCGGCGTCCGTCCATTGTCCGCAGCAAATCGTTCAATCAGCGCAGAAAGCTTGCCGTCAAAATCGAAAGCATTTGAGCCGCTCTCGGATCCAAGCATCGTCCGACATGAGCCCACGAACTCGAACCACATATCGCCATATATCCGACTTGCTTCATCCATTGCGATATCGTGCTTGATCCCTGCCCGCTCGCACTCCTCAATCATCCTGCGGCCGACTTCATACTTTTCGAAACCTAGTCGGCCGTACTTTGCACCGATGTTGCGTCCCCTGTAGGCAACCAAGGTGCTTCGCTCAGACAAGGGTTTCGCATTGATGGAGCGTTGCAGGAGCCGCTCCGGCACATATCCGGTGAGCACTTGGAATATGGCGACGCCCGGCAGCTCCGATCTCGGATGAACCAGGGGCAGAAACTCGGGCTGAATGCACGAGAGCAGCACATGAAAACCCAAACGCCGAATTGCCGCATGGAGCGTTGCGGTGTTGTCGTACTCGTCCTGGACGGCGAGGAGCTTGAGCCCGCGAAAGCTCATAACCGCAGCCTCGTAGCTTTCGCTGACGTAGCCTTCAAAGCAAAGTCGCGCGCAATAGCTGTGAAAGAGGACGTCGAATTCGTTGAGATCGAAGTCTATCCTGGCTCCATGGGTAACGTGCACATAGCGAACCTCGAACGAGGTGAAATTCGAGATGCTCAACAAATAGTCGAGCGTCGCAGATACATGAGTGGCAGCTAAAGAATAAGCGACAAGCACTCGAGTTGGTCGAGAGCCGACCATAAGGTTCCCCTACTTCGCGAACCAAGAAGCGCGAGCAGCCAAGACGCGGCGCGGCTCTTGCATGGAATGCCGACTTCCTCTCGCTCATTTGCGAACGAAACTGACGACGCAGCCTTGAAACGCTGCAGCGGCTGACAACTATTCCAGGGAAGCCCCGGATGCAATCTCAACAACGAGTCGGCTTGCTCGCCACGGTCGTCATTGTCTTTGCTTCGCGTTGTGTTTTGCGGGCGACTGCGCCGACCGACCGTCCTCGCTCTCTGCAGCGGCCGCGCCGGAGTCATTTTCATGACCGAGATAGCGGACTGCCAGCCTCGAATAACTGTAGGACCTCGCAATCGCGATCCGATCGCCTGGTGGGCGCTCCTGCTCTTTGAGCGCGGACACCAGCGACGACGCGAGTGCAGCAGGATCATCCGGCGCGCACCGCACAGTTACCAGATCTTCGAGCCCGGCAAGCGCCTTTTCCTCGCACGCGATGACGATGCGTGGCGCAAAGAGGCAGTAGTCGAACAATTTGTTCGGGCTGATGCCATGATCATAGAGTGCATTCTTGTGGAACGATACCACCGCACAATCGGAAGCATTGAGCATGCCGTGCACAATCGAGCGGTCGACCTCATCCTTGAATTCCACATTCCTGAAGCCGGCCGCCCGGCGCGCCAGTTCGTCCCGTGACGTGCCCGAGCCGATCAGAACAAATCGGATTTCGGGGTTCGACTGACCGAGCTGAGCCGCCGCATCGATGATGACCTCCATCGCATTGGGAGGACCCATGCCTCCAGCGTAAAGGATAACGCGTGCCCCCTCTTGCTTCAGGTCCTTGATGCGAGCGATCAGCGGATGATCCAGCTGACCGATCGTCAGCGCGCGTTGAATTTCGCCCTCCGAAACGCCATTGGGAATCCACGAAAAGCGTCCGGCCGGCAGGCCGCGCGAGCGCATGTAGGCTTCGGCGCCAGCCAACAAGCAGATGACACGATCTGCAGAACGATAGGCTGAGCGCTCTTTCCACCCGAGCAGTTTCATGAGCGGGTGCCACGCCGGAGTCATCCCGAGCGCCACTATGCTCTCCGGCCAGAGATCGCGAATCTCGACCCAGAACTTGGCACCCAACCGCCGTGCGATGTCGCGCGCAGCCGCGACAAAAAACAAGTGCGGGCTCGAAGCGATCAAGATATCCGGCGCCCCGAACTGCTTGGCGATCGCGCCCGATTTCGATTTAAGTCGCAGCCCGAAACTCAGGTTGTTCCATAAACGACCGAGGCTGCCTTTGCTGTAGCGCGGCGTGTCGAGAAACCAGAAATCCACACCTTCGATATGATGGGGGCCCGGAGTCCGGGGCTCTCTGTGCAAATGATGGAAGCCGGCGCTTACCACCACCACCCGGTGTCCCATCTTGCCCCACGCGTCGGCAAGCCAGAACGGCCGCCAGTGACGGCCCAAACCCGGTCCGCCCGCAAACGGATGCACCAGCCAGATGTTCATGCGGCGTTTCGCGTCCAGGAGATTTCGTCGTACAGCCTGTTGAGCTCAGCCGCATCGTCCCGCCAGTTGTAGTCGCGCTCGACCGCCGCCCGTCCCGCCAGCCCCAGTTCGATCGCCCGCTGGGGCTCGTTCGCGAGCTCTCTCAGCTTGTCCCGCAGCCCCGCAGGGTCTGCAAGCGACACCACAAAGCCGCACTTGGCGGCTTCAACGATCGCCTTGGATCGCGGCAGATCGCTCGTGATGACAGGCAGGCCGGCGGCCATGTACTCGAACAGCTTGGTTGGAAGCGAGTGCAGGTAGTTGGGTTCGGGCAGCAACAGGTTGAGTCCCACCAAACTCTCGTTCAACAGCGCGGCAACGTCTCTGCGTCCAAGTCGCCCCCTATAATTGACGTCGGCCGTCGATTTGTTGAGCCACTCTTCTTCTTCGGTGCCGATGGCGCCAGCGAGCACGAGCGGCAGTTGCGCCGCTGCACATGCCTCCACCATCTCGATCAGCCCGCGATCAAAGCTTGTTCGCCCCACATAGACAGCCTGTCGACGCCGCTTCGTCGCGACCGTCGGCTCAATGAACTCGTCGAGCCGCACGCTGTTTCGTACCAGCGTCACGGCCGCTCCATAGCCGCGAAAACGCTCGGCGATATCGGGGGTCGCGGCGACGACCGCATCGAAGCGACGCGCCGTGCTCCGCTCCACCAGTTCCATGGCGGCAGCCACCGCAGGCCGCATCCATCGAGGAATCCACTTCTTGGAGCAAATGTCCGCCGGCACGTCCTCGTGGACGTCATAAATCACCTTGCACCCCGGACGCCTGAGCCTGAGCGCCCACGGAATCAGCTCGGGATCGTGAAACTGCACGACATCCGCCCTGGTGGAGCGCGCAAGCGCCTGTGCCGCCCGTCCCATGACCCAGGGTCGTTTCCATCGCGGGACTGCTGGCAGCTCAACCAATCGAAATTCAACCCGTCCTGCATCACCGGGGCGCGGCGGTCGCGCCACGACCGTTACGGTGTGCCCCGACTCGGAAAGGCTTCGCGCCTCCTTTTCGACGATGCGAATGTCGTCGGCCGGATGAACGCTCGACAGCATGCAGATCTTCATGAAGCTTCGACCCCGAAACATTCTCCCCACAGCGCGACGCAATAGAGGCGCCAGCGCATGCCGAGGTCGAACCGGTGAAACCTCCTCTTCACTGCAGCCATGTCGACATAACGCGCGAGCAGCGCGCTATTGATCACCTTGTCGAACATCGCTGGCGAATGACGATTCAACCATAGCTGGTCGGGGGCGGCAAAGCCGATCTTGTCCTTTCGCCAGCTAATGCTGGCGGGCAGAAGGTCCTCCATGGCAACGCGCAGCGGCCACTTTGCCCACCCCTTGTTCAATTTCAGCCGCGTCGGCAAATTCAGGGAAAATTCCACAAAGCGATAGTCGAGAAACGGCAGCCGGGTTTCGACGCCAAATCGCATCGAATTCTTGTCTTCGAACCGCAGCAACATCGGCAGGTTGGTTTCGGTGATCTCCAGCACCTGCATTTGGCGAGCGTCCCTGGTCTGGCGCGCAAAGCGGCGGAGAGATTCCGGCAGGCTGGGGTCCTTGAGGAAGGTATAGCGCCAGCGGTAGAACGCCGCACGCAGCCCCGCCGAGTTGGCGCCGAACAGATACATCAGCAATCGCCTTGGCGGAACACCTGCCTGCATGGCGCCCCTGAAGGCGGAAAAAAATCCACGCAGGCCCGCGCGATGAAAATGATCGAGCAGCCATGCGGCATAGTAGCGATGGTAGCCCAAAAGTGTTTCATCGCCTCCCTGGCCATCGAGCAGCACGATCACGCCATTCGATCGCGCGGTCTTCATCACCTCATATTGCATCATGATGGAGGGACCTGCGAACGGCTCTTCCTGGACTTCCAGCAATGTCGTCGCGGCCGACGCGAAATCCTGATAGCTCGGCTTGGTGCGCAACCAGTTCAGCCCGGACTTTGCGGCAATCTGCGCCGCATAGGCTTCCTCATTATTGGACGCCTGCTCGCTCACTGCCGTGATGGCGAAGAAGCGCTCATTGGAAGCCGAGGCGTAACGCCTTGCGGCCAACGTCGCGACGCTTGAACTGTCCAGTCCGCCGGAGAGGCAGGTTCCGACCCGGACGTCGGAACGGAGGCGAAGCCGCGTGGCATCGTCGAGCAGGTCACGAAGCGACCGCGCCACGTCGTCTTCGTTGGTCTCGCCCCCACGGGCTGCAAGGGAATAGTATCGCTCTATCCGGATCCTGCCCGTTGCCACATCGACACGCATCCAATGTCCGGCAGGCAGCTTTTCAATGCCCTTGAAGAAGGTCCGGTTGGTATGATCAGTCAGACCGCAAACAAGAAAATCGCGAACCAGATCGTCATCGGCCACGGCGCGATCGACGAAGGGAAGAAGCTGGCGAATCTCCGAGCCGAACGCGAAGCGCGTTGCGGTATCGGCATAATAGAAGGGTTTGACGCCGAAGCGGTCACGGGCACAGAATAGCGTGTTGTCGCGCTCATCGTGAATCGCAAATGACCACATGCCGTTGAAGCGATCGAGACATCCTTCGCCCCATTGTATGTAGGCCGCCAGCAACACCTCGGTGTCCGACGCGGTGTGGAAGACGTGTCCAAGCGCCTCGAGCTCCGCGCGAAGCTCGAGGTAATTGTAGATTTCGCCGTTATAGGTAATCCAGACTGGGAGGCGCCTGTCGCGCATTGGCTGCGCGCCGTCGTCGGTCAGATCGATGATGGCCAGTCGTCGATGTCCCAACCCGACATTGCCGCTGACCCTTACGCCCCGTCCATCGGGCCCGCGATGGGCGACAAGATCGGTGAGCCGCTCCACCTCCGTCGCATCAACCGGTCCGGTCTTGCAAAGAAGGCCGAATATCCCACACACGCACTCACCTATGTTGATATTCGCCGGCCGAGCGCCGGGGCCAGGCCGCAACGAATCGAACGACCAAACCCGTCGATTCCGCTGAATCGGCACCTGAGCGAAGGTGACCGCACCTTAGCCTGTTCATGGAATGAACGTCAACCTGCTGTCTGCCGTTCGGTAGAGTCCCGCTTCGGCCCAACGCCCAAGTCTTCAAAACAGGCACCCGGACAGGTCCGGAGATCAAACCAGCACGTGAAACTCTTTCCAGGCGCCCCAAGCCGTCCCGTCAAAGGCCTGCACCCAGAGATCGTCTGCAACCGAACCTGACTGGAACGTCGTGCTGGGGAGTTGCGATGCCACGACCTCGATATTCTGATTGGTTCCTTGCGCGACCCCACCGACCACGAAATGGCCACTACTCGGATCAGAGGTCGAGTCCCAGAAACGATAGGCCGTGATCGGATCGCCCTCCGCATCGCTCACCGTAAACAGCGACGACGCCGCGATGCTCTGGTTGTGCGTCGCGCTATAGTCCGAGGCACTCACGATTGGCGCCTGGTCTGTGGGCCCGTTGACATGAAACTCTTTCCAGGCGCCCCAAGCCGTCCCGTCGAAGGCCTGCACCCAGAGATCGTCCGATCCAGATCCCGACTGGAAGGTCGTGCTGGCGAGCTGCGATGCCGAGACATTGATGTTCTGGTTGGTTCCCTGCGCAACGCCACCGACCACGAAATGGCCGCTGCTCGAGTCGGGGGTCGAGTCCCAGAAATGATAGGCGGTGATCGGATCGCCCTCCGCATCGCTCACCGTGAACAGGGATGACGCCGCGATGTTCTGGTTATGCGTCGCCGTGGTATCGGACGCGCTCGCAACGGGCGCCTGGTCTACGGGCGCGTTGACACGAAACTCTTTCCAGGCGCCCCAAAACGTACCGTCGAAGGCCTGCACCCAGAGATCGTCTGACCCCGACCCGGACTGGAACGTCGTGCTGGCGAGCTGCGATGCCAGAACGTCGATATTCTGGTTGGTTCCCTGCGCGACGCCGCCGACCACGAAATGGCCGCTGCTCTGGTCGGAGGTCGAGTCCCAGAAACGATAGGCGGTGATCGGATCGTTTTCCGCATCGTTCACCGTAAACAGGGATGACGCCGCGATATTCTGGTTGTGCGTCGCCGTGGTATCGGACGCGCTCGCGACGGGCGCCTGGTCGACGGGTGCGTTGACATGAAACTCTTTCCAGGCGCCCCAAGCCGTACCGTCGAAGGCCTGCACCCAGAGATCGTCTGACCCCGACCCGGACTGGAAGGTCGTGCTGGCGAGCTGCGATGCCAGGACATTGATGGTCTGGTTTGCGCCTTGCGCGACGCCGCCGACCACAAAATGGCCGCTACTCGGATCGGGGGTCGAGTCCCAGAAGTGATACGCCGAGATCGAATCGTTTTCCGCATCGCTCACCGTGAACAGGTATGACGCTGCAATGTTCTGGTTGTGCGTCGCGTTGTAGTCCGGCGTACTCACGACTGGCGCCTGTTCCACCGGCGCACTGACATGAAACTCTTTCCAGGCGCTCCAGGCCGTACCATCGAAGGCCTGCACCCAGAGATCGTCTGACCCCGACCCGGACTGGAACGTCGTGCTGGCGAGCTGCGATGCCAGCACGCCGATGGTCTGGTTTGCCCCCTGCGCGACGCCGCCGACCACAAAATGGCCACTGCTTGGATCGGAGGTCGAGTCCCAGAAGTGATATTCCGTAATCGGGTTGCCGCTCGGATCGCTCACCGTGAACAGGGCCGAAGCTGCGATGTTCTGGTTGTGCGATGCGGCAAAATCCGCAGCCGTCACGATCGGCCCCATCAGCATGCTGCTTTGAACAACGCCGTCAGCGAACTGGAAGTTCTCGACACCGATGACGGTGTCGGTGCCGTCGGGCGATCCCGCGCGTTGATCTGCAATGGTGAAGGTTTGCGTGCTCCCATTGTACGAGATGAGGTAATTCGCCCGATTCCCTGAATACACCGCCGTGTCCGTACCGGGGCCGCCGTCGATGGTGTCGTTGCCGCCACCGCCGGTGATGGTGTCGTTGCCTGCGCCGCCCTTCAGAACGTTGGCGATGGCGTTGCCGATGATGGTGTCGTTGCCGGAGCCGCCGGTGGCATTGTCGATGTAGGAACGCGCGTCGCCATTGTAGAGATAGGCGTTGTAGACGTTGCCGGACGCGTAATGGCCGTTGCCGAGATAGGCCAACTGCGTGGTGGAGAATACCGACGAGGCGCCGGGATTGAGATTGATGCTGAGATTTGTCGTATAGTTCGAGAGGTCGTAGGTGTCGACGCCGCCACCGTCCCAGACCGTCTCGTAGATGCGGTTGGCCGAGCCGCCGATGCCGCCACCGTCCGCAAGCTGTCCGACGCCGTTGATGAACTCCTGTCCCGTGGTCGGGCTCCAGGTATAGACGGTGCTGCCGCTCTGCGTATTGTAGTTCGCGCCATACAGCGTCTGCAGCGCGAGGATATCGTTGGCCATATAGGTCTCAGGATATCCGTACTGTTCGTTGGTGTAGCCGGTCAGGGGACCACCGACATAGCTGCGATAGCTCATGACGGTGTATTCGCTGTCGTCATGCGCGGTCGGCACCGCCACATTGGCGACGCCGCCGGTTTCCTGGCTGTGCTTGAGGCCCAGCGCATGGCCGAGCTCGTGCAGCGCGGTCGTGAAGTAGTAATTGCCGAGCTTCGCCTGCGTGTAGTCGTACTGCGTGCCGAACCAGACGTCGCCGCCGGCGGCGTAATTGCCGGGGTAATAAGCGTAGGACGTCGGATTGGCCGCCGGCGACTGCGCGATCATGATGTCGGCGCTGGCGGTGCCGTTGTAGACGATGCTGGCGCTGGTGTAGCCCTGAATCAGCGCGATGGCGTAGTTGATTGCCGCCTGCATCTGGACCGGCGCAGCCGCAAAGCCCGATGTGGTGGGTTCGCCGTCGCCGCCGGAATAGGGATTGGAATAGGAGCTGGACAGCGCGGGGAAGCTATAGCTGATCGTACCCGACCATTTGCTGCCCGCCAGCAGGCCGTCTATCTCTGCGTTGTTGGTTGCGCTGACGTTGACAGCAATGGCCACGAGAATCTCCGAGAGCAGGCCCCGTTCGCTTGGAGGTGCCGACAGTTGATTCTAACTAGAGAAATATACGTTTGGTTTAAAATGGGCAACGCGCGTCAAGTTCGGCCGCAACCTCGTGTTAAGCATCAAATCCAGTAGTCATACGGGCCGGTATGGCGATGCCGGTTCCGATTGTCCGCCGTGATTTGCTAGGGAACATATGAAACTCCACCTGACCTCTATAGGCCTCGTCGGCGCCGTGATGGCGCTTTCGGGTCCGGACCATCTGCCCCTCGGAGGAGTGCCCGTCATGGTCGGAAGAGCCAATGCCGAGAACGGCGACGAGGGACGGCGCGCGCCGTCGGTTCCCCCGGCCCGCGACCCCGCGGTCGCGGTCGCCGAGGAATTCGAGCTGGCTCGTCAGAAGGGGACGGCGGAGGCGTTCGAGCTGTTCATCGCGCGCCATGGTGACGACCCGCTGGCCGAGAAGGCGCGCGCTGAGCTGAAGCGGCTGTCTCGCTGATCGATACCGGCTCTTCTTGATCGGCTTTTCGTCTGCTCGCATCGCGCGACACGGCCGCCCGATCCCGATCGGCCAAACCGGTATATCGCCGCCGCCTGCTATCGCCGCAAAGGTTTGAAGTCACCTTTGTCGGCGCGGTGACTGCGGATCACAACGGCCGCGCTGCCCAGCTTGAAGCAGTGGCACGCCAAGGCCAGCAGGATCAAGCCAGGACGATTTTCCGCCTCGACTGGACCTTGTTAAGACTGCCCCAAGTCCGGTAAAGCGGAATTGGCGCGATGCTCGCGACCACGTCCGGCACAAGCCCTTGCCGTCAAGGCCGCTGCTCGTGATCTCACTTCGGAAGGAAGCCATTTATGCCCATGGACTTTATCGATTTGAAGGCGCAGCTGCGATCAATTCGAGGGGCAATTGACGCGCGCATGCAAAGAGTGCTCGATCACGGCCAGTTCATCATGGGCCCTGAAGTCGCCGAGATGGAGCAGCGGCTCGCGGCCTACACTGGCGCGAAGCATTGCATCAGCGTGGCTTCCGGCACCGAAGCGCTTCTCATTGCCCTGATGGCACTGGGTGTAGGCCCCGGCGACGAAGTCATCACCACGCCCTTTACGTTCGTGGCGACGGCGGAGGTTATCGTTCTGCTGGGGGCTACTCCCGTGCTCGTCGATGTCGAGCCGGACACCTGCAATCTCAATGCGGAATTGATTGAAAGCGCGATCACCTCGCGCACAAAGGCGATCATGCCCGTATCACTCTACGGTGCAACCGCTGACATGGACGAGATCAACGCGATCGGCGCGAAGCACGGCATTGCCGTGATCGAGGACGCTGCCCAAAGCTTCGGTGCCGAGTACCGCTCACGCAAAAGCTGCAACGTATCCTCGATCGGCTGCACCAGCTTCTTTCCGAGCAAACCACTCGGTTGCTTTGGTGATGGAGGCGCGATCTTCGTCTCTGACGACGCACTTGCGAAGGCCATGAGGGAGATACGAACCCATGGCCAGGAGCGGCGATACTATCACACGCGTATTGGCGTGGGCGGTCGCATGGACACACTGCAGTGCGCGGTGATCCTGGCGAAGCTTGATATCTTCGATTGGGAAATCGCGGAGCGGATCCGTATCGGACGAACCTACCGCGACATGGTCGCGGAGATCCCCGGCATTCAAGCTCCGGCCGTTCGCAATGATCGGACCTGCGTCTGGGCCCAGTTTACCGTGAAGACAGACAAGCGCGACACTGTCGTCGCTGCGCTGAAGGACGCTGGGGTGCCAACGGCAATTCACTATCCGATCCCCGTGCACAAGCAACCGGCCTATCAATCGCTGTGCCGTGTCGTAGGCGGACTGGAAACTTCGGAGCGCCTTGGGCAGCAGGTGCTCAGCCTTCCGATGCATCCCTATCTCGAAGCGGAGGCGATGCATATGATTGTTGATACGCTCTCCAAGGCCGCCCGATCATCGTGATACACCTGAAGACGCTCTGAGTTTACTCGCGCAACGTTCGCGACTCTCCTGACGATGCTGCCGACGTACGGAACGGCCAACATTTTCCCGCTCTGGCACCTGGCCGCGCGGGATATGGAAGATCCCGATGCGGACCTCAAGTGATTTCGATGCCCATTATGGCACCAAGGACCCCTGGGGCCTCAAGCACGCCAGCCGCCGCGACCGCGCCCTCGGCGAGATCATCGGTCCCCATGTGGACGGCCACTCGGTGCTCGAACTCGGCTGTGGCGAGGGCCACCTCACCGCGACGATCTTTGCCAAGGCGCGAAGCGTGACGGGAATCGACATCAGCAGCGTCGCGGTTTCACGGGCGCAGGCCCTCGGGCTGCCGCATGCCCATTTCGAGGTGTCTGACTTCCTGACCGTCGGCCTCCGAGGCTATGACGTCATTGCTGCGGTGGAGTGCCTCTATTATCTCTCGGCGGCCGAGCAGGACGCGTTCCTTCAGAGGCTGGCGCGCGAGCACGACGGTATCTTCATTCTCTCCGCACCGATCATCGGCGCGAATGAGCACCGGACGTACTACACGCATTCCGGCATCGTGCAGATGCTGGCAAGGCACGGCTTCTCGGTGCTCGAATGGCGCAATCTGAATGCCTATTGGAAGGCCGGGATCGGGGGCGCGGCCGCTGCGGCCATGACCCGTCTTCCTTTCGCAGACGCCCTCGTCCCGTACCTGCCGGAGGCTCTGGTCTATCAGCGCTGCTATGTTTCGCGGCCGGCGAAGAGCCGGCCGGCATAGGCATCAGGCATTCATCCTGATCTCATCGCGCTCCAGGTTATTGTTCGAGCATGATCTTTTCGGAAAACCGCGTCGCACTTTTCCGGATCATGCTTAGTCCCGCATTTCGTCGAGCAGATCCTGCAATTGTTCGCCGTAATGCTCCGGTGTCATCTGCTGCATGCGCTCGCGCGCCTTCGCGACAAGGTCCTTCGCCAGATCGCCGTTCTGAACGACCTTCAGGATCGCGTGCGCGATCGAGGCCACGGACGTCGGATCGAACAACAGTCCGGCATCGCCGACCTGCTCGGGAATGGCGTGGATATCGGAGGCGATCACCGGTGTGCCGGCGAGAAACGCCTCATAGACGGGGATGCTGATGCTTTCGAACAGCGACGGCATCACCAGCGCGGTGGCAAGCCGGTAGATGGCCTGGAGTTCGTCGCGCTCGACGAAGCCGACATGCACGACGTTCGCGCCCAGACCAAGCCGGTTCACTGCGTCCATCACGTTGCGATATTCGTCGCGCTGCTTGCCCGTCAGCACCAGCTTGAGGTCGGGCGCCTGCTTCAAAACCTCGCCGAAGGCCTCGACGAGACGCAGATGGTTCTTATGGACCCAGAATTGCGCCGGATAGAACAGGAAGCGCTGGGGCAATTGCAGCCGCTGCCGCACGGCCTCGAGTTCGGCGTCCGGTTGCCGCGTCAGGAACTGGCGCTGCGGCGGCGCGGGGATGACCTTGATCCGCTCGCCAGCGACGCCGAACGAATTGGCGATATCGGCCTTCACGTGGCGCGATTCGCAGATCACGCGCCGGGCGCGGCCGAGCAGCGCGGCATAGGTCTCGTGCCGCCAGATCCGCTGCCATCTAGAAAAGTTCTGCGGGTAATAGTTCTCCTGCAGATCGTGCAGCGTGAAGGCGAACGGCTTCGACGTGTGCAGCAGCGCCAGCGAATAGATCGGAGCGAGCAGCAGATCCTCGGCGGCAAAAGGATCGGGCAGTGCAAGATGCAGCCGGCGCGCCGCCAGCGCCGTGACCTGCTGCCGCCGCGTCTCCGCGAACGGCACTATCGGATAGCCGAGCTCGGCGAAGTCCGGATTGGAGGAGTCGCCATAGAGCGTGATGTCGAATCCGGCCACGTGCCGGAGGCCGTGAAGCATCGCGAGCGTGTACTGGTAGGTCCCGCCATTGTTCGGGCCCGAAAGCGCGACGACACCGAGCCTGGCGCTCACATCAGGCTCATCGATTTCAGGATGCCGTTGACTTCGCTGCCGATACGCTGGACATCCGCCTTCGTCATCTCGAAATAGGACGGAAGGTTCAACCCGGTGTCCGCCTTGCGGCCAGCCACGGGCGGCGTCGCCTGCCGGTACATCGGCATCGTCGACATCGCGCAGAAATAGGGCCGGGAATCGATGCCGCGGGCCTTCAACAGTTGCATGAACTCCTCGCGGCGCGTGACATCGAAGGCGTCGACCTCGAGGCAGACCATCCAATAGGCGCTCTTCGCCCAGTTCTTCACCCGATTTAGCCGGATGCCATCGGCCACCGGGATGACTTGCCGGTACCAGTCCATGATCTCGGCACGACGGTTGAGGAATTCGTCGATCCGCTCGAGCTGGGCGACGCCGAGCGCGGCCTGCAAATTGGTGATCCGGTAGTTGAAGCCCCGGTCTTCGTGGAAGTAGCGCCGCATCGGGCTCATCGCGTGATCGCGCAGACGCTTGGCCCGCTGCCACAACGCTTCGTCGTTGGTGGTGATCATGCCGCCCTCGCCGGTCGTGATCACCTTGTTGCCGTAGAAGCTGAATACGCCGCACTTGCCGAGGCCGCCGACGCGACGCCCCTTGTATTCGGCACCATGAGCCTCGGCCGCGTCCTCGATCACGGCAATGCCGTGGGCGTTCGCGATCTCGTTCAAGGCATCCATGTCGGCGGGGTGGCCATAGAGATGCACCGGCATGATCGCCTTGGTGCGCGGCGTGATCAGGGCGCGCACGGCGGCCGGATCGAGGCAGAGATGATCGGGATCGATATCGGCCAGCACCGGCGTCGCCCCGGTATAGGCGACCGCATTCGCAGTGGCGACGAAGGTGAGGTCGGGCACGATGACCTCATCGCCCGGCTTCAGGCCAAGCGCTTCCAGCGCAAGATGCAGCCCGGTCGTGCCGTTGCTGACGGCCAGCGCGTAGCGGGTTCCGCAGTACCTGGCGAACTCAGCCTCGAACTGGTCGATGTAGGCGCCGATCGAGGAGACCCAGCCGGAATCCAGCGCCGCCAGAACGAGCTCTCTCTCGCGCGGGCCGATCGTTGGCTTTGAAATCGGGATGAAACTGTCTGTCATGGAGGCTTCCTAGAGCGATGCAAGGAGCGCCTCAAAGCGCTTCCATTGCACCTCCTTGGAATAGCGGGTCGTCAACATGTCATGACCGGCACGCGCAATCTGCGCCCGCCGCATCGGATCGTCGAGCAGCCTGCGAATCTGCCTTGCTGCGTCGTCGGGCGAGCTGTACGTCACGAGCGTTTCCCCGTCGACCATCCCCTCCGGATAGTTACCATCATCCGACAGGAGAAGCGACGCCGCACCCATCGCCTCGAAACAGCGCATATTGCCGCGATCCTCGCCGGACATGTCGATGGCCCCGTTGAGCACGATCTTGGCCGCGCCCAGCACGTCGTAATAGTCGCGTCCAAAGACCGCCGTTTGTGCGATCGACCGGATCCGCTCGGGCCTGCGGTGATCGGCCAACGGCAGCAGCCTGCCGATCGGGGATTCGGCGAGGCGGCACAGCCGAGACCTGTCGAGGTGGTACACGACGTTGTGCGAGCTTGCGAGGGCTGCGACCTGCTCGAGCACGGCGGCGCGCTGGCGGTGATGGCGCGAATACCCGCCGACGAACAGCACGTCGATGGGACGGTCCTGACGGGCGGCGTAGGGATCGAGCTCGCGATCATAGCCGGGAAAGAAATAATCGGTTCGCGCGCCCCGCGCCGCGATCGAGGCGAGCACCGAGGGGAAATTGCAGACGACGAGATCGTAGTCGGAGAAACGCACGTTGAGCAGCGGCGCCGCGTGCCAAGCGATCGTGTGCTTCACGCATCCGGGCAGATTCTTGATGAAATCGGACGACCAGCCGGTCGTGTCCTGATTGTAGAACACCTCGGTGCGATGATGCTCGATCTGGGCCTTGAGGATTTCGGCAGCGGTGGCGCGCGCGTTCATGCCTTGCTCGCGAGCCCAGACCCGCTGGACCTCCAAATCGTCGCCGTAAGCGAAGAACGCCCA